>NZ_JAMYTB010000002.1:0-610239 GCF_040322275.1 Mesorhizobium sp. M0174
GCGGGGGGGGGGGGGTCACGAAATGGGCCGCGCAGGGGGCCACCACCCCAACCCCGTCTCACCCCGCGCGGGGGCGGGTTATCAACCCCCCCAGCCGCCGGCGCCGACCCGCGGGTAGGGGCGCGCCCATCGCACGCTCACGCTTCCTGATGATAGCAGTGGCCGTCTTTGCCGGCCTCGGCCTCGCCTGGTGGGCGGCAACGGGGCTGGGATTGGTAAAGCCAATTTTCCTGCCGTCGCCGGGAAGCGTGGTGACCCAGCTCGGCAAGCTCTCGGGTGACGGCACGCTATGGCTGGATCTCAGGGCCTCGATATACCGTATTTCTGTTGGCTTCCTCATCGCCTCGGCATTGGCGATTCCGATTGGCGTGCTGATCGGCAGCTTCAGGACCTGGGAAGCGGCGATCGAGCCGCTTGTGGATTTCATCCGCTACATGCCGGTGGTTGCTTTCGTGCCTCTCTCCATCCTGTGGTCGGGGACTGGCGATGCCCAGAAATTCTTGATTATCTTCATAGGCACCTTCTTCCAGCAGGTGCTGATGATCATGGACAATGTGAAGCGGGTTCCCGCTGATTTCATCGGCCTTGGCAGGACGCTCGGCCTGCCGGATCGCAAGATCCTGACGCGCATCGTCGTTCCCAGCGCCTTGCCAGGCATTTGGGATACGCTGCGCATCAGTCTCGGCTGGGCATGGACCTGGCTGGTGTTGGCAGAACTTGTCGCGGCGACATCAGGCCTCGGCTACCGCATCACCGTGTCCCAGCGCTATTTCCAGACAAACACCATCATCGGCTACATCCTGCTGCTGGGCGTGCTTGGCCTCATTACCGACCAGGTCATGAAGGCACTGGGAAAAGTGCTGTTCCGGCAGGAGGGCCACGTGCAATGAGGCCGGGCCGATGAGTTTGCCCAAATTGCGGATCGAAGGCCTCCACAAAAGCTTCGGCACGGGCGCGCGGCGCACGGAAGTACTGCGCGATATCAATCTCGATCTTGCCGACAACGAGTTCGTCTCGCTGGTGGGCACGTCGGGTTGCGGCAAGAGCACGCTGCTGTCGATCGTTGCCGGACTGCAGGATTTCGAGGCGGGAGATCTTGCTATCGATGGTGCGCCGATCCTGCGGCCGGGCCTCGACCGCGGCGTCGTCTTTCAGTCCTACACCCTGCTTCCCTGGCTGACGGCGCAGCAGAACATCGAGTTCGCGCTCAAGGCCGCGGGTCATGACCGCGCGACCTGCCGCAGGATAGCGCGCGAGCATCTCGATCTGGTCAAGCTCCCTCATAGCGCCAATCGCTATCCATCTGAGCTTTCTGGCGGCATGAAGCAGCGCGTGGCCATAGCGCGTGCCCTTTCCTATCGACCCAAAATGCTTCTGATGGACGAGCCCTTTGGCGCGCTCGATGCCTTGACCAGGCATCAGATGCAGGAACTCCTGACGCAGATCTGGGAGGAGCACAGGCTCACCGTGCTCTTCGTCACCCATGATGTGGAAGAAGCCGTCTACCTGTCGGACCGCATCGTCGTGATGGGGATCGGGCCGGGACGCATCATGCAGACCTTCAATGTCGATATCGAGCGCCCGCGCCGGGAAGAGGTCATGGAAACTCCGGCCTTCATGGATTTGCAGCGCCGCGTGCACAAGGCGATCCGCGAGGCTTCTAAACGTCCCGAAATGGTTTAGGCAGGCCACTCATGCGTGTCGGGTCCAAGAGCGGAACCAACGCGGCTGGACGCGGAGGACTTTAGCGTAGAATTACTTACAATCCGCGACCAGCGTAGCGCCCAATCTCGATATCGCGCCATCGCGACCCCTGACCAGGGGAGCAGCCATCGGCATCTTTCTCTTCAAGCTCGAAAAAAAATCTGCAGGACAATGTCGATTTCCTAAACTCCGTTCGTCGTTTCGCTGCCGGTCGGTGAGGCCGGCTCAAACAAGGAGACAGACGATGCGTGTGATGGTGCTCGTGAAGGCTACCGAGGATAGCGAAAAGGGCTTTCTCCCGACGCCCGAGGCGAAAGAGGCGATGGAGGCGATGGGCAGATTTAACGACGAGCTGCGCAATGCCGGCATCTTGCTCGACGCCGACGGCCTCAAGCCCTCCTCGCAGGGCAAGCGCGTTGCGTTCGATGGTCCCCGCCGGACGGTCATCGACGGGCCTTTCGCCGAGACCCGCGAACTGGTCGCCGGTTTTTGGCTCTGGGAAGTCAAGGACATGGACGAGGCGGTCGCCTGGGTGAAGCGCTGCCCCAATCCCATGCCGGGACCGAGCGAGATCGAAATCCGGCCGCTGTACGAGATGGCTGATTGGCAATGGGAATCTGACGCCGGAGGTCACGGAAATCCGTGACCGGACGCGCGAGAAGCGCAGCGGCAACTGAACCTGTCGGCCGCAACCTGCTTGCCTCCATTGTGGCTTTGGCCGACAAGGCGGCATGACCGCAGGCGAGACGCACCAGGCGATCGAGGCGATTTTTCGCATTGAACGGGCCCGGCTCATTGCGGGCCTGGCCCGCCTCGTGCGCAATGTCGACCTTGCAGAGGAACTGGTGCAGGACGCCCTGGTCATAGCCCTCTCCGAATGGTCCAGGACCGGCGTTCCGGCCAATCCCGGCGCTTGGCTGATGACGGTCGCCAAACGCCGCGCCATCGACGCGATCCGTCGCGACAAGATGCGCGAGCGCAAGCATGAGGAGATCGCCCGGGAGCTGGACGGCGAGTGCGACCGTACGGCCGAGGGAAACGAAATGGCCATGAACGACGATCTTGGCGACGAGCTGCTGGGCCTCATCTTCACAGCCTGCCACCCGATACTTTCGGCCGACGCTCGCGCAGCGCTCACGCTGCGTGTCATCGGCGGCCTGACGACGGACGAGATCGCCCGTGCTTTCCTGTCGAGCGAGGTGACGATCGCCCAGCGCATCGTCCGCGCGAAGAGGACGATCGGAAAGGCGGGGCTTAGCTTCGAGGTGCCGCGCGGTGCCGAGCGTGCAGTGCGTCTTTCCTCGGTGCTGGAGGTCATCTACCTCATCTTCAATGAAGGCTATGCTGCCACGGCCGGCGACGACCTTGTCCGGCCGGGCCTGTGCCTGGAGGCACAACGGCTGGGCCGCATGCTGGCGGGTCTGATGGCCGAGGATGCCGAGGTGTTCGGTCTGCTGGCTCTGATGGAAATCCAGGCATCGCGCCTGCCCGCACGCATCGGGCCGGACGGCGCCCTCTCGACCCTGACCGAGCAAAACCGCGCACGCTGGGACCAACTGCTGATCCGCCGGGGCCTTGACGCGCTGGCCCGTGCCGAAGCTCTCGGGGGCGATGGCCCCTATGTGTTGCAGGCCGCGCTTGCAGCCTGTCACGCGCGGGCGCGCAGTCCGGCCGATACCGACTGGCCCCGCATCGCAGCGCTCTACGACCGGCTACGAGCAGTGATGCCCTCGCCGGTGGTCGATCTCAATCGAGCGGTCGCCCACAGCATGGCCTTCGGGCCCGAAGCGGGCCTGCGGCTGGTGGACGAGATTGCCGACGCCGCCGCCTTGCGCAATTATGCGCCATTGCCGGCGGCGAGGGCCGATTTTCTGTTTCGGGCCGGCCGGCTGGCCGAGGCCCGCGCCGAATTCGAGGCTGCGGCCAAGCTCACCCGCAACGCGCGCGAAGCGGCCTTTCTCCTCGCCCGTGCAGACGCTTGTGGTTGACAGCATCGCTCTGCGTGCCCGACGCGCCGCTAGGGCAACATCGAAAGCCGTCAGTTCGCTCCCGGCCAGCTCCCTTCAATGAGCGTGAGCAACTCGCAACGCAGCTTGGGTATATTCATTTTGGAGGAGAGGCCTTGATCATGCCAGCAACTGCGTCGGTACGCCGAGAATCGGTCCTGCCTCGACGAGCCGCTGGTCGAGGGTCCACACTGTGGCGCCATGCTCCGATGCCGTCGCGAGGTGCAGGGCGTCGCCAGCACGAAGCCCGAGCATATGCTGATCGGCGAATTTCGCGGCGACCTGAAAATGCCCGCCCGTCACCGGCAGCACGGTGAAGCTCTCAGCGACCAGCTTATTGAACATCGCGAGCGCAGCCGCGCGCTGCTCCAAGTCGATCTGTCCGGTCCGAAGCTTGATCGCCATGGCGGAGGACATCTCGGTGATGGTCCAGTCGCTGATCACAAGTTGCGCTGGGTCCTGCTCCGCCAGCCAGCCCTGAACGCGCGCGGTCATGGCTTCGTTGGATAGCGCCGCGACGATCAGCGAAGTATCGAGATAGGACATCAATAGCGATCGCCATCTCGCATCGATCGCACCAGATCGGCGGCAGCCTGAGCCTGCAGAGGCATGGTTGCGGTCAGGGATTGGAGCAGGACGGCGTCGATCCGTTTGCGAGGGCGGGCCACGGCCGTGAGCCTGGCGACCAGCTTGCCACGCCGGGTTATGTCGATCGAGTCTCCAGCCTCGACCCGGTCGATGAGCTCACTCAGATGTGCCTTGGCGTCCGCCAGATTGACCGCGTCCATGTCAGCTCCTGACCATGTAGATGGTCATATAGCGCATCACGTGTGACAATTCCAGTGCACGGCGAATGAGCAACTGGCTGCGTGAGCGAAGCAGGTGACCGCTCCTGCAACGAGAAATATGCCGCTTCCCGCTTGACTCACACATATCCCGGTGGTTATGCATTGATCAATAGCCGACGGGTTATCTATCCCAATGCCAAACGCTCACGATGTGCTCTTCAGAACGCTTGCCGATCCGACTCGGCGCGCTATTTTTGAGCGACTGTGTCGCGAGGGAGAGCAGACAGTCGGCGCTCTGACGGCTCAGGCCGGGATATCGCAACCGGCCGTGTCGAAACATCTCGGGATTTTGCGGCAGGCGGGGCTGGTGCGCGACCGCCATGCGGGACGGCAGACCCATTATAGCGCGCAGCTCGCCGCGCTTGCCCCCCTGATCGACTGGACAAGCCAGATGACCGGGTTCTGGCAGGGCCGGTTCGACGACCTCGAGGACCTGCTCAAAAGGATGGACCAGTGAACGAAATAGCGAGCGAAACGCTCTCCGTCATTGTCGAACGGGAAATCGCTTATCCGCCGGAGAAGATCTGGCGCGCGCTCACGCAACCACACTTGATCGAGGAGTGGCTTATGAAAAACGACTTCAAACCTGTCGCGGATCACCGTTTCAACCTTCACGCGGCCTGGGGCTCTGTCGAATGTCAGGTCCAGACGGTCGAGCCGAACAGAACGCTGACTTACACGTGGAATACCAAGGATCTCAAGAGTGTCGTCTCCTGGACGATCACCCCCACGAGCACCGGCGCCCGCTTGCGCATGGAACAGTCCGGCTTCCGGCCGGATCAGCAGCCTTACTTCCGAGGTGCCAAAGTCGGCTGGCCAAGGTTCTTTGACGATCTGGAGCAGGTTCTGGCGCGAACGGACTGAGATCCGCCAGCGCTATTCAAGCAAGGGCTCTGTTACAGGGCGGCAGATGGCGGAGGATAATGGAGGCAAGCCAATGAAGATCAAGTTGACCAAAGTATACGTGGATGACCAGGAAAAGGCTCTGGGTTTCTACACCGAAACGCTCGGCTTTACCAAGAAGGCCGATTTCAGCAATGGGCCGTTTCGCTGGCTGACCGACGCATCACCCGACGAGCCGGACGGTGCCGAGCTGCAACTCGCGCTCAATGACAACCCCGCTGCAAAGACCTACCAGCAAGCTATTTTCCAGCAGGGCCAGCCCGCGGTCATGTTCTTCACCGATAACGTCAAGGGGGGACTACGAGCGCATCAAAGCGCGCGGCGCCAAGTTCACCATGCCGCCGACCGAAGTAACCGGCTCGATCATAGCCCAGCTGAACGACAACTGCGGCAATCTCATTCAAATCACACAGCTGGCGCGCTGGTAAGGCACGCATTCAGTGGCGTGGCTGCCCGGCGGGAGCCGCCAAACGGGCCGCCCGATCCGCTCGGTTCGTCTTCAGAGGAGGTCTCAATGGATTGGAACAAATGGGTTCGGCAGATCCACCGCTGGCTGTCGATCATCTTTGCGGCGGTCGTCGCCGCCATCTTCATCAGCCTGGGAGTAGGCAAGGAACCCTCCTACTGGGTATACCTCATGCCGCTGTTTCCACTCGGCTTGCTCCTGCTTACCGGACTGTACATGTTCGTGCTGCCTTACGCGCCCAAGCGGCGCGGCGCGGGGGGCACTGGCGCATTGGAGTGAATGCATGGCCAACAAGACGCCCATCAAGTCATCGGCGGTCGCGAAGAAGTCCGCCGCCAAGCCTGCAGCCGCCAAGCCGGTCCTCCTCGCAGGCGGCAACCCGCAGATCCCGAAGGGTGATGGTGACGCTCCTGTGCAGGCCTACATCGCGGCCATGCCGGGCTGGAAACGCGACGTCGGGCGTCGCCTCGACGCGCTCATCGTGCGCAACGTCCCTGACGTGCGCAAGGCCGTCAAATGGAACTCGCCCTTCTACGGCGTAGAGGGTCAGGGGTGGTTCCTCAACTTCCATTGCTTCACAAAGTACATCAAGCTGGCTTTCTTCCGCGGCGCGTCGCTGCGTCCCGTCCCACCCGGTGAGTCCAAGCACAAGGACGTGCGCTACCTCGATATCTACGAGGACGACCTGCTCGACGAAGCTCAACTCGCCGACTGGATAAAGCAAGCCAGCCAATTGCCAGGCGAGCGAATGTGAGTGGAATGCCAGTCATCCCGGCAAATCCGGTGCCGACTAGCGGTATTCATGTGACGGGCGAGCGGCAACAACCAAGGGAAAGCGACAATGATGATGAAGAGTGACTCAATGGAAAGAAATGCAGGCAACTCTCCCTCTCAGCTGATCGATGCGAGGATCAGCGAGCTGGGCGATTGGCGAGGCAAGACGCTTTCCCATGTCCGCGCCCTCATCCAGCAGGCCGACCCGGAAGTGGTCGAGGAGTGGAAGTGGCGAGGCGTTCCGGTGTGGTCGCACGCCGGAATAATCTGCACTGGCGAGACCTACAAGAACGTCGTGAAAGTGACCTTCGCAAAGGGCGCCTCGCTGCAGGACCCTTCCGGCCTGTTCAACTCCAGCCTCGAAGGCAACACCAGGCGCGCCATCGATATCCGTGAGGGCGAAGACATAGATGAGAATGCGTTCAAGGCGCTGATACGCGCTGCTGCCGCCTTGAACACGGCCCGATAGTCAGCTCCGGCCGATATGGTCGGCTAGCGGGCCGAGAGCGGCGAGCACGGCTTCGCCGGTGGCTTGCGTCGCGTTCTCATGCGGCGCGCGCAGATTCAGCCAGCGTCTGTCGCCGGACCGTACCGCCAGCACTGCCTTCATCGCAGTGATGAGGCCGGCGTCCTGGATGATTTTGCGGAACGCCCTGATGGCGGCATCCGCGTCCGTAGTGTCCTCTCCCGCCAGCACTGCGTCGTAGAGGGCCCGGATCGCTGCGGCATTCAGATTGACTGTCGCCGAGATGCAGCCGGCAGCACCGTTGGCGAGGCCTTTCGTCAGCTGTGCTTCCGAACTCGGGAACACCGCGACCCTTGGGGCTGCCGCAATGACCGCCGCGGTGTTGTTCCAGTCGCCGGCGCTGTCCTTGTAAGCCACCACGACATCGGGAAACGCTTCGCTCAATCGGGCGGTCAGCGCCGGGCTCACCGCTACGCCGGAATTTTGCGGGATGTGGTAGAGGATCATCCTCATCGCCGGGTTCGCCACCCGATCGATCAGCTCGCCATAATAACGGGCCTGTCCGTTGTCACCGGCGGCCGTATAGAAGAACGACGGCAGCACCATCACCGCAGCACAGCCGAGCCCGACGGCGTGCGCGGTCAGCTCGACAGTCTCGGCAAGTGCTGTGACACCGGTGCCGGGCATAAGCCGGCTTGGCGAAATGCCGGCCTCGACCAGCCACTCCAGCGCCTGCATGCGCACGCGCAACGAGACGGACAACGCCTCGCCCGTGGTGCCGAACGGCGACAGGAAATGCGCTCCCTGATCCAGCACCCAGTTGGCGTGTGATATCCAGAGGTCGCGGGCAATGCAGCCGTCGTTTTCGAACGGCGTCAGGATCGGTGCGATGGTTCCTTGTGGGCGGATCATGTGCGTCCTTCTACGGGTGAAAATCTGTGCTGTGCTCAAAGCCGGCATCAAAATGTCGAGCAAGCTACAGGAAGCAGTGTTGCTGAGTACCGGCCGTTCGACCTCGAAAGCAAGCGGCTCGCGCATAAGCGCGCGATTGTGATCGGGCGGCGGTTCTGAGGCTCTCGAGGTAAGCACTTGTCACGGGACAACCGCGTCCGGCCGAAAGGGGGGTGACAAACGAGTTCTGCTGTTTCATCAATGCCGCCTTTTGAGGAGAAGCCCATGCGGAGGATCGGTGTCGGCATTATCGGCTGCGGCAACATTTCGGATGCCTATCTGAAGGCATCGCCGCAATTCCCGGTGCTCGACATTATCGGCGTCGCCGACATCAACCGGGCGGCAGCCGAGGCCAAGGCAGCGGCCTACGGCCTGGCTGCGATGCCGGTCGACGCGCTGTTGGCCGATCCGCGCGTCGAGATCGTGCTCAATCTGACAACGCCGCAGCATCATGTGCCGGTCGGCCTGCAGGCTGTCGGGCAAGGCAAGCACGTCTATTCCGAGAAGCCGCTGGCAATGACGCTCAGCGACGCCGAGCGGCTCGTCGCGGCCGCGCGCGAAAAGGGCGTGCGTGTCGGCTGCGCACCCGACACCTTTCTTGGCGGCTCCCACCAGACGGCGCGGCGGCTGGTCGATGAGGATACGGTTGGGACCATTGTCGCCGGCTCTGCCTTCATGCAGGTGCCCGGCCACGAGCTCTGGCATCCCAATCCGGATTTCTACTATCAGCCCGGCGGTGGGCCAATGCTCGACATGGGACCGTACTATCTGACCTGCCTGGTCAATCTCCTGGGTCCAGTAAAATCCGTGACCGGACAGGCGAAGTCATCCTATCCCACCCGCACCATCGGTTCCGGACCGCGCCAGGGCGAAACCATCCGGGTCGAGGTGCCGACCCATATTTCCGGCCTGCTCGCATTCGAGAACGGCGCGGCGGTTTCGATCACCACCAGCTTCGACGTCTGGAAGCATGAACACAATCACATCGAACTTTACGGGACCACCGGCTCGATGATCGTCTCCGATCCCAATCAGTTCCAGGGCGACATCAGGACCAGCCAGCGCAAGGGCGACTGGACGGTGGCCGATCAGATCCATTCCTATGGCGACGGCAATTACCGGGGCCTCGGCCTCGCCGACATGGCGCAGGCGATCGTCTCAGGCAGGCAACACCGCGCCAGCCTCGATCTTTCCCTCCATGTCCTGGAAATCATGGAATCGATCATCTCTTCAGCAGAGACAGGGCGGCGTATCGACCTGAGATATGGCTGCGCGCGGCCGGCGCCAATGCACGCCGATCTGCCTTTCGGAATTCTGGAATAGGGGATGACACGATGAGCAAGACGGCACTGATTTTCTGGGGCGGCTGGGAAGGCCACACGCCGGCCCGTAGCGCCCACATCGTCAAGGAGATGCTGGCCGGCAACGGCTTCGACGTGCAGCTGGAGCAGGGGACTTCGGCGCTTGCCGATCCGCAACTGGGCAAGCTCGATCTCATTGTCCCGGTGATCACCATGTCGACGATCGAAAAGCCGGAACTGCAAAACCTGACCAACGCCGTCGGGGCCGGCACCGGCCTTGCGGGCTTTCACGGCACGATGTGCGACAGCTTCCGCAACGAGCCGGAATACCAGTTCATGACCGGCGGCCAGTGGGTCGCCCATCCCGGCAACATCATCGACTATCACGTCGATATCACCATGCCAGACGATCCGGTCATGCAGGGCATCGACGGCTTCGCGTACCGTTCAGAGCAGTATTACATGCATGTCGATCCGACCAACGAGGTGCTGGCGACGACTACTTTCACCGGCGAGCATCTCGATTTCATCGCCGGCGTCGTCATGCCGGTTGTCTGGAAGCGCCGCTACGGCAAGGGCCGCGTCTTCTACAGCGCACTCGGCCACACCGCCGACGAGTTCGCAGTGCCGCAAATGCGTACGATGTTCGAGCGCGGCATGCTTTGGGCCAGCCGAAACCCGGATCTTGCGTAGCCGTTCAATCTGAACGCCACGTATCGTTGTAATCTCTCATAGGGCGGCCGCCCGAACGCGGACACAGCACTGGGCTGCGGCAAGCAATTGACTGCCATGGTAGCATCCAATAGACAGCAGTCTCGTCGGGGAGCCGTAGCTGGAGGTCGAATGGAGCAGACGTGGCGATGGTTTGGCCCGAGCGACGCGGCAACGCTTGCCCATGCCAGGCAGGCCGGCGCGACCGGCATCGTGACGGCATTGCACGACATTCCTTACGGCGAAGTCTGGCCGATCCACGCCATCAGGCAGCGCCAGGCGCTTATCGAGGCGGATCAGGCGATGGGCCTCAAATGGAGCGTCGTCGAGAGCGTGCCCGTGCACGAGGACATCAAGCTCGGCCGCGGCGATCTCGACCGGCTCTACGACAATTTCAGGCAGACCTTACGCAATCTCGGCGCCTGCGGTGTGCGCACGGTCTGCTACAACTTCATGCTGATCCTCGACTGGACCCGGACCGACCTGGCTGCGCCGCTGCCGGGCGGCGGACGGGCGCTCCGCATGAACATGCACGAGCTTGCCGCGTTCGATTGTTACATGCTGCAGCGCAAGGGATCTGAGCGCGACTATGCGTCCGATGTTCTCCAGCGGGCAAGCGAATGGTTCGAGGCGACGCCGGATGCGTCAAAAGAGCGTCTGCTTGCCAACATCATGGCCGGCCTGCCGGGCGCCTTCAAGCGCTATGACATAGCGGAATTGCGCGAAGTGGTGGCCGAGCAGTCTAGCCTGTCGCACGACCGGCTGCGCGAGAATCTCGTCCGTTTTCTCGAACACGTGCTGCCGGCGGCCGAAGAGGCGGGCGTCACGTTGGCGATCCACCCGGACGATCCGCCGCGCGATCTCGTCGGCCTGTGCCGGATCGTCAAGAACGCCGACGACATCGCCTTTATCCTGGATGCGGTGCCATCGGCCCATAGCGGCCTTACCTTGTGCACGGGGTCGCTGGGCGCCAATCCGGCCAATGACGTGCCCGCCATCGCCAGGCGCTTTGCGCACAAGATCAACTTCGTGCACCTGCGCAACGTCAGCAAGGATCCGGACGGGTCGTTCATGGAGTCCGAGCATCTGAACGGGGATGTCGACATGGTTTCGGTGGTCTCGATCTTGCTCGACGAGCAGCAACGCCGCCGCGACGCCGGGCAACCGGCGCTGCTGCCGTTTCGCCCGGATCACGGCCACGAGCTGATCGATGACGCCACGCGGCACACCCATCCCGGCTACCCCGTGATCGGCCGTCTTCGCGGCCTTGCCGAACTGAGAGGCGTAATGACGGCGATTGCCCATCAGCGCGGTTATAGGCTGCAATGAGGGCGCCCCGCCTGCTCTGCGTCGGCGCGCTCACCTACGACACGATCTTGCGCCTCGATGTCCTGCCGTCCGGCGCCGGCAAGTTCCTGCCGAGCGAGGCCGTGCAGATCGCCGCCGGCATGGCGGCAAGTGCCGCCGCGTCGGCAAGCCGCCAGGGCGGGCAGGTCTGGCTATGGGCAAGCGTCGGCAACGATGCCGTCGGCCGCGATGTCATCGCCCAGATGGAGGCGGAGCGGGTCGACTGTTCGTTGGTGCGCAGGGTTGAAGATGGCCGCTCGGCCATTGCCACGATCCTGGTCGATGCCGCCGGCGAGCGCATGATTGTGCCCTTCTACGATTCCGTCACGCAAGCCGATCCGGACCGTCTTCCGCCCGTGGATTTTTCCCGCTTCGACGCCGTCCTGGTCGACGTTCGTTGGCCCGGAGCCGCCGCGATGGCGCTGGCGAAGGCCCGCGAATGCTGCATTCCGGCGATCCTCGACGCCGATATTGCGTCGCGACCGGTGCTCGACCGATTGCTGCCGCTCGCATCGCATGTCGTTGCTTCGCTGCCCGCGGCGCGTATCCTTTGCGGTCCAGAGATCTCCGCCGGTTCCGCCGTCGCTATTCTGGGCGAACGGACCGGCGCCTTCGTCGCGATCACCGATGGGGCGAACGGCACCGCGTTCCAGCACCCGAGCAGCAATGATGTCCGTCATCTGCCGTCGCCGCGAGTCGAAGCCGTCGACACGCTGGCGGCGGGCGACGTGTTTCACGGCACCTTCGCTCTCGGCCTGGCCGAAGGTTGGGACGAAGAGCGGGCGATAGCAGTGGCAAGTGCTGCCGCCGCGCTGAAGTGCCTGCGTTTTGGCGGACGGCTCGGCGCGCCGACGCGCGCGGAAACACTGGCCTTCATGCAAGGATCGACATGACGCCGAATACGCTCGGGCCGGCTCAGCGAAAAGGGTACGTCATGCGTCGCTGATCGACTACCATGGCAGCCGCTACAACTGTTCGTGGGAGGAGAAATGCCTGAGTTCAAAAAACGCGCACTGGTCACCGGGGCGGCCATGGGCATCGGCCGTGCTGTCGCCGAAAGGCTGGCCGAGCAAGGTGTCGACCTGATCCTCTTCGACCGTGTGGGCGATCAGCTGGACGAGGTCGCGGCGCAGCTTGCGGCGCGCGGCGTGACCGTGCACACCGTGCTCGGCTCGACCGCCGACACTGAAGCCTGCTGCCGCGCCGTCGAGCTTGCCCGGTCCGCGTTCGGCGGGCTCGACATGCTTTCCCACAATGCCGGCATCCAGCGTTACGGAACGGTGGAGACCACGGACGAGGCGCTTTGGGACGAGGTGATGAACGTCAACCTCAAGGCTGCCTATCTGCTCTCCCGCGCGGCGATGCCGCTGCTGCGGCAAAGCCGCGGCGCCATCGTCCATATGAGCTCGGTGCAAGGCTTGGCCAGCCAGGAAGGGGTTCTGGCCTACAGCACGGCCAAGCACGGCTTGATCGGGCTGGTCAAATCCATGGCCGTCGACTATGCGCCGCTCGGCGTGCGCGTCAATGCCGTGGCTCCGGGCGCGGTCGACACGCCGATGCTGCGGGATGCGGTCAAGCTCAACGATAAGCCAGACGAGATCCTGCGCATCCTTGACAACATGCATCCGCTCGGCCGCACCGCCCAGCCGCAAGAGATTGCGGCCGTCGTTGCCTTCCTGCTGTCCGACGATGCCTCCTTCGTCACCGGCGAGGTCGTGCGCGTCGATGGCGGCCTGCTGGCGCGCATCGGCGGTTCCCCGCGCAAGGAATAACGTCGGCGCTGCTGCTTGCGCAGCCATTTCATGAGCGGCTTGAAGCTGCCGAGCCTTTAAGGGAATTTGCCGATGGCAGGGCTTTTGGGAATGCGGACCATCACCGAGGGGCGGCTTGGCGAAACCGGCCCCAGCGCTTCAGTCGCGGCGAAGACGTTCGAGGTCCTGCTCGACCAGATCCTGACCTTCCGCCTGAAGCCGCACGAGCTGATTTCCGAAAAGGCGATGTCGGAAGCCCTCGGCGTGAGCCGCACGCCGGTCAGGGAGGCGCTCGCCCGGCTGGCCGGACTTGGCCTGATCGACATCTATCCGCAGCGCGGCAGCATGGTGGCGCCGCTGCGGATCGCCGATCTCGAGAAATCGCAGTTCCTGCGCGAGTCGCTTGAAGTCGGCCTGGTCAAGCGTGCGGTCGAGAGCCCGCGCCGCGCCGAACTGCTCGCCATGCTCAAAGGCGAACTGGCGGTCCAGGAGACGTTCGCCTCCATCTCGGACGACAGGCGCTTCTTCAAGTCGGACGAGCTGTTCCACCAGCACATCGCCAGCGATGCCGGCTTCCCCGGAATCTGGGCCGACATCAGCGCGGCGAAGCTGCACATGGACCGCTTCCGCTTCCTGTCTTTCCCGCGCCTCGACAGCATGTCGGTGGTTCTCGGCCAACATCGGCGGATCGTCGAGGCGCTCGAGCAGGCCGACGCCCTTGCGGCGGAAGAGGCGATGCGAACGCATCTTCGCCGCATCTTCGAGGTGCTCGCAATCGTCCGGGAACGCTATCCCCATTATTTCAAGGCACCGGGCTCGGCTGGAAAGAGGACAGAAGCGGCTGCCGCCGATCTGCCCGAATGACAACCATTCGCGCGACGGAGCGAGGAGGAATGACGACGTGGAAACGTGAAACCAGCCGCTCAGTCCGGGCCTGAGCCTTTCTTCGGCGCTTCCGAAGGCAACTTGGCCTTGCTGCCGGATTTGTCGGAAGTTGGCTTGGCTTCACGATTTTGCGCCTCGCCGCCTTGCTCCTTGCGGAGCTGCTTTTCTATCGTCGATCGCGATCCTTCCGCAGGGTCCTGTTCGGGATGGCTCTCCCTAGCCGTCATGTCAGCTCCTATCCATTCTGGTCTATTGCATGTGGCGAGGGCTGAGTTTCGCCACCAGTGCTGGTCCTGTCGCGCCCAAGCATCAGCCATGCGGCGAAGAGCACGACCAGTACGACCACGATCCAGGCGACGAGACGAGGCATGGGGCCTCACTTCCCCCGCCGCTTGCTGCCGCGCACCTCGGGATCGGAGCCGGTCCCAACCGTTGGATCGGGCACGACCGGACCGCGTTCGGCTTCGGAGCCCTCAGCTTCGATCTCCTGCACGGCCTGGTCCCAATGCTCGCGCTCGCGTCCTTGCGGACGGCCTTCGCGCTCCCATATCTCATGGGCCCGCTGCCTGATACGCTCTTCCTTGTCCATGACCTTTGCCTCCTGATATCCCTAATCCGGCGATCGAAGGTTTGTTCCGCGTTGCCAGGCAGTTCCGACGGTTCAGTTGACGTGACCACCGGGCGCCCTAGATGAAATTGCACGCCGAAGTCGCCTGGTGCCGGGGAGAACAATCGTGTGGCAGCAACGCTACAAGCACGTGTTGTAGATGCCATTGCAGCTATCGGTCTTCGACCAGACCGGCTGTGCCTGCTGCTGACAACGTTTGTGCTGACGGCATGCTCGCCTTCCGACCAGATCGAGCAGCAGTCGAAAACCGCGGCTTCGGCCGCACAGACCGCATCGCTGGTCCTGGGTGCCTGGGCCGCCGGGGCAGCCCCTTCGACATATACGTCGCGCACGTTGCAATCGGTCGGCAAGGCCCTCGTCGATGCCAGTGCGCAAATCCAGTCCGCCAAGTCGCCTGAGCCCAGCGAGCAAGCCGGTCTGACGGCGGTAGTCGGACAGCTGTCGGCGGCGGTGACACGCGCCGCGACGGCGGTGCAGGACGGCAACCGATCGGAGGCGGAACAGGTGCAGCAGGATCTCCGGGCTGCCACCGCCGCCCTGAATGCATCCTACGCCAAACATTTCGCGCCGAAACCATGAAGAAGCTGCTCGAAATATCGCTGGGCATCGTCACCAGCGTTGGTGGCTTTCTCGAGGTCGGATCGATGGCAACCGCCGCACAGGCGGGTGCAGCGTTCAGGTTCCAGCTGATCTGGGCCGTCCTCCTGGGCACGATCTGCATCATCTTCCTGGTCGAGATGGCCGGCCGCTTCGCCGCTGTAAGCCATCACACCATCGCCGACGGGATCCGGGAACGGTTTGGCTTCACCGCCTTTCTGTGGCCGTTGCTTGCGACTTTGCTGGTCAACTTCCTGGTCATGGCAGCCGAGATCGGCGGTGTCGCCATTGCGCTCGAGCTCGCCACCGGCATCAGCTTTCAGTGGTGGGCCCTGCCGGTCGCTTTTCTGGCATGGCTGTTCCTCTGGAAAGGCACGTTCGGCTTCATTGAAAAGGGCGTCTCGATCCTCGGCCTGGTCACGCTGTGCTTCGTGGTTGGCGCCGTCATGCTGAAGCCCGATTGGGGGCAGGTCGCGGCCGGTGCCGTGCCCAGTCTGCCCGAGCACGACGCGGCCAATTACTGGTTCATGGCGGTCAGTATTCTTGGTGCGTCGGTCTCGCCCTACCTGTTCATGTTCTATTCGTCGGGAGCCATCGAGGACCAGTGGGACAAGAGCTATCTCGGGACCAATCGGGCCATTGCCGGATTGGGAATGAGTTTTGGCGGCACAATCTCGATCGGCGTGCTGATCGTGGCGGCGCTCGTGCTGGCGGCGCACGGCATAGAGCAGGTCGACGACTACCATCAATTGCCGCTGATGCTGATCCAGATCTTCGGTTTCTGGGGGTTCGTCCTGTTCGTTGCTTCACTAGGCATAGCCTGCTTCGGCGCTGCGCTCGAAATCGGGCTGCAGCAAGCGTACTTGGTGGCGCAGGGTTTCGGCTGGACCTGGGGCGAGGACCTGAAACCGCGCGACGATCCCGGCTTCAGCACCGTCTACACGGTCTCGCTGTTTCTCGCCGCCATTCCGATCGCCCTGGGTCTCGATCCGCTGAAGCTAACCATCTTTTCCATGGCGCTGACGGCCGCCAGCCTGCCGCTGACCGTGGTGCCGTTCCTTTTCCTGCTGAATGACGAGCGTTATGTCGGCGAGCACCGCAATGGCATGATCGCGAATGCCGCGGTCATCTTCATCATTGCGCTCGGTTTCGTGCTCGCGATCGTGACCATTCCTTTGCAGATATTCGGAGGCACGTGATGGATTTGCTGCGCGACATCCTGGACAAGCAAGTGGTTGACCGTGAGCAGGTCAAGATCGGCAAGGTAGACGGGCTGGTAGCCGAGGTCAGGCCGGGCAAGCCACCCAAAATCGTTACGGTCGAGCTCGGCTCGATCACGCTGGCGCGTCGGCTTGGCGAGCGATCCGGGCGCTGGATGGCGCGCCTTGTGGCAAGGCTCGGCGGCAAGCGCCATGCCGAACCGCACCGCATCGCCTGGAACAAGGTGCGCGACATCGGCGTCGACATCGAATTCGACATCGACGTGCGTGAAACGGCGATTTTCGACTGGCAGGATTGGCTGCGCGACCATGTCATAAGGCGTATCCCGGGAGCCGGATGATGGCCACCGTCAACCTTGAGCAATTGGCAGGCAGAAATGTGCTTTCGCAGCGCGGCAAAAGCATCGGCCATATCGAGGAGATACGCGCCGAACCGGATGGCGACGACCTCGTGGTTACCGAGTACCATGTCGGCATCTACGCGGCGTTCGAGCGTCTTTCCGCTTCGGCCATCGGCACGGCGGTCCTCGAAGTCTTTCGACTGCGCAGTCGCGGCAGCATGTACCGCATTCCCTGGGACAAGCTCGACATCTCCGACCCGACGCAGCCGCGACTGATGTGCACGATGGAAGAACTTTCCGCTATGAAGGGCAGTATCGAGGGCGATAAACCGGAATGAACGACACTTTCCCGCCGTCGGAGAATGGGGTTCAGTGAAAGTCCTGGTTACCGGCGCCACCGGCCTGATCGGTGCCTCCGTCGTGGCACGCCTTCTTTCCGAAGGGCATGAGGTAATCGGATTGGTCCGCAGCCCCGGTGCAAACCGGGCCGGCAATTACCAATTGCTGGTGCTGGACATGGCGGTGGCGCTGCAGCCCGAAGACTGGCTACCGCATCTCAGGGGTGTCGACGCCGTCGTGAATTGTGCCGGCGTTCTCCAGGACAGCCCCCGTGAAAAGACGCGCGAAGTCCATCGCGATGCGGCGGTCGCACTCTTTCGCGCCTGTGCGCGGGCAGGGGTTGCCCGGGTGATCCACTTTTCGGCGATCGGCGTCGATCGGGCGCAGCCTTCGGCGTTCTCGGCGACGAAACTGGCCGGGGACCAGGCGCTTATGATGCTTGATCTGGATTGGGTGGTCCTGCGCCCGTCCGTGGTGCTCGGCCGGCCGGTGTTTGGGGCCAGCGCATTGTTTCGGGGTCTCGCTTCGCTGCCAGTGCTGCCGTCCATGCCCGGCACCGGCCGGCTCCAGGTGGTACTACTCGACGATGTGGTCTCAACGGTCGTTTTCCTTCTCGATCCCGCCAGTCCGTCTCGCGTCGTGCTGGAACTTGTCGGTCCCGAACAACTGAGCATGGACGAGGTCGTCGGCAGTTATCGCCGATGGCTCGGTTGGGCTCCGGCAGCCAGGTTTGTCTTGCCGGCGCCTGTTGCAAGGCTTCTCTACGGCCTAGGCGACCTTGCCGCGATGTTCGGCTGGCGTCCGCCGATGCGCACCAACACGGCCAGGGAGATCGCCCGAGGAGCGGTTGGAGATCCCTCGGACTGGACCGCCGCGACCGGCATACGCCCGCAAACCCTGACGGGCTTCCTCGCGCTCAATCCGGCAACGGTGCAGGAGAAATGGTTTGCCCGGCTGTATTTCATCAAGCCGGCGATCTTCGTCGTCCTGCCCGTCTTCTGGATCATGACGGGAATTGTGTCGCTGACAACCGGCTACGGCAGCGGCGTCGATCTGATGCAAGGCACGGGGGCCGGCATCTTGTCGGCACCGATCGTGATCGCCGGCGCTCTTGCCGACATCGCCATCGGCGTGCTCATAGCCTGGCGGCCGGCGGCGCGAAAAGGCCTCTATGGCGGCATCGCGCTCTCGCTCTTCTATCTGGTCGTGGGAAGCTTCCTGAGCCCCGATCTGTGGAACGACCCGCTTGGGCCGTTCCTCAAAGTGTTGCCGATCCTGGTGCTGCACTTTGTGGCCTTGGCAGTGCTGGAGGAGCGTTGATGCTCTATTTCCTGCTGAAATTTCTGCATGTCATCGGCGCATCCGTGCTGCTTGGCACCGGCGCCGGCATCGCTTTCTTCATGCTGCTCGCCCACAGGACCGGCAATGCCGCGACGGTTGCGGCGGTGGCGCGTATCGTCGTCGTCGCCGACTTCCTTTTCACAGCGACGGCCGTGGTCGCGCAACCTTTGACCGGAGCCGCGCTTGCCTGGCAGGCTGGCTACTCGCTGTCGGAGGGCTGGATCGCACTTTCGATCGCGCTCTATATCGTCACCGGAATGTTCTGGCTCCCGGTCGTCTGGATGCAAATGGAGATGCGCAAGCTGGCATCGCAAGCCGCCGCTGGCGGTGCGCCGTTGCCGCCGCGATACCATCGGCTCTTCTGGTTGTGGTTCGCCTTCGGCTTCCCCGCCTTCGCTGCCGTGCTCGGGATTTTCTGGCTGATGATCGCGCGGCCTGCGATCGAGTGGTAGGTCGCAGGCAGGTCCCACTGCGATAATGCCCAGTCAAAGCACTGCGGAAAATTCCGGCCCCTGCACCGCGAATATCTGCCGGAGCGCACGTGCGTCTCGACCTATAAGTCGCACCGGAGTCCGGTCTCGTATCATTTCCAACCGCGCGCTCACGCCCATCGGCACAGGACAAGATCCCGTCTTGAGGCTGGTTAGGCTTCGCTTACAAAAAGATGACGCCTGAGGGGAACACGGGAAGCACATGCAAGTTCGGTGCGCAGTGGAGGAGATTGCGCCATGAACAGTGTTATTTATCTCATCGGCCTTGTCGTCGTCGTGCTTGCGATCCTCTCCTTCCTCGGATTCCACTAGGAGACACCATGCAGGACAAAGACGATCAAGGCCGTCAGACGGCCGATTTCGAGACAGCCAGAAGCGAGCTTTCGGAAAGACTGCAACGGGAAAAGCAGACCGCGACGGAAGCGCTCCACGATGCGCGTGACGAGATCACCAGGAAAGCCGGAGATTACGCATCGGAAGCAAAGCAAGCATTGTTCAACAAGGCGGAGGGAACGCAGCGCGACATGAGCGCCAGTCTCAAGGCCTTCAGCGGCGCTTTGCGCGCGGCAAGCGAGCATCTTGCCAACAATGATCAACGGACCGCTTCGAAATTCGCCCTTGACGCCGCAGGCGGGCTCGAGCGGCTTTCCTCGTCCCTGAAGGATAAACCGTTCGACGAGGTGCTTGGCGAAATTCAGTCGTTCGGCCGCGAAAACTCGGGGGCGCTGATCGCCGGCTCGGTATTGGCAGGCCTGGCTTTGGGGCGGTTCATCAAGAGCTCGCCACCCTCTGCCCAAACCGGAGCACCGGGCCAGTCGGGAACAGGCCGGGCGCCCGAGACGGGTCCTAGCTCGAATGAGTCGGGATGGCGATCGGCAGAGCCAGTTGAACCAGCCCCGTTAGGATCCGATCAGTCCGGCGATGACTGGGCCAATGCAAGCCTGGAGCGAAACCCATGACTGACAACCAGGACACTCGCAGCCTGACAACCCTTGTCAGCGATCTGGTACAGCAGGTCACAACACTGCTTCAAACCGAAAGCAGGCTGTTGCGGGCTGAAATGTCAGAAAAGTTAAGCAAGGCCGGCGCCGGCGCCGTGGAGGTAATGGGAGGCGTCATTTGCCTGCTTGCCGCCCTGATGGTGCTTTTGCAGGCGCTGGTGATTGCCTTGGCGAGCGCCGGCCTGGGAGCCGGATGGTCCTCGCTGCTCGTCGGCGTCGTGGTGGCAGTACTGGGCGTCATACTCCTGCGCTCCGGCAAGGCAAGCATGGTTCCCTCAGAGTTGACCCCCGACCGGACACAAGACCAACTTAAACGCGACGCACGCGTGATCAAGGACCAGATAAGATGACCGACAAATCCGCAGCCGAACTCGAACGCGATGCCGACATTGCCCGTGCCAAGATAACGGACACGGCAGACTCGATCCGGAGCAAGATGACACCAGGTCAGCTGATCGACGAATTCACCGGGATGTTCAGCGGCGAGGGATCCGCCATGCTCAGCAATCTTAAGACTCAGGTCAGGGACAATCCGTTGCCGCTTACATTGGTCGGCGCGGGCCTGGCCTGGCTGATGCTAGGCAAGGGCACGTCGGTAGACAGTTCAGCACTTGGTGCCTATTCGACCGGCAGGGAACCTGACGGCACCCGAAACTTCTCTGACCAGAGGGGCTTGGGCGGGGCCTGGCAGGACTCACGCGGCGATGAGTACGGTGCCGAGGGCGAAGGTTCCGCCGGCTCCATGCTCTCCGATGCCGCCCGTTCGGTTGCGTCCGTGGCAGGCGGTGCGACTGAGGCTGTGGCAGACGTTGCGAGCGGCGCCAAAGAAAGGTTAGGAAGCACGGTCGGGCAGTTCGGCTCGGCGGCCACCGATATATCGGGGCGGGTACGGCAGTCGGCGCAGGACCTGTTCCAGCGCGAACCTCTGGCAATGGCCGCGGTGGGCCTTGCCGTGGGCACCGCCATCGGCGTGATGCTGCCTCACACAGCCGCGGAAGACGCGCAACTCGGCCCATACCGCGACAAGCTTCGTGACAGTGCCGAGGAAGTCTTTGAGGAAGGCGTCGAGCAAGCCAAGCAGGTCGCCGCCGAAGCATATGAGACTGTAAAGGAAGAGGCTGACCGACAGGGTTCCAGTGGCAACGCCGAGACGTTGGTCGACCGCGTCGATAAAGTCGTGAAAAAGACGGCAAGCAAAACCGAGGAAGCCATTCGCGATCGTTTGCCGGAGACCGACGAGGCTCCCAAATCGAACGAGTCTCCCGAAACGACGTGATTGCGCTACGGTCGTTCGTGGCGACTCCGACCGCGGTCGCCTCGCGGTTGGAACATCGAAGTCGGCTAGGAGCCCGCAACCTTCCGCTGACAAATGTGATTGCGGCGCTCAAGTCATTAGCCGAGGCGCTCCGGTCCGTTCCGATTCTTCGCTCTAAATCCGTTCGGTTCTTCGGCTCCATGAGGCGTGTCTGCCCACGGCGTGGCACGCAATTCTCAGCAGCACTGTCCAATTCTGAAAAAAACAACCACCCCGTCAATTCGACTGGGACGACGACGTCGAGATTGCACTCGGCCCACTCGCCAAAGAAGCTCATATCCGAGATGCCCGCGAAACAATCCGCACAGCAGATTACCGGGCATAGCGGCGCTCGGCGATGTCCGACTGATCGCGGGCAGCCTCGCCGATGCGGGCCGGTTCCGAAAGGTTCGTCGGCAACTAAGGCATCGAGCCGAAGGCGGTGACGATTGCCGGTCCCGGCAAACCGGCATCGGTAGACTGCCGGCAGGGTTTGATCTCGACTAGGCGAGCAACGATGTCATTTCAGCGAATAGAGATAGGCAGCGACGTCCCGCGCCTCCTGCTCGGAAATCCTTGTCGAAGGCATTGCCGCGTGCGGATTGATCTCCCTTGCGGCCCGTATCCAACGGACCATGTTTCGCGGGTTGTTGGACAATACGCCGCCGATATAGACCCGGGTGGCCAAGCTGGCGTCGAGGCGTGGACCGACCATTCCCTGCGCGCCGGGAACGCCGGTGATCGTGTGGCATCCAGCACAGCCATTGGCCATCATGATGGGTATAGCGCGGGCGCCAACACCGCCGGTTGCATTGTCGGCCTTCTGCTCCACTCGACGGCTTTGCTCGAAGTACAACGCGATCCCGGCCAGGACTGCAACGAGCAAGACAATTGCTGCGGCGCCGAGTATGGGTCCGGACGGAGTAAAGCGCGATGTGGCGCGCACACCGATGCTGCTGGTGGCATTGTCCGTTTTATGCGCGACCCTGATGAGGCGCTCCGGCCACAACGTCAGCGCCGTCCAAGCTGCGGCCAGCACGACAATTGCCGTCCCGGCACCAATGACCAGCTTAGACAGCTTGGAGCGCATGCGACGTCTCCCATCTTCTCTGTCCACTGGAGCGGATCCACAGGCCGGCCAGCAGCAAAGCCGCGCCGCCATAGATCAGGCCGGCCGGAACCCACATCACCAGACCGGCGAGCTGCTGGTCCTCGAGCGGACTAAGGTTCCACAATTTCGCACCGGCTGCGTTCACCGGATACCACAGCCTTGGCGAGACCAGCAGCAGCACCCCGAGCAGGCCGGTATGCAGCGAGGTGAAGAAGAGGTGCATGACTGCGCTGCCATAGGCTTGTTCGCGGCCTGAACGCGGCAGCAGCACCCACCAGAACAGCAGCCCTGTGCCGAAGAAGCAGGCATGTTGCGCATAATGCAGGACACCCCGTGCAAGCGCCGCCTCGAACAGCGCCGGAACGTGCCACGCCCATATCGCGACGCCGTGCAGGAAGGTCGCGGCAACAGGGCGGCTGATGGCGGCCCAAACGGTTCGAAGCATCTTCGCCTGCCCGGCTGCGCCAAATGCCAGCCGCAGCTTGATCGGCAATGCCCACATCATCGCCGCCGCCGGACGGGAGGCGACCAGCAGGGGTGCCACCACCGCCATCAACAGCTCATGCTCGATCATGTGGGCGGTGAAGACGCGCTCACCCAATGCATGGAGCGGACTGACCAGTGCTGCCGCCAAAATGGCCCAGCCGGTCGCAAACAGCAGGGCTTGCCGCATCCGCAACGGGCGGCTGCGGGCGCTCCGCCGCCACAGCCGAAAGGCGCCTGCTGCGTAAAGCAGTGCGACCATGGTTAGCGGCAGCGTGATCGGCAACGCCAGCGTCCAGCCGGCCTGCGGGGCACCGGCACCGTAGCAGATCGAGGTCGAGAAAAGCGCGTCGAAGTTCATCGCAGACAGCCGTCGAGAATGAGCGAGGCGGCGCCTTGCATGACGATTACCAGCGCAAACAGCAACGCGCTGAGAATGCCGATATTGGCGACGAAACCTTCAGTGCCGCGCGCACGGTCCGGTTTAAAGGCGGCGCCACCTTGCTGTCGCGCCCGCCACGACAGCGCCCCGCCGAGCAAGGCCAGCACTGTCAGCATCAGCGCAACGACCGGTATGACAGGAATGCCGTGGGCGCACTGCCACTCCACGACCGCGTAATTCAGCTGCGTCGACACCGCCCAGGCCAAAGGCCCGGACAACAGCCCGCCCCATGATGTGCCCAAGCGAAGCGCACGCATCTCAGTCAAGCCTCGGCATCCAATAGATCAACAGATAGATCGGGATCCAGGTCGCGACCACGAAATCCCAGTAGAAGACGTTGTCGCCAACATCCCCGAAACGCCGCCCGCTATAGCCATGTCGCGTGAACATCAGGACCGTCAGCACCAGCGTGTCGCCGACGTCGGTGATCAGGTGTGTGGTGTGGAGGCCGAGCAGGACCCACAGCATTGAGCCGTACGCATTGGTATCCCAATAGATGTTGAGGGCCGGAAATTCGAACCACCGCACGACAAGCGGTGCGATACCGAGCAGCGTCATGACGATCAGGCCGATGCGCACGGGCACCATGGCACACGCTTCGGCGTAGCGGTTCAGTATGTGATTGGGCACCACGCTGGCGAGCAGCAACAGCGTGACGATGGTGCCCGGCCAATGGTTGGGCGGCGGCACGCCCAATGGCCATTCGGGCGACAGATAGGCGAGGTAAAGATAGGCGCCTGCGGCGAGCGCGAAGCCGGTGCCCTCCAGCGCCATGAAGGCGAGAGTGCCCCACCAGGTCGGGCTGCGCGGTCCGATCCCGAAGGTCGGGAGTTTGGAAAGATCGGCGGCAGGACGCTGTTTCATTCCTCATCCTCCGGATCGCCTTTCGGCCAGAACCAACCGATCAAAGTGATGGCGATTGGCCCGGCTCCCCAGACCACCGCCCACGGGCTGAAGATCGAATAAAGAAAGGTGGCGCCGACGGCGAGCGCGGCGAACAATGGCCAGATCGACGGCGTCGCCGACTTCTGGCGCACATCTGGATGCGCCTCTGCCACCGTCGAAATGACAAGTTCGCGTGCGTCGACGCGAAGCCCGGTCGCGACAGGCAGCGTGTCACGTTCGGCCCAGAGCGGCTCGGAGTGGGTAACCACCGGAATCCGAGCGAAATTATAGCTCGGCGGCGGAGAGCTTGTCGCCCATTCAAGCGTGCCCGCATTCCAGGGATTGTCCCCGGCCGGGGCGCCCCTCGAGGCGCTGTACACCAGGTTTATGGTGAACAGAACGAAGCTTAGGAACAGGACAACCGCGCCGGCTGTGATGAACAGGTTGATGTTGCCCCAGCCGAGCTCCACCGGATAGGTGTAGACCCGGCGCGGCATGCCCCACAGGCCGACAATGTGCATCGGAAAGAACGCCGCATTGAAGCCTATGAAGGCAAGCCAGAAGTGCCAGCGTCCAAGACGCTCGCTCATCATCCGGCCGGTGATCTTGGGGAACCAGAAATAGGTCGCGCCGAGCAGCGGGAACACCGACCCGCCGATCAGCACGTAGTGGAAATGCGCGGTAACGAAATAGGTGTCGTGTACTTGCAGGTCCAATGGCACCGACGCCAGCATCACGCCGGTCAGGCCGCCCGCGACGAACGTGAAGAAGAAGCCGAACACGAACAGCAGCGGCGTCCTGATTATCGGGCGTTCGTCCCACAATGTCGCCAGCCAGCAGAAGATCTGCAGCCCGTTCGGGATGGCGATCAGCATGCTTGAGGCGGTGAAGAAGCTCGCGCCGAGCTTGGGCAGGCCGGTTGCGAACATGTGGTGAACCCACAGGCCGAACGACAGGAAGCCGACCGAAATCAGCGACAGAACCATGCCCAGATAGCCGAATACCGGACGCCGGGCGAAAGCGGCGATGATCGAGGACACCATGCCGGTGGCCGGCAGGAAAATGATGTAGACTTCGGGGTGGCCGAAGAACCAGAACAGGTGCTGGAACAGCAGTACGTCGCCACCCTCGGCGGGATTGAAGATATGGGTGCCGACCAGTCGGTCGAGGATCAGGAAGGTCGACGTGATCATGACTGCCGGCATGGCGAACACGATGACGAAGGAGGTGACCAGCATCGCCCAGACATAGAGCGGAATCTTGTCCAGCGACATGCCCGGCGCGCGTTGCTTCAGCACGGTGACGATGGTGGCAACCGCAACCGCCAATGACGATACTTCGGTATAGGTGATCATCTGCGCCCACACATCGGAACGTTTGCCTGGCCCGAATTCAGGACCGGACAGCGGCACGTAGGAAAACCAGCCGACGTCGGGCGCCATGTCGAGTGCAAACGACACCCAGGCGAAGAGGCCACCGGAGAGATAAATCCAGAAGCTGAATGCATTGAGGCGCGGAAAGGCGATGTTGCGGGTGCCGACCATCAGCGGCACGAGATAGATGCCGGTCGCCTGAACGATTGGCACTGCAAACAGGAACATCATGGTCACGCCATGCATGGTGAATAGCTGGTTGTAGCGGTCCGGCCCGATCAGCCCGCGCTCCGGCCCCGACAGTTGGATGCGCATGGCAACGGCGCTGAGGCCACCGAGGCACAGGAAGACGAAAGCGGTGATCAGGTACCGCCGCGCGACAATTTTGTGGTCGACGCTCGAGAGCGCACCGATGATGCCCGGCACGGTCTGCCATGTCCGCGCCAGCCTGCGCTCGAGGCTGGCGTCGTCGAGGCCGGTATCGCGAGGGCCGTCGCGCTCGGGAACCAGGTCACCCTTTTGTGCTGCGGCGCGTTGCTGGGCGAGGTCTCGCCCATGGGCTAGGTCGGCGCTACTCATTTCAAGCCCTCGAGATAGGCTACTATCGCATTCAGCTCGTCCCCGTTCAGTCCCACCACGGGCATGCGGGCACCTGGCTTGATCCCTTGCGGATCGGCTATCCAGGCTGCGAGATTGCCGCGGCTCATCGCCAGCGTTCCGGCAGCGAGCGTCCGCCGGCTTGCGATATGTGTAAGGTCGGGAGCGACCGTGCCGCCGGCAATGGTGCCGCCGATCTTGTGGCACATCACGCATGGCCGTTTGAGGAACAGGTCGTGGCCGGTTTTGGCCTCGGTCGACACGGGGGCAGCTGCCGGCCGCAGCTGATCGTTCAGCCATGCGTCGAAGACGGGCCGAGGTTCGGCGATGATGAAGGTGCTCATATTGGCGTGCTGCGCGCCGCAGAACTCGGCGCACTGGCCGCGATAGACGCCGGGCTTGTCAGCCTTCAGATCGAGAACGTTCTCGTGGCCTGGAATGAGGTCCAGCTTGCCCGAGAGGTTCGGCACCCAGAAGGAATGGATGACGTCGGTCGAGGTCACTACAAGCCGCACCGGCTCGCCCGCCGGGATGTGGATTTCATTGGCGGTCGTCAGGATGCGGTTCGGCTGATCGTTTTCGTAGCGCACCTCCCACCACCATTGATGCCCGGTCACCCGGATCGTCAGCGCCGCATCCGAGCCGATGGCGGCAAGCGTCCGGTTAGCGAAGTAGCTCAGCAGCGTCAGGCCGACCAGGATCAGGGCGGTAGCGGCGAGTGCGGCGACGACAATTCGCATCTTGCCGCGCTCGGCGGCAGCGTCGAGGACAAGCGGATCGCCGACCGGCGCGGGGCGTCGGGCCAATGGCAGGATCAGCACGGCCATCACCAAAAGCCAGACCACCGTGCACAGCGCTGTGAAGAACCAGATCAGCCATGCAAGCTCGCCCGCGGCCGGGCCTTTTGGGTCAAGCGCGGATTGCCAGCCGCTGCATCCTGCAAGGAGCAGCATGCAGGCTGCGCCGCAGCACACGCTGCAAACAAGGCGGTTCACGGCGACTTCCCCAGAGTCGCGGCATCCGGCAGGCGATTTTCGGACGGATGGGGCATCATGTCGTCGTCGCGGCTCGGCGCAGCCGATTTTGGCGCGTTGCCGCTCAACGCGCGGACGAAGGCGGCAAGCTCCCAGATCTGGTCGTCCGGGATCTTGTCCCGAAAGCTCGGCATGCCGTTTGGCCGCCCGTCCCTGATCGTGGCGTGGATGCTTTCGATCGAGCTGCCATAGAGCCACTTCTGATCCATGAGCGCCGGGCCCATGCCGCCACCGCCATTGGCATGGCAGCCGGAACAGTTGAACCAGTTGAACAGACGCTTGCCCTCGCTGAGGTGGAACGCGTTGGCCTCGAACACTCCGGCCTTGTTGTTGGACGAGGCTGGCCGCTGCCCGCCCGGCTCGAGGGCCGTGACGGCTGCCGGTTGGTCGCCCGAGCCGAGCGCCGACTGTGGACGCGTGTCGCGTTCCTCACGCTGGCAAGCGGCAAGAACGAGCATCGCCGACAGCACGCATGGAAGGCCGCGGTTCATCGCGCTGCCGCCCCGGCGACGTCGAGGCGAGGCACGTCATATGCCGCCAGGATTGCATCGATCTCGGCGCGGTGTTTGGCGAGCGCTGCGTCTACCTCGCTGCGCAGCGCATCGTCGTCGTGGCGCACGCCCATCGAAATGTCGTAGATCATCGGCAGCAGCGGACCGTCGATTCGCGGTGTAACCGGCGTAATCCGCAACGGTACTTTTTGCCTGGCACCGAAGTAGCCGGCCAACGGCCCCCAGACGACGGCCATATCGATGTCGCCATTCGCGACCGCCTCAATGATGCGCGCTGGCGGGTTTGGCGCCGAATAGTCGCCATAGACGGGGAAACCGACGAGATGGCCGACGATGCCGCGACTGCCGAGCGCCTGGACGGGTGGCGAGTTGGCGCCGTCGTCGCCGATCAGCTGGACGCCGATGTGCAGATCGCGCAGGCGAGGATCGTTGAAGGACGCGATTTCCGGCGCATCTCTGCGTGTCACGAAGACGTAGGAAGACCGGTAGTAGGGCGCGGTGGTGCGCAGCATCTCGAGATTGGTGGGCGTGCCGGGCACCAGATCGCACAGGCCGGCTTTCAGCGTGTTGCGGACGAAGCCGCGCCGCTGTGCCCACCACGTGTAGGAAACAGTCGCACCCAGCTCCCGGGCGACGAGTTCGGCAATCTTGTTTTCAAAGCCTTCCCGGGCGGCATTGGAGAACGGCATGTTGTTGGGATCTGCGCAGATCCTCAACTCGCGCGCATCGGCAACGGCGGCCACAAGCGAGAGCGCCAGTGCGCCAACCGCGGCGGCAAGCCGCCGCGAACGCGTTTTCCGTGAGCACATAACGCGGCCGATCGTCTCAAGGCAGCCGGAACACATACAGCGTACCTCCCGCCGTGGTTACATCCTTCAGATCCTTCATGACGTTGACGAAGCCGAGCGCAGCGGTGGCGTCGCGCGGGTCGAGATCGCCGGATACGATCGCACCGGCCCAGCCGCCGACGCCCGAAAGAACCGCAACATATTGGTGCCCGTCCGGGCCGCGATAGGTGATCGGCTGGCCGATGATGCCGGACGACGTCTTGAACTGCCAAAGCAGTTCGCCGGTCCTGGCGCTGACCGCCTTGAACCAGCCTTCCATCGTGCCATAGAATACGACGTTGCCGGCGGTGGCGACCGCGCCGCTCCACACCGGAAAGTTCTCCTTCAGGCTCCACGCCGGCTTGGCGGCGGCGACATCCCAGGCAGTAAATGCACCGCGATTGCCGCCCGGCCCGGGAATCATGCGCACGTTCATGCCGACATAGGGCGTGCCGGCGATGTAATTCACCTCGACGCCTTCTTCGTCCATGCACATGTTATTATGCGGGATGTAGAGCAGGCCGGTCTTGGGCGAGAACGCCGAAGGTTGCCAGTCCTTGAGACCCGATGCGGTGGGACAGATGTCGCGGACGACCTTGCCGGTGCCGGTCTTCTTGTCCGGATTTACAATCAGCCGGCCGGTCTTCAGGTCGACGCCCTTGCTGGAATTGACAGGCCCGAACGGCACTGCCGACAGTACTTCGCCCGTAGTGCGGTCCAACAGATAGACGTAGCCGTTGCGTTCCGGTCGGACCAGCACCTTGCGGGGCTTGCCCTGCCAGGTCATGTCGAGCAGCACCTGTTCGTTGATGCCGTCGTAGTCGTGCAAATCGTGCGGGGTCCATTGATAAAACCATTTTGCTGCGCCGGTGTCGGGATCGCGGGCAAAGATGCCGGCGGTCCATTTGTTGTCGCCGGGCCGCAGATCCGGATTCCACGGACCGGGATTTCCGGTGCCGTGGAAGATCAGGTTGAGGTCCGGGTCATAGGAAATCCAGCCCCACACATTGCCGCCGCCGATCTTCCAGGCGTCGGGCGGCCACGATGTCACCCCGAGATCCTTGCCCTTGTCCATGTCGTAATGCGGCTTGAAATCGGGGCCGATCAGCACGTCGGCGTCCGGGCCGGTATTGTAGGCCGTCCAGACGACGTGCCCGTCGCCGGCGTCGAGCGCCTTGATCCAGCCGCGTACGCCCATTTCGCCGCCGGAATTGCCGACCAGTACCTTCCCCTTCACCACCAGCGGCGCCATGGTGATGGTCTCGCCGATATTGATGTTGCCGATATGGGTGTTCCAGACCGGTTTGCCGGTGGCCGCATCGACGGCGATGGCATGACCATCGAGCGTGTTGAAATAGATGTGCCCGTCGAAGAAGGCCGCACCACGGTTGACCACGTCGCAACAGGCAACGCCCTGCGCGGCGGGCTCGGGATTGGGCTCGAATTTCCACTTCATCGGCGCGCCGGGCTTGGTAAGGTCAAGCGCATAGAGGATGTTGGGAAACGGCGTCACGATGTACATCGTGTTGCCGACGACCAGAGGCGCAGCCTCCTGGCCCTTGTTGACGCCGGTCGAGAAGGTGAAGGCCACCTGCAGGTTTTTGATGTTGTCTTCGGTGATCTCCGCAAGTTCGCTGTAGCGGGTCGAGGCGTAGTTCTTTGCCGGCATCGCCCACTGGCCGTCGTCGGGCGGAGCAGCCGCGGCCGGCGGATTTATCGCAGGGCCTGATAAAGACTGAGCAACCGCCGCCGTCATCAGTGCAAACCCCGCCAGCAGCGTCCATCCCAGCCTCGCAGCCATTGGCCTGTTTCCGCCTTTGGCTGACACACGAGTTTTCGCCGCCACTTGTCGCCCTTTCCTCATTTGCGTATCGAGCCGCCGACCCCGGCGCCAAGCTCCGCCGCCACGTCCGCCTCGCTTCCGGCACACAATGGATGGCCCCAGCCGGAGGCGCTCTTGCCGCCGGGATCGAGGTCGAAAATGATAGCGTCCTTGCGGTTTGGGTTGACGCCTGCCGGTACCTTGTCCAGCCCGAGCGCGGCGCGCACACGCCAGGCGACATTGTGGTCGGCACAGGGGGAATCGCCGCTTATCCCGAGGGCCCCGACGATCCCCTTGCCGTCGTAGAGAGCCAGGCCGCCGCCAAACACGACGACACCGCCGATAGGCTTTCCCAGCAATGGATCGCTGGAGCTTCCAAACGTCGAAGGATCGCCGGCATAGGCCACCGCTGGATTGACCGGATTGGTGGCCTGCAGGCCGAATAGAGGACCGCCGGGCTGCACCGGCGCATAGAGGTTCGCGGTGGACAACGCCATGTGGGCGAGGCTGAGCCCGTTGGCGGTATTGGCTTTTTCGGCGGCGATCAGCCGGCTGCCAGGCCACTGGGCGTCGGCGGTAGGCCCACTGAAGGCGACGGCGCAGACAGTTCCGTCGCGAGCCACGACTGCCGCCCATTCATTAGTGTCGAAGCCGCCATTGCCGGGACCGCCGCTGGATTTGACGTTGGCCTTGAGGGCGGCCAGCAACTTGTCATGGTCGGCCGGGCAAGGTGCTTGAGCCCAAGCCTTTTGCTGGACGGCGCCGATCGTAAGCAGGAACAGACATAATGCTACCGAGACAATCCGATGGCGATCCATTAGCTGCGCCGTCTTTGTTGAACACTCTCCAACGCGTAGGAGGCGCAGAAGTGCCAAAGGGAACGAAATAAATATCGGATTCGGTCGGACAAACTCGGGCGACCGGAACTCGGGACAGCCGATCTGGGTGTTGGCACTCAACCGGAAATCGGAGTTATTCTTGCGATGGTCCAGGCGCCGTCGGAACAGAGCAGCACTTCTGGCAGTTGTGTCGAATGCTGTCCGCAGTCGAGCAACTGGCTCAATCGGTGAAAGAGCGACGAGCTATCTTGTTCGTTGGAGCCGGGGTGTCGATGAGCGTCGGCTTGCCGTCTTGGCAAAAGCTCATCGAACACATGCAAAACGAGCTCGGCCTTGACGAGGACATGATCGGCGCACCGGAGGCCAGCTATCAGGCGCTTGCCGAATATTACCGGCTGAAGCAGGGGAGCCTCGGCCCTTTGCGCAGTTGGATGGATCGTGAATGGAGCGTCTCGCGGGAAGAAGTGCAGCGGTCGGCAATCCACAAGCTCATCGTATCGCTCGATTTTCCGATCATCTACACCACCAATTATGATCGCAACCTCGAGGTTGCCTTCGAGATTCATGGCCGGCCCTTTGTGAAGGTGGCCAACGCAAAGGACTTGCCCAAGACGACCGGCGAGGTGACGCAGATTATCAAATTCCACGGCGATTTCGACGACGACAAATCGCTGGTCCTGGCGGAGACCGACTATTTCGACCGGCTTTCGTTCGATTCGCCGCTCGACGTGAAGTTTCGCGCCGACGCACTGGGGCGCACCCTCCTGTTCATCGGCTACAGCATGTCTGATATGAACATCCGTCTGCTGTTGCACAGGCTTTGGCAGACCTGGCGGCGGTCGGGCTACGAGAAGAGCCGCCCGAAATCCTTCATCTTCATGTCGCAGCCGAGCATCGTCCAGGAGGCTGTTCTTGGCCACTGGGGCATCGATATGCTGACCGAAGAGGCCGACGATCCTGAGGACGCGCTGCTCGCGTTCCTGAACGAACTCAAGGATAGGGTGGGCCGGCCAGACAGCGCGTGAGAAAACCTGCGGAAAGCGGATTGGTCCGGCAGTGGAACCGACTGATCCGATGTGAGTTCGGGAGGACTAGCGTATCCGGGACCGAGCCTGAATGGGCGCACGCAAACACAAGCGAAGAATGCATGCCAAACACGACCTGTCGGCCGAGTTGGCCTATGAGATCGATTTTTTTGCCCGCAGGTGCGGCCTGACGAGGGACGAAGCACTCAAGACGATGCGAGATGCCGGCCGGTTGAAGGACAGCGCGAAGGCATCTTGCGAAACCGGGGCGAAGTAGCGGCGTGGATTCCGCTTCGTGGACGGCTTTTGTCGGAACGGTCATCCTGATGCAGATGCCGCCGGGGCCCGACAGTCTGCTGGTGATTGCGCGCGGCATCGGGCAGGGCCGTGATATTGCCCTGTTCACCGTCCTCGGAATGACCCTCGGCGCCGGTATGGTCCAGCTGCCGCTCCTTGCCCTCGGCATATCGTCGCTGCTTCAGGCATCGCCGTTTGCCTTTGCCATGCTTCGCTGGGCGGGTGCAGCCTATCTCGTTTGGCTTGGATCGCGTCTGGTGCTGTTGCCGTCAGCCAGCGCCGCCGTCGAGGAGCCGCGCAATGTCGGACCGCTTGTGGCCGCACGCGAAGGAATGATCGCCAATCTGATAAATCCTTGGCCGATAACCTTTATGGTGGCATTCCTTCCGCAGTTCGTCGATCCTGCTCGCGGATCGGTCACGCTGCAATTGCTGCTGCTCGGTGGCACCCAGAAAATGACCGGTGTGCTGGTGCTGGGCACATATGCACTCGCATCCGGCACGCTCGGGGCCTGGATTATGAAACGACCGAAGGTAAGGCTCTGGCAGCAGCGGGTGGCAGGCTGTTTCGTCGTCGGTCTCGGTATCCGCATGGCGGTCGGTGGTGGCGCGCACCGCTGAGGATCGAGCGATGCAGCGGCCGCCGATGGAACATCCGCCGACAATTTTCGTTGACTTGCTCCACAAGGCGAAGAGGTCGAGCATGTCGAAGTTCCAAGCCGCTACCCCGGAGCGTTTGCAGCAGCTCAGGCTTGAGGCAACGGCGCACTTTGCGCCACTCATACTGCGCGAGGCGCTGGTGCGTCTCTGCCGGGCTTGCGGAAGCGATAGCCTCGAACGTTTCGAGAAGACCATGGTCGACCAAATCGAGGCATTGCGTGACGAAAAGGCCGATTTCGACACGATGAAGGAATTTGCCATCGAACAGCTCTATGGCTGGATTCGAGAAGTCAGGTCTTCACCGGACATGACACAGCCCCTGGAGAGCGTAGATACCCGAAGGACCCCCGGCCGCTCTGAAGAGCCGCAAACGCTGGAAGACCAGTTGCAGGCAGGCCTGGAAGATTCCTTCCCGGCAAGCGACCCGCCGGCGGTCGTCTCCACCGCGATCCCGGGCGGATCGAAGAAGCTCGTCGGAACCGACGAAATCCTCAGGCAGCAGCGCGAGAAAAAGGCCGAGAACGCCAATCACTCGAGATAAAGCCGGGCTTTGGACGGAACTGCGGGAGACACCTACAGGTTTACCCGCTGTGCTGTCGGGGCATGCCCGTCATGCGACTCGCCTTCGACAAGAATGTTTGCCTCCCACGCGGCGTCGACAAACGCTTGCCGCGCTTTGCCGGCCGTAATTTCACCGGTTCGGGCGCGATTCAATACATCAGCGGCCGCCAGCGCCAGTGGGGCATTGCGCGCCGGCCATTTCTCGCTTTTCAGGCAATGTACTGCTTCGAAAACGGAACTGACCAATCGCGATCGCCCAGGCTTGCCGAAATAGATGCAAACAGGTGTATCGAACTCTATTCTCTGCACCGGATTCCTCCCGGTTCAAGCAAGGTGTCGCTTCAAGCAAGCTGCGTGTCTTCAGGGTCTACACGACTGTCCGACGGGCGTTTCAGCCAAACGTCGTAGGCCTTCGCAGCTGTTTTGGCGCGTGCTGGTGTTTCGGCTGCGATATCGTAGGCCAGAATGCCCGCCTTGCGGGCGAATTTATCGAACGCCGCACGCACCGTCTCGACGTCGACCTCGTCAGCCAGCCCGGCGCGACAGGCGTCGAACGCCGCCTTGTGCGCCGGACCGCGGCTCGGCCATTCATTTAAGACGTCATAGGCCTGCCAGATATTTTCGACATAGCGAGGGAAACCAAGGCCGACGAGAATTGGAACCGGGCGGCCAAACAATTTTTTTGTCATCTGTGTCTCCGCGAAAGAGCCTGTCGCATCAACGCCCGGGGCGGACCCGAGGCTCATGCTCTTTAACGCGGGATTGCTGCACGGGTTGCAGCAGGTTTGTTCGATCGTGCGCGGCCGGTCACTTGTTGGTCCGCATCTTTTGCCGAGGATTGATACCGCCTTGCGGCGTGGTGTCGTTCTCGACATCGCCTTCGAACGTATTGGTGCCCTGATCGAGCCGGTCGCCCTCCTTGATCGTGCCCCTGGAACTGCCGATGCCGGGATCGTTGGCAAGATCGCTATCGGCCGGCGTTTTGCCTTTGGCGTGCTTGTTTCCTGTCATGGACTCCTCCTGTTTCTTGAGGTGGCAGGCCGCCCTTGAGGTCGCGGCCAAGGCTCGCTGCGAATCGCATTTCGACGCGCCAAATGGCGGCGCCCGAATTGTCGGACGACCTTGATTTTGAACTCCGCGATCCCGATGGTTGTTCCGTCAAAAATATCGCCGTCGGCCGGGATTGCTCAGCCAAGCCCTCTCCGGTTTTCTGGAGCGGGGTGATTTTCGCAACCGGAACGATCTTTCGCCCAATGCATTTAACTGGTCTGCGCTCGCGAACTCATTCTGGACGGGAGCTGAACCATTGCCACCCACAGCCTACGCCTTGGCGACCCGCGAAGCCGAAGAAGTTTCCATCGTCGACCTCATACCCGCTTTGAGGGCTTTCGCCCGCACCTTCTGCCGCACTCCCGATGATGCCGACGACCTGGTCCAGGAGACGCTGACCAAGGGCCTGGCCAACATTGACAAGTTCGAAGCTGGAACGCGCATGAAGTCATGGCTCTTCACGATCATGCGCAACACCTACTACACGCGTGTCAGGGCCGCCGTGAGGGAAGCGCCCGGCCTGCTCGACTGCGCTTCGCTGCGGCCGATCTCGGAAGCGACGCAGGAATGGTCCGTACAGGGCAAGGAAGTCCACCAGGCCATCCAGAGCCTTCCCGAGCATCAGCGCGAGGTTCTGATGCTAATAGGCGTGCTGGGCGTCAGCTATGAGGAAACCGCCGAAATATGCGGTTGCGCGGTGGGAACCGTGAAGAGCCGGCTCAACAGGGCCCGCGCCGGCGTGCTTGAATACCTAGGCGAAAGTTCCTCGCAAACCCTGATGGAAAGGCGCAGCTATCTGTCCGAAGGACAACTGGACTTCGACGCCGAGAGGCGCCGCTAATATATGTCACGTTAGTTACTGGTTCCGCGCAAGCGTCTTTCGACAAGCGCATGCTGCAATTCGATCGCAAGTTTGGTCAGCCGGTCAGGAACCCTTTCCTGCTCGATTGCCGCAAGCAAGGAAGCGATTTCCCGGTCTATCGTCAGATCGGCGCGCGTGCCGACGGAATCTTCCCTTGCGCGAGACATCGCGTTCTCTTGGCAAATGTTGGTCCCTTCATCTCACTCTGGTGGCAACAGTGCGAGTTTGCAAGAATTTGCAGGCCATCCATGCGACCGGCTTCGGTCCTTGCACAGCTTCGTCAGCGGTTGGGCTCTCGCTGCGTTTCAATTGCTCACCGGCTGCAAGCCATATGCTGCCGCAACGATCAGTCTTCAGGCCGCCGATCCGCTGAATGATCCTGGTACTGCTCCGATTTAACCCGATTGCCGTCGAGCCCACGCTCCTTGGTGTGCTGCTTCTTGTCTCTGTTGGACAGAACGGCGTTCTCTCCGATCTTGTCCTTGGGAAGATCGGTCATCGCGCCAGCGCCGGCGCCTTTGCCGTGACTGCCGCGACCGATGTGCTTCTTGCTGCCGGACGCCATCTCGTCCTCCTTCCTGCTGTCGAATAGCGGCTTTTCTCGTTCGGCATCCGAACCTGCGTTGGGCCGCAATGTTCCGCCGGAAATCGTAAGCAGGAAGGCATCGCCATCCCAGTGCCGGAACGGCTTTTCGCCGTCGACGACAACTTGCATGCCATTTGCGTTGGCGAACTTATGGACATCGGCGCGATCCAGCGCCGGCGATCCGCGATATGAATAATTCAAAAGCACGGCCATGCCTGGCCTCTTCAGCACGCGTGCGATTTCCACAAAATGTCGTTCCGCGAGGCCGGCCAGCACCAGATAGGGAAAGCTGTCGACGGCCAGCACGCGGTCGAAGCTGGCATCGCGAAAATCGGCAAGGTCGAAACCGCGGGTAGGGCGGAATTCTACATTGCCGAGCCCGGCGCATCGCCGGCGGGCGATCGAGATCATCGCCGGGGATATATCGCTGCCGACGATCCGGTGCGATAGAGCAGAGAGCACCTGTTCGAACCGACCGATGCCACAGCCGATATCTAGTATGTCGCGGTCGGTACCGGTAAAGCCTCGCCTCTCCAGCCATGTAACGATCTCAGCCGTAGCGGCCGCGAGGTTTTCCTCATTGCCCAGCGATGACAGCTGGACGCTCGCCGCCGGGGAGATCGCCGCCGCCGCGTCAAACCCGGCCGCCAGCCGCTTGACGACCGCATCATCGGTCTCGCCACCGCCACGCTCGTGCCGAACGGCAGCACCTATTTTGCGCAGCGTGGCGAAGATCTCAGGCCTGCGCTGAAGCAGGTCCGCGATCCGTTGTAATTTTGCCGTCTTTCGCGGATCGGCCGAATGCGTGTTTTGTGCAATCTTCGCCAGTTCTGCGGGTTCGATTCCTGTCTCGAAACGGAGAGCCAGCCTGGCGATGACGGCTTCGACGCCGGCACCGTCTGCCATGCAGTCCTCCAGCACCCGCCTTGCTGATGTCGACCGCCGAGGTCCTGGCTGGGTCGCGCTCATCGCCCTTTGCTCCGCGTCCAGATCTTGCGCATCGTCCACCGGTCGACGGCGCCCCAGCTGTATTTGTAGGCCTCTTGTCCGCGCAGAAAATCGAACTCTTCCGCGCCTTCGCAGATCGCCTGCCTTATCGCCTGGCCGATGAGCAGCGCGCCGGGACTTTCATCGGCATAGGCCGGATCGAAGCCACCGAGATAAGCGTAAGCGCGGCCCCGATGATGGAACCCGTAATAGGCGCCCACGATCACGTCACCGATGGTGATGAGCCAGCATCGGGCAAGCACTTGTGCGACCAGTTTCGGCAGCGCCTGACGGTGGAATGCTTCCACGCGGGAATCGGACAGAACCCCGTCGCCGTGTCCGGCCCAGCGCGCGCGGTGAAGGCGGATCAGGTGATCGAGGAATGTCTGCGGATCGGACAAAGCGGGTTCGATGGAGACCCTGCCGCGTCTCGACGCGGCCCCGAGGGCGCGGCGCAATTGGCGCCTCCGCCGCGCCGGAACACAGCCTTGAAGCGTCTGGTCGCCGACGAGAGCGAGCACCGGGCAAGCGGCATGACTGACGGCTTGGCACGATTCGAGCGCGGCATGCCTGATGGCAAGGCCGGCGCCGCCGGGAGGCAGGTCCTGCAAGATCCACTGCGACCAGCCGAGGGAAAGAACCGTGTCGGCGATGGCGACGGCGACCGGTTCGGCGGTTTCGGGAATACAAAGGACGTCCAGATAGTCGCTCAACGAAATGCCGAGCGGAAGCAGCCGCGCGCCGGCGTCCTGGCGTTCCAGATAGAGTGGCGCCAGGCCGACCAGATCGTCGCCACTCCAAACGGCGACGGTCGCTAGCTCGCCGGGAGCGAATGTCCGCCACCATGGCAGTAACCATGCGGGAGACTGGAACGGCGTCGCCGAGGGACTGCGCGACCAGAGTTCCCACCAGTGTGGCTCAAGGGCTTCGAGGCCGGCCGGATCGTCGATGATCTCACCGCGGAGCATGTCCCGCTCACTTCGCCGTCGCGAGCTGCCCGCTGTCTGTGCCGAGCCGTGCCAGCGCCCGATAGGCGTCCATGTAGGAGGAAACCATGCGGTCGAGTGAAAAGCGCCGCCGCGCCTCGGCCCGGCAGGTCTCGGGATCCAGGCCGGCCGCGGCAAGGATGGCTTGCGCCATCTCGTCGACATCCCCGACCAGATACCCGGTCTTGCCGTGCTCAACCACATCCGGCAGTGCGCCATTCGGGAAGGCCACCACGGGTGTGCCGCAGGCGAGCGCCTCCATGGCCACGAGCGAACTGGTTTCCGCGGCGAGGCTCGGGATGACCAGGCATCGGGCTGTGTTCAGCAGGTGCCGCTTGGCGACAAAGCCGACCGGACCAAGGAAGCGGCGCCGGTCGTCCAGCCGAGGTTCGACCTCGTCGCCAAAATACGCGGTGTGGGTTTCGTAAGGGTAGACTTTGCCGCCGATGACCAACGGCACACCGGCCTTCTTGGCTGCGTCCAGCGCCAGATGGATGCCCTTTTCCGGGCAGACGCGGCTGAGCACGAGGGCAAAGTCGCGCTTGGCCTGCCGCTCGCTGAGCGCGTCGATGTCCACTCCGTTCGGGATCGGTTCGATGAGCCTGGCTCCCGGCGGCGCGGTTCTTTGCTGAGCCGCTGATACCGCATGCAGCCACAGATCCTCCCGTGTCGGATTGAGAGCGTCGGCCGGATACCAGTCGAGCGGCAAGTGCAGGGTCACCAATGTCGGCCCGTCGCCCGGCAGATAGGCGTCGAAATCGATGCCGTGCAAATGAACCACGTCGATTGGCCAGCGAGCGCGTGCGGTAGCGATTGCAGCGCGATGAGCACGCTGCGCCCGGCGCTTCGCCGCTTCATCGAGCACGCCCGGTTCGGCCGGCGTCTCGATGAGAGTGCCCGCAGCGCTCGAGCCCTGGCAACCGATCACGATCGAGCGGTGTCCGGCCTGTACGAGCGCCTGGTCGAGCATCGACAGCACCTGCTCGGCACCACCGACCGCATCCGGCCCGACCGGGGCGAGGGGATAGGCGACGTTGAGGACGGTGAGCGTCATGGCGGGAGAGCCGAAGCTCCTCACGCCGCGGAGGCGCGTAGCCTGCCGACGGAGGGGGCAGCGATGCTGCCGGCATAGCGGCGCGTCATTGCCGCGCAGAACTCGGCGAATTCCTCCGGCACCAGCGGCGGACTGCTGTGGTGCGGCATCATTCCGCGATGCTCCGGCGTGAAGCAGAAAGTAACGGTAACGTCGAAGTCGGCCAACGCCTCCATCTGCCGGTCGAACCAGTCAAGCGCGTTCGGCCTGAAGCTGTCGGCCCAGGAAAGTCCGGTACGCAGATTGGTGACGCCGAGGCGTTTCATCCAGGCAACGGCGTCATCAAGCCGGTGATCTTCGAAATGGAACCACTGCACCAGTCCTAATGCCGGCGTGTGGTGCAGGAACTCCTCGAGCGCGGGCTTTGGCGTGCCGTCCTGGCGAAGCAGGCCCATGTAGAAATGGCGATAGTAAGACGAGCCTTCCGCCTCGCGATGGCGCGTCGTCGCTTCCCACTCGCGCGGCAGGTCGTAGAGGCTGTACCATTGGATGCGCGGTGCGTTGCCGATCAGCAATTCCGCGGTCCGGCGCAGGCCCCAGACCTGTACCTCCTCGGCGCCGAAGGTCGACACGCCGACCTCGCTGACCCATACCGGAAGATCGGTGACAGCCGAGATCTCGCCGACCTTCTGCGGCCATTCGTGGATCTGCCAGAGGTTCCAGTCGAGCGGAAAGCCGTGTACGGCGACCGCGTCGACGTGATCGAGCACGCCGAATTCCTTCATCCGGGTCATGAAGCCGGCATCGATCGGCGAGATGCCGCCCAGCACCTTGGTCAAGGCGGGATTCTCCGCCGCGATCGCGTCGGCGGCCAGGATTGCCGTAGCGGCGAAGCGGCTCCAGTCGGGGTCGAGCTCGGGATCCCAGTGGGATTTGTTGTTGGGCTCGTTCCAGATCATCGCGGCTTCAATCATTTATCTGTCCTTTCGACGGGTAGACGGCGCCGCCGCCGGCCGGCACGTCGGCGGTGCGGCAGAAATAGACCTCCTGTTCCGGTTGCAGCACGATCTTGAAGCCGGCGCTGCGAAGCATGGCTTCGGTGCAGGCGCGATTGGGAATCCACCAGTTGGTCGGGTCGTCGGCGTAACGATGCTCGATGAAATGCAGCTTTGGGAATTCCGGCCGGTCGAAAAGGTCGTGGGTCCAGAAATGATAGTTCTGCTCGAGCGCCGGCACGTTGGTGCTGCCGCGTTGCATCGACTGGAAGATCATCAGGTCGTCGGCGACGTGCTCCCGGATCAGATCGAGTGCGAGCAGAGGATGGCGCAAATGGTAGAGCACGCCCATGAACAGCACGATGTCGAACCGCTCATGCAGGGCGCCAACGTCGTAGACCGAGAGCTGCCGGAATTCGATGTCGCAGTCTGCGACCTCGGCGGCAAAGCGCGCCTGCGCCAGGTAAGCTTCATCGAAGTCGATGCCTAGCACGCGGCCGGCGCCGCGACGTTTCATCTCGATCGAGTAGAAACCCGCATTGCAGCCTATGTCGAGCACCGCCTTACCGGAAAGATCGGCGGGAATCGCGCCGGCGAATTTGCGCCATTTGATCAGCGGATAATTGCCAAGGAAATGGTCGGGAGCGGTTTCGATGCCGGCCAGCTCCATATTGTGGAACCATGGGCCGAGCGCATCGATACGGCGGCGGATCTCGGCATCGGAATGCAGCATGGCTAGCCTCCTTCGCCTGCGAGGATAGGGACGTGCTGGTGGCCGGGCAGCGTAATGGCGGCTTGGTCGTCCTTGGTACCGGCGGCGCTTTCAAGCAGCCGCAATGCGGTGCGGTAACCGTTGAAGGTGCCGACGTCGACATAGGCGGTGCCAGCCTTGATGCCATAGGCTTGGCCACCGGCGGCGAGATAGGCGTTGACCAGCGTGCCGATATATTCGTCGCACCGGTCCCGTTCCCGCCACAGCGCGGCGAGCTGATGAAGGGTGCGGCCGGGCATCTTGAACGCACCCCAGATCCAGTTCGACGCGGCATTCTGTTGCTTGACCTGGATTTGCTTCACCCGGCCGTCCTCGTCGACAATGACGGCATCGAAGAACTCCGGCTGGTCCACCGGAAACAGCAGGAAGGACAGGCCGTCGTCCGGGAGGGCCAGGAACCCGTCTTCGGGAAACCAGATCGTGTCGGGCAACCCGACCAGAACGGTCTCGTCGGCTGCGACGAGCGGCGCGGCGCGGAAGATGGCGTCGCAAAGGCCGACCGGAGAGGGCTGCACCACAAACAGCGCGGCCGCATCGGCATAGCCGGCAGAATAATATTCCAGGATATCCGACTTACCCGAGCCGATGACGAAACAGATCTTGTCGGCCCCAGCGCGCACCATGCGGCGCACCAGGTATTCGCTGACCGCGCAAGGCCGCTCGGTGTTGCCGTCGATGCGGCTGCCGACCGGCAGAAGCTCCTTCGAAAAGCCGAGCGGCTGGATGCGGCTTCCCCGTCCGGCTGCGGGCACGATGCCCAACATCAAACTGCCTCCTTCAACGGCTCGCCATGCGTGGAGCCGTGCAGTGCATCGGACAGGATGCGGTCGAATTCCTTCGCGCGCCGCGCCGAGGTGTGTTCGTCCAGCACCCGCTCGCGCGCACGGCGGCGAATCGCGTCAAGCTCGGCGTCGGACAGGTCGAGCGCCGCGACCACGTCGTCGGTGCTGTTGGCCACGACGATCTCTTCACCGGGCCGGAAAAAGGCCTCCAGTCCGGGCCATGTGTCGCTCACCATCGCAGCCCCGCAAGCGGCGGCTTCGAACAGCCGGCCGGAAGGACACCAGCCCCGTTCGGCCATCGCCTCGCGGGTCACGTTCAGGGTCATTCGTGATGATGAAAAGAAGGCGGGGTGGTCGGCCGGCGGCAGATGCCGGACGAAGAAGATATTGTCGCTCCACGGGAATTCCTGCGGATATTGTGCGCCGCCAATAATGAAACGGTGATCCGGCAGGCGCGCAGCCGGGCTGACCAGCAACCTCTCGACCCCGGCCTGGCGGTCTGCCGCATAGGTTCCAAGATAGGACAGGTCGCCGGCAAACTCCGGCCTGGGCGGGGCGGGCCGGTGTCGCTCTGGATCGACATGGCCGTAGAGCGGCATGACGCGGCGTGCACCCAGCGTCGACCTCAATGCGTCGATCGCGGTTCCTCCCGTGTAGCTCAGCACGAGATCGAAATCGCGAAGCCCTTCCGGCCCGAAATAGGCCGGAGGCTCGCCTTGTTCGATCCGCGCCAGCGTCACCGGCGTGTCCAGATCGTAGAAGACCTTCAGCCCGCGACAGGCCTGGTGAGCAAGGCGCGACGCGCTCACGGCATCGGGGCAATAGGAGGTGACGATGACGACATCGGCCTCTTTCATCGCCTGCTCGGCAACGCGCTGGATGTCCTCCCAATCCGGGTAAAGGACAAGGTTGCCGCCATCCAACTGGTCGAGATCGCGTGTACCGGCATAATAGGGAGTGTTGCGTTCGAAGAAGGTGATGGACCAGCCCAGCCCGGCCATCGCCCGGATCAATCCGCGCCACAGCGTGGCGTGGCCGTTGCCCCACGACGATGTCACGGTAAGACCGAAAATGACCATGCGCATCCGGCAAATTCCTCGTCAGGCAGCTTCGTTGAGTCTGATCAGCTTCGACCCCCAGTCCCCCCAAACAACTGTGGTGATCGACGCTGGGTCGATATCGAAGCGAAAGCAGTTCCCCAGCGACAGGCCGAGCACTTTGCACACCGCGGCCTTGATGACGTCGGCATGGCTGACCAGTGCAACGGACTGGTTCTGGTAGGTGCCGCGGACCTGTTCGATCAGCAAGACGACGCGTTGCTGCACGTCCAGCATGGTCTCGCCGCTCGGCGTTCTCGCCTGCTGACGCTGGTCGTTCCACGCTCGCCAGTCGGCATCCTTGTTCAGCTCCTCGAAGGTCTTTCCCGACCAGGTGCCGAAGTCGATCTCATCGAGTTCCTCGCGGATCACGATTTCACCGGCATTGCAGGCAAGCGCCATCGGATTGGCAGTCTCCTGCGTGCGTTCGCGCGGGCTGCAGAAGATTGCCGCTACCGGCTCGCGTGCCATACGGTCAGCCAGATGCGAGGCCTGTGCCCTGCCGGCCTCGCCGAGGCAAACGCCGGCCATCCGCCCGGCAAGATAACAGCCGACATTGTCATGCGCGGCGTGGCGCACCAGAAAAAACGTCGTCGTCATTCCGCCGCATCGAGCATCGGCTCGTCCTTGCCAGCGATGAAAGAGAGTGTGCGCTGGCGGGCTTCCGCGTCGGTGAACTGCTCGGGCGGCGATTTCATGAAATAGCTGCAGGGGCCGGTCAGCGCGCCCGCGATGCCGCGGTCGAGCGCCAGCTTGGCGCAACGCACCGCATCGATGACGACGCCGGCCGAATTGGGCGAATCCCACACTTCCAGCTTGAGCTCGGCATTCAGCGGCACGCCGCCGAAGGTCGTGCCTTCGACCCGGATATAGGCCCACTTGCGGTCGGTCAGCCATGGGACATGGTCGCTCGGCCCGACGTGAATGTTGCCGGGCTCCAGGGGAACGTCGATCTGGCTGGTGACGGATTGCGTCTTTGAGATCTTCTTTGATTCCAGCCGCTCGCGTTCCAGCATGTTGAGGAAGTCGGTGTTGCCGCCGAAATTGAGCTGGTAGGTGCGATCGATGCGCACGCCGCGCTCACGGAACAGGTTGGCGAGCAGCCGGTGGACGATCGTCGCACCGACCTGGCTCTTGATGTCGTCGCCGATCAGCGGCAGCCCGTGCTGCTCGAAGCGCCGGCGCCACTCCGGCCGCGAGGCGATGAAGACTGGTATGCAGTTGACGAAGGCGCAGCCCGCCTCGAGCGCGCACTCGGCATAAAAGCGTGTTGCCTCCTCCGAACCGACAGGCAGATAGGACACCAGGATCTCGGCGCCGCTTTCGGCGAGGATGTTGCCGACATTGGCGACCGGCTCGTCGGCCTCCTCGATCTCGTCGCGCAGATATTTGCCGATGCCGTCCAGCGTCGGTCCGCGTTCGACGCGAACGCCGGTAGGTGCAACATTGGCAAAGCGGAAAGTATTGTTGGGCGCGCTGTAGATCGCGTCTGCCACATCACGTCCGACCTTGCCCTTGGCGACGTCGAAAGCGCAGACCACCTCGATGTCCTTGACATGGTAGCCGCCAAGATCGGCATGCATCAGCCCGGGTATGGGCTCATTGCTCCTTGCGTCGCGGTAATAGGTGATGCCCTGAACAAGGGAGGAGGCGCAGTTGCCCACGCCGACTATTCCGATCCGAACTTTCTTCGATCCCACGAAACCGCTGCCTATGCTGTTGAAGGTAAGTTCTTCGTGCCAAACCGCCTTCCTCCCGGATTGTTCCTTGCCGGCTGTAAAAATCGTGCAACCGACGGTGGATCAAAGTAGCGTCGGCCGAGTTGTGCAGCGGGGGATGAGGCCAACCGGGACGGACAATGATCGTCTATGGCGACCACAAGCAAACTGAGAGCGCGCGATATGTTCGCGCCTCGGCTCGCGACGCGGCCGGGCACATCGCGGACATGCCAAGCGGGATCGGACGGCACGCAGCCCTGGTCGGCCTGTTCATCAAGGTCTCGGAATTGGTCCAGGGCCTTGCCGACGCGGAATTCGAGGCCAAGGGCACGGACAGGAATTCTCCACAACGGATCGCGGGCGCAAATCTCCTGGTCGGCTTGGCCCGGGACGTGGGCAGATCGTGGAGGGCCGGATTCGCCGTCGACGGCCCGGTCGATGCCGAAGTGCCGCGAATGTTGGCCGAACTCGAATGCGATGGCGACATTCTGACCGGCGCGGCTGAGGGCTACGCTCATTACGGGCTTTATCCGGAGAGCTATTTCGTCGCCGCGCGGCAGTCGGGTCTCGATGCGAACACATGCGTAATCGGCATCCGCAGCATCGGCCTGGGGCTTGCAGCGATGGTGGCTGCAGCCATCGGCGCGCCAGCACCCGTCAGCGTCCGTCCGACCGGCCATCCGTTTCGCAGGCGGCTTGCCGCCGATCCGGAGCTGATCGGCGGCTGGATGACGAAGCCATCGGCCCGCTTTGCCATCGTCGATGAGGGCCCGGGTCTGTCCGGCAGCTCGTTCCATGCCGTCGTCGCATGGCTACAAGCGCTGGGCATCGATACCAGGCGCATCCATCTGTTCCCAAGTCATTTGCGTGGCCCGGGCCCCGAGACATCGGCGGACATCCGTGAGGCATGGACGGTGTGCCAAAAACACACCGCGGATTTCGAACGGACTTTCCCCGCTGGGGCGCTGCGGGATTGGGTGGCTAGAATGATCGGCCGCACAGCGGTCAGCCTGATGGAAATATCCGCCGGAGAGTGGCGTCGCTTGCATTATGGCTCGCAGGATCATTGGCCGCCCGTTCATCGCGGCTTCGAGCGGCGGAAGTTCCTCGCTTCCGCGGGCCGGGAAAAATGGTCGGTCAAATTCGTCGGCCTCGGTGAAATCGGAATGCACAAGGCCGAGACCGCCAGGAGGCTGCACGACGCAGGCTTTGGCCCGGAAGTCGCCGGGCTGTGCCATGGCTTTCTGGTCGAACGCTGGATCGACGGCACAACGCTGGACCGGGCAACGCTTTCGAAAGAAAAATTGGTCGCTCACCTGGCGGGCTATCTCGCCTGGCGCGCAGCCAATCTGCCCGCCTCGGAGCCAGGTGCCTGGCTGGAGGCGCTTGCGGACATGGCCGTGCGGAATACAAGTGAGGCGCTGGGCGAAGGCCGCGCGGCGGAGCTGCAGACCTGGTTCTCGAAACAGGCTCCACCCAAGACCATGCAGCGGGTCGAGATCGACGGGCGGCTTCACCCGTGGGAGTTCATCCTTTCGCGCAGTGGAACGCTGGTCAAGACGGACGCCCTCGATCATTGCCGATCGCACGATCTGATCGGCTGCCAGAACATCGCCTGGGACATTGCCGGCGCCCGTGTCGAGTACAGCCTCTCCGACCCGGCGACTGGGGCGCTTTGCAAGGCCGTGGAAGCGAGAGCCTCCCGTCCCGTCGATGCCAATCTGGTCCACTACTATGAGCCCTGCTATCTTGCGTTCCAGCTTGGCTTGTGGAGCATGGCTGCACGATCTGGCGATGATCGGGAACAGATCCGGCTGGCGGCCGCGGCAAGACGTTATACCTCGATGTTGCTTCGTTTCCTGGAGAACCAAGGGGAGCTGCGGCCCTTCGACCAGGATCAGTCCAGCCGGCGAAGCATATCCGCTTCCTTTTCGAGGATGGCGACTACCTCCTCGCGCTGAAGATGCGTCATCATCAGGCTCACGCAACATTCCAGATAGGTGATGGAGGCGCGCCGCAGGAAGGCAGCCGTCTCCTTTGCGGCCATTTGCTCGATGTCTTTGGCGGATCGCTTCGGATGCACAATCGTCTCCATGCCGGTACCTTGGCAGAACCAGAAGCTGGACGGGTTGTTCCCGCGACGAGAAAAAGTGACCAAATCCGAAACGACCGCGCGATCATGCAGCGGCCAGACGCTCCCCGCCTCAGGCCGGCAGGTTTTGCAGCCGGCCTGAGGCAGAACGTACGGTGGCGGCAATTTGACGTCTTCTGTCGATCATCTGCGCCGTCTCAAGCTCGGCAAAATAGCCGATCGTGTGCATCAAACCTTGCCTGAGCGGCACTTTTGGCGACCAGCCGAGAAGCTTCCTTGCGCGGGAAATATCGGGTTGCCGACGACGAGGATCGTCTTGCGGCAGCGGCAGGAATTTCACGTCCGATTTGGTTGCGGTCATGCCTCTCACCAGGCTCGCCAGTTGCAGGATGGTGAACTCCCCCGGATTGCCCAGATTGACCGGCTTGCGTGGATTGGGATCGACCTCCATCAACCGGATCAAGCCGTCGACCAGATCGGAAACGTAGCAGAACGACCTCGTCTGCAGCCCGTCGCCGAATATCGTCAGCGGCCGTCTCTCGAGTGCCTGCATGATCAGATTGGAAACGATCCGTCCGTCCGCAGGGTCCATCCTGGGACCATAGGTGTTGAAGATGCGCGCGACACGGATATCGGCTTTTCCCATTCTCAGATAATCGAAGCATAGGGTCTCGGCGGTGCGCTTGCCTTCGTCATAGCAGGCGCGGGGGCCGATGCAGTTCACGTGGCCGACATAGTCTTCCTTCTGCGGATGCTGTTCGGGATCGCCATAGATCTCGCTGGTGGACGCCTGCAGGAAGCGGGCGCCACTACGGGCGGCAAGCTCCAGCAGATTGAGCGTCCCGATGACACAAGTCCGCGTCGTGTGGACCGGGTCGGCCTGGTAACGCGGCGGCGAGGCCGCGCATGCCATGTTGAAGATGCGATCCACCGGTTCGCCAGGCTCCAACGGCCGGCAAATGTCTTGCTTGATCAGCCGAAAATCCGGACGATCGGCGATCGATGCTATGTTCTCCATGCGGCCGGTAAGGAAATTGTCGACGCAGATCACGCGCCAGCCGGCCTGGAGCATTGTCTCGCAAAGATGCGAACCGAGGAAGCCGGCGCCGCCGGCGACAAGCACGGTCTTGGTCCGTTGCGCCTTTCTTGATAGCTGCATCTCTATCTTCTCCCGTCTGCGGGTCATGCTGCGCTCTCGACGTCCAGATCGAGAACAGAACGTGGCGATTTGGCTTGCGCCAGCAGCGCAACGAATTCGCGGGCTCTTGCGATGCTTGTGTGAGCTGCCAGGATGAGCACGCGCGCCTGCGTGGCCATGGCAAGCCGGGCGCCGTCGGATTCTCCAGACAGGATACCGATTACGTCCTCGGTCCTGCGCGCCGTGTGAATCGTCCGCCCTGGAAACAGGCTGTCCAGTCCGGCCCAGCTATCGCTGATGATCGCCGTGCCGCAGGCCGCTGCCTCGAAGAGGCGCACGCTGGGCGACCATCCGGCCGCGATCATGGAACTGCGCGTGACGTTCAACGTGTAGCGTTGGCGGCTGTAAAAGGCGGCATGGTCTGCCGGCGGCAGGTGTTCGATGCGATCGACATTGTCCGGCCAGGCGATTTCGCGCGGATATTGCGAGCCGGCAACGACGAAGCGACGCTCAGGCATGCGACGCGCCGGTTCGAACAGCAGGGCCTCCAGCGTCGCCTGGCGGTCGGGGCTGTACGTGCCGAGATAGCCGAGATCCCAGCGGATTGGGTCACCGGTTCCGTGATGCCGTTCCGGGTCGACGGAACAGTAGAGCGGCTCGGCCCGCCTCGCGCCGAATTCCGCAGTCAGACGGGCAAGCGTCGGCCCGCCGGTAAAGGAGAAGTAGACATCGAAATACGGGACCTGCCGCCTGGCAATATACTCGCAATCATCGGTTGAAAGCTTTGCCAGCGTGACCGGCGTGTCGATGTCGTAGAAGCAGAACTGACCTGTGCACAGCGATGCCACGACGTCGATGATTTCAGGACCTTCGGGAACGAAGGAGCCGACGACCACGATATCGGCATCGCGCAGGCAGCGCGCAAAATTGCGGCGAAGATCATCGGTCGTTTCATAGTAGCGCAACGCGCAGAAATCGGGGTCGCGCAGATCCCGGTGACTTGCGTACCACGGCACGTCGCGTTCGAGAAAGGTGACGCGGTGACCGAGTTCGTGGAGACCTTTAAGCAGCCCCCGAAAGGTGGTGGCGTGGCCGTTTCCCCAGGACGAGGAGAGCGACAGGCCAAGAAAGACGATGTCGAGCGGCTTCGTCATTCGGCCGCCTCCACGGTCGGACGCTCGAAATGGCGCCTGAAAATGGCGTCGGCCAAAACGGCCCGTGTCGTATAGGTATGTTCGCCAAGTACCCGCCGAAGCGCGGATGCCCCGATCGCCTTGGCCTGTTCGGCGCTAAGGCTTTGCATGATCTCGGCGACGTCCTCGCCATCGCGCGCGACCAGGATTTCCTCGCCGGGTTTCAGGAACAGGTCCACACCGAGCCAGGCGTCGGTGATGAGGCACGCGCCGGCGCCGGCTGCCTCGAACACGCGCGTCGCAGGTGAAAAGCCATTGGCCGCCATGCTGTCGCGGCTGATGTTCAGCACCGCCTTGGCCGTGACGTTCAGAGCATTGTGGTCACGCGTGCCGACATGGCCGAGCCATCGGACATTGGCGGGCATCTGCTTGTCGCCCCAGCCAGATCCGCCGAGCAGGAAGCGCTGATCGGCCGAGCGGCCGGCCGGGTCGAGGAAGAAGGCCTCGACGCGCGCCTCGCGGTCCGGCAGCCGGTTGCCGAGGAAGGCGAGATCGCAGGCAAAACGCATATCTTTGCCGACCGGATGATGCGTTTCCGGATCGAGCGCATTGTAGATCGGCACGCATTCGGCCGCTCCCATGGCCCGATAGGCCCAGACCACCGGGTCGCCGCCGCCATAGGTCAGCACGAGGTCGATTTCCTGCAGCGCGCGATGCAGCGGATGGTCGGGCTCGTCGCGCAACTGGCCGAGCGTCGCCGGCGCATCGACATCCCAGAATACGGTCAGCGCATCGGCACGGGCGTGATCGAGCACCGCCCGCAACAGCGCGTCGTCGGCGAAACCGACGCCGCTTGCCTTGACGACGATATCTGCCTCCGCCGCCCGCGCGGCCACCTGCATCATGGCATGCGGGGTGGCCTCGTAGACGACCACGGCACACCAGTCCGGCGCCTCGATGTCGCGGTTTTTCTGGCGATCGTAGACGTCCGGCTCGTAGAAGGTGATGTCATAGCCGAGCCTTGCCAAGGCCTTGAGCAGCCCGCGGTAATAGGTTGCCGCGCCGTTCCAATAGGACGACAGCAGACTCGATCCATAGAATGCGATCTTCATTCGGCGGCCTCCTTTGCAAGGATCGTGTCGGCGGCTTGGCGGTGCCCGCATTCGGCGAGCACGCCGAACAATTCATCCGCCCGGTGCCGGCATGTGTGCCGCAAGCGGATGGTCTCGAGGCCCGAGGTCGCCAGAGAAGCGGCGAGATCCGCATCGTGCAGCACGGCGCGAAGATGACGCCGCATCTCGAAGCCATTATTTGCAAACAAGAAATCGGTGCCGGGCCTGAACAAGCGTTCGACATCGGACCAAGGCGCCGAAACAAGCGGAATGCCGCAGGCGAGCGCCTCGAACATGCGGATGGTCGGGATGCCGGGCAGGCTTTCGCGATATGGACGCCGCGGGATGTGAACCGTGATGCGGTTCGCCGCGAATGCCTTCGGCACGTCGGCATTGGCGATCCAGCCTTCGTAGCGCAGGCCGGCGGCCGCAAGGTCGGCGAGCGCCTCCGGCGGATAGCGAACGCCGTGGACGGTTCCGCTCAGGCCGAGCTCACGCACCGGGCCGACCAGGAACTCCCTGATTTCGGCGCTGCGCTCGTCGTCGCCCCAATTGCCGATCCAGATAAGGTCGGAACTACGCTCGATTTCAGGATGCGGCTGGAACAGGTGGTCATCGGCTGCCTCGTGCCAGGTGAAGACCCGCTTGCCCCATCCGGCACGGAGATAGCTTTCCCGCAGCGCCTCGCCGAAGGCGAGCACGCCGTCATAATGTTCAAGCCGCAAGGAGGAGATCGCTTGCGTGGCCGATATGGCGCGATGGTGCGTGTCGTGGAACAGCAGCGTGAAACGCCCGCCATTCGCTTTCACCCTGCCCAGCCGCGCGACAAGATCCGGCTCGGTCCACTCATGCACGATCACCACATCGGCATCGGAGATCCAGGCTTCGTGGTCGAAGGCGGCGTCATAGGTGACCGGCATCAGCTCGGGAAAGTCGTTCCGGAATCGTTCGATGGCGAAGGATCCTTTCTCGGCCAGCAGGTTCGACCGGCTCCAGCCGTCGGCGGGCTCCAGCGCGATAGCCTGGTGCCCGCGCGCGACCAGCTCACGCATGATGCCCCGCAGGAAATGTGCGTTGCCGTGGTTCCAGTCGGAAACGATCGAATGGGTGTAGAACAAAAACCGCATAATCAACTACCCGCCATGGTGGCCAGGGCCGCCTTGTCGTAGACGCCGCGCATGGCGGTCGCCTGTCTTGCCAATGAAAATCTACGGCTTCGGCGGGCCGCTGCCTCACCGAGTTCTCGCCGGCGCTGCGCGTCACTGCACAGGCTGCTGATGCATCTGGCGAGATCGCTCGGATCGCGCGCGTCGTAGAACATGGCCGCGCCGTCCCACAGTTCGCGATAGGTCGAAATATCGGCGAGCACCAAAGGCGTCTTCGACATCGCGGCTTCCAGCGTGGCCAGACCGAACGGTTCGTAGCGCGACGGCGATACGAAAATGCCGGCCCGCGCCATCAGCAGGCGCACTTCCTCATGCGGTACCGGCCCGACGGGAACGGCGTGGCTGAAGCCAACATGCTGGCCGTCCGGGCCTTGCAGCGAGCCGGCGACGAAGACCGGCCATTGCGTGCGGGAAGCGGCCCGGTCCAGCACCGCCGCATTCTTTCCCTCGTCCCACCAGCGCGCAGCGGCGAAAACGACCGATTCCCGCCTTTCGCTCTTCGGCCCGGGCCGTGCACCGTTGCCGACGACGCTCAGGCGGGCGATCGGCCCGTAGCAGGTTTCCAGCATGTCGGCATGGCTGCGGCTGGGTGCAACGACCATGCCTGCGTCATCGAAACCGCGCCGGTTGCGGTCCTTTTGCCAGGCCCAATCGCCGTCCGCCGCCTGTCCTTTGACGGCGTGGAACCATGTCACCACGCAGGAATGCGACACCGCCACGACCGGGCAGGGCACGTCGAGCCCCGCAGCCTGCGTCGGCGCGTTGAGATGGACGATTTCGATGGCGTAGTCACGGATGAGCGGGAGCAGCTCCTGCTGCAACGCGTCGAGGTCTTGCTCGTCGCGGGTCATCCAGTCGGGCGGCGTGTTGAGCCAGGTCAGCGCCGCGAATGACTGGGCCTCCTCGGCCTGCTGCCTGGACGGTTCCGGACCAAGCCCGGCAAGCACGACACTGTCGCCTCCGGCGACGAGTTGCCTGGCCAGATCGAGCGCATAGCGCCAGACGCCGCCGACGGCATCGACAGTCATCAGGATGCGACGCGGCGGGCTCAGTGTCCGCAACATGTGGCCTCCAATTCAGCCAGCGGACGCGGACGCTTCTCCTGGATGTCGCTGAACGTCCGGAAGGATGCGAGGTAATGTTCATGCGCGCGCTCCCAGGCGAGATCGTCCGGCTCGCCCCAAAGTTCGCGGTAGCTGGGCGAACTCGGATAAGGATAAAGCGGCACCGGTTCGTTGGCCCAAACGCCGTTGTCGATCAGGTGCTTTCGCCAATAGTCGACCAGCGCGGGATCGTCTTCGACCACGCCGATGAGATTGGCCTGAACGAACGGCACATGGCGCCTGGCGTCGACCAGCAACGCAGCCAGTTCCTCGGTGCCCAGCCGGCAGCGTTTTGCCAGCATGGCGCGGCCTTCCACCGTCAGGCTTTCGAGCCCCGCCTCGATCGAGACGCAGCCGGCGGCGCCAAGCAGTTTCAGCAGTTCCGGTTTCCAGAGGTCGATCCGCGTCTGCACGCCGAACTTCACATCGCGATCGACCAGCGCTTCCAGCAATGCCTTTTGTGGCAGGAATATCTCGTCGATGAAGTAGATGTAGCCGACGCCCTGTGCGATCAGCCGGTCGATCTCGGCGATCACCGCTTCGTGGTTCCGACGGCGATAGGCGTCGCGGAAATCGATCTTGGCGCAGAAGCTGCAATTATACGGGCAGCCGCGCGAAGCCTCGACCTCGGCGCCAAAGCCGACCTGGTTGTCGTCGAAGCGGTGATGGTGGTGCGAATGGGCGGCAATCCAGTCCGATGGCCATTCGAGCGCTGGGTGATCGATGAACGAGCTCGCATGCGCGCTGCCGTTCGAAACCAGTTCTCCATCCTCAAAATGGGCGGTGGACGGCACAGCATTCCAGTCGTCGCGCCGGGCGAGTTCCGCGACCACTTCCTCGCATTCGCCGCGCACGACAATGTCGACGCCAAGCTTGCGCAAAGGCGGCGCCGGCGTCGCCGAGCCATGCGGCCCGACGGCGACGGTGCGGCCGCCGCGCCCGGCAAGATGGTTGAGAAACTCAGCCGGCACGCGCAACTCGGGCGGTGCGCAGCGCCAGAACAGGTAGGTCGGCGCGGTGCTGACGACGGTCATATCAGCCTCGAAAGCGGCGACGCGATCGGCAAGCGCGGCGTTGTCGAGCTTCTGGATCTGCCCGTCCAGCATCAGCACCTCGTGACCGGCGGCTTCGAGCAAGGCTTTCGAATAGCCGAGTTCGAGCGGCAGATGCGGCTGGCGGCAGCCGAAATAGATGCTGTCCTGGTAGGTCCAGGACGGATTGACCAGAGCGACCTTCATGCTACGTACCTCGCCGGTTCGGGATGCGGGTCGGCGCGATGACGCTGCAGCCAATCGGCGAGGTCGCGGATGCCGTTTCGCCACGAGACATGCGCTTTCCATCCCAGCGCCGCCTCGATCGCGCGTGTGTCGGCGACGAAGAACGGTTGGTCGCCGGTGCGTTCGCGGTCGTAACGGATCGAAACGTCCCGTTTCGTTATGTCGCAAATCTCCTTCAGTAGCATGCGCAGGCTGACGGCGTTTTCCGGTCCGCCGCCGAGATTGAATGCCTGGCCCTTGATTTCCTCGATCCGGTCGAGCACCGCGCGGTAGGCCGCGACCGCGTCGGCAACATGCAGGATGTCGCGCACCTGCTTGCCGTCGCCATAGATGGTGATCGGCCGGTCGGAAAACGCGCTAAGCAGGAAATGGGCGACCCAGCCCTGATCCTCCGTCCCGAACTGGCGCGGTCCATAGATGCAGCTCATGCGCAGCACCGCCGTCGGCAGATCGTATGACTTGGCGTAGTCGAGGACATACTGGTCCGCCGCGCCCTTGGAGCAGCCATAGGGCGTGCAGAAATCAAGGCCGCGCGTCTCGTCAATGCCGTGCGCCTGGATGCTGGCGTCGCAAGGCGCATATTTGCCGTCGTCTTCGCGCATCGCAATGTCAGCGAGCCGCCCATAGACCTTGTTGGTGCTGGCGAAAACGACGGGGATGCGTTTGCCGCTGCGGCGAGCGGCTTCCAGGACGTTGAACGTTCCGCGCAGGTTGATGTCGAAATCCTCGTCCGGCCGAACCAGGCTCGTGGTGACGGCGGTCTGCGCGGCAAAGTGGAAAACCGCCTTCGACCCAGCCACCAGCGGCATCAGCGCCTCCGATTCGCGGATGTCGATGATTTCAGTGGTGAGACGGCTGCCGTGCTTTTGCGTCAGCCATTCGAGGTTCTGCTCGACGCCGGGACGGCTCAGATTGTCGATGACCAGAACCGGTTCGCCATCCGACAACAGGCTGTCGGCGAGGTTGGAGCCGATGAAGCCGCTGCCGCCGATAACGGCGACGGGCGCTTCGCGAAAATCGGGTGAATCCGGTCTCATGATACCAGCCCTCGCGCTTCGAGTTCCCGCTTCATCTCGGCGCTGCGATCGATGGCGACGGTGTTGCGCACCCATGCGACGAAATCGCCGAGCGAATGCTCCAGCCGGTATTGCGGCTGGAAGCCGAGCAGTTCGCGCGCCTTCGATATGTCGGCAAAGCAATTGCGGATATCGCCGGAGCGTGCCTTGCCGAGGATTTCCGGCTGGCGGCCAGGCACGCCCATTGCTTCGGCGAGCAGCCGGGCGACGTCGCTGACTGCGTAGGCCCGCCCGCTGCCGATGTTGATGACGTGGCTGCGCGCCTGGGGCTGTTCCAGCGCCAGCCGGAAGGCGCGGGCAACGTCGCGCACGTGCACGAAATCGCGCTGCTGTTCGCCGTCCTCGAAAATCAGCGGTCGCTGGCCATTGGCGATGCGCGAGGCGAAGTTCGCCAGGACGCCGGTATACGGGTTCGAGAGCGCCTGTCCGGCGCCGAAGACATTGAACAGGCGCAGTGCCACCGCGTCGATGCCATAGGCTTCACCGAAGATCAGTACGGCGCGTTCCTGGGCGTATTTTGTCAGCGCGTAGATCGAGGCGAGGTCGACCAGTTTCTGCTCGTCGGTCGGCAGCGGCGATAGGACTTCGCCTTCCGGCGACAGGGGATTCCATTGGCCATTGCGGATGTCGTCCAGCTGCCGTCTTGCATTGTCGATGCGCCGGCCGTCCGGCGTGGCATAGAGACCCTCGCCATAGACGCTCATCGACGAAGCAACGACGATCCGTTCGATCGGGCGTTTGATCAGCGCTTCCAGCAGCGTGGCGGTGCCGAGGTCGTTGGCGCCGACATAGCGGGCGATCTCGTACATGGACTGGCCGACACCGACTTCGGCCGCCAGGTGAATGATCGCGTCGACATCGGCGACCGCCTCTGCGATGGCCTCGCGATCGCGAACGTCGCCTTTGATCAGCTTGGCGCCTGGCGGCAGGCTGATTGCCTCGCCGCCATGCACCTGGTCCAGCAACGCATCGAGAATTGAAACCCCATAGCCATGTTCAACGAGTTCCTGGGCGACGTGGCGGCCGATAAAACCGCAGCCTCCCGTGACCAGTATACGTTTCACGACAACTCCTCATACGAATGGCTTTGCCGCCCCAAACTTCCGGGCGAAAGGTTTGTTCCCTTGCTTCAACAAAGTTCCCGAGCGCTGCGCTCCGGAAGCGACCGCCTTGGGCTGGGCACGGGAACATCGAAGCGCGCTTGGTGTTAGGAGCCATAATCGACCAACCGCGCGCATATGCTCGGCAGCAATGCATCTGCTGGTTGTACGAGGCAGACCGGGATCTCGCGGTGTGCGGTGGAATCGAAGGGAGATTGGAATGTCTGAATCGAAGACGACCACCGATCATGATGAAATCCGCCGTTGGGCTGAGGATCGCGATGGCCGGCCGGCGGTGGTGCGCACCAAGGGCGAGGGCGGCATACTGCGCATCGACTTCGGCGAGCCTGAAGAGACGTTCGAGCCTGTCGAATGGGACGAGTTCTTCAGGATATTCGACGAGAACGAACTGGCCTTCCTCTACCAGGAAGAGACCAGCGGCGGCAAAACCAGCCGCTTCAACAAATTCGTCGAACGCAACCGGAAAGGCTGACCTCGTCTGATTGCCGACAACTGCCGCGGTCAGTGCAGCAGGTTCGCTCCACGTGCCCTGACGATGTTTCGCATGATGCCGTTGAGCCAGTCCTCGGTGGAGGAGCCGGATGGTCTCCGGTCGATTTCGCCGATAGCCTGTTCGAGCGTCCGCTCGACCAGCCGGTCGGAGGCCTCGACATCTCCCAGCAGCAGGCGCGCCGCGAGCCTGAGCTTAGGCAGCAGCGAAAATACGTCGTCCGAGGGCTCCGACGCTCGACCTCCTGTCGATGCCGACGTCTCGGCTGGAAAGAGAGCGTCGAAAACAGCCTGGGCGTCCGAGGATTTTCGGAGGCTGCTGGCATACCGAAGCCGCTCGGGAATAACGATGTCTTCATCGCCGCTGAAAAACACGAACGGCACGCCACGGCGCATCAGTTCGTCGGCGATCGGAAATACCCGTCGTCCGTTGAGATTGATGTCCAGGATCGCGGCTTCGGCCTCGTCCGTATGTTTCGATGCCTGTTCCACCGTCGCTACCGGGCCAAGCACCACGGCGCCCATCTTGCTGAAATAACGTGCAAGATCCCCCGCCAGCATCCATTCGTCCTCGACGATCAGGATATGCAGGCCTTGCAGGTCGCGCACCTCATTGTTCCTTCTTTCTGCGGGATCTACGCTTGTCGGCGCGGACTTCTGCAAAGTGGCGCTCCAATACCTCTTGCAACCGTTCCGCGAGCGCGAGCAGGCGAGGCGGAATGTTTTCAGATACCGGGAACTTGGTCAGATCCGGCGAGGGCAACAGAATTCGCTTGGCCGGCTTTATTTCAGGTGATCGTTTTGCCATTGGAACCGCCTCCAAAGTCAAATGTTAATGCCCACCGGCGGTACTTTGTTCCGTTGGTGGACTATTTACTGGCCTCAGGCTCGGCCCGGTCTTAATCTGAGGCGCGATTTGGGTCTAAGGCCCGATTTGACGGCTTTGTGTTTGCGGCTGTTACCAGGGGCTTGGCGTGGCATCCCAGAATGGAAGATTTCCCATAGTCGGGGTCGGCGCATCGGCCGGCGGCATTCCCGCGATGGAGGGCCTGTTCAAAGGGCTGACCGGCGACACCGGCATGGCGTTCGTCGTCGTCACGCATCTCAGCCCGGAGCGGGAAAGCCTGCTGCACGAGGTCATCCGACGTTATACCGAAATGCCGGTCTTGGTGGCCGAGGAGGGGGCAGCGGTCCAACCCGACCAGGTCTATGTGATGCCGCAAAACGTTGTCCTCACCATCCGTAAGGGCGCGCTTTCGCTGCGCCGGCCGAACACGCTCAACCGCGAGCGCAAGCCGATCGATATCTTCTTCAGCGCATTGGCCGAGGACCAGGGCGAGTATGCCGTCGGCATTATTTTGTCGGGTGGCGATTCGGACGGCACGCTCGGCGCCAGGGCAATTAAGGAGCATGGCGGGCTGACCATTGCCCAGGCCTCCAACGGTTCCGGCCCCCGCAATCCAGATATGCCGCAGAGCGCGATTTCGAGCGGCCTGATCGACATAGCGGCGCCCGCCGAGCAGATCGGTGCAAAGCTTCAGGCGTTTGTCCGCGGTTTCGACGTGCTGAACGGCCTGACCGAAGCGGACGACGAACGCAAGGCCGAGATAGATCGAGCCCGCGATGAAATCTACGCCATTCTGCGCAGCCATTCCGGTCACGACTTTTCCGGCTACAAGGCCAAGACGTTCCTGCGTCGCGTAAAGCGGCGCATGCAGATAACGCAGCTACAGTCGATCAGCACCTACATAGAACGGCTGAAGAGGGATCCCGACGAGGTGGCGAAGCTGTTTCGCGACCTGCTCATCAATGTCACCAGCTTTTTTCGGGACGCCGAAGCGTTCAAATTGCTGGAGGACAAGATCATACCGCAGATTTTCGAGGGCAGGAACGCGTCCGATGCGGTGCGTGTCTGGGTGCCCGGCTGCGCCACCGGCGAGGAGGTGTTCTCGATCGGCATGCTGATGCGCGAGCGCATGGAGAAACTTCCCGCGCCGCCGCGCGTCCAGATATTCGCGACCGACATCGACGAGCCGGCGCTCGCGGTGGCGCGTGCGGCGCGTTATCCCGAAGCGCTGCTGCACGGGCTATCGCCACAGCGCAGGCAACGCTTTTTCCACAGCGACGGCGAGAGCTATGTGCTGGCCAAAGAGGTGCGCGAACTCTGCATTTTTTCCCCGCACAGCGTCATCCGCGATCCTCCGTTCTCGCGTATGGATATGATTTCGTGCCGCAACCTGTTGATCTATTTCGGCCCGCAGATCCAGAACCGGGTCGTCCCGATCTTCCACTATGCGCTGAGGCCGGGCGGTTATCTGTTCCTCGGCACCTCGGAAAGCGTCGGTCAGCACGGCGACCTGTTCGCCACGGTCGATAAAAAGCAGCGGATATTCCAGGCGCGGGAACATGCCACGCCGCGACCGCCGGTCCTGATCGGCAATGGCTTCACAGCTGCCCTGCCGGCGGGACGCCGTGGCTCAAAAAACGATGGCGCGAGCCATTCGCTGCGCCAGGCAATCGAGGCTCAGGTGCTGGAGCGGTTCGCCCCGCCTCACGTGCTGGTCAATGGCGATGGCGACGTCGTCTACTATTCGGGGCGGACGGGTAAATATCTGGAAGCGCCGCAAGGTGCCCCGAGCCGGCAGTTGCTGACCTTGGCCCGCCGCGGGCTGAGACTTGAGATGCGCGCCGCGTTGCGGGAAGCAGCAACGACGCGCCGCACGGTCGTGCGGGAGAACATAGCGGTCGAAGAAGACGACGGACAGCTTCAGTTCATTACACTGACAGTCGAGCCGTACACGGAACGCAGCAATGGCGAGCCCCTCTACCTCGTCCTGTTCAATCCGGTGGGGCAGGCCCAGATACGCTCCGATCCGGCCCGCGAAAGCCGCGGCACAGACGACGCGGCCGATCTCGAACGGGAGTTGCGCGACACGCGCGAGCGGCTGCAGTCGACCATCGAGGAGTACGAAACCGCGCTGGAGGAAGTAAAATCTTCGAACGAGGAACTCGTCTCCGTCAATGAAGAGGCACAGTCGACGAATGAGGAGCTTGAGGCCTCGAAGGAGGAAATGCAGTCGCTCAACGAAGAGCTCAACACCATCAATGCGGAACTGACCGGCAAGATAGAGGAACTCGATCGCGCCAACAGCGATCTCAGAAACTTGTTCGAAAGCACGGAAATCGCCACCATCTTCCTCGACCGCAACCTTGTGGTGCGAACCTTTACTCCTGCCGCGTCGTCGTTCTTCAACTTGCGTCCGTCAGATGTCGGCCGACCGCTGACCGATCTTTCGAGCCAACTCGACTACCCCGAGTTGAAGCGGCACATCCAGGCGGTGTTCGAGACGGGAGAGACCCTGAACCATCACCTTGCGCGCGACGACAAGGGCCGGTTCTACCTGGTCCGCATCAACCCTTACCGGGACAAAGGCGGCAGCATCCAAGGCGTGGTCGTGACACTGATCGACGTGACGACACTGGCGCAGGCGGAAGAGCGTCAGCAGGTGCTCATCTCGGAGCTGAACCATCGCGTCAAGAACATGCTGGCGGTTGTCGCCAGCATCACCAACCGGACGCGGGAATACTCGGCGTCAAAAGACGAGTTCGCTGAAGCTTTGATCGGCCGTCTGCATGCAATGTCACGAGCCTACAGTCTGCTCTCGCGCGAAAGCTGGACGGAAGCCTCCGTCGAGGAACTGCTGCGCCAGGAGCTTGGTCCCTTCGGGGCCGAACGGTTCGAGCTCGATGGCAAGCGGGTAAGCCTCAAGCCTGTACAGGGGCTTTCGTTCGGCATGGCAATCCATGAACTGGCGACCAATGCCGCTAAATATGGCGCACTGTCGAAGCCTGCCGGGCGGATAATTGTGAAATGGTCGGTGGTGGATGGAACCTTCAAGCTCGTCTGGCGCGAGAAGGGCGGCCCCCGCATCAAGGAGCCAACCGACAGCGGCTTCGGCCTTACCCTTCTGCGCGGAGAAATCGGCTACAGGCTGGGCGGAAAAATTGAAACAACTTTCCGCTCAAATGGTTTGGAGGCGGAAATTGCATTCCCTCTGACCCGCGAGGGCTCGTCGTGACCGGAAAGGTGCGTGTGCTGATCGTCGAGGATGAATGGCTGATCGCCGACGACGCGGCGGCTTACCTGCGCAAAGCCGGCCATCAGGTGGTTGGACCGGTTTCGTCGGTAACGGCAGCACTTCGGCTCGTTGGCGAAGGCGGCATCGACGCGGCGTTGTTGGATATCCAGTTGAACGACGAAACCAGCTATCCGATCGCGGAAGCGTTGCAAACGCGCGGTGTTCCGTTCGCCTTCCTCTCCGGGTACGGCGAACGCGAAATTCCAGCCGGGTTCCGCGCTTGCAGGATCGTGCAGAAGCCGGCGAGCCAAAGTGCGATTTTGAATGCCGTAGATGAACTCGCGCGCGCCGGCTGAATTCCTGTCGTTCCAGCGGGCCCGCCTTTTCAATCCAGCGGCTTGTCGGTGGGGCAGCGAGGTGCCAGCCTGCCGCCGCCGATTCCGGTCGAGGCCTTCCGGAACCATTTCCGCCATCGTTTGTTCGGCTCGAAGAAAGGAGCCGCGCGAAATGGAGCGACGTAACGCGTTAATTGCGATGGTGATTTCGGCCATCATCATCGTCGGCTTTCTCATAGGCTTTCTGTACGGCGATATGGGCTGGCAAACCTCGCCGCTCAAAAGAGCCCCTGAACAGAACCAGGGTGGCAATGCTCCGGCCGATACCTCGCCTGCCGCCGGCATCAAGAAGAACCCCAAGGAAAATACCGAAATGCCAGGCCAGCAATGAAGGCCGGTCCAGCAATGAAGTTAACCAATGCCACGAACTGAAACGGGCTCCTGTTTTTGCGGCGCCATAACGGCGGAGATGCGCGGCGAGCCTTTCTGGATTTGCTCCGATCACGATGACGACTGTCGCAAGGCGATAGGAAGCCCTCTGACGGTGTGGGTCGGTTATCGGCCTTCCGAATTCACGTTGCTCACCGGCACGCCGAGGACCTTTTCGAAAACCTCCGGCGTGCTCCGGTCCTTCTGCGCGGATTGCGGGACATCGATCGGCTATGTCGACCAAGGGTTGCCCGACGAACTCTATCTGGCAATCGGCTTTCTCGATCATCCCGAACGGTTTCCGCCACAGGCCCATGCATACTGGGACATGAGGTTGCCCTGGGTCGACTTTCCAGACGAGCTGCCGCGGGTGGGGACGTATTCGAGGCGGCGAGATCCGACCTTCGGAAATCCGGCGGAACGCTAGCCTGGGGTCCTTGCAAGTTGGAAGACGTGCCATCGGGGCTGCGTACGAAAACGACAGTTGGCGCGGGGCCGAAAACGCGCAATTATCGGCCGATGAGCCGCCGTTTGGATGACAAGCTCGATTGCAAGGCGTGCGGGACGATCCTGATGGATATTCCCGACGACCCGAAGGATTCGACGCCGATCTATTGCAGCAATTGCGGCGCCTATCTCGGCGAATGGGGCGAACTGCAGGAGGATTTCTATAAACAGGCTTTCGGTGCCCAGGCCTTCGATCTGAACCACGGAACCATCATCAAGAAATAACCCCGGATTGTGCAGGCGTCCCCTGGGCTCAAGCCGTGGTCCGGGACCCGGCTCGTAGCGACAAGCGCCGTTCGTATCGGACCCTCGGGAACCTTTCTCCCGACCCGCTTGTTTGGGTGGCGGAAGGAGAAACGCCATGAGCACAAAACCTCCCCCTGTTCCACCGGAGAATCTGAGCCCAAAAGGAGCCGGTGACAAAAAAACGGTAGCCGCCGACCAAGCACCGCACGGCCAATCGACCGTGCCGGATCCCGACAAGCAGGGCCAGCAAGGCAATACGAAGGTCAACACCACCCACCAAGGCAACGTCCAGGATCGCTAGGTCATGTCCACGTCGAAGAAGACTCCTGCCAGCATCCGCCAGGGTGGTCCTGGCGCGGCGCACGAAAACGCCAAGAAGCCGCTGAGCGTCGAAAAGCCGCCCGCCGATCCCGACCGGCGCAGCCACAGCAAGGTCTCCGGTGGCGGCGGCGAACGCGACAGCCACCATACCCACGACCCCGAAAAGAAGGGCGACACCCGGCCTGCGCATCAGGGCAAGTGAAATCTGGTGGCGACGCGAAGATCGGTGGCTCGAGCGAAATTTCAGCGGGGACGGCGCGCCGAGGCGAACGGCACGACATTGTCGACATTTGCCGTCGGCAAATCAAACAGCATCGGAAGCCCCCGCGTCGCGGCCATCTCCACGATCAGCTCTTCGATGGAGTGATTGGTCAGACGTGTCTCGACGCCCAGCCGGATCATCGCCGCCAGCTTGTGCACCGGCACCGGCACGGACTTCGCCCGGTCGTCGAGCAGCTTGCTGATTTCGATGACGACGTCTGCGTCGATATCCCTAGGCAAGTCTCGCATAAGCGCCTCCCCGCCAAACGAAACGAAAAGCCCGCCGCACCTTTCGATACGGCGGGCGATCCAGTAATGCGCACCGGCGAGGGGATCGGATGGGCGTGCCGGCGCGCGCAGATCGCAAGTATTTTTAGTTAAATCCGCCAGCCTCGATGTGTCACGCGAAAACGTCTGTACGTTTTTACCGAACCGCGCGGATCGCTGGCTCTCCTCGCGTCGCGCGGCGCAACCCACGGATGGCGTGACCCTCTGCCCTCCGGACAACGAACCTAAACAGTATACATTATAAACTTAAAACATCTTGCCAGGCGATCCAGCCTGTGCTCCACTTCGCATTGGAACGTGGTCTGCAGGTCGAATTCTATCGATATGTAGCTGCAATTCCAACGGATCACTGCGAGAACACCAGCCTCAAACGATATACGAAATCTTCGCATGGGAAGGCGTGGATGACGGAAACGATAGAGCTCAAACGGGTTGGCGATGGCAATCTGCGTGCCCAGGTCTATCAACAAATCCGTCTGACCATACAGCATGGCGAATTGGCGCCTGGCCAGAAGCTCGTCGATGTAGACATTGCCGCCCAGCTCGGTATTTCCAGAATGCCTGTCCGCGACGCCTTGATGCAGTTGGTGCATGAGGGCTATCTCGTCGGCACCACACGCGGCTTCACCCTGCCCACGCTTACCGCGACGGATGTCGCCGACATCTTCGAGGTCCGCCGCTTGCTCGAGCCGCGGGCCGCCGCACACGCTGCGCGGACACTCGACGCCGCTGGCCTCAAGACGCTTGCGGCCGCGCTTCGGGAGGCGGAGGCTGCGGCCGCCGCCGGCGATGCCGACCGCTTCTTCCAGGCCAATTCGGCATTCAGGAATTGTTGGCTCGGCGCTGTCGCGAACCAGCGCCTTTCACAAACCATTGCAAGGTTCGCCGACCATGTCCTCGTCGTTCGTTTAAGGACGCTGTCGCACCAGCCGACGCAGGCCGTCGTCGTGGCCGGCATGCGCGCAATCTATGAGGCATTCGTCAAGCGCGACGCCGTCGCCGCTTACGACCGCATGACCCACTTCATTCAGAACGCCGAGGAGCGTTTCACGAAGCTGAGCCCACCGTCTCAACATTCCACCGGTGAAGGTGAGAACATGTCGCAGCCGGGGAAATCATGATCAGGAAGCAGCACCCGCTGAAAGGGCCGAACAGGTTCAAGCTCGGCGTCTTTTCCATGAACGCCGATGGCGGCCTGGCAATGACCACCGTTCCCGAGCGCTGGCGTGCCCGCTGGGAAGACAACCTCAATTCCGCCTGCATCGCCGACCGCGCCGGCCTCGAGTTTCTGCTGCCGATCGCCCGCTGGCGCGGCTTCGGCGGTTTGACGCATGTGCGGGAATGGTCGTTTGAGACGTTCACCTGGGCGGCGGGTCTTGCTGTCGCCACGGAAAACATCGGCCTGTTCATGACGGTGCATGTGCCGCTGGTTCATCCGCTGCAGGCTGCCAAAGCGCTTGCGACGGTCGACCACATCTCCAACGGGCGTGCCGGCTTGAACATCGTCTGCGGCTGGAACCCGGACGAGTTCGCCATGTTCGGGCAGACGGTCGGCGAGCGGACCTACGATCAGGCCGAGGAATGGATCAACATCATCGTGCGTGCCTATCAATCGAGGGAGCCGTTCGACTTCAGCGGCGAGTTCTATGATCTGAAGAGTGTCGTTAGCCGGCCGCCAAGCTTGCAAGTGCCACGACCGGTGACCATGAACGCCGCCTTCGGCGCGCCGGGGCGCAACTACGCGGCGCGCCACTGTGACTATCTGTTTTCGACTTTTTCCGAAATTGCCGACGGCCGTGCGCATGTGGTCGACATTACCAACCGCGCGGCCGAAGTCGGGCGCGAAGTCGGCGTCTATACGGTCTGTCACGTCGTCTGCCGGGAGACCCAGCAGGAAGCCGAGGACTACTACCGGCACTACGCGCTGGAATGCGCGGACGAGGGTGCCGTCGACGAGCATATGCGCAAGAAGAAGGAATTCGCGAACTCGCATGACGCGAAGGCCTTCACCGAATATCGGCAGAGGTTCGCCGGCGGTGCCGGGACGTTCCCGCTCATAGGCACGCCGGAAAAGATCGTCGACGACCTCGCCGAGATCATGGAACAGGGTTATTCCGGCGCCGCCCTCACATTCGTCAACTACACCTACGAACTGCCCTTCTTCTGCGACCGCGTGCTGCCGCTGATGCGCCAGGCCGGGCTTCGAGTAAATTGATGCCGGCGGCCGCCATTCCGACGCTATGGGTGGATGGGCACAACGCCATCGATCCGCGCGCGTTCAAGCAGGCTATGCGGGCCGTGGCGGGCTCCGTCGCCATCCTCGCGTCGGAGCATGACGAGATCGGCTTTTGCGGCATCACGGCGACCGCTCTCTGCTCGTTCAGTGCCGAGCCGCCTTCGCTGCTTGCCTGTGTCAACCGCGGCAGCACCTTTGCCTCGGCCATTCGCGAAGGTTTGCCTTTTTCGGTCAATCTTCCCGCCGGCGACCAGGAGAACGTTGTGCGTGCCTTTGGCGGCATGACCAAAGCCAAGGGCGCCGCGCGGTTCTCGTCCGGATCATGGGTGCGCGGCGAAACCGGCGCGCCCTTGCTTGTCGGCGCGCGGGCAATGTTCGAGTGCGTGGTGGCCGAAATCATCGTGCGGGCGTCGCACATGATTGTCATCGGCATCGTCTCGGGCGTTGCGCTGGATCGCGCTCACCGATCGCCGGTCTTCTACGCGCATGGGCGGTTCCTGACAGTAGGAGATGATGTCAACTAACCGCCGTTCGTGTGGCGGCGAAGCGTGCAATTTCAGATCGGCCCGATGATTGGGCCTCCGGCTAAGTGAATCTATCAGAGGGAATACGGCAATGCGCATTTGGAAATCCCTTGTTCTGGCTGCACTCATGTCGGGTGTGGCGGGTATCGCCATGGCCGAAGAGGTCGTCCTCAACGCCGTGCATTTTACGCCGACGCAGAACGGCTACGCCCAGAGCTTCCTGAAGTTCGTTCAGAAGGTGAACGAAAAGGGCAAGGGCGTGGTCCAGATCAACGTGCGTGGCGGGCCGGAGGTCATTCCACCGATCCAGCAGGGTGCGGCGCTCAGGAGCGGCCTGATCGATGTGATCGACACACCGGCAGGGCAGTTCCTCGAACTCGTGCCCGAAGGCGAGGTTTTCTCCGCATCGACGAAGACGCCGTGGGAGATTCGCGAAAATGGCGGCTGGGACTTCATCAGCGCAATTTTCGAGAAGAAGGCCAATGCCCATCTGCTGGCGCATGTCGACGCGGGCTCGGGCTTCAACGTCTTCACCGTCGACGAACCCAAGCTCAACGATGAAGGCAGCATCGACTGGGGCAGCCTGAAGATCCGCTCATCGCCGCTCTATCGCGATTTCCTCGAATCCCTGGGCGCGACAGTGATCGTGCAAGCGCCGGGGGATGTCTATACCTCGCTCGAGCGCGGCGTCGTCAATGCCAACGCCTATACCGTATTTGGCTATGCATCCTTCGGCTGGGACAAATTCACCAAATACCGTGTCGATCCGCAATTCTTCAAAACCGACGTGCTGATCTCGATCAACAAGGCCAGATGGGACACGCTGTCGCCCGAGGCGCAGAAGCTGCTGGCCGACACGGCCGTCGAATACGAGCGCGCGAGCTATGACGCCAACCTTGCCGAGTCCGAAAAACAGGCACAGGCGATGATCGACGGCGGGCAGAAGGTTGTCAGCTTGACCGGCGCCGGCCGCGACAAATTCCTGGCGGCTGCCACGCAGGCGAGCTGGGCGAGAATGGCCAAACGCGATCCCACCAACATCGATCAGTTGAAGAAATTCTTTCAGTAGCCGAGCCGAGGGTGCCTTGTGCGCCCTCCATCAAAGCTGGGCCAAGGGCAAAGGGGACATGAGGGTCGTCGGGCATGGACAGATTGTTTGCAGCGATTGGGAAGCTGAGCCTTGCGTTGGCGGCGGCGGCAAAATTGGTGCTTGGCCTCATCATTGTCGCGGTGGTTGCTGATGTGTGCGTCCGCAATCTGGGCCTGAGGCCGCTTGCCTGGGCAGTATCCGCGACGGAATACGGCTTGCTTTACGCGGCATTTCTGCCGATGCCCTGGCTGGTCCACAGCAAGGGCCATGTCTTCGTCGAGTTCCTGCGCAAGGCGCTGCCGGTGCGGGCACGGGCGGTGCTTGAAAAGCTGGTCTATCTCGCCTGCATTGCCGTCAGCCTCTACCTCGGCAGCGTCGCTCTGTCGTCCCTGACCAGTGCCGTGGCGGGCGGCGAATATGAAACGCGCAGCTTCGACATGCCGAAATGGCTGGTCTTTCTGCCCATCATGCTCGCCTTCTACCTCTCGGCGCTGGAATGGCTCAGATATCTGCTCGGCCGTGACACGCTGTACACGCTGGATCCTCTGGAAATGGAAGGGCTCTGACCGGTGGCCTGGCTGTTTCCATTCGCCGTGCTCGTTGGCACCATCCTGGTGTTGATGGGGCTGGGGCTGCCGGTTGCCTTCGCGTTCTTCGTCACCAATGTGATCGGGCTGTACCTGTTCTTCGGCGGTTCGATCGGCGTGACGCAGATGGTCGCCAACTTCTCCGACGCTGTCTCGACCTACGCGCTTGCCCCGCTGCCGATGTTTCTTGTCATGGGCAGCCTGTTCTTCCGCTCCGGCCTCGGCGAGAAAGTCATCTACGCGCTCGACCTGTGCATCGGCAATCTGCGCGGACGCCTCGCCTATGTCGTCCTCGCCGCCGGCACGATCTTTTCCGCGCTGTCGGGTTCGAGCCTCGCCAATACCGGCATGATGGGCTCGCTGATGGTGCCCGAGATGCTGAAGCGGGGTTACAAGCCGCATATGGCCTACGGCCCGGTGCTTGGCGCCGGAAGCCTTGCCGTCATCATCCCGCCATCCTCGCTGGCTGTCTTGCTCGGCTCGCTTGCCCAGATCGACGTCGGCGCGCTGCTCATAGCGGGGGCTCTGCCCGGGCTGCTGCTCGTTGTCATGTACGCAGCGCTGATCTTCGCCCAGACGAAGATCGACCCGGACGCCGCTCCGCACTATCCGGTGCCCGCCGTTCCCGCGGCCGAGAAGGTGAGGGCGGTCGCCGTCAACATCATTCCGATGAGCGTCATCGTGTTCATGGTGGTCGGCACGATCATCCTTGGGATAGCGACGCCGACGGAATCGGCGGGACTCGGCTGTGCCGCCGTTTTCGCCTTGTTGTTTGTCTACCGACGGTTCAGCTGGTCGGTTGTCTGGAAGTCGCTGGACGACGCGATGAAGGTCACCGGCATGACCTTCCTGATCATCTCGGCTTCGACGACGTTCTCGCAGATATTCGCCTTCTCCGGCGCCTCCAACGGCTTTATCCAGTTCATCGTCGGCTACGATCTTGGACCGTATCCCATGCTGCTCATGATGGTGCTCGTCATCCTGCTGCTCGGCATGTTCATGGATCAGGTCTCGATGATGCTGATCACGCTGCCGATCTTCCTGCCGATCGCCCAGCAATTCGGCTACGAGCCCGTATGGTTCGGGCTGATCCTGCTGCTCGCCTACGAGGTCGGCTTCACCACGCCGCCGTTTGGTCTGCTGCTGTTCATCATGATCGGTGTCGCGCCGAAAGGCACATCGCTCAAAACGGTTGCCATGTCAGCTGCGCCTTACATCGCGCTGACGCTTCTGCTGATCCTGCTGATTGTCCTCTTTCCGCAGATCGCTCTCTTTCTTCCGAATTTGATCTAGCCGAACTCGATCCAGAGGGTCTCCACATGCGCTTTGCCTATCTTGCCTTCTTCCATGACGACCGCGAGGCAAATTTGGCCATCGCCGGTGAAGACGTTGACGCTGTGCGGCGCGTGATTGCGTCGACCCCGGGCCTTGCGCTTGCCAACATCTACCTGCCCGAAGTGGCGACGGACATGTTCAACAACGATGGTCCACCGCCGGTCTTTGGCTTCCAGCTCTATTCGACGACTTGGCGGACATGGAGGCGGCGCTGGCGCCGTCCGGCCATCTGCAGGCACTTGCCGCACCTGGCATGCTGTCGAGCATCGCCGGTTCGAGGCCGACGCAACAGGCAATGTGCGTACGTCCGTTTCCCGTCGATGACGCTGGCGTCAAGACGTCCGGGCTGCCCTGCAGCTATCTTGTCCACTATCCCGGGCCGGCCGAAGACATGAATGTCTGGCTCCACCACTATGTGACGCATCATCCGCAATTGATGCGGGGCTTCCCCGGCATTCGCCACGTCGAGGTTCTGTCGCGACTGGATTGGTGCGGTTCGCTGCCCTGGCCGCGGATCGACCATATGCAGCGCAATCGTGTCATGTTCGACAGTCCCGCTGCATTGACGCACGCGCTGCAATCGCCGGCGCGGCTGGAGATGCGTGCCGACTACAAGACTTTTCCGCCGTTTTCAGGCGGCAGCCGGCATTTTCCGATGTCGACGGAAGCCGTGCATCCTTCGTCAAGGGCCACATAGGCAAACAGGTTTTGCCGACGCCGAAAATTTCTGGAGATTTCATGTACGACTTTCGCAAGAAATGTATCTCTCTCGATCGCCTCATCGGCACCTTCTGCGCCATCCCGCACCCTGTGGCGGTCGAAGTGGCGGCCGCGAGCGGGGTCGATTTCCTGTGCATCGACTGGGAGCATTCGCAGATCGGCCGCGAACGGCTCGAGGATCTGATCCGCGCCGCCGATGTCCACAAGGTTCCCGCGATGGTGCGCGTTCCCGGCCACGCGCCGGAGTGGATCGCGGCCGCGCTCGACGCCGGCGCGTCGGGCGTCCTGGTGCCGCGTGTCTCCACGGCCGAGCAAGCCCGCATGGCGGTCATGGCCTGCCGTTACCCGCCGGTCGGCGCACGCGGTGTCGGCCCAGGCCGCGCCGCCGGTTATGGCTACAGCATTCCGGACTACCTCAAATCGGCCAACGAGGTCCTGGCGGTCGCCATCCAGGTCGAGACGGCGGAAGGCCTCGCCAACATCGACGACATCGTCCAGGTCGACGGCGTCGACGTGGTCTTCATTGGCCCCGGCGACCTGTCGGTCTCGATCGACGCCATGGGGCCGTCCGGCCAGGACAAGCTCAATGCCGCGATTATGAGGATCGCGGCCGCGGCGCGCACGGCCCGCAAGGCCGTCGGCATCTTTCGCCCTTCGGCGGATGATGTCGGCAAATGGTCGCGGCACGGCATCAGCTTCCACGTGCTGGCCAGCGACACGATGTTTCTCGGCGCCGGCCTTGCCGCCGGTGTCGCGTCGGCGCGCAGTGCCTCATAGCAAGAGTTTGGCATGAAGATCATCAAGACCGACGGCGTGTTGTCAGTCGAGGAAGAGCAGTTGCGCTACCTCGACGGCTTGGGCGCCGAGTTTGTCGAAAAGACGCTGCTCACGGAAGACGCCCTGATCGAACACTGCCGCGACGCCGACGCATTGATGGTATTGCGCGAGCCGATCACGGCTCGCGTTTTGGCGGAACTGAAGAGGCTCAAGGTCATCGGACGGTTCGGCGTAGGGCTCGACTCGATCGACGTAGAGGCCGCCAGCCGTGCCGGTGTTCAGGTAACCTACGTGCCGGACGCCAATCTGGTGGAAGTCAGCACCCACGCCATGGCCCTGATCCTGGCCTTGACGCGCAGGCTGAAGCAGTTCGACAGCGCGGTGCGCGCCGGCCGCTGGGCTGCAATGACCGATGGCGCCGGCATCACACGGCCCGACAGGCAGATCATCGGCCTGATCGGCTTCGGCCAGATCGGGCGCCTGACTGCCGAACGGGCGCGGGTCTTCGGCTACCACATCATCGCCTACGACCCGTACATGCCGGCCGAGCGCATCACGGCCGGTGGTGCTGAACCGGTCGGCTTCGACGAGTTGCTTGCCAGCGCCGACGTCGTCTCGCTGCACGTTCCCGCGACACCGGAGACCAGAAACATCATGTCGGCGCAAGCCCTGTCGCGGATGAAGGAAGGGGCGATACTCATCAACGTGTCCCGCGGCGGCCTCGTCGACGAGGTCGCCTTGGCGGATCTGATCCGGCGTCGCCATCTGGCTGGCGCCGGCATCGACACTTTCGAGCGGGAGCCGCCTTCGCCCGACAATCCGCTGCTGGCGCTGGACACCGTCCTGGTAAGTCCACACGCGGCGCACTACTCGACCCAGTCCTACGCAGAGGTTCGCAACAAGGTGTTTGCCGATGTCGCGTCGGTCCTGCGCGGCGGCAAGCCGGTATATCCGGTCAACCGGATATGACCATTCCCGATGTGGACACCATCCGCTGCCTGTCGATTCCACCTTAACGGTCCGGGGCAGGCGCCCCTTGAGCGCGACCTCGGCAAGCGGATAAAGACGGGAACGGGTGATGAGTGAATTCGCATTTTTTGCCGACAGCGCCACATTTTGTTCTTGCTTTGTGCCGGCAGCTATGCTATTAATTTGTGCATGGTGCTGATTCGCACCGAGGACCCGCCGCAAGGCGGGTTTTTTGCCTTTAGGTTTCAGCGCCATCCGTCGAGGCTCTGCTCGGCTTGTCGCGACGCTCGACGATGTAGATGTGGTCGGCGACCAACACCACGTCGCCATGCTGGTTGATCACCTCGCAGCGCTCGACGACCCGGCCTGAATCGGGTCGCTTCGGGTCGTCTTCCCTGGCCGAGATGGTGGTGCGGGTCCGGATCGTATCGCCGATGAACACCGGCTTGATGAAGCGCAGCCTGTCGTAGCCATAGGAGAAGGCAACCGGATTGACGACGCTTGCCGTCAGCCCGACGCCGACCGAAAAGACCAGCGTGCCGTGGGCGATGCGCTGGCCAAACGGCGTCGTCTTCATGAACTCGGCGTCCATGTGGTGGGGAAAGAAATCGCCGGTATGGCCGGCATGGACGACGAAATCGGTCTCGGTGATGGTGCGCCCGCTGGTCATGCGCGACGACCCGATCTGGTAGTCCTCGAAGTAGATCGTCTGCTCCATGTCAGGGCCTCGCCGCTATCGGTGTTGCCGGCGCCGCGCTCGATTGATAGGCGGCTTCGACCAGCGCCATGGTGCTCCAGCCGTCCTCGACGGAACTGACAAGCTCGGCGTCCTCGCCCGACGCGTAGCGCTGGACATTGGCCATGCGGCCGGCAAAGGCGTCCGGAAACCATGAGCCGACGAGTGGAACCGCAATCCAGTCCCTGCCGCCTTTGGGGTAGATTTCGAGAATGTCCGGCTCGCCGCGCGGATAGTCGAGGTTGACGCCTAATTTGAGGTAAGCGGCGCCCTCGGTGCCGCAGATGCGGAATTCGCAGGCCTGGTGTTTTCGGCCGAATTTGTGATCGTGGTTGATCGACAGTGCACAGCGCACGGTGTCGCCATAGTCGAGGATCGCGCTGGTGCGCGTTTGCGCAACCTTATGGCCGGGGTGGCCGAGTGTCTTGGCGTGAACCCCCTTGGGATCGCCGAGCAATTGCCGGATCAGGTCGAGATAATGGATCGAATGCATGGCGATCTCGACGCGCGGCGCCTGCAACAGGAATTCCCAGAGCTGCCAGGGTGTCGCCAGCGCCAGCCATGCGTCGAAATCGACCACTTCGCCCAGCCAGCCCTTGGCGATCGCATCCTTCAGCGCCAGCATCATCGGCGCAAAACGGAGTTGGAAATTCACAGCGGCCCTGAGGTTTTTGGAGCGGCAGATTTCGAGGATCTCGGTCGCCTCGGTGAGGTCGCTGCCCATCGGCTTCTGGATCAGCGCCACCGCACCATCGGGCAGCGCCCTGAGCACGCCGGCGTGATTAGCCGGCGGTGTCGCCAGGTCGAAGACGGCGTCCTTGATTGACGCAGCTTCCTCGAGCGACCGGTAAGCGGTGACGCCCCATTTCTGCGCCAGTTTTTCCGCCTTGGCCAGGTCGGGGTCGAAAAGCCCGACAACCGGGAAACCGGCTTTCCCATAGGCCGGGAAATGCGCATCGCCGACGATCGAGCCGGCGCCGAAAATCACGATCGGCCTGGGCTTTGACGGTTGTGCCCAGGCCTGGGAAAGCGAGGCAGGATCGAAAATGTCATCAGTCATAATGGAAGACTTCGTCCATCGACGCCCACCACTCGCCCTCCTTGCGGGTCGGCAGTGGCTCCTGGCATGGCATGCACAGCGCCCACCATTCCTGCGTCGTGGGATCAGCAGCCATCTTCGCCATGTCGGAGGCATAGTCGGTGCCGTGGTACTCGAAGGTGCTGAACAAAAGGTGCTCCGGCTCCCTCAGATAGATCGAATAATTCTTGATGTTGCAGGCGGAAATCATCTTGAGGACGTCCGGCCAGACGGCAGCGTGAAGCCGCACATACTCGGCGACTTTCTCCGGCTTGAGACCGAGCACCATTCCCATTCGCTGCATGTCCGCCTCCTATTTCACTATCGCCATGGTGAATTCCGCGATGCTCTTCGACTTGATCGCATCCCAGTCCCAGTCGATGCCGATGCCGGGCTCGTCCGGCGCCAGCGCGTGCCCGTCCTCGATACGCATTTTCTTGCCGGTCAGCTCGTCGAGCTGGGGAATATACTCGACATATCTGCCGTTCTGAACGGCGCATGTCAGGCTGACATGCAGTTCCATCAGGAAATGCGGGCAGACCGGTATGTCGAACGCCTCGGCTGCATGCGCCACCTTCAGCCACGGCGTGATGCCGCCGATGCGACCGACATCGACCTGCACGATCGAACACGCGCCGTTTTGCATATATTCGCGGAAATGCCGGATCGAATAGAGCGACTCGCCGATGGCGATCGGCGTCGATGTGGCACTCGACAGCCGCACATGGCCGTCAATGTCGTCGGCCGGCAGCGGTTCCTCGATCCAGGCGAGGTCGAGTTCACGCAAGCGCTCGGCCCGGCGGATCGCCTCGTCGACTGAAAAGCCCTGGTTGCAGTCGGTCATGATCTCGTAGGAGTCTCCAACCGCCCGGCGCACCGCCGTCAGCCGGGCAAGATCCTGGGAACCGTGCGGCTTGCCGATCTTGACCTTCGAGCCGCGAAACCCCTGGGCCTTGGCGGCCAGCGCATCCTCGACCAGCGCCTCGGTTTCGATATGCAGCCAGCCGCCTTCGGTGGTGTAGAGCGGGCAGCGGTCCTTGGCGCCGCCGGCAAGCTTCCACAGCGGCAGGTTCTGCTTCCTCGCCCGCAGATCCCAAAGCGCAGTGTCGATGGCCGCCAGCGCGATTGCCGTGATCGCGCCGATCGTCGTGGCATGGGTGGCGAACTCCAGCTCGCGCCAGATCGCCTCGATCATGTCGGCGTCGCGGCCGATCAGCCGCGGTGCAAGGTGGTCGGCCAGGAGCCGCATCACCGACGAGCCGCCGGTGCCGATCGTGTAGCTGTAGCCGGTGCCGACCGCGCCGTCGGCGTCGGTGATGGTGACGATCGGTGTTTCCTGGCTGACAAAACTCTGGATGGCATCGGTGCGCTTGACCTTCGGCACCAAGTCGACCATGCGCAGTTCGACTTTCTCGATCTTTGCCATGATTTTAACCTCGCAATGTCTTGCCCGTTTCGGCAGAAAACAGATGGGCCTGCGACAGGTCCAGGCTCATCTTGACCCGGTCTCCGGCCTTGAGCGGCTTTGGATTGAGCATCCGCGATACCCAGTCGCTGCCGTTGAATTCGGCAAACACTAGCGTCTCGTTGCCAAGCGGTTCGGTGACGGTCACCGGCAGTTCCACCTGGTGGACGTCGACATCTTCGCCGGAGCTGATGCCGTGTCCCGTCGGATAGATGTCGTCGGGCCTGAGGCCGAATACGACCTTGTCGCCGGTTCCGACATTTGCCTTGAACTGGCTGGGCAGAGGCAGTCTCTCTCCGCTGGCGAACAGCAGCTGTCCGTCGTCGACGTCAGCCTCGTGCAAATTCATCGGCGGCGAGCCGATGAAGCCGGCGACGAAGCGTGTCTGCGGCCGGCGGAAGACCTCGTCGGGTGTGCCGACCTGCTCGATGAACCCGTCACGCATGATGACGATGCGGTCGGCCAATGTCATCGCTTCGACCTGGTCGTGGGTGACGTAGATCACCGTCGATCGGACCTTGGCATGCAGTTTCTTGATCTCGGTGCGCATCTGCGTCCGAAGCTTGGCATCGAGATTGGAAAGCGGCTCGTCGAACAGGAAGACGTCGGGATCGCGCACGATGGCGCGACCCATGGCGACGCGCTGCCGCTGTCCGCCCGACAGCTGCGACGGCCGGCGGTCGAGCAACTGGTCGAGGCCGAGAATGCCGGACGCTTCGGCTACGCGACGGTCCATTTCTTCCTTCGCGGCGCCGGCTATCTTCAGCGAGAAGCCGAGGTTTTCGCGCACCGTCATATGCGGATAGAGCGCGTAGGACTGGAACACCATCGAGATGTTGCGCGAGCGCGGCGGCAGGTCGTTGACCATGCGGCCGCCGATCTCGATGATCCCGTCGCTGATCGCCTCGAGGCCGGCGATCATACGCAGGGTTGTCGACTTGCCGCAGCCGGACGGCCCGACCAGCGCGATGAACTCGCGGTCGGCGACCTCGAGGTCGATGCCGTGCACGACCGCCACCGGACCATAGCTCTTGGTGAGTTTCTTGAGCGATACAGTTGCCATGTCAGCCTTTCACCGCGCCGGAAGTGAGGCCGCCGACGAGATGTTTCTGGACGATGAAGGTAAGCGTGAGCGCCGGTATGATCATAACCACGGCCAGCGCGCACATGCCGCGCCAGTCGATGGTGAATTCGGCCGTATAGTCGAGCAGGCCGACCGGCAGGGTCTTGGAGTTGATCGAGCGCGTCAGCTGCGAGGCGAGCGCGAACTCGTTCCAGGAGGTGAGGAAGGCAAAGATGCCGGCCGAGGCGATGCCCGGCCCGGCCAACGGAAACTCGACCTGCCAGAAGGCCTGCCAGCGCGTGCAGCCGTCGATCTGCGCCGCCTCGGCGAGGTCTTTCGGCACCTGGCGGAAAAAGCCGTCGATCAGCCAAACGGTGAAGGGCACGTTGAGCGCGACATAGACCAGGATCAGCCCGAAATGCGTGTCGATGATGCCGAGCCGCGCAAAGACGAAGAACAGCGGCAGCGACAGCGCAATGCCAGGCACCGTGCGCGTCAGCATCAGGCCAAGGAACATCGCCGATTTGGCGCGAAAGCGGTAGCGCGCAAAGGCATAGCCGCCGGCCATGCCGATAACGATGGCGATCACCGTCGAGGTCACCGAGATGATCAGCGAATTGCGGAAGTAGTCGAGCACCGGAATGCCGCCCTGGCCGACGCCGCTGAACATGGCTGTGTAGGCATCGAGCGAGAGTTGCTGCGGGATCCACACCGGCGGCTTGGCCATGATCTCGACGGTCGGCCGCAGCGACGACAGCACGATCCAGATGCCGGGCAGGCAGATGACCAGCATGGCCAGGAACAGTCCGATGCCGTGAACGATGCCGAGCGCTTTGTTGCCGACGCGATGCAGGCTGTTCTGGTCCATCCTCACCACTCCGCCGCGATCTGCGTGCGCGCCGCGGCGAGCTTGCGGTAGAAATAGACGGTGAACAGGATCGACAGCAGGATGGAGAAATAGGCCATGGCATTGGCCATTCCCATCCGGGCATCGCCATAGGCAATGCGGGCGACGAGCGTCCAGACGAGTTCGGTGCGGCCGGCAGGACCGCCGTCGGTCATGATCTTGACGATGTCATAGGCGCGCGCGACGTCGAGCGAGCGGATGGTCATGGCGATGAAGGCAAACGGCATGATGAACGGCCAGGTGACATAGCGGAATGTCTGCCACGGTGTGCAGCCGTCGACGCGCGCCGCCTCGACCGGTTCGCGCGGCATCGCCAGCAGCCCGGCAAGGATCAGGATCGCGAACACCGAGGTCGACGACCAGATCTCGGCGGTTAGGATGGCGATGAAGGCGAGATTGCCGTCGATCAGCCACGGGATGGCGCGGTCGGTCAGGCCGAGCCCCTGCAGGGCGTTGTTCACTAGGCCGATATTGTCGTTGAACATGAATTTGAACTGGAAGCCGACCAGGATCGGCGAAAACATCATCGGAAACATCATGATGGTGCGCAGAACCCGCTGGCCGCGCGATGCCTTTTCCACCAGCAGCGCCAGCCCGAGCCCGATCAGCATTTCCAGGTTGAGCGCCACCGTCAGCAGCACCACGGTGCGGGCAAAGGCGACCCAGAAAGCGCGGCTGGTCAGGATGGCGACGTAATTGCGCGCGCCGATGAAGACCCAGAACGTTTCCGGCTTGGTCAGCCGGAACGGCGTGAAGCTGGAATAGAGCGACAGCAGCAGCGGCACCATCACCACCGCCGCCAGCACGATCACCGCCGGCAGCAGGAGCAGCAATGGCGGCGAAGGTCTCCAGCCTTTCATGGCGATCCGGTTCTGGTTGGTGCCCGGACACCGAAGGCCGCCATTGGCGAGCTGGGATCAAGACAAAGCGTGTTGCGCATGGTTCGAAAAAAGTTCGGGGCGCCGCTCTTCAATGAGCGCGGCGCCCCCCTTGGTTGAATGATCAAAGCTTGCCTGCGTCCTCGAGGATCTGGGTGGCCTTGGCGGCAGCGTCGTCCAGCGCCTGCTTGGAGGTCTTGTCGCCAAGGATGGCGGCCTGCAATTCGGGATAGACGGCGTTGGAGATTTCGATCCATTCAGGTGTCTGCGGCACGGCAAAAGCGTGCTTTGCCTCTTCCTGGAAAGCCGCCAGCACTTCCTTCTTATAGGGATCGCTTGCCGCCTGCTGGATGTCCCAGTCCCACACCGCCGTGCGGGTCGGCAGTGGGCCGCTTGCCGCCTCCAGCTTCTGGCTGTCCTCATTGGTCAGGAACCAGACCAGCGACGCCGCAGCCTCCTTGCTGGCGCAGCTTTCAGTGACCGAAAATCCGTGGTGCCCCGACCAGCCGGTGCGAATGCCGGCCGATCCCTTCGGCGCCACCTTCACCCCGACATTGCCGGCGACCTTGGACGACTTCGGATCGTTGAAGAAGCCTGCCCAGCCCGGCCAGTCGAGGTTGATGGCGACGGTGCCTGAGGCAAAGCCCTGGCCGAGATCGTCCCACAGATAGTTGGTGGTGCCGGCCGGCACCGCCTTGGCCTTGTAGAGATTGACGAACCAGTCGAGTGCGTGCACGCCGGCTTCCGAGTTGAAGGCCGGCTTGCCATCCTTATCGAGGTATTCGCCGCCGTCGGCGATGAGCATCTCGTAAAACCGGCCGTTGATCGCCTCTTCCTTGCCGGCGAACTGGGTGCCGTAGAAATCGGGCGGGCTGGCGAAGAATTCCGCCTGCTGGGCGACCTCGTCCCAGGTGTCGGGCGGTGTCAGCTCCTTGCCGTACTTGGCCTTGTAGGCGGCCTTCTTGGCTTCGTCCTGGTAGAGGCTCTTCTGGTAATAGAGCGCCGACACGTCGAACTGCGCGCGCGGCAGCATCACCAGCTTGCCGTCGAGCGTCGAGGCCTTGATCGTCGACGGCACGAAGGCGTCGATCTCCTCCTTCGGCAGCAGCTTGTTGAGGTCGGTGTAGATATCAGGATACTGCGGCGCGAAGGACGAGTGGTTCGACCCAACGCACCAGTTGATGCTGCCGGAGGCGATGTCCGACTTGATTTCCTTGTCGAGCTCGAAGTGGTTTTTCTTCGAGATCACGTTGACCTTGGCGCCGGTCAGTTTTTCCCATTCGCCGATGCGCGCGTAGAGCCCTTCATATTGCTGGCCGCCGATCAGCTTGGCGTCGATGGTGACGCCGTCGAATTTGCCTGGCAGGTCGGCAGCAAGGGCAGCACTCGCACCAAGTGCGAGCAGCGTTACGCCGGCCGACAGGCCGCAGAACAGTTTCGTCATTGGTATCCTCCCAAGAGCCTGCATCGATCGCGTAGTGAGGTCGATCGGCAGCTTCATTCATATACAAACAAAACATTCATGCGATCGTCAAGCCGAAAGTTCTTTCGGAAGCAATACCGTTATGCGTATATGAAAAATGCAATTCACTGGAGAGGCGGAATGGCAGAGGACGAGGAAGACGACCGCTATCGAGCCCCAGCGCTGGACAAGGGGCTCGACATCCTCGAGCTGCTGGCCGGTGTCGATGGCGGCCTGACGCAGGCGGAAATCGCCAAGAAGCTCGACCGCAGCCCGAACGAGTTCTATCGCATGCTGGACCGGCTGGTGCGGCGCGGCTATGTCACGCGGCCGGATGGTGACCGTTACTCGCTGACGCTCAAGCTGTTTGGTCTGGCGCAGCTGCACGCGCCGGTGCGACGGCTGGTTTCCTATGCGACGCCGCTGATGCGCGAGCTGGCCGAGACCACACAGCAGGCAAATCAGCTGGTCGTCTTCGATCGCGGCTCCGCCGTGGTGATTGCCCAGCAGGAAGCGCCGGATTACTGGGGCATCTCGATCCGCGTCGGTTCGCATATCAGCCTGTTCGACACCGGCTCCGGCCATGTGCTGCTGGCGTTCCGCCCGCCGGAAGAGCGGCAGATGATGATCTCAGAACATCTGCGCAGCACCGACAAGCCGCCGCAATCGCCGGAGTTCTTTGCCCGCCTCGACCAGATCCGGGAACGCGGCTACGAGATGATGGCATCGATGCAGACCGCCGGTGTCTTCAACCTGTCGACACCGGTTCTTGGCTCGGACGGCAGGGCGATCGCCGCGCTGTCGATCCCCTACATAACCCTGGTCAACGCACCCAAGGCGCCCGACATTGCGAGGACGATTGAGCTGCTGCTGGCAGCGACCGAAAAGCTGTCCCAACTGGCGGGATCGACCGTCAAGCAATCGCGATGAATTCTTATTTGAATGAAGAATTTCTCCGTGAGATGATCGCGAAGTCGCCAAGGAGGAGCGCGCCACCATGATCTTCGACACTCATCTGCACCTGATCGACCAGTCCGCGCTGCGCTATCCCTGGCTGGCCGGCGTGCCGGCGCTCAACCGCGATTTCTCCTACGACGAATATGCAGTCCAGGCCCGCCGCGCCGGCATCGAGGGCGCATTGCACATGGAGGTCGATGTCGATCCTGCCGACATCGAGGCCGAGACCAGCCATGTGAAAACGCTGTCGCAGCAGAAGGGCAGCCTGCTACGCGGTGCAATCGCCTCCTGCCGTCCGGAAGAGCCGGGCTTTGCCGGCTATCTCGAGCGCCAGCGTGAAGATTCGTTCGTCAAGGGCTTTCGGCGTGTGCTGCACGTCATGCCGGATGAACTGTCGGAAGGCGCGCTGTTTCGTGAAAACATCAAGCGGCTTGCCGGCAGCGGCCTGACCTTCGACCTCGTCGTCCTGCCGCACCAGATCCCCAAGGCGATCGTACTCGCCGACCTCGCGCCGGATGTGCAGTTCGTGCTCGACCATTGCGGCGTGCCCGACATCAAGGGCGGTGCCGAGCACCCCTGGCGCGAGCACATGGCGGAGATCGCGCGGCGCCCGAACGTCGCCGGCAAAATTTCCGGTGTGGTCGCCTATGCGGATGCTGGATCCTGGACTGTCGAAACGCTGCGTTCCTATGTCGAGCACAGCATCGAATGCTTCGGCTGGGATCGCGTCGTCTGGGGCAGCGACTGGCCGGTCTGCACGCTCGGCGGCGGGCTTGCGACCTGGGTGGCGGCGACGCATGCGCTGCTCAGTGGTGCCAGCGACGATGAGCGGCAAAAACTGCTGTCAGGCAACGCCAAGCGGCTGTGGAGTTGGTAGAGCATTTTGCAGCCAAGCGGAATCACTTGGCGTCGCACAAATGCGGCTAAAACGAATAGACGGCCTCAGATGGTCGCCGACACGCGCCGCTCGCGACCGTAGAGCGAAACCAGGAGCACGATGACCAGGCCAGGTGCCGCCCAGGCCGACGGCAGCACCTTCTGCGGCGCGCCGTCATATCGCGCCTTCAGTTCGGTCGGCAATCCAGCGATCACGCCCGAAACGTCTTGAGCGCAGGCTATGGTCGTGAGCGATGCAAGTGCGGTTGCGGCCATAAGGCCGCGGATCAGCCTGTTCATGTTCTCCTCCGTTCGGTTGTTTCAGGCTCCTCCGCCGGAAACGCCGGACACCTGCGTCGAAAGGCTCTCCCGAAACAGGCGATTGAGATCGGCAACGACGCGAGCGGCATTGTGCCTTTCGCTCAGGCCAAGATTGATGCGATCTGACGCCGCCTGCTGGAAGGCCATGTAGCCGTCGTGCCGCGGCCTGACCCAGGCACCTTCGAGCGTGGCTCGGGTGTCCTTGTAGAAATTGCCGCTGGCGGCGTTGACGGCGGCATTCGCCCAGGCTGCCGCATGGCCGGGCTGGCCGCCGGCCGAGGCATAAGGGCCGCGCTGCACGTCACCGCTGGCGATCCAGTAAGCGAAGTCGATGGCCGCCCGCCTGGCCTTCGAAAAGGCCGACACGGCGATGCCGGTCCCGCCGAGCGCCGAGCCGATCGGACCGACATTGCCCGCAGCAGGGATATCGGCGAAAATAACGCGGCTGGGCCGGAATCCGGCGATGGCGTAGGAGACATAGCCATAGATCAGCGGCGCACAGGCGATCCGCGATCCCGATCCGGCCATTTGCTCCAGAACCGCGATCGGGTCCGTGCCAAGACAGGCCGGGTCGACGAGCGCCGCGATCTCGCGCATCATCTCGAAAACCTGCTTGCCGATTGCAGGATCCACATGGTCGCCCGGGCCTTCACCGGCGGGCCGGCCGAGATTACCGGCGAGCGTGTAGAACACCATCAGCGAATGCGGCGGCCTGAGCGGCAACAACACGCGGCCCTGCCGCGCCAGATCGAGCGCATCGGCCCATCTCGCCGGCGCAGCCGAGAGCATGTCGGGCCGCCACGCCTGCACCTGGCTGGCCGCGTCGATCGGAAACGCCCACTGCCGGCCCTGCCAGTTGTAGCTGGCATAGGATCGGCCGACGCTGCCCGCCGCAAGTGCTTTACGTTCGGCTTCCCGGCCGGCGACATCGAGCGGCGTCAGACAGTTCTCGGCGGTGATCTGGCCGACATGCGGATGGTCGATGACGATCAGATCATAGGTACGCGCCAGTTCCTCGACCGGGAAGGATTCGAAATCCTGCAGCGAGCGCTTGTCCCATTCGATAGTGACGCCGGTCCGTTCCTTCCACAGCGCCGAACAGGCGACCATCGGGTCATAGCCGCGCGGATGGCTCCAGGTCATGCCTTTGAGCATGACGTCGCTCACAGCCCGAACTCCGCGCGGATTTTTGCGCTGTGCTCGCCGATGCGTGGCGCGGCCCGCTCGACCTTGGCGCGGATGCCGTCGACCGTGAGCGGCGAGCGCGTGGTAAGGATCGAAACGTCATCCTCGCGCGTCACCGTCTGCAGCATGTCGAGAACCTGGAAGCCTTCGCTGGCCATCATTTCCGGCCAGGTCAAAACCTTGGCGCACCAGATGTCGGCAGGCTCGAGGATGGCAAGCCACTCGTCGACCGTTTTCGTCGCGATTTTTTGCGCGATGATCGCTTTGATCTCGTCGCGGGCAGTGAACCAGGTCGACGGCTGATCGCGGTAGGGCGCAAGCTCCTCGAGCCCGAGGAGATCGGCGAGTTTCGAGATCGGCGTCATGGCGATCGCCAGATAGCCGTCCTTGGCCGGATAGACGCCGTAGGGCGCCGACAGATAGGCGTGTGCGCTGCGGAAGCTCGACCGCCGCGGCAGCCGGCGCCCGTCATTGAGATGCGTGGTCAGCACCTCGAACTGGAAGTCGACCAGCGCTTCGAGCAGGCTGGTCTCGACATGGCTGCCCTTGCCGGTCACACCGCGCCGCACCAGTGCGGCGAGGATGCCTTGCGCGGCGGCCGAACCCGCCAGCATGTCGGCGATCGCCAGGCCGAAGGGCACCGGCCCCTGGTCCTCGTCGCCGTTCAGCCACATGACGCCGGAGCGGGCCTGCGCCAGCAGATCCTGCCCGGGCCGCTTGACCCATGGGCCTTCCTCGCCGTAGCCGCTGATCGAGGCATAGACCAGGCGCGGATTGATCTTGCGCACCGCCTCAAAGTCGAGGCCCAGTCGTTCGATGACGCCGGGCCGAAAATTCTGGATCAGCACGTCGGCCCTGGCCAGCAGGCCGCGCAGTGCCGCAAGGTCGGCCTCGTCCTTCAAGTCGATGGCAAAGCTTTCCTTGGCGCGGTTGATCGCGTGGAAGATAGTGGAATCGCCGCCGATCTCGGTGTCGCTGAGATAGAGACGGCGCGACAGGTCGCCGCCATCCGGCCGTTCGATCTTGATGACGCGAGCGCCGAGGTCGAGCAGTCTGAGCGAGCAGTAGGGGCCGGACAAGAACTGGCTCATATCCACAACGATGAGCCCGGTCAGCGGCAGTTCGGCAATGGCAGCCATTGCCTATTTCTCCGTCTTGCCGGCGAAATCGGCCGGATTGCGGTACTTCACCGTCTGCAGGTGCTCGCAATAAAGCACAAGCTCTCCTTCACCTTTGAAGACTTCATAGCTGGCGCGGATCAGCCCCATCTCCTTGTATTTGGGTTTCTTGTCGAGATTGGAGCGGATCGAATAGATCGTGTCGCCGATGAACACCGGCTTGATGAAGCGCAATTTGTCGTAGCCATAGGAAAAAGCGTTGATGCAGTTGGTGGCAACGAGGCCGAGCCCGGCCGAGAACACGAAGGCGCCGGCGACCAGGCGCTTGCCGAAGATGCCTTCTGTTTCGGCGAACATCTGGTCCTGCACGTAAGGATGGATATCGAGCACCAGCGCGTTGAAAAGATGGCTGTCGCCCTCGGCAATGGTCCTGCGCAGCGAGCGGATCTTCTGGCCGACCGGCCAGTCTTCGTAGAACCAGTTCTCCGCGTTCCAGACCGGAAGATCGGCGTGATCCCTAGGCATGTTGGCGGGGTGTGTCGATGCCACGCCCACGGTTGGCGCGAAACCGCTCATGACGACTTCCTCTGGGAGCGGGAATCGTCCATCAGGGCGCGCCGCAGACCAGCGAAATGCATGATCGATCCTCCCGTCAATCTTCTTTTGTGAATAGTATTTTCACATATGGGGTTGTGATGCAAGCGAGTCTCGGTGAAATTTTGGCGGCTCCGTCGCGGCCAATGCCGGCGGAACGTGGGAGGAAGTGATGCAGAATGCCTGTCTGGTTTTCGTCGGCAGCCTCAATCGCGACGCCCCCTATTTTCAGGGCGCGCGCGGCGTCGGGCTGGGCGTCTACAGTTTCGACGAGGGGACGCTGGAGACAAAGAAACTGGCCGAGACGGAAGACATCGACAATCCGACCTTCCTGTCGGTGACGCCGGACGGCTCCCACGTCTACGCCAACTCCGAAGTGTTCACCTGGCGCGAAGGGGTTGTCTCGGCCTACCGTTTCGACAGGCAGACCGCCACGCTGTCCTACATCAACAAGCAGCCGACGCTGGGCAGCATCACGGCGCATAACACCATCACGCGCGACGGGACCAAGCTGCTGGTCGCCAATTACGGCATGGGCGAGGGCGGCCCCGATCGCTCGGTCGTGGTCTTGGGGCTGCGCGAGGATGGCGGCCTGACAGCGCCGTTGTCGAGCATTGCCCATAGCGGGACCGGACCAGATCCTGCCCGCCAGGAGCGGCCGCATGCCCATAGCGTAACCGAGACGGTTGCCGGCGGCATGGCGATCGTCGCTGACCTCGGCATCGACCGGCTGGTGTCCTATCGCATCGGCTCAGACGGCAGCCTGACGAAGCTCGCCGAGTCGGCGCTTGCGCCAGGCGAGGGTCCGCGCCATCTCGCACTGCATCCGGGCGGTCGCTTCGTGTTCGTCATGAACGAGCTGGATTCGACGGTTGTCTCGCTGGCGCTGGACGAAGCATCAGGCAAGCTTACGGTGATCGACAGCAAGCCGGCCGTGCCGCCCGAGGTGCGCGACGGCAATCACTGCGCCGACATCCAGATCTCGCCTGACGGCCGCTTTCTCTACGGCTCCAACCGCGGTCATGACAGCATCGTGGTGTTTTCGATCGACCAGCAAACCGGCAGGATTGCCCTTGTCGACTATACGCCTTGCGGCGGTGCCACGCCGCGCAATCTGGCACTGACGCCCTCGGGCGGCCATCTCTTCTCGGCCAACCAGAATGCCGACCGCATCTCGATTTTCGCCCGTGATGCCGCAACCGGCCGGCTGACCGACACCGGCCGATCCATCGAAATTGGCACGCCGATGTGTGTGAGGATCGTGCGTTGACGCGATCTCAGAACTCGAGCGCCTGCCTGAGTGCCGGGCCGCTCCTGACGCGCAGATCGAGGTCGGCCTCGATATGGTCGATGTGGTGCAGCATCAGCGCGCTGGCGCGTTCGGCATTGCCATTTTCCAGCGCCTCGAGGATCTGCGTGTGTTCGTTGTGGCCGCAGCTCGAGATGCCCGAGCGGCCATAGAGTGCGATCACCAGCGATGAACGAGCGACCAATTCCTCCATGAAGCGCTGCAGGATGACGTTTCCCGCGACCGACGCCAGAAGCAGGTGAAAATCCCCCGACGCCTTGATCTCCGATCGCCTTGCGTTGGGTCCGCGTTCGGCGATGAAACGGCCTTCTTCGTCGAGCTGGGCCTTGAACGCGGCGACATGCGCCGGCGTCATCCGTCCGGCGGCGGCAATCGCGATGCCTGGTTCGATGAGCCGGCGCGAAGCAAAAACCTGCCGCGCTTCCTCCGGCGACGGATTGGCGACGAAGGCGCCGCGATTGCGCTCGGTGCGCACCAATCCCTCGAAGGAAAGCATCTGCAGTGCCGCACGCGCCACGGTGCGGCTGACATCGAACAGCGTGCCGACTTCGCCTTCGGAAAGCTTGGTTCCCGGCGCCAGCCGGCGATCGACGATCGCGTCGCGCAACTGGTCGCGGATCGCCTGCGCGCGATCCTCGTTGGCGGCCTCGATAGCAGGGAAGGTCTGGTCGGCAATGTTCATGGCAGTGGTCCTGCCTTCTTCTACCCTGAATCGCATCGCTTGGACGAGAGACAAAGTGAATACAGAGATGAAAAAGATTGCATACGATCTTTGCGAAGATCGGCGGCAATCGCCTATAATTTGTGCATTGCACAAGGGTGACGTATCGGCAGCTATATAGAGGCGGCCCTGATTTCTTCGAGGATTCAGTCGGTTGGTGCGGCGGCGCGCAACTGGCACGCATGATGCTTTGGCTAATCCGACCAAAGGGGAAGCTGGATGTCCAAAGCCGCCGAAATCGACATTGTGTCCGTTTCGAAAGTCTATGGCGCGACGACTGCCGTCGAAGGCATCAGCCTGAAAATCCCTGCGGGAACCTATTGCTGCCTGCTCGGTCCGTCCGGCTGTGGCAAGACCTCGACGCTGCGCATGATCGCCGGGCACGAGAGCATATCGAGTGGCGACGTGCGTCTCGGCAACACGGTGGTCACCGACCTGCCGCCGGCCAGGCGCGGCACTGCCATGATGTTCCAGTCCTACGCACTGTTTCCGCATCTCGACCTGATCGACAATGTCGCCTTCAGCCTGAAGATGAAAGGCGTCGGCAAGGAGGAGCGCCGCGCCAAGGCACTCGACATGCTGAAGCTGATGCAGATGGAGGCCTATGCCAGCCGCCGCCCGGCGCAGCTTTCCGGCGGACAGCAGCAGCGTGTCGCTCTTGCCCGCGCACTGATCACCGATCCCGAGGCGCTGTTGCTCGACGAACCGCTTTCGGCGCTCGATCCGTTCCTGAAGATCCGCATGCGGGCCGAACTGAAGAAGTTGCAGACGTCGCTCGGCATCACTTTCGTCCACGTCACCCACAGCCAGGAAGAGGCGATGGCGCTGGCCGACCTGATCGTGGTGATGAACGACGGCCGAATCGAGCAGGCGGCGCACCCGCGCACGGTGTTCGAGCGGCCGGCCACCCCCTTCGTCGCTCGTTTCATGGGCGACCACAATGTCATCTCCGGCCGCGTCACCGGTAGTCGCGACGGCATGGTCGTTTTCGACGTGCCCGGCGGCGTCGCGCTCGCCGCGAGCGGGCAGGGCAGGGAGACCGGGGAGCCCATCGACATCGCCATTCGCACCGACCACGTGCGCATCGGCGAGCCGGCGGCAGCCGGGCTCGGCTTCACCGGCATCATTGCAAACGTCGAGTACCGCGGTTCGACCGTGAAGCTCTCGGTCAATGGCGCCGGCATCGAGGATTTCACGGTGATCGTCGACGACACCAGCTTCTTCGCCAGGCCGGTTGCCGTCGGCGACGCCGTGCCGATCGCCTGGGATGCCGAGGACGCGATCGTCCTTGGCCGTCTCGATTCCTGAAATCCAGCATAACCAACCAAAACAGGGGAACTGAACATGACCAACACCACCGACAAGAAGACTGGAATATCGCGACGTTCGCTGCTCAAGACAGGTGCCGCCGCCGTCGGTTTCGCCGCCGGTTCCGGCGCCATATCAGGCTTTCCGACCATCTGGGCGCAATCGAACATCACGCTGCGCCAGTTCGGCACCGGCGTATCCAACCTCAATGCCATCGCCGACAAGTGCAAGGCCGACCTCGGCATCACGCTGGAGATGACAGCAACCGATTCCGACGCCGCCGCGCAGCGCGCCGTGACGCAGCCCGACAGCTACGACATCGCCGACATCGAATACTGGATCTGCAAGAAGGTGTTCCCGACAGGCGTCCTGCAGCCGATGGATGTCACCAAGCTGAAATATTACGACGAGCTGGTGCCGCTGTTCAAAACCGGCAAGCTGACGCCGGACAGCGTCATTGCCCAGGGCACCGCGCCGCATACCGTCGGTTACGTCGAGGCGCAGGACAGCAAGGTCTTCGCCAAGGCGCCGACCAACTGGTTCACCATGGTGCCGACGATCTACAATGCCGATACGCTTGGCATCCGCCCCGACCTCGTCGGCCGCGATATCACCACCTGGGCCGACATCATGGATCCGGCCTTCAAGGGCAAGACCGCCATCCTCAACATCCCGTCAATCGGCATCATGGATGCGGCGATGATCATGGAGGCAACGGGCAACATCAAATACGCCGACAAGGGCAACATGACCAAGGAGGAGATCGACAAGACGATCGACTTCCTGATCAAGGCCAAGCAAGCCGGCCAGTTCCGCGCCTTCTGGAAATCCTTCGACGAGAGCGTCAACCTGATGGCTTCAGGCGAAGTCGTAATCCAGTCGATGTGGTCGCCGGCCGTGGCCGCGGTCCGCTCCAAGGGCATCGCGTGCCGGTTCCAGCCGCTCAAGGAAGGCTACCGGTCCTGGGGTGGCGGGCTTGGCCTGGCAGCCCATCTCTCCGGCGCCGAACTCGATGCCGCCTATGAATACATCAACTGGTACACGTCCGGCTGGGTTGGCGGCTATCTCAACCGCCAGGGCTATTACTCGGCCAACATGGTGTCGGCCAAGAAGTTCATGTCCGAGGACGAGTGGGGCTACTGGATCGAAGGCAAGCCGGCAAAGGGCGATATCCTGTCGCCGGACGGCAAGGTCATGGAAAAGGCTGGCGCCGTGCGTGACGGCGGCTCGTTCGAAGAGCGCATGGGCAAGGTCGCCTGCTGGAACTCGGTCATGGACGAGGACCGCTACATGGTGAAGCGCTGGAACGAGTTCATCGCTGCTTGATGCAGCCGGGCAACAACTGAGATGCCTCATTCCTTCCCACCCCCCTCTGTCCTGCCGGACATCTCCCCCGCAAGGGGGGAGATTGCGCCGTCATCTCTGATTTCGCCAATCTCCAATGCTTCAAGAGGAGAGCTAGCAGCCAAATTGCCGATCTCCCCCCTTGCGGGGGAGATGTCCGGCAGGACAGAGGGGGGTGGGAAGGATCACGGCGTGCCGGACTATCGGCCCTCTGCGACACCCCAGGGCTGTTCCAGATGACAGTGGCACTCGATCAGCCCGCAACCATTGCCACAAAGCCTGCCAGACGTAGGCGCTCCTTTGCCGCCATCGCACCCTATCTCCAGGCAACACCACTTGCCCTGATCCTCGGCGCGTTCCTCCTGCTGCCGATCCTGATGATCGCCGTGGTCTCATTCTGGGATTACGATTTCGCGGCGATGTATCCGGATTTCCTGACCACCAATTATTCCGACACGCTCGGCTCCTGGGTCACCTGGAAAACCTACCTGAATACGCTGAAATACGCCGCCATCGTCTGGGCGCTGACGCTGTTCATCGGTTTCTGGGTCGCCTATTTCCTTGCCTTCCATATCAGGACCACGGCCATGCAGATGGTGCTGTTCCTTGTCTGCACGGTGCCGTTCCTGACCTCCAACATCATCCGCATGATCTCGTGGATTCCGGTGCTTGGCCGCAATGGCCTGGTCAACTCGACGCTGGTGCAAATGGGGCTGATCCCGAAGCCGATCGAATGGCTGCTCTATTCCGAATTCGCCGTGGTGCTGGCCATGGTGCATCTCTATACGCTGTTCATGGTGACGCCGATCTTCAACACGCTGATGCGCATCGACAAGTCGTTGATAGAAGCCGCGCGCGACGCCGGCGCTTCCGGCTGGCAGGTTCTGTGGAACGTCGTCATTCCGCTCGCCAAGCCCGGCATGGCGATCGGCACCATTTTCGTCGTCACCCTGGTGATGGCCGATTTCTCGACGGTGCAGGTGATGTCCGGCGGGCAGAGCGCCTCCGTCGCGCTGATGATGAAGAACCAGATGTCGCTGCTGCAATATCCGGCAGCCGCCGCCAACGCCGTCGTGCTCTTGGTGCTGGTGCTGCTGATGGTCGCGGGCATCCTGCGCATCGTCGACATCCGCAAGGAGCTGTGAGGCGATGAGCCAGGACAAGCGCACCCTCGAATTCTATGTGTTGGCGGCGTTCTTCGGTCTTTTCGTGTTGTTCCTCTACGGCCCGCTTTCGGCGATCCTGATCCTCTCTTTCCAGGGCGAGAACGGCGGTCTGACATTTCCGCTGAACGGCGTGTCGCTGCACTGGTTCGCCAATTTGTTCGAGCGCCAGGCGGTCGGCGACTTCGGCGGCAGCTTCAAACGCTCGCTCGTCCTTGGCCTGATGGTGATGGTCGTCACTGTCGCCGTGTCGCTGCTCGCCGGCCTGGCCTTCCGGCAGAAATTTCGCGGCGCAACCGCACTGTTCTATCTGGCCGTCGCCAGCCTGGTCGTGCCGTCGATCATCATCAGTCTCGGCATCGGCGTCGTCTTCCAGCAGATCGGCTTCCGCCCCGCCTGGTACACCTCCGCTTTCGGCGCCCATCTGACCTGGACCTTGCCTTTCGGCGTGCTGATTATGTTTGCTGTCTTCAACCGGTTCTCGCCAGCCTATGAGGAAGCCGCGCGCGATCTCGGAGCATCGTCGTGGCAGACCTTCGCACATGTCGTGCTGCCGATGATCGCGCCCAGCCTGATCGGCGTCGGCCTGTTCGGCTTCACTCTGTCATATGACGAGTTCGCCCGCACGCTGATGACCTCGGGCACGTTCAACACCTTGCCGCTCGAAATCTACGGCATGACGACCAATGTCACGACGCCGGTGCTCTATGCGCTGGGCACCGTGACGACCGTGTTTTCCTTCCTGGTGATCCTGCTGACGCTCGGCGCAATCGTCTATGTCGGCCCGAGCGTGCCTGACAGTGCAGATCCTCGTCGTCAATCCAAACACCACCGCCAGCATGACCGACACTATCGCGGCGGCGGCCCGATCGGTCGCTGCCCAATCGACGAAGATCGTTGCCGTCACCTCGTCGATGGGACCTGTATCGATCGAAGGCTATTACGATGAAGCACTTGCCGTGCCCGGCCTGCTGGTCGAGATCGCCGCCGGCGAACGCTCGGGCGCGCAAGCCGCGATCATTGCCTGTTTCGACGACACCGGCCTCGATGCCGCGCGCGCCATGGCCAACATTCCGGTCATCGGCATTTGCGAGGCATCGCTCAGCACGGCCTCGTTCATCGCCCAGCGCTTCACGGTCGTCACCACCACCGGACGTTCGCGCGTGCCGGTCGAAGGGTTGGTGCAGCGCTATGGCATGGCAGGGCGCGCGCGTGTGCGCGCCGCCGACATCCCGGTTCTTGCCCTCGAAGATCCGGCGTCCGACGCACTGCTCAGGCTGCGCAACGAGATTGCGCGCGCCATCGACGAGGATCGCGCCGAGGCGATCGTGCTCGGCTGCGCCGGCATGGCCGATCTGGCGGCGGCGCTGCAGCGGGAATTCGGGCTTCCGGTCATCGACGGCGTGGGCGCTGCCGTGAAACAGGCCGAGGCATTGATCGCCCTTGGCCTGACGACATCCAAGCGCGGCGCCTATGCAAGCCCGTTGGCAAAGTCTTATCATGGCGCGTTGAAATCCTTCGCGCCTGGCGCCGCCGAGTGATCGAAAATGCTCAGAACGATCCGAACACTCGCACTTGAAGAGGTGGAAACCCTTGTCGACTGGGCGGCGCAGGAAGGCTGGAATGCCGGCCTCGGCGACGCCGCTCTGTTCCAGGCAGCGGACCCGCAGGGCTTCATCGGCGCCTTTGTCGAAGGCGAGATGGTGGCCGGCATTTCGGCTGTGGCGTATGGCGACGATTTCGGCTTCATCGGCCTCTATATCTGCCGGCCGGACAGGCGCGGTGCGGGCCATGGCAAGGCGGTCTGGGATGCCGGCATGGCGCGGCTCGGCAACCGCACGATCGGACTCGACGGCGTCGTCGAACAGCAGGCCAACTACCGCAGCATGGGTTTTGCACCGGCCTACCGGACGATCCGGTTCGTCGGATTGCCGGATGTTCCGGCAGCCGTCGGCAGTGACATTTGCGCAATAGGGCCGGATCTCGTGCCGGACATACTGGCCTATGACCGCCGCTTCTTTCCCGGCCCGAGACAGTCCTTCCTGGAACACTGGCTGCGCCCGCCGCATATGGCGCTTGCCATGGTCAAGGACGGCGCAATTGCGGGATACGGCGTCGCGCGCCGATGCCGCGACGGCTGCAAGGTCGGCCCGCTCTTTGCCGACAATCTGGACACGGCAAGCCGTCTCTTCGCCGCGCTCGCGCAGATGTGCGGCCCCGGAAACGTCCATCTCGACGTCCCCGAAACCAGCGGGCAATTTGCAGATTTGCTGTCGTCCGCCAGCCTTCAACCGGGCTTCGAAACGGCTCGAATGTACAAGGGAAGGGCGCCGCAGCTCACGCAGTCCGGTGTCTATGCGATAACGACCTTGGAGCTTGGTTGAGACGGTGCAAGTCGGCTTCAGCGCGCAAGTCGGGGAGCAGAAATGTCTACTTTTCCTGAACTGAAATGCCGGAATCGTCGATACGAAGTTCCACGCCTTTCGGCTTGGTCTCCTCGCGATAGACGTAAATGCCCAAGGCAATGACGGCGACGACCAAAGCGCCGATGATGAGATAAAGATAGTTCTGCTTCATCCGCTGTCGTTAACAACATGATTTGAGCGAGTCTAGCGGTTCGGTATCAGGACGGCGGACGGACGCGCACGTCGATCAGCCATCCAGCCGATCGCGCAGCATGCTTAGGGGAAGCAGCATGTTTGGCGCGTGCCGCGTCAGGCCGTGGAACGGGATCGGCGACGGCGGCGCAAACGGCAGCGGCAAATCCTGAGGCTTTGTTCCGTCAGTCCAATCCGCGAGCACCTTGCCCATGCTCGTCGTCATGGCGATGCCGCGTCCGTTGCAGGCAAAGCCCGCGATCAGGCCGGGGCCGAGATCGACAAGGCGCGGCAGGAAGTCGGGCTCGACGGCAGCCATCCCCGACCAGCTATATTCAAGCGGCGGGATCTCCGGGAGGTCAAGGTGTTTTGCCAGGCGCCGCCAGATCGCCCGCGGCACCCGCGTGTCGGCACCGGGGCCAAAAACATGCATGCCGCCAGTGATCAGCCTGTTTTCGCCGTCGAAGCGGAAGGTGAAGAGATTGCGTCTTGTGTCGCCGACGCCTTGCCCGCCAGGAAGCAGGCGAGTGCGTATCTCGCGCGGCAGCGGCGCTGTCGCGATCTGGAAGATTTTCAGCGGGAAATAGGTTCGCTGCAGCGCGCGATCCAGCGGCCCGCCATAGGCGTTGGTGGCGACCAGCACCTTTCCTGCGCGTACCGAGCCGGAGGCCGTCTTCAAAGCCCAACCATCGCCTATGTGATCGATCAACGCGACACGCGTATGTTCGAAAATGCGCGCGCCGGCCTTTTCCGCCGCATCGGCGAGGCCGCGCGCATATTCGACCGGATTGAGGACGCCACCCGACCGATCCATCCAGCCGCCGACATAGCCGTGAACGCCGGTCAGATCCTCGATCGCTTGCCTGTCCAGCGCAACAGTCGGCCTTCCGCGCCTTGCCCATTGTTCGGCCCGCGATCTGGTCTTTTCCAAAGCGGCCGGTGAATGGGCTGGTTGTATCCAGCCGCTCTGGATGGCATCGCATTCGATGGCATGCCGCTTGATCAGGTCGAAGACGAGGTCGGCGCTGCCGGCGGCGAACCCGACAAGGCGTTCGCCGCGTTCGGGTCCGAGCTGGGCAATGATATCGTCGGGGTCTCTTTTTGCGAAATTCGGCACGACAAAACCGGCGTTCCTGCCGGTCGCCCCCCAGGCGATGATTTCGGCTTCGAGGACGGCGACCGAGATGCCTTTCTCGGCGGTGTGCAGCGCGGCGGAAAGGCCAGAAAATCCGCCGCCGACAATCGCCAGATCGACCTCGAGTGCACCTTCGAGCGAAGGCCGGTCGCGGCGGTTACGGCCGACGGCGTGCCATAGCGAAAGGCCGCGTGGCACGGCAACGCTGCTCATGACCTTGCAGCGCTCTCGTCCGGAGCCGCTTTCGCGCCCTTGCCGAACCTTGCGCGCCGCGGCCTGTCGCCGAACAGGCCGTTCGGCCTGACCAGAAGGATGACGCACAACATCACGCCGATCGCCACGATCTGCAGCGAAGCGGCGCGTGCCTGCTGTTCCGGCGAGAACAACACACTGGTCAAGGCTCCCGATCCGGCCCATATCGCCCAGACCAGGATGCTGCCGATGACGGCGCCGATGTTGCTGCCCGAGCCGCCGACGATCAGCATCACCCAGACCTGGAAGGTCAGCGCCGGCAGATAATTGTCCGGAGCGATGAAGCCGGTGAAATGCGCCTGCAACGCGCCGGCCAGTGCCATGATGGCACCGCCCACGGCAAAGGCCTGGACGCGGTAGAACCGTGCGCTTTTACCTAGGGATATCGCGGCCCGCTCGTCCTCGCGAAGCGCCTTCAACACGCGCCCCCACGGGCTGCGCGACAGATGCTCCAGCGCGAGATAGACGATCAGCGTCACCACCGAGACGATCGCAAGGTTCGAAAGGTTGAACAGCAACGGCGTTTCGGCAAGACCGCCGAGCGGACGCGGAATGAAGCCGATGCCGAATGGGCCGCCGGTCAGCTTCTGGGCATTGAGCGCTACCAGTTGCACGACGACGGCGACGCCGAAAGTAGTGATCGCCAGATAGTCCGATCTCAGGCGCAGCGTCGCGATGCCGGTGATGGCGGCCGCGACGCCGCCCACCAGCATGGCGCCGAGCCAGCCGACAAGGATCGGCAGATCGAAGCCGCCGAGCCGCGCGGCATCGTCGGGCGTGGTCAGCAGTGCCGAGGTGTAGGCGCCGATGGCAACGAAGCCGGCGACCCCGACATTGAAAAGCCCGGTCAGCCCCCATTGCAGGTTGAGCCCGAGCGTGACGAGCGAAAAAATCAGCGCGGTGGTCAGGAAGAAAGCGCCGTAGCCGAGCAGATCCATCAGCGTTCCCTCACTCCGAAAAGGCCGATGGGGCGCACGAACAGCACCGCCATCAGGATGATGAAGGAGACGGCCGCCCGCCATTCGGCGCCGATCAATTGCACGGCACCCGCTTCGGCCATGCCGATGATCAAACCGCCGAGAACGGCGCCGGGCACGCTGCCGATGCCGCCGAGGATGGCGGCCGCGAACATCGGCAACAGCATCTCGAAACCCATGAATGGCCGGATCTGAATGAGAATGCCGATCATGACGCCGGCGACGCAGGCCAGCGCGCCGCCGATGAGCCAGGTGACGCGCACCACCTTGGCGACGTCGATGCCAACGATGCGCGCCAGTGCCGCGTTCTGGCTCAATGCCTGCATCGAACGGCCGGTCTGGGTGCGGGTCATCAGGAGGTGCACACCGAGCACGAGCACGGCGGTCAGCAGCAGCAGCGCGATCTGGTCGGGGGTGATGCGAATGCCGAAGCCGACGGGCATGGCGATCTGGATGGCCCGGCTGAAATAGGTCGGACGCGAGGTGAAGATGAATTCGAGCAGGCTTCTCAGCGCCATCGAGGCGCCGAAGCTGGCCATCACCACGATGATCGCCTGGCCCTTGGCCCGCAGCCGCGCGAACAGCACCAGATCGAGCGCCAGTGCCAGCAGGCCGGTAACCGCCATGCCGATGATGAGCGCGGCGATCAGCGGCCAACCGAAGGAGAGGGGCGCGATCGGCGCGATCTTGCCGAACATCGCGCCAATGGCGCCAACCACGGCCAGCGTCGCATAGGCGCCCCAGGCCATGAAGTCGCCATGGGCGAAGTTCGAGAAGCGCAGGATCGAATAGGTGAGCGTCACGCCGATGGCGCCGAGGCCGATCATCGAGCCTGCCAGCAGTCCGTCGACGACAAATTGCAGGTTCATGCCGCGCCTCCTTTCCCGAAGTCGGGGCGGCGCTGGCCAAGGTAGAGTTCGGCGACGACCGGATCGTTCCAGAGCTCGGAGGCGATGCCCTGGTGCCGCTCCTTGCCCTCGACCAGCACGTAGGCGCGGTCTCCAATGGCAAGCGCTGCCTTCGCGTTCTGCTCGACCAGCAGGATGGTGACGCCGGATTTGCGGATGCCGGCCAGCATCTCGAACACCATCGACACGAATTTCGGCGACAGGCCGGCCGACGGCTCATCGAGCACCAGCGCCTTGGGATGGACGATCAATGCCCGCGCGACGGCCAGCATCTGCCGCTGTCCGCCTGAGAGATTGCCCGCGGCTGTTCTGCGCTGAAGGGCGAGATCGGGAAAGACCGCATACATTTCCTCAATGCGGGCGGGGACCTCGCGCGGCCTCAGAATGCCGCAGGCGACCTTGAGATTGTCCTCGACCGACATCAGCGGGAAGATGTTCTCCGTCTGTGGCACGAAGGCAAGGCCAAGGCGGACCATGGTGTGGGCGGGCGACGCCGTGATATCCTTGCCGTCCAGCAGCACCGTGCCGCCGGTGATCGGGACAAGGCCGGCGATGGCCTTGATAAGGCTCGACTTGCCGGCGCCGTTGGGACCGAGGACGACGACGATCTCGCCCTTGTCGACGGTGATCGAGGCGCCGCGCACGATCGGAACGCCGGGCTCATAGCCGGCTTCGAGATCGCGGACATCGAGTACCCTTTGGCTCATGCCGTGCCTCCGAGGTAGGCCTGGATGACGCGTGGGTCACGCGCCACCTCGTCCGGAGTGCCTTCGCGCAGAAGCTGGCCGCTCGCCATGACCAGCACGCGGTGGCAGAGTCGCGTCACCATGTCGATATTGTGCTCGATCAGCAGGAAGGTGATGCCGCGCGCATTGATGTCGCGGATGCGGTCGATGATGATCTCGAGCAGGGTTGCGTTGACCCCGGCCGCCGGCTCGTCGAGCAGGATGATCGCCGGGTCGGCCATCATCACGCGGGCCAGCTCGAGCAGCTTGCGCTGGCCGCCTGAAAGCACGCGCGCCGGCTCGTGCGCAAGGTGAGCGATCGTGACGAGCTCGAGTAGTTCGACGGCTCTTATCTCGGCAGCCCTTTCTTCGGCAGCGACCCGCCGGGGCGTCAGGAAATTGGCGAGCAGTTTTTCTCCGGCCTGCCCTTGAGCAGCCAGCATGACGTTTTCGATCAGCGTCAGGTTAGGCAAGGGCCGGGGGATCTGGAACGTGCGGCCGAGGCCGCGGCGGATGCGGCGATGGGCAGCTTCCCCCGACACCGATACGCCGTTGAGGAGGATTTCGCCGCTGGTCGGCAGAATGCTGCCGGCGAGCAGGTCGAACATCGTGGTCTTGCCGGCGCCGTTCGGGCCGATAAGGCCAAGTATTTCGCCCGGCCGGACGTCGAACGAGACATTGTTGACCGCGACCAGGCCGCCGAAGCGTCTGAGGACGTTCCTGGCCGTGAGGACCGGCGTACGGATCTCCTCCTGCCGTTCCGTCGTGTCGCTCATCAATTCCTCTGGCCGAAAAGCGATCTTCGTCGCCTATGATCTGATTTGTGATCACGCTTGCTTTGATCACGCTATTCGGCTTTAATTTCTTCCGCAAGCCGAAAACGGCCAAGACCGGGATTGCCTATGCAGAAGGCCGCCATCGAAAAGAACAATGAGATGATCGCAGCCCAGCTTACGCCGGTCGGCCGCGAGACCGTGCAGGATCGCGTCTATTCGGAGCTGCGCCGCGCCTTGATCGGCGGCCTTTTCGAGCCGAGCCAGGTGCTGACCATCCGCGGCCTCGCCGACGCGCTGGTCACCAGCACCATGCCGGTGCGCGAGGCGCTCGGACGGCTGATCACCGAGAAGGCGCTGGAGGCGCTTCCCAACCGTTCAGTGCGCGTGCCGCCGATCACGCTGGAGCGCATCGACGACCTCTTGCGCGCCCGCTCTCTGATCGAGGGCGAAGCGATCGCGCTGGCCGCGACGCGCATGAACCCGCGCCAGATCGCTTCGGTCGAGGCCATGCTCGGCGAGTGGGACGAGATGCGGGCGCTGAAGCACAAGAAGGACATCGACCGGGAGGCGACGCTCAATCAGAGCTTCCACTTCGAGATCTACCGATGCTGCGGTTCCGCCGTGCTGATCCCGATGATCGAGAGCCTCTGGCTGCAATCCGGACCGTGCATCCGCGTAGCCATCTACGCCTTTTCCGACGCCGGCGAGGTCGATACGGCCCACTACCACCGCAGCATCGTCGCAGCGCTTTCAAGGCAGGATGCGCAAGCGGCGCGCGAGGCTCTGGTGGCCGACATCAGCCGGCCCTTCGCCTTTCTGCGCGACAAGCTCCAATCCACAAGCAAGGAAGGATTGAGGGCATGAGGGCGCCTGGCATCAGCATCACCGAGCCACACTCGATGCTTTCCGTGACCGCGCTGATGTTGCCTGAAAAGGCGCCCGACAACGCTGCCTTCCTGCTGGCCTATCTCGAGCAGCCGCGCGTCGTTGCCGGCATCCATGCTATGTGGACGGGGCCGGAAATCTCCTGCCCGGTTCCATCAGCCGAACTTGAGGGCCAAACGTATGCCAGGCCCTTGCCGGCGGAGAACGCAACGCTGACGCCGCAGCCGGGGGACATCGTGTTGTCCTACGTGCCGCCGCGCATGTGGGGCGGCAACCCGAATGCCATCTTTGACGTCGGCCTGTTCTACGGAGCGGGTGCACGCCTGCTATTCCCGATCGGCTGGCTTGCCGGAAGCGTCGTCGCGCAGGTGGTGCCTGAGGATCGCGATAAATTCGCAGCCGCTTGTGGCGTGATCCGCCGCAACGGTGCCTGCGACATCACCTTCACCCGGGTGGAGATCTGAATGGCTGAGACCGACGACAGTTTCGAACTCTTCGACCTTCGCGTCGAGGCGGTTATCCCCAAGGGCAAGCCGATCTATTGCGGCGCCAAGCCCGGCGACTATTTCGAGTTGAAGGGCGAGATGCTGTCGATGCCGGCGGGGCAAGGTTTCTCGATCTATTCCATTGCGGCAGTGTTGCCGCTTCTGGCCGCAAAGCAGCGCCCGACCCACAGGAACGACTGGATGACGTCGGACGCCGAGATCGCTTGTCCGGATCCGAATTGCGCCAGCCGGCTGCGGATCGTCAGGACGGGCAAGCGGCGGTTCAGCCATGCCGAGACCACGGCGGTTCCGCTGCCGAAGGAGAGTGACCAGAGATGACCGCCAAGGCATTCGAACTGAGTCCCGGCTACACGATCTCGCGCGTCATTCGCGGCGGCTGGCAGCTTGCCGGCGGGCACGGCGCGGTCGATCGCCAACAGGCGGTGAGCGACCTGATCGCCACGTTCGACGCCGGCATCTGGACCTATGATTGCGCCGATATCTATACCGGTGTCGAGGAACTGATTGGTGCGGCGCGCCTGCGCCTTGCCAATGAGCGTGGCCTCGACGCTGCCGCCAAGATGAAGGTGCACACCAAGCTGGTGCCTGACCTCGAACGGCTCTCCACGATCGGCCGCGACTACATCAGCAGCATCGTCGACCAGTCGCTGCGGCGGTTGAAGACTGAGCGCCTCGATCTTGTGCAGTTCCATTGGTGGGACTATTCGGTGCCCCGCTATGTCGACGCGATGGGCTGGCTCGACGAAATCCGCAGGGAAGGCAAGGTGCGCAATATCGGCACCACGAACTTCGACACGCTGCGGCTGGCCGAGATCCTGGCCGCGGGTGTGCCGCTGGTCAGCCAGCAATTGCAATACTCGGTGCTCGACCAGCGGCCGGCGAACAGCCTTGCAGCACTCGCCAGCCGGCATGGCGTCAGTTTCCTCTGCTACGGTTCGGTGGCTGGCGGCTTCCTTAGCGAAAAATGGCTTGGCGTTACCGAGCCGCAGACGCCGCTCGAAAACCGGTCGCTGGTCAAATACAAGCTGATCATCGATGATTTCGGCGGCTGGGAGCTTTTCCAGGAGTTGCTTCGCACACTGAAGGCCATCGCCGACCACCGCGGTGTCGACATCGCCACCATCGCCAGCGCCTGGGTGCTGCAGCAGCCGCAAGTGGCGGCCGTCATCGTCGGCGCCCGCAACCAGGCGCACGCCCTTGCCAATGCCAGAATCATGGACGTCGCGCTCGATGCAGACGAACGGGCGAGGATCGCTGCCGTAATCGCGCAAAGCCGGGGGCCGCTGGGCGACGTCTACACATTGGAACGCGACCGTCACGGCCGCCACGGCTCGATCATGCATTACAATTTGAATGCAGGCAGGAAATGAACGCGGCCATGGACGAAAACCCCTCCTTGCTTTCCCGCGCCAGCGTCGAGGTGGTCGATCTCCACCGCTTCTTCGTCGACTGGTTCAATGCAGCAAGTGCGGACAATGCAGATTTCAGGCGCTTCGAAAGCGTCATGGGCAAAGGCTTCCAGATGGTTGCACCGGATGGCCAGGTCCTCGATCGTGACGCGGTGCTCGACCATGTCAGGGCAAGCCGCGCCAGCTGCGACGGCGATTTCAGTATCTCGATCGAGGACATCCGGGCCGACTGGCAGGCCGGGGACACGATCGTCGTCTGCTACGTCGAGGCACAGCAACGCGCCGGCAGGCACAGCCGCCGTCGCTCGAGTGCCGTTTTCACCACCAGTTCATCGGCGCCTAACGGCGTCGAATGGCGACATCTGCATGAAACCTGGCTGCAGGTGCCGGAAGGCTGAACAGGCTCAAGACGTGAATGAGAGTCGTGTAACGAAAGGGGAACAACAATGACAAAGACGATACTTCAGATCACCACCGCGCTCGCCTTGCTGACAGCGGCCGGCGCAGCGCAGGCCGCCGACTGCAAGATCACCGTCGGCCTCGTCATGGAACTGACCGGCCCGGCCGGCGAATACGGCCAGGCCGGCGCCAAGTCGGTCGAAATGGCCTTCCGCGACATCAACGATGCCGGCGGCGTGCGCGGCTGCGATCTCGCGACCGACACGCGCGACAGCCAGAGCCAGGGCAACATTGCGGTCGACGCCGCAACCCAGCTCGTGCAGGTCAAGAAGGTGCCGGTGATCATAGGCGGCATCATCTCCTCTGTGTCGATCCCGATCCTGACCTCGGTCACCGCGCCGGCCAAGATCGTCCAGGTGTCGCCGGCTTCGTCGTCGCCGACGCTGACGGCGCTCGGGCGCGACGGCAAGACCAACGGCATCTTTTTCCGCACCATCACCTCGGACGCTCTGCAGGGCGTCGCCGCCGCCAAATATGCCATCGACAAGGGCTTCAAGAAGCTGTCGGTCATCCACGTCAACAACGACTTCGGCGTCAACATGGTGGCGGAATTCTCGCGTGCCTATAAGGCGCTCGGTGGCACCATCGTCTCCGACACGCCTTACAATGAAAAGCAGTCGAGCTATGCCTCGGAGGTAACCGCGGCCATGGCCGGCGAACCGGACGGGCTTTACCTCGTCAGCACGCCTGTCGATGGCGCAACCATCGCCCGTACCTGGATTTCGCAGGGCGGTGTCCAGAAATTCCTGCTCAATGACGGCATGAACAGCCCGGATTTCATCGAATCCGTCGGCGCCGACTATTTGAAGGATGCCTATGGCACTTCCTCGGGCACCAGCCCGACCGCATCGACCGAATATTTCACCAAGAACTACAAGGAATTTTCGGGCATTGAGCCGTCGAACCCGGCGGCCGACCGGTCCTATGATGCCGGCGCCATTGTCGGCTTGGCTATCGCGATTGCCGGCTCCGAGGATCCGGCCAAGATCAAGGACGCGATGTACAAGGCGGTCGATCCGGCCGGCACGCCGATCTATGCCGGCAAGGACGAGTTCGCCAAGGCGCTCGGCCTGATCAAGGACGGCAAGCCGATCCGCTACGAAGGCGTCATCGGCCCTGTAGCCTTCGATAAGTACGGCGACATCACCGGCCCGTTCCGGCTCTGGAAGATCGTCGACGGCAAGGTGACGACCGATGGCGAAATGACGACGGATGACGTCAACGCCTTGCAGGCGAAGCTTCAGTAAGCCCCCTATGTCTTGTCCGGCATTGATCCCATTTCATTGAGGTTGATGCCGGACACTTGCATGTCCTGTTGGTTAGGCCGGCCTGGAAACGACCACCGCACCAGCCGTCGGCATGATCCAGCGGCAGGCATAATAATCGGTGATGCGATTTATGGTCCCGCCAGCGGCTTCGATCCGAACCGGATGGGCCGGCTTCCAACCGTCTTCGCCATGGTGGAGCACGAGCAGCACCGCCTCGCCATCGATCATGCCAATCGCCATTTTCCAGGCCGTCGAGGCTCTTTCATATTCGACGAAGTAAGGTGATTCCGACAGCCTGCCCTTGAAGCAATCCGCGACCCGCAATTGTGCGTCGGCGCTGGTCAACGCCCGAACCCCGTCCCAGTCGCGGCGGTTGAACAGTTCGACATAGCGGCTGAGCAATTCCAGAAGTTCCGGATCGCGTTGGGGCTCCGAACGCACGATTGGCTCGCCTGACAAGGCGCCCAATTTGGAGCGGCCACGGCCCAACGCGGCCTTGACGCCACCCACGGTCGAGCCGACGAGATCGGCGATCTCTTCCAGCGAATAGTCGAAGACGTCCTTGAGCAGGACGCAGGCGCGTTCCTTGGGCGGCAGGTGGATCACCAGCCGTTCCATCGCGCGATCCGCGCCCTTGCCCGCCGGCTCGACCGGCAGGATGATCTCGTCTTCGACGAAATTGGCCTCCGCATGCTGACGCACCTGCCGGCTTCGCAGGAAATCGATGCAGCGATTATGTGCAATGCGAAACAGCCAGGGGCGAAGAGCAGTCGCATCGTCCAGCTTCTCGATCTTCCGATAGGCCTCGAACAGCGCCTCTTGCATCACGTCTTCGGCGTCGAGCGTCGAACCGGTCATACGTGCACAGTAGCGGTGCAGCCGTCCACGCAAATGCGCGACTGTCTCCAGGAAGCCGGCGTAGCGGACGTCGAAAAGCCCGGTCGGGTCAAGTCTTGGCTGCATCTTCATCGGCATTCAATTCGGCGGCGGATCACAGCGGGACATAGGTCAGCGTAATGACCCCGTTCTTGAAACGGTGCGTATCTATAAGCTCCAGCTTGACCAGGGACGGGTCGACATCCTGGAAAGCGCGTTTGCCATGCCCGACGCGGGTCGGCACGATCGAGAGTTGATACTCGTCGACAAGCCTGTTGGCGAGCAGCGTCTGGTCGAGATTGCTCACTCCATACTTCAATATGTTGCCGCCGGTTTGCTGCTTGATCCTGGCGATTTCGGCAGCGACGTCGCCTTCGATCAGCGACGCGTTCCAGCTCACTGCCTTGAGGCTGCGCGAAGCGACGAGCTTGTTCAGCCCGTTCATGCGGTCCATGTACTTGCTGCCTTTGACCTGCGGCCAACGCGCCGAAAACATTTCATAGGTGATGCGGCCGAGCAGGAAAAAATCCGCCTCGCCGGCCTTTTCATATGAGTGTTCCTTCATCTCCTCGTCGAAGAAGGGCGAGGCCCATTCCATTGGTGCTTCGATGACGCCGTCCAGCGAAATGAAGCTGCCTACGATTAATTTTCTCATCGCGTGTCTCCGGTTGCGCAACAGGCATTCCGTCGGATCCAAAAACCGGCGCAAACGAACCGGCCCGACGGATGACCACAGGATGCAGTGCCTAAGACGTTTCCGGTTCGACGTTGGATACGCGTGAGGATCGTATGAGCTAATAAAGCGGCTTGGCCATGTGCCGGGGGGTCGGCCATTCCGTCGTTATCCCCGGCTGCACCGGCCGCTCGAGATAGGTCGACAGCACGACGTAGCTTCGGGTCGAGGTGACACCAGGCGTTTCGTAGAGGCGCGACAACAGGCCTTCGAGTGCCCGCGTGTCCTCGGTGCGGACCTTGATCAGCATGCATGTGTCGCCGGCCACCGAATGAATCTCCTCGACTTCGGGGTGTTCGGAGATTGCCATCAGCTCCGGCGTCTTGCCCCACCCCTTGGTGTCGATATGGACGAAGGCAAGCAGCGGCTTGTGCACCGCTTTTGGATCGATGATGATCGCGGTGTTGCGGATGGCACCGCTGCGCCGCAGGCGCTTGACGCGTTCATGGGCTGCCGGCGGTGAAAGGCCGACGCGGTCGCCGAGCTCGGCATAGCTGATCGTGGCGTCGTCGACCAGAACGCTTAATATTTTTCGGTCGATTGCATCGATATCGCGGGCGGCAGGCCTGTTCTGCGGAATGCCATCTGTTTCTTCATCCATAATGAAATTCCCTATTGATGCAGAATTTAGTACGGCCAATATCGCCATATGTCGAACAATGATCAAGTCGCAACATTTACGGCAAGGCCGCCTATCCCGGCGCTCGCTTACCTCCTCACCGGATGCATTGCCGTGATCGGCTCGAACTCGCTGGTGCTCGGTCCGATCGCACCGGCGGTTGCCGCGTCCTTCGGCACAAGCGTGCCGGCGGTTATGATCGCGTCCGCCGCGTTCGGGCTCGGTACGTCGGCGAGCGCTTTGTTCCTGGCGCGCTATATCGACCGGCTTGGTGCCCGCCGCATGCTGCAAGGAGCGTTGCTGCTGCTGGCGATAGCGCTCGTCGCCAGCGCTGCTGCGCCGACGGTGACGGCGCTGGTCGCGGCCCAGCTTCTCGCCGGCATCGCTGCAGGTGTCGCCATGCCGGCAATCTACGCCAGCTCCGCCGCGATTGCACCGCCCGGCCGCGAAAGCGGCACCATAGGCGTCGTGCTGACCGGCTGGACGCTGAGCATGATCGCCGGGGTTTCGCTGTCGGCCGTACTTGCCGACCTGGTGCATTGGCGCGCCGTTTTCGCGGCGGTCGCGGTGCTCTCAGCACTCGCATTGGCAAGCCTGACGCTGACGTCGCTGAGCGATGTCAGGAAGAGCGGCCCGGCGCCGACGCCGCTGGGCGCTTTGAGCGTCCCCGGCATAGTGCCGCTTCTGGTTGCCTGCGCCGCATTCATGACCGCGTTCTACGGTGTCTATGGCTATCTTGGCGATCACCTTCACAATGGCTTGGGACGGCCGGTCAGCGCCAACGGGCTGGCCGCGCTCGCTTATGGCGCCGGATTTGGCGCGGCGGCACTTCTTGACGGCGTTATCGACCGCCTGGGCGCGCGGCGTGTCATGCCATTTGCCTACCTGCTCGTCGCGGCCGTCTATGTCGCGATTGCCGCGGCGAGCAGTAGTTTCCATCTGACCATAGCGATGATAGCCGTCTGGGGCCTTGCCAATCATTTCGGCCTGAATGTCCTGGTGATGCGCCTGTCCGCGCTCGATCCTGCGCGGCGCGGCACGATCATGGGCTTGAACAGCGCGGTGACCTATCTCGCGGTGTTCGTCGGCACCACGGCGTTCGGACCGCTTTATTCCACATTCGGTTTTGCGGCGTCGGCGGTGGTTGCAGCCCTGCTCATGCTGATCGCTGCTGTGGCAGCGGCGTGGCGTTCGCCGAAGCTATAGCGCAGCAAGGCTTGCGTCTCGGCCCCGTCCATCGATAGATGCTTGGTGGATGGACAATACAACGCTTGAGACAACCGCCGATCCCTTGCCGCACGAGCTGGCTTTTCTCGGAGAGCGGCTTGCTGCGTTCAACGACAGTGATGTCGGCGCCTCCCGCAGGAAGGCAATGGCCGTGTTCGTGCGCGATGAGCACGGCGTAATTGTCGCCGGCATCTCGGGATACACCGCCTGGGCTGGCTCTATGTGCAATGGCTCTGGGTCGATGAAAAACTGCGCGGCCACGGCATGGCCGGCAGGATGCTCGAGGCGGCCGAGAGGGAGGCGATCGCGCGCGACTGTCACGGCGCCTGGATCGACACGTTCAATCCCAAGGCGGCCAAGGCCTATGAGCGCCACGGCTACCGGCCGTTCGGTGCGCTCGCCGACTTTCCCATTGGCCGCAGCCGCATCTTCTTACAGAAGAACCTGAAACACGATTAGCCGGCGAGCCGCCCTCCGCGCATCGGCTGCGGCACGCCGGTCGTGCTGGGGAAGCTGATCGGCAAGCCCCTAAGCACGCGCACTGCTAGGAAGGCAAAGCACTCCGCCTCCACCGCATCGCCCTTCCAGCCCAGCGCCTCGGCCGGAACCGCTTCGACGCCGGCGCGGCTGGCAAGCATGGCCATGATCGTTGGATTGTGGCGACCGCCGCCGCTGACCACCAGCCGCTTCGGCCGGTGCGGCAGAAGATCGAGCGCTTTGGCGACGGCGGCCGCGGTGAAGGCCGTCAGCAGGGCTGCCCCATCCGCGGCGTTCATTCCGTCCGCCATCGAGGCGCCGAAATCGAAACGGTCCAGCGATTTCGGGTAGGGTTTGGTCAAGTAAGGGTGCTGCAGGAGCTTGGCCAGCCGCGTCTCGTCGACCGTCCCGGCGCGGGCCAACGCGCCGTCGCGGTCCATTTCGCCAAGCCCCTTCGACTTGATGAAGTCGTTCAGCGGCGCGTTGGCCGGTCCGGTATCGAAGGCGACGACATTGTCCTTGCCGTCCCACCAGGTGATGTTGGCGACGCCACCGAGATTGAGCACTGCCGTGTCTCCACTGGCATCAGCGTCGCGCAGCAGCGCGGCGTGATAGGCGGCAGAGAGCGGCGCACCTTGGCCGCCGGCGCGCATGTCGGCCGAGCGGAAGTCATAGGCGACCCTGGTGCCAAGGATCGCATGCATCAGCTCGCCGTCGCCGAGCTGGCGGGTCTGGCCCAGCCGGCCCACTTGCGGGGCACGGTGCAGCACGGTCTGGCCATGGAAGCCGACGACGCCGATATCGGCCATGGTCAGGCCGTGACTTTCGACAAGATCCCTGACCGCGGCGGATTGGGCGCGCGTCAGTGCCTCCTCTGCCTCACGAAAAATCGCCGGTTCCGGTCCGGTGAAATTCCAGATCCTGGCCTGGCGCAACGTCTCCTCCAACAGGCTGCGGATCGACCTGGGGTAAGGCGCCAGCGTGTAGGTGCCGAAATCCGCGATCCGTTCGCCGTCGGTCTTGATCAGCGCGACGTCGATATTACCGTCCAGCACGGTGCCGGTCATCAGGCCGACAGCCCACATTGGTGCGCCATTTTTAGCAATCATGACTTGTCAGGCTCCGTTGACGAGATCGCCGATCGATTGCCTTAGCGCTGCGATCCCGCTGTTGAAATGACGTGTCGGATGGATCCGGTTGGTGAGCAAGGTCCATGCTCTGCCTTTGTCGAAGTCGACCCAAAGCCCGGTGCCGGTGAAGCCGGTATGGCCAATTGTGCCGGGGCTGCACAGCCGGCCGCCGGACCAGCCTTCGTAAGGCCGCTCCCAGCCATGGGTGCGGGTTGCCGACAAGGGCGTGCGCATCAGCGCTATTGAACGCTCGGATGCGCCGCTCCCGTCCAGCAGCCCTAGCGCAAAATCGAGGATCGCGGCCGCCGTTCCGAACAGCCCGGCGTGACCGGCCCCTTGCAATGCCGAGCAATTGTCGTCGTGGACCTCGCCGCAGAGAACACGATGGCGCCATGTGCAGTCTTCTGTGGCCGCCGCGCGATCCGGTTCGGTGGAGAACGCGAAGCCCGGACCGGGATCCATGTAGCGAATGGTCTTGCCGGACAGGCGCTCCAGGACGAAGCCGAGCAGAATGAAATTGATATCGGAATAGACCGGCTCCCCGACCTGCCACTCGCGCTGCAGGACAAAGGCGCGCAACAGCTCGGGATCGCGGCCATAGGTGTAGATTGGAGCAACGGCGGGAAACGGCGTCTGATGACCGAGACACTGGCGAAACGTCACCTTCCGTTCCCAGGCTTTTTCGTCATATTGGCGAAGGTCGGGCAGGACCGAAATCAGCGGCGCGTCGAGGTCGATGACGCCTTCTTCCGCCAGTGCAAGGATACGCGGCGTGGTGAAGATGACTTTGGTCAGCGACGCCAGATCGAACCATGTTTCGATATGCATCGGCCGTATCTTCGGCACGACTTGGGCTGAGCCGACTGCCCGGACGATGCGTTGACCGTCCCAGTCGACCATGCCGAGCACGCCGCCAGGAATGCGCGACGCAGCCACGGCCGTTTCGAGCGGGGCGAATGCACGGTCGAAGAGATCATGCTCGATCAAATGCGGCCTCCGTCTGAAAAGCAGCGAGGGGGCTGTCCGTCTGACTCTGCATGCTTTCGAGCGACAATCATCACGCTTCCACCCGTGCCCTATGGTCCGGCCCGAATTGCTGCCAATTGGCCGGGCCCGGCTCAAATCCCAGCGGGCGCACGAGCGAGGGAACCTGGCGCGTGTCCAGCTCGAAACGTTCATGCCGCCGGTCTATGGTGGGAACGGCCGCGATAAGCTGTTTGGTATAAGAGTGCTTCGGCTGCGAGAGCACCGATCTGGCATCGCCGATCTCGACGATCTGGCCGGCATAGATGACCGCAATGCGATGGGCGATCCGCTCGACGACAGCCATGTCATGCGAGATGAACAGGTAGGCCAGCCCGAATTCACGCTGCAGCTCGACCAAAAGCTCCAGCACCCTGGCCTGCACCGACACATCGAGCGCCGAAACCGCTTCGTCGAGGACGACAACCGAAGGATTGAGCATCAGCGCGCGAGCGATGCACAGGCGTTGCCGCTGGCCGCCGGAGAATTCGTGCGGATAGCGCTGCAGGCTGTTTTCCGGAAGGCCGACGCGTTTCAGCAGCGCGGCCATTTTCGCCCGCGTTTCAGCAGTTATCCGTCCGCCGCTAGCGATCACCGGCTCTGCGAGGATGCTTTCGATGGTGAGTCTGGGATTGAGCGAGCCATAGGGATTCTGGAACACCATCTGCACGGGAAGGGCGCTCTGCCCGGCGACGGCCTTGCGCGTGCTGGCCGAGATTGTGCCGCGTGTCGGGCGCACCAGCCCCAGAATCGCGCGGGCGGTGGTGGACTTTCCGGAACCGCTCTCGCCGACGACCGCCAATGTCTCGCCCGGCATTAGCTCGAAATCCACACCGTCCACCGCGTGCACGATACCGCTGGCGCGGCTGAAAAACCCAGCCTTGACTGGAAACCGCACCACGAGGCCATCGACCATCAGCGCCGGCTCGGCAGCTTTTTGCGTTTCGCATTGCACGTCCTTGCGTACGGCACTGCCGCCGGCGAAATGCGGCACCGCATGAAGCAGATGCCGCGTATAGGGATGCTGCGGATCGTCCAATATCTGGTTCAGCGCGCCCTGCTCGACAGCTTCCCCGCTTTGCATCACCATGACCTTGTCAGCGATGCCTGCAACCAGACCGATGTCGTGGGTGATGAAGATCATCGACATCCCGGTTTCCTGCTTCAACTCGGCGAGCAGCGCCATGATCTGCGCCTGCACCGTAACATCCAGCGCCGTCGTTGGTTCGTCGGCAATGAGCAGGCGCGGGTTGCAAGCGAGCGCCATGGCGATCATCACCCGCTGCAACATGCCGCCCGAAAGCTGGTTGGGCGTATATTTCAGTCGCCGTGCAGCGTCGGGAATACGCACGCGGTCGAGCGCGTCCTTGGCCGCCGCCGTCGCTTGCCGGCCGGTCAGGCCGCGATGCAGGCGAAACGATTCCTCGATCTGCCTGCCGATGGTCAGCACCGGATTGAGCGAGCTCATCGGCTCCTGGAAGATCATGCCGATTTCACCGCCGCGGATCTTCGTCAGTTGCGGCTCGTCCGCGGCGGTCAGGTCGAAAATGCTGTTGTCGACCCGCTTCAGCGTGATCGAGCCTGCGGTGATGCGGCCGCCGCCATAATCGACAAGGCGATTGATCGACAGCGCCGTGACCGATTTGCCCGAGCCGCTTTCGCCGACGATTGCCAATGTCTCGCCGTCGGCGAGATCGAAGCTGACGCCGCGCACGACCTCATTGGCTTTCGGGTTGCGGCCGAAGCCGACGCGCAATCCGCTGACGGACAGCAGCGGAATCATGCGATCGATCTCCGCATCTTCGGGTCGAGGACATCACGCAACGCATCGCCGAGCAGGTTGAAACCGAGGATGCTGATCATGATCGCCACGCCGGGGAAGATCATCAGCCAGGGAGCTGTCTCCATCAGATTGCGGCTGTCGCTCAGCATCAGGCCGAGCGACGCGGCGGGCGGCTGCGTGCCTAGCCCGAGGAAGCTTAAGCCGGCCTCGGTCAGCAGTGCCCAGGCCAGCGCCAGCGTCACCTGAACCGTCAGTGGCGCCACCAGATTGAGCAGCAGATGGCGTGTTACGATATAGCCCGCACTGCTGCCGAACGTGCGGGCCGCGTCGACGAACTCGCGCGCCTTGAGCGACAGAGCCGGACCTCGCACGACGCGCGTGAAGATCGGCGTGTAGACGATGGCAATGGCAATGACGCTGGTCGAGGTTCCCGGTCCAGCAACCGCGACGATCAGCAGCGCCAGCAGGATCGCCGGGAACGCCAGCACAACGTCCATGATGCGCATCACCAGGCCGTCCCAGCGGCGCCCGAACCAGGCTGCCGCCAGCCCGAGCACGGTGCCGGCCAGTGTCGCGAAGGCGACCGAAAAGAAGGCCACGATGAAGGACTGGCCGATCCCGGTCATCAGCCGACTTGCGACATCGCGGCCGAACAGGTCCGTGCCCATCAGGTAGGTGCCGTCAGGCGCATGCAGTCGCTCGACCCGGTGCTGCGTCAGCGGATCGTGCGGCGTCAGCCCCAGCATGCCAAGCACGGCAAGCAGCAGATAAAGCGCAACGATGGCACCGCCGATGCGGCCGCTGGGATGCGCAAATATAGCCCGCAATGTCGCCATCAGTGCTCGCTTAGCCGGATACGCGGGTCGAGCGCGACATAGGCGAGGTCGACGAGGAGATTGACGATCATGAAGTTGAAGGCGATGAACAGCACGCTTCCCTGCACCAGCGCGTAGTCGCGCTGCAGGATGGCATCCAGCACCATACGGCCGAGACCGGGCAGCGCAAATATCTGCTCGACGATGACTGCCCCGCCCAGCAGATAGCCGAACTCTATGCCGCTCAGCGTCACGACCGGGATGAGCGCGTTGGGCAAAGCATGCCCCCAGATGACGCCGCGCGCCGAAACGCCTTTGCTGCGCGCCGTCCTGACATAGTCGTCGCTGAGCACATCGAGCATCGCCGAACGCGATATGCGGGTCACCGAAGCCGCGAAGGCAAATCCAAGCGTGACCGCAGGCAGCAACAGCTGGCCGAGATTGCGCAGCGGATCCTGCCACAGCGGCGAAAACTCACCCATCGCCGGCAAAACGCCAAACCCCGCCGACAGCGTGTAGATGATCAGCAGGGCAAGGACAAAGTTCGGCGTCGACTGCCCGATCATTGCGACAACGCGCACGCCGAGGTCGGACAGCTTTTCATTATGGGTGGCGGCAAAAATCCCGGTCGGCATGCCGACAACCAGGGCGATGACCATCGAAAGCAGGGCGAGCTCCAACGTTAGCGGGAAACGCTCGAGGATGACGTCGAGCACCGGCCTGCCATAGGTGGACGAAATGCCGAGATTACCTTGGACAAGACCAAGCAGCCAGCGCCAGTACTGGATGAACCAGGGCTGGTCGATGCCGAAATAAGCTGCAAGCGCATCGCGCTGCTGCGGCGTCAGCAGGCCGGCTTCGGTCCCCAGCATTGCCGTGATCGAATCGCCCGGAACCATCCTGATCGCCAGGAACACGACGATGGACACGCCAAGCAGGACGAGAGGGAAGGTTGCCAGTCGCCGCATCAGATAGTTCACGCGAAGAATACCCTCTCGTCTGGCACCAAAGCAGCTACTGGATCGTCACCTTGGCGAGGCTGAACAGCGAGCCTGTCGGCACCGGTTCGAATCCTGCGATATTCTTCTGCTGTGCGGTGTAGCTGTAGGACGTGTAGAGCCAGATCCAGGGCGACATCTCAGTGATGTGCTTCTCGAAGTCGGCGAAGATCGCTTTGCGCGCTGCCGGGTCGGTCTCGCTGCGGCCCTTCTGCATAAGACTGTCCAGCGTATCGTCGATATAGTTCGCGACCTTCTGCAGATTGCCCGTCTTGGTCCAGTAACGGTTGTACATAGTGTAGGGATCGGCCCTGCCGCCGTTCAGGGCGATGGCCATGTCGAAATCGCCCTTCAGCCAGGCATCGACATAGACGTTGAGCTCCATCATTTTGATGTCGAGCTTGACGCCGATTTCTGCGAGTTGCGACTGGATGACCTGGGCTTCCGCCGCCGCTGTCGGCGGCTCGCCGGTGGCGCCGATCACGGTCGCCGAAAAGCCGTCGGCGTAGCCCGCTTCGGCCATCAGCTGCTTGGCTTTCTCGACGTCGCGCTTATAGCAGAACAACTGGCTCGGATCGGTCGCCAGCGCAGGGATAGTCAGCGGGCCGGTGACTTTGCCTTCACCGAGCGAGGCGGTGTCCAGCACTTCCTGCCGGTCGATGGCGCAGGAAATCGCCTGACGCACCTTGAGTTCGGTCATCGGCTTGCGGGAAGGATTGAGCTGCAGCACGTGATAGGCAAGCACCGGCACACGGTTCAACTGCAGGCTGGCTTCCTTGGGCACAAGCGTGGCGACAAGCGGATCGTTGAGCAGGGCAAAATCGATCTGCTTGCTGCGCATCGCCGCCAGGATCGCCGTCTCGTCCGGCAGCACGCTGACCTCGATGCCGTCGATGCCGGTCGTGCCGCCCGCCCAATCCTTGTTGGCGACAAGCACTTCCTTGGAATTCGGATCCCACTTTTCCAACTTGAACGGACCCGAGCCGATCGTCGTCGTGCCGATCGAGCCGGCCATGATTTCGCTTGCCGGGACGATCGCGGCGTTGACGTCGCTCATCGCCGTCAGGATCGGCACATCCGGCTGCGAGAGGTGGAACACGACGGTGGCTGGATCGGGTGTGTCGATGCTGGCGATCGAGAGAAAGTTGGCGCGCGCGGCCGCGCCGGTCTTCTCGTCGAGTATGCGCTCGAACGATGCCTTGACATCGGCCGAGGTCACGGCGGCGCCGTTCTGGAATTTTGCTTTCGGATTGAGTTTGAAACTCAGCTCCTTGCCGTCCGGCGAGAACTGCCATGAATCGGCAATCGCGGGCGTGATTTGCAGGTTTGCGTCGAGCCGCACCAGTGGCTCATAGATCAGTTCCAGCAGCCGCAGTGAGGAGAATGCCGTCTGCTTGTGCGGATCAAGACCGGTGGCGTCCTGCGACCACGCCATATGCAGCGTCGCCGCACTCGCCTGCGCCGGTAGCGCCGCGATGCCAATCATTGCCGCGAGGGTCATGCCGGAAAGCAGTTTCTTGCCAATGTGCCGTACCATTGTCGTCTCCCATTATTGTTAAACCTGATGCCTTGCAGTTCGCCGGACCGCTTCAAAGGGACACACGCCCCGGAACATCGGCCCAGTGTCCATGCGGTCTTACACCGTCTTTTCGCCTATCGCCTTGCGCAGGAAACCTCCCGCGTTGCCAAGCGCCTTACGTGCTTCCTCGACGCCCATGCCGGTGATCGTCACCAGGATTGCCAGTTTTACATCGTTGCCGGTCTGGTCGAGTGCCTGTCGTGCCTGCTGTGCCGCGCAGCCGGTCGTCTGCATCACGATCCTGACCGCCCTGGCGACAAGCTTCTTGTTGCTTGGATTGAGGTCAACCATCAGGTTCTGATAGCTCTTGCCGATGCGGATCATGCTGGCGGTAGACAGCATGTTGAGCACCAGCTTTTGCGCGGTTCCCGATTTCAGTCGGGTCGAGCCGGTGAGAACCTCCGGGCCGACCACCGGAGAGATGGCAATGTCGGCTATGCCGGCAATGGTCGATCGCGGATTGCAGGACAGCGCCACGGTGGTCGCTCCCACCTGCTTGGCATAGGTCAGGCCGCCGATGACGTAGGGCGTGCGCCCGCTGACAGCGATGCCGACCACCACATCGTCGGCGGTCAGCTTGATGTCCTGCAATGCCTTTACACCCTGTTTCGGGTCATCCTCGGCGCCTTCCGCGGAGCGCACCAGCGCGTCGTCGCCGCCGGCGATCAGGCCCACCACCATGTCCTCGGGTACGCCGAAGGTCGGCGGACATTCCGAGGCGTCGAGGACGCCGAGCCGGCCGCTGGTGCCAGCGCCCACATAGACAAGGCGCGCACCCTTCTGGAACGCGCTCACGATCCGGTCCACGGCAGCAGCAATCTCAGGAATGACCTTCTCGACGGCGGCCGCAACGCCTTTATCTTCGTCATTGATCTTCCGCAGCACCTCGATGGTCGGCAACAGGTCGATGTCGATGGTTCTCGGGTTGCGGTCCTCGGAAACCAGCCGCTCCAACTCCGACATCAACCCGTGTTCGACCACTTGCTTACTTTCAATCTGCCGTGAGCGGGAACGCGATGCCGTGCCGGGCAGGCGACCGGCTGTCGTGTTTCTGCTTAGTTAACTTTTTAGAATTCGGTATTCCCGGTGTCAACGGATTGTAGGAATAAAATATTCCTCTTTGAGTAGCGCGTTACTCGCCGCAAAGCGACTTTCTGGCCAGGATTATGGCTCCCGAAACCGCATCGCCGTCGGCCGGCTTCAGCCGTCGGCGGACGTCGGGAGCGAGCCATGGCTCAAGCGGGCTGGACAACCCTCCGAGCAACGTAACCCGCGGCGCGCCTTTTTCGAACAGCACCCGCACGAAGGTGTCGATCTGCTCGGCAGCGCCTTGCACGATCCGCCGACCGGCCGGATCGCCCTGGTCGGCATGGCGGATCACCATCGGCGCCATGGCGGCATAGTCCGTCGCACTGGCGCGGTCCATCCAGGCCACCGCCTCGAACGGGTCGTCCTTGAAGCGCTGCATCACCTCGGCCAGCAGCGCGGTCCGCTCGTGCCGGCCGTCATGGGCGCGCAAGGCGAACTGTACCGCTTCCAAACCTAGATCGGCGCCGCTGCCCTCGTCGGAAATCGGAAAACCGTAGCCGCCGACACGCAGGTCGCGCCCTTCGACAAAGCCGAGCCCGATCGAACCGGTCCCGGCTATGACGATGGCGCCGTCCTGGCCCGAATGCGCGCCCAGGCAAGCCGCGACGCCGTCGCTGACGAAGTCGAGACTTGCAAAGGGATGGGAGATCGCACGAAACGCCTCAAGCGACCCCTTGCGGCCGATGCCGGCAAGACCGACGCCGGCACGGATCCTGGCGATTTTCGTCGCCGTGAACCCTGCCTCTCTGATCGCAGCACCAAAGGCTTTGGCAACGGAGGCCCAGGCCGCCTCTATACCGAGCCGCGTTGTCGCCGGACCTGAGAGACCTTGCCCGAGCACGGTTCCCGCCTCGTCTTCGATACGCGCCCGACAGCCGGTTCCGCCGCCATCGACGCCCAGGAAATAATGCGAAGACGCCGCGCCGGCACTCATCCACTTATCCGCTCGATCTGGGCGCCGCAAAGCCGGAGCTTGCGGTCCAGCTGCTCATAGCCGCGATCGAGATGATAGACGCGGTTGATCGTCGTCTCACCCTGGGACACCAGCGCTGCCAGCACCAGCGAGACGGAGGCGCGCAGGTCGGTGGCCATCACTTGCGCGCCCTTCAGCTTCTCGCCTCCGCGCACCAGCGTCATGGTGCCTTGCAGCTTGATGTTGGCGCCGAGCCGCATCAGTTCAGGCACATGCATGAAGCGGTTCTCGAAGATCGTCTCACGCAATAGCGAAGCGCCCTCGGCACAGCACATCAACGCCATGAACTGCGCTTGGAGATCGGTCGGAAAGCCCGGATAGGGCTCCGTCGTCACATCGACGGCTTTGAGCGGCCCGTCTCTCGATACGATCAGCCCGCGGTCGCCCGGCCAGATTTTCACACCGGCTGTTTCGAGCAGCTGGACGACGGATGCCATGTGCTCGAGCCGCGCGTGGGTCAGCTCGAGCTGACCGCCGGTGATAGCCGCCGCGACGGCATAGGTGCCGGCCTCTATCCGGTCCGGGATGATGTCGTGCGTGGCGGCGCGCCAGCCTGTGCTGCCCGCGATCAGGATACGGTGCGTGCCGGCGCCCTCGATCCGCGCGCCCATGGCGTTCAAGCAGGCGGCAAGGTCGGCCACCTCCGGTTCGCGCGCCGCATTGAGGATCTCGGTTTCGCCCTTTGCAGTCGTCGCTGCCATCATCGCCGTTTCGGTCGCGCCGACCGATGGTGAGCTCAAAACGATACGCGCGCCTTTCAGTCCGCCCGGCGCGGACGCGACGATCAGCCCGTTTTCGATCGCAATGTCGGCGCCAAGTGCGGCAAGTGCGGCGACATGCATGTCGACCGGCCGTGCGCCGATCGCGCAGCCGCCGGGCAGCGAAACCCTGGCGTGGCCGAAGCGGGCAAGCAGCGGGCCGAGCACCAGCACTGTCGCGCGCATACGCCTGACGGTATCGTAGGTTGTCTCCTTGGAGACGGCAGCACTGGTATCGATTGTGGCGGCATGCGCCGATCTGGTGACTTCGGCCCCATGAAGGCCGACGACGCCAAGCATGTTGTCGACGTCGGTCACCGCAGGCAGGTTGGTCAGTTGCAGCGGATAAGGGCTGAGCAACGCCGCCGCTATTTGCGGCAAGGCCGCGTTCTTGGCGCCGGAGATCGTCACCGCGCCCTCAAGCCTATGCCCGCCGACGATCCGCAATTTGTCCATGGCTCTGACCTAATCCCGAGCTGTCGGCGTGTCTACGATCTTTCGTGGCCGAATCGTCGGCTTGCCCGAAGGCTGGGCCGCAACCGCACCGGTAGAGATTTGATGGATCATTCTTGGCTGTCAATCAGAGACGGAATAATTTATTCCTTGGTTTGGCATTGTCCGTGACTGGCAACAGGTGAACGCATGTCCATCCTGAAGAAAATCGAGGCCAAGCTCGAAATCATGGCGCCCGGCGACCGCGAGATCGGTCGGTATATCGTCGATAATCCCGACCAGATGCTGCGCCTGTCGACGGCGGCGCTTGCCGCTGAGATCGGCCGCAGCCAGTCGAGCGTCGTCAAGTTCAGCCAGAAGCTCGGCTATTCCAGCTATCAGGAGCTCAAGCTCGCCGTCAGCGAGGCCAAGTCGCAGGAATGGCACGTGCCGGCCGGCATGATCCACGGTTCGATCGAGGTCGGCGACAGCTATCTGGTCATCCTGCGCAAGCTGATCGGCAGCAAGCTTTTGTCGATGCAACAGACGGTCGCGGCCAACACCGAGCATGAAATCGGCAAGGCCCTCGAAGCATTGAACGGTGCGCGCCGCATTCATTTGGCAGGCGTCGGCGCATCCTCTCTGGTGGCGCGCGATTTCTCATACAAGCTGATGAAGCTCGGCCGCAACGTGCTGCACGACAGCGACAGCCATGTGCAAATGGCCAATGTCTCGACGCTTGGACGAGGCGACGCGTTATTCGCGCTCTCCTATTCCGGGGCGAGCATCGAAACCCTGCGGATAGCTGAACTCGCACATAAACGCGGCACCACCGTTATCGCCGTCACCGGGCTTCGCGACAATCCGCTGAGCCGGGTTGGCGACATTCGCCTCCACACGATCGCCGATGAAGAGCGCGCGCGCTCTTCATCGATAACCGCGCGTGATGCACAACTGACGCTAACCGACCTGCTGTTCATCCTGCTTGTGCAGAAGCAGCCTGACGCCAATGAATATGTCCACAACAGCGAATTGGCCGTCTCGGTGCTGAAGGCTTAGCTGTCTTCGGCATGGCGTTAAGGCCTCTGTTCCTCCCTGATGCTGCACGTCGACAAGAGCAGGTTTCGTCCTCCGAATAGCTTTCTTCAATGCGCTCACACGCTCTCCGGCTGGCAGAGCCGCGGGAGCGCCGATTGGTCAAACGCCGCCATGGCAAACCAATGTTGACAAGATCATCTGTTGTTTCATACATCGAGTTCAGCCTCGAATTTGGCGGGCCAGGTGAGACGATGGACGACCTTGGAGCACAAGAACAAGCGGTTCTCGACCTGATTGCGGCGAATCCGTTCTCCGGCCAGCAGGATATTGCAACCGCGCTCGGCATTGCCCGCTCGACGGTCGCCGCCCACATCGTGCAACTCATCAACAAGGGCTACATTCTCGGCCGCGGCTATGTCTTGCCGGCGTCCAAACGTATGGTCTGCATCGGCGGCGCGGTGCTCGACCGCAAATACCACGCCAGGAAGGATCTGATCTTCGAGACATCGAACCCGGTCGAAGGCCATCGCAGCTTCGGCGGGGTTGCCCGCAACGTCGCCGAAAACCTTGCCCGCCTCGGTGTCGACATAAGCTTCGTCTCGATCGTCGGCGAGGATGAAACCGGCCGCGCGCTGGTGCGGCATTTGCGTGATTTCGGCGCCGATGTCAGCCAGGTCATCACCACCACGGAGCGGCCGACGGCCGAATACGCGGCCATCCTCGACCGCAACAACGATCTCGTGCTCGGCATCGCCGACATGGAGATATTCGATCTGTTTTTGCCGTCCTATCTCGACCGTTTCTGGCCGCACCTGGCTTCGGCGACATGGGTCTTCATCGACTGCAATCTGCCGGCCGCGACCATCGCAGCGCTGATCTCGCGCAAGCACGGTGCGCGCTTCAAGCTCGCAGTCGACACGGTATCGTCGCCGAAGTCGGCGCGCCTGTCAAAGGACCTGACCGGCATCGATCTTCTGTTCACCAACCATGACGAGGCCAATACGATGCTCGGCGTGACGGATGCCGACAAGCGGCTGACGCCGGAGGGAGCAGCAGCAGGGCTGCGCGCGGCCGGCGCCGCCGAAGTGATCGTGACCGCAGGCGCGCATGGATTTGCCGTTGCGACCGAGAGCGGTGTGACGGCCATGCGCTCCGTCCCGGCGCAGGCCGTCGACATCACCGGCGCCGGTGACGCGATGATCGCCGGCACCCTGTACAAGGTGCTTTCGGGTGAGCCGGTCGCTCATGCCGTGCGCACCGGCGCGCTGCTTGCCACACTGACCACCGAGAGCGAATCCAGCGTCCACCCCGATCTGTCGCCGCGCTTCCTTGCCGCCGGCATGTACCGCCTTCCTGCCTGAAAGCGAGATGATATGAAACCTTCCCTTGTCCATTTGAACGATGAAGTCGCTGCTGCGCTTGATAAAGGCCGCGCGGTGGTGGCACTGGAATCGACGATTATCACCCACGGCATGCCATATCCGGCCAATCTGGAAACCGCTCGTGGTGTCGAGACCGTCGTGCGTGAAGACGGCGCCGTGCCCGCCACGATCGCAGTGGTCGCCGGCAAGATCAAGGTTGGCCTCGACGATCGGGAACTGGAAGAGCTGGCAGCGGCAAAGGGCGTGGTCAAGGCTTCCGGGCGCGATCTCGCCGCAATCATGGTGCGCGGCGGCTCGGCCGGAACCACCGTCTCGGCGACGATGCGGATTGCCGCTTTAGCCGGGATCGGTATTTTTGCGACCGGCGGCGTCGGTGGCGTGCATCGCGGCGCCGAAGCCACTTTCGATATCTCCGCTGACCTGACCGAACTTGGCCAGACCGGCACGACCGTCGTCTGCGCCGGGGTTAAGTCGATACTCGATATTGCGAAGACGCTGGAATATCTGGAAACTCAGCGCGTGCCGGTGATCGCCTATGGGAGCGATGATTTTCCGGCTTTCTACACCCGCTCCAGCGGGCTCAAGGCAGACCATCGCCTCGATACCCCCGACGAGGTCGCGCGAGCCATGCTGCTGCATGACGAGATGGAATCCGGCACCGGCATTCTCGTCGCCAACCCTATTCCCGAAGCGGACGCGCTCGATCCGGCGTTCATCGACGGCACGATCGCAGCGGCCGTGGCTGAGGCCGAGAAGCGCGGCATCGGGCGCAAGGAACTGACGCCGTTTCTGCTCGCCCGCATCAACGAGCTTTCACAAGGCCGCAGCCTGAAGGCCAACATAGCGCTTGTCCGCAACAACGCCGCGCTTGCTGCCCGCATCGCAGTTGCGCATGCGGAATTGAAGGGCGCGACCAGATAGAGACAGCGCCCGGCCAGCGCTACGTGCCTTCGATTTCAGCCCGGTGCGAGGTCGAAGATGCGCCCGGCATTGAGGATATTGTTCGGGTCGAAGGCTGCTTTCAGGCGGCGCATGGCCGCGATCTCGGCGTCGCTGCGCACGAGATGCAGCCATTCCTTCTTGTCGAGGCCGATGCCATGCTCGGCCGAGACGCCGCCGCCAGCCGCGGCCACACCCCGGTAGATGATCCCGTATGCGGCCGCCGGATCCACGGTGCGGACCTGGTAATGCAGGTTGCCGTCGCCGAGATGGCCGAAGACGTAGATGTCGGCGCTCGGGTCGACGGCTTTGATAGCGGCTTCCGTCTCGCGCAGGAAAGTCGCCATTTTCGCCAGCGGGATGCTGACATCGACGCTAATCAGGCCTGCTATCGAAAACAGAAAACGGTTGGCCTCCTCGCGCACCGCCCAGAGCGCCCGGAATTCGCGCGGCGATTGCGAGACGACGACGTCGTCGATCACGTCGTCCTCGACCGCCTGCATCAGCGCCGCGGCAAAGCGGTCGCCGTCGCGGTCCGACTCGCTGCCCTGTATCTCGGCCAGCACATAGACGGGCGAGCCGACGGGCAGCGGCGCCGGCGCCTCCATGCCGGCGATCATGGCGCCATAGAGCGGTGCGAAATTCACATCATAGGCCGAGAGCAACGGCCCAAGCTTCTGCCGAAGCTGCGCAAGCAGCGCAATCGCCGCATCGAGCGATGGAACTGCGCAGAAGGCATTGACCTCGGTAGCAGGTTTGGGATGCAGCCGCAGGCAGGCGCGCGTGACCACGCCGAGCGTGCCTTCGCTGCCGATGAAGAGCTGGTTGAGGTCATAGCCGGAATTGTCCTTTGGCAAGCCCTTGAGCGACGTGAGCACACTGCCGTCGGCAAGCACCGCCTCCAGCCCAAGCACCTGCGCCCGGTACATGCCGTAGCGCAGCACGCGGATACCGCCGGCATTGGTGGCGACATTGCCGCCGACGGTGGCCGTGCCGCGCGCGCCGATGTCGACGCCGAAAAGCAAGCCGGCCGCATCGGCCGCGTCCTGCACCATTTGCAGCGGCGCGCCGGCCTCGGCGACGATAGTCGCCGCCTCGCGGTCGGGCGCCGCGACCGCCGTCATGCGCTCCAGCGACAGCACCGCCTCGCCGGGCTGGATGCGCGCCGCGCCCGCAAGACCGGTGCGGCCACCCTGGATGACGAGCCTCTGCCCGGCCTCGTTGCACAGGCGCAGAATGTCCGACAGCTCGCCGGTCGTGCGTGGACGCAAGACGATCGCTGGCGGCGCGCCGTCCTTGCCGTCGGGATCTTCCCGGTAGCGTGGTCCGGCCTCCTCAGCCGAGACAATCGCTGACCTGTCCAGCCGCTTTTCCAGCCGCGACAGAAGCTCGGCAATTTTCTGCGACATGTGGCTCAAGGACATGAACGGCCCGGGCGCATCGACGCGGCCGGGAGAGGGAAGGGCGAGGGCTGTGAAAGCGGCCGTGGCTGATTTCTACTGTTCAGCAAATATGGGGAAAACCCGCCAAGAATACAGCCGGTTGCCTTCGCCATGCGTCGCTCCTGTAACCGGTCGACCATAGGCGCGGCCGGCTATTTGTCAAACCTTTGACCGCAAGCGCTTGCCTGCGGGCGGCCCGGTATTCTGGACCGAGGCAAACGCTCACTCATGCATCCCAGGCGCCTCAGCCTCGGCGCGAATGAGCTTGATGTCGGCTCCCGCCGCCCAGGCGCCGATATCCTCCCGCCGCAGTGCCGCCGCCATCATGTCCGGAAACAGATCCGGCGTGCAGGCGAAGACCGGAATGCCAAGTGCCGCGACCGAACCTGCCATCGCTGGATCATAGCCGGGCCGTCCCTGATCGGTCAGCGCCAGAAGCACGACGACATTGACGCCGGATCGAACCAGCGCCGCCAGCCGCCGCAGCAGTTCCTGGCCATTGCCGCCTTCAAAGAGGTCGGTGATCAGCACCAGATGCGACTTGGTGGGCCGCTCGATACGGTCGGCGCAATAGGCGACTGCCTGGTTGATGTCGGTGCCGCCGCCGAGTTGCACGCCGAACAGCACTTCAACAGGATCGCTGAGTTCTTCGGTCAGGTCGACGATTGCGGTATCGAAACAGACGAGCTTGGTGCGCACAACCGGCAGCGAGGCCATGACCGCTGCGAAGATCGAGGCATAGATCACCGAACTTGCCATCGAGCCGGACTGGTCGACGCACAGAACCACCTCGTCGAGATCGACCAGCCGTCGCTGCTTGCGTATGAAACCAACCAGCTTCTCCGGCACGATGGTCTTGTGTTCGGGTTGGTAGTGGCGAAGGTTCGCCGAGATGGTGCGCTGCCAGTCGATATCGCGCGAACGCGGGCGGTTGGTGCGCCTCGACCGGTCGAGCGCGCCTCGGATTGCCTCGACTGTCTTCTGCTCCAGCCTCTGCATCAGCTTGGCCACGATATCGGCGATGATCGCGCGGGCGATGTCCTTGGTCTTGGCAGGCATCACCGAGCGGAGCGAAACCAGGTCGGCGACCAGATTGACGTCCGCCTCGATCGCCTTCAGGAACTCCGGCTCCATCAGCATCTGCTTCAGGTTCAGCCGTTCGAAGGCATCTTTCTGGACGATCTGGACGACCTGCGCGGGAAAGAAAGAGCGGATGTCGCCCATCCATTGCGCAACGCGCGGCGCCGAACGGCCTAGCCCGCCGCGCCGTTTGCGCGGGTCGGCAGCGGCATTGGCGCCGTCGCCGTATAACGCGTCAAGAGCCGCCGAAAGCCGTTTGTCGTCGCTGGAAAGTGCCGCAGATGTCTCATCGTCGGCGCCGATCGCCAGACGCCAGCGGCGCTCTCTTCCGCCATCGGGCGATGGTGCGCCGGTTTGGGTCGCCTCTGCCTCGTCGTCCATCGTTATGTCCCGCTCTTGAGCAAGGGTCCAAGCCGCTCCAGGTGCCGACGCCAGGCCTCGCCGCCATCGGGCGCCGGTATCAGGCCGGCCGGCAGCCGAGCGGCGCGGCCGAGCACCGCTTCAATCAACCGCCGGCGCTCCATGCTGTCCAGATTGGAGAAGACGCGGCGCAGCAGCGGTAGATGCGCGATGAAAGCGTCCTCGTCGAGGGACTTCAGCCACGCATCAACCGCGCCGCGCAGACCTTCGTCATAGATCAGCCGCTGACCGGCAGTGCTGAAGAAGCCTTCGAAGAACCCGGCCGCTTCAATGACAGGAGTCCCCGGTGACAAGCGTCGCTCGAGCAGTCCGGCAGCGTCCTCGGCGGAAAGCCGGCCAGCTTCGTAGAGCAGGTGCGCGGCGCATCCTGCCGGCAGCGCCGTCGACCGCGATCCCTCCAGCACGGCAGCCAGTCCGTTACGCCATCCGTCCAGCACGTCTTGCCCGGGCTCGACCAGTCTGATCGCCTCATCGGCCTTGCGCATCGCACCGACCAGCGTCGCGGCGGCTTGCTCATCCAGATCGCGTACAGCATACGGAAGCGCGATCGCACCTTCGACGATCAGCCGCTCCATGAGACCGGACAGCCGGTTCGTCTCCGTTTTGCGGGCCTCGCCGTAACGGATGATGTCGGCGAGGGGCGGCACAGACGCCAGGATCTCCAGGCATTCGCTGCTGCGCGCCGCTCGCGCCTCCAACGCCGCAAGGCCGGCAGTCGATGCTTCCGACAGGCTTGCCGTGATCGCGTTCTGCACCAATGCCGCAAGCGTATCGAGCGTCGCCGCCGTTTCGATCATCTGGATCAGGCGGGCATTGGCAGCCTTTTCGATGGTCGGCCCGTAGATCAGGTTCTCGACCAGACGAACGGCATATTCCGGTTCCCACGCCAGGGTCCACCGCTCGCGGAAGGTGCCACGGCTGCGACCGGCATCGGTCAGTCTGCCCCAATGCACACCAAGCACGCTCAGCCGATGCAGCAATGTCGAGCGAAACAGCCCGCTTTCGCTGCGCAGGTCGACGGACAGTTCGCGCTCCAGCGCCTCGGGCTTCAGCCGCGCCGCCTTCTGGTTGCGCTGCAGATCCTCGATCAATGGCGCCAGCGGCGTGTCGGGCGGAATTTCACCGACGTCCGCACCCAGAAGCAACTCGGCCTCGACCAGCCCCCACAGCAACGCTTCGCCATTGAACAGGGTCGCGATCGCGGCGTCGCGCAATTCCTCGAACCCGGGCTTCGGCCGTTCGCGAATGGCGGCGAGCGCGCGGGCGAGCCGCTCCGCTTCGATCAGCGAAGCGGTCGAGACCAGATGGCCCTTCGCCCGCAGCAGCGCCGCGATCATGGCAAGCCACAGGGTTGCCGCATCGCGCCGACCGCGCGTGCGCCAAAGATGCTTGCACCAGCCGGGCGCGACGACGCCCGCGCCATAGCCGTATCCCAGCGCCAGGCGCGGTCCGGTCCACGGTGCCCATGTCATTGTGCTCTTGCGCCGGGCAATTCCCTTGATCAGGACCTGATCGTTTTTCTGAGTGTGGGTGGCTTGCAGCGCCGGCACATGCCATGCTCCGCAGACGACGGCGATCGGCCCCTCGAACTGCTTACGCGCCTTGGCGATTTCGAGCCGCATATGCGCCTCGCGCTTGGCTTCGAACTGCGCGATCGGACCCTCACCATTCCGCAGTGTCGTCATCGCATCGGCGATGGCCGCAAATATCGGGCCGGGTTCCGGGTTCTGTTCAATGATGTCCGACCACCAGCTTTCGCCGTCCTCATAACCGGCGGCGTGCGCCAGCATGGCAATCGGATCACGCGGAATCGGAGCCGCGTCACCATCCTCGGGGGCTTGGGTAGCTTCGGTCGCATCGGTGTCCTCCGCGCCACCGATCGCAGCAGTGGTGAACCGTGCCGACGATGGCAGGTCGATAAACTGCAACGTCGCCTTATTGCCCACAGCCCAAAGCGCCGCCTGGTATTCGGGCGAGAACTCGGCAAAAGGCCAGAAGCTTGTCGAAGCCGGATCGTCTTCCGGATAGCAAAGGAGCGCCACCGGCGGCTGCATTTCGGGGCGGGCCAGCATGGGCAGAAGCTCAGAGGCGTCGATCGGCCCCTCGATCAGCACGGCGACCGGGTTCAAATCCTGCAGTGCCTGCAGCAGGCTGTCGGCGGAACCCGGCCCGTGATGGCGTATCCCGAAATAGGCAATGTCGCCGTGGCTCATGGCGTCAGATCGCTGCGTTCAGCGCCGCGTAATAGCCGGCATAGTCGGGGCGCTTCTTGAGCACCGTTTCCAGATATTCGTCGAGCACCACCTTATCCTGCACCGGATCCTTCACGATCGCGCCGACAAGGCTGGCGGCGAGACCTTCGGCGCCGAGCTTGCCACTGTCGAACCACGCCGCCTGGCTGAGCCCGCCAACCATCGTGGCGATCGCTTCTGCGGTCGACAGCGAGCCGGAAGGAATCTTCAGCGTCACCTTGCCGTCGGCAGTCGCGCCGGAGCGCAATTCGCGAAAGATGGTCAGCACACGGGCGATCTCCTCGCCGACATTTTTTGGCACCGGCAGGTCGAGTCCGCCAGCCATCTCATCGACCCGTTTGGAGACGATCGCCACCTCTTCGGCCATGTCTTCCGGCAATGGCAGCACCACGACATTGAAACGACGCTTGAGCGCCGAGGAGAGCTCGTTGACACCTTTGTCGCGGTTGTTTGCCGTGGCGATAATGTTGAAGCCGCGCTGGGCGTAGATCGAGGTGTTCAATTCCGGGATCGGCATCATCTTTTCGGAAAGCACGGTGATCAGCGTGTCCTGCACGTCCGAGCCCATGCGGGTCAGTTCCTCCAGCCGGCAGAGCTTGCCGTTCTGCATGGCTCGGTAGAGCGGCGTCGGCACCAACGCTTCTTGGCTCGGGCCTTTTGCCAGCAGCTGCGCATAGTTCCAGCCATAGCGGATCTGGTTCTCGTCGGTGCCGGCCGTGCACTGCACGATCAGCGTCGAGTCGCCCATGATGGCGGCGGCAAGATGTTCAGATACCCAGGACTTGGCGGTTCCGGGAACGCCGAGCAGCAAGAGTGCACGGTCGGTGGCGAGCGTCGCTACCGCGGTTTCCATCAACCGGCGGCGACCGACATATTTCGGGGTTATCAGTGTGCCGTCGCTAGCCTTGCCGCCGAGCAGATAGGTCAGCACAGCCTGTGGCGACAGGCTCCAGCCGGCAGGTTTTTGCCTGTCGTCACCGCGCGCCAGCGCCTGCAATTCAGAGGCATAGGCCTGCTCGACCGGGAGACGGATGGCAGCGTTCATATGAATTCTCCGGATTGATCATGTGTCGGTTCGAGACTGATGTTCGGCCAGCGCCGCGTTGAGACGCAGGACACTGAGTGATGGGGCGGCGGGCGGCATACCGGCAGCGACGACCTCGTCGATCAATTTGGCTGCTGTGGTCGCTGTGGCAAGGTAGCCGATCGTTGCCAGTATATCGTCAGCGCCCCGCCGCACGGCTTCGTCGTTTCCCGCAACGGCGGAACGCAAAGCGGGAAGAACTGACCCGTTCGAAAGATCGTCCCATTCCAGCCAGCCAGCATCAATGCCTTCCGCCAGATTGATCGCGCTGAGGTAATTTGCTTGCTTGAGGATCAGCCGGACGAGAGCCCGTTTCCTGCGGCTGTCCAGACGCGGCACAAGGTGCAACACGAACAGCGCCGGTTTGCCGCCTTCGGTGACAAGCATGTCCGCCATATGCGTCACCGCCGCGTCGCTCCCAGAAGCGGCGACCATTCGGGCGATCAGGATATCAGCGTTGTTGTCGGCGCCGAACTGCCAGGCTCCGATGAATTCGGGTTCCGTGATGCCGAACCGTCTGGCGAGGTCGACCAGATTGCAGGTCTCGAACAATTCGGCGCGGCGCTTTTCCTGCGCCGGGGATTTGAGTTTCGCCGGCGTGTAGGTGGTCCGGCGGCGGATGAAGCCGGATTTGCCTTCGCCGATGAAGACGGCGAGTTCGACTGCTGGATCCTCCGCCCCGCCTTCGCTCGAATGGCCGTGCTCGCCCAACCTTGCCAGCAACCGGCCAGCCAGGTCCTGCACCTTGCCGGAACGGTCGGTGGCAAGGCTTTTCAGGAACGGCGCGTCCTCGGCATTGAGGCCGAAGCGCATAAGTTCGATGAGCGCAAGCCTGACCTCCGCAGGTTCGCCCGAGGCCTTGGCCTCGATCAGCATTCGCGCCGCGGCCGGTTCGCGCCGGCGCATATCGGCCAGCGCGATGCGGCGCGCGGCGGGATAGAACTCATCCCAATTTTCCGCCGTGAGTTTCTCTTGCGGGGTATGTCTTTCTCCATCCACGCTGGCTTGCCAGTCGATCCATGGAGCGTAGATATCCGGGCTGTTCTGATCCGACGAGGGCATCCAGTCCATTGGGTGGAGCACGAAGCCGCGGCTGGCGACGAGCGCCGCCACGCGTGCCTTTCGCCTCGCGTCAGCGGCTTGTTTCAGGGCGGCGCGCAAAAGCGGCCGCAACCGCTCCGGCAGCATTGGCAAGGCAAGCCCGGGCAGCGGCGGCCGCCGCTTGAGCGTCTTCGGCGCCGCCGGCCGCAAGGCGACGTCGAGCGCTTGCGCTGCAATTGCCAGGAGCCGGCGCTCCTGCTCGTCGGGACTTGCGCCGCCTGCGATTGCCTTCCAGGCGGCAGGAGCCAGATCGAAGGTGGCTCCGCCGGTGATCCAGCATTCGCGCATGGTCGCCAGGCCTGTTTGTTCGCCCTCATTCACGACAGGTCAAGCCTCCCGAACCCGCTTTGAGCCGCCAGAAGGTCAAGCCGAGCGCCGTCCCAGAGCGCTGCCGTGGCGGCAAGGTCGAGGCCGAGCAATGTCTGATTGACGGCGCCACTGATCGGCAAGGCGAGCCCTTGCGGATCATCGGCGGCCTGCCACCAGGCTGCGCCCCGATCGTCGACCAGGATCGCACCAGGCGGCAGCATGAGAGGGCTATCTGTGAGCCAGGGAGCGGCATCCTGATGGCACACATGCGCAGCCAGCGGATCCTTGGCGACGCCCAGGGTAAAATCGGGCCACGGGCCCGATGCGACGTCGCCCATGCGTTCTGCCACCAGCGCCCGGAGTGGCCGGCGTGATGGATAAAAGACCAACCGGGCATTGAAGCGATCGCCTGGCGAGAAGGCGTTGGATCGGCGTCCGGCCGAGGCGGGAAAATAATCGAGCAGCAGGGCAAATTGTGGTGTGGAGCTTTTCAGATCGAGCAGCCATGTCGAATGGCTGACCAAACCATCGCGCCGGGTCTCGATCTTCTCGCCGACAACCTCCCAGAGACTTTCGACTTGCATTGCATCGGGATTGGCCAGCACCTGTTCGCGGGTTTCGGATGTCGATACAAGCCGCTTCAGCTCGGGATCGTCGGGCGCCGACCGCCAGGCCTTGGCCAGCAGCACGAGCTTGCCGAGTTCGCGGATCGCCGCATCCGGTCGTTCTTCGCTGCGCAGCGCCATCAGCCGCGATGGAATCTCGTCGATACGGCCGGCGAGCGCCGCTGCCTTCATATCGACCAGCCGCGCAGCAATCCGCCGGCAACGGTCGCTGCTGGCGTCGACAAACCCGGAAAGACCGAGCCGCAACTGGTCGGCAATCCATTGGTCGAGTTCATCGAGCGCCGCCGACACTGCTTCTCGTGTGCTTTCCGCCCGCTTGCGCTGCGCCGCCTCGCGACGCTCGACCGTTGCGTTATCTTCAACGGTGGCGCTCTCGTCCGCCCGTGCGGCTTCGCCAATGCTCTTGGCTTCCGCGCCCGGCGCCGGTTGCTGCACCGGCTGTGACGCCGTCTTCCGGCGCCGGCCAAGCCAGTCATTCACCCATCCCGGCGTGGATTCGGCCGCGGCAAAGCTGGCTGGCGCGGTGGCGGCAATCCACATCAGGGCCAGCGTGTGCTTGCATGGGAATTTGCGCGAAGGGCAGGTGCATTGGTAGCCGTGATCACCCGTGTCGACCACCACTCGATAAGGATTGGAGCCGGAGCCCTGGCATTCGCCCCAGATGAGCGCCTGCTGCTCATGCTTTTCGAGCCGCGGCCAGTTCGTTCGTTTGGTGAGCTTGGAGGCGGCGCTCAGCGACGCCTGATCGGGAGCAAGCGCCTCAATGGTCTTCAGGTCGAATTCCAAGCCGCGCTTCTCCCCGCCCCGACGCAGTATAGATAGGGTTTGTGACGAATTATTATAGCTCTGGCATGGTGAAGATTGGGCATGCCTTGGCCTGTTTGATGGGCCAGGACACGCCTCAGACGCAAATGGGGTCGACTGTTATTCGGCAGACAGAACGGGCTTTGGTAGCCGGCGGCCTAGACGGAAGCGTTCAGGCTCTGCCGTTCAGGAACTCGATCACCATCGCCGCGGTCCAGGTGAAGCGATTGCCGCCGAGCGGCTCGCCGCTGAGGGGACCGTAATATTCGGCAAAACCGCTCTCGGCGATCAGGTCGAGACTGGATTGCGTGATCCGTTGTGCGATTTGGCTGTGGCCGGCGGCGGCAAGGCCGTCGGCGATCATGTAGTTGACCACCAGCCAGACCGGGCCGCGCCAGTAGCGCTTTGGGTCGAAGCGTCCATCGCCAGGATCGTGCGAGGGGACGATGTAACGCGCTTTGCCGGCGATGCGCTCGATCGTTGCAGCGATGGCCGCTGCCCGGCTTTCCGGAATGGCCGAAAACACCGGCAGAATGCCGCCGACCGACGCGCTGTCCACGAGCTTTCCGGCCACTCGGTCGAAACAAATGTACTGGCCATGTGTGTCGCTCCACAGCCGTTCCATCGTTGAAAGCCCCTTTTCGGCACGGGCGCGGTTGGCTTCTGCGATTTCGGTTTCGCCAAGTGCCTCGGCGAGATCGGCAAGGTCGGCGGCGGAACGGATCAGGATGGCGTTGAAGCCGGGATCGACGACCTGGAAGGGCGAGGCATCGTGCAGCCGGGTGTTGTCCCAACCAAGTCCGCGGAAATGCTGCAGCAGCCAGATATAGCGATCGTACTGGGCCCTGGTCGGTCGATGCGCAGGGTCGGCGTGCAGGATGTCGCGGCGGGTGTAGGGCTCGACGCCTTCGGTCGGCACGCGCTCGAACGCCTCGTCCCAGTCGATCGAGTTGTCGCGGCCGGACTCCCATGGGTGAATTATGGCGACCAGCCCTTCGCCGTTCGGGTCGCGATTTTCGTAGAACCAGCGGTGCCAGGCGTCGATCTTCGGCAGCAGCGCGCGGGCGCGCTCGGCCGCCAGTTTCTTGTCCTTGGCCTGATCGAACAGGCGGCGCACGGCAAAGCCGGCGACTGCCGGCTGGGTGATGCCGGAGGTGGCGGTCGGGCGGTCCGTTCGCCAGACCTCCGGCCCGGGGAAATAGCCGTCGCTCCAGACGTGGAAGACGATGTGCGGCACCATGCCGTCCGGCCACTGGTGAGCAAACAGTGTGTCGATCTCGGTCCAGGCTCGGGCCTCGTCATAGTGGGCAAGACCGAGGGCGGTCAGGCAGGAATCCCAATTCCACTGGAACGGGTAGAGGCCTTTGGTCGGTATGGTGTAGGTGCCTTGGTCGTTTTCCCTGAGCACCTCGACGGCGCGGGCAATGGTTTCGTCAATGGCAAGAGATATCATTGAGGCGTTCGTGCTTTCAGGATCAAAGGGCGTTCGTGGTTTCGGGATCGAACCAGCGGATGCGGTCGGGTTTGGGAGCAAGCCGAAGATGATCGCCGACCGCGACCGTGGCATTCGATTCGAGGATGGCGCGAAACAGGCCGCCCTCGACATCGCAAGTGACCAGCGTGTGCGGTCCGAGCGGCTCGACGACGCGCACGGTGGCGTTAATACCTTCGTTGCCGGCGTCTACGTCCTCGGGGCGAATGGCGAATTCTATTGTCTGCTTGTCCGATTTGGGGCCGGGCAGCGTCAGGCCGGCGACGATCCAGCTGCCGTTCGCCGTCTTCGTCGCCGGGATGAAATTCATCGGCGGGTTGCCGATGAAGGAGCCGACGAAGCGGGCCGCCGGATTGCGGTAGACCTCTACCGGCGAGGCGGCCTGGACGATACGGCCCTGATGCATGACGGCGATGCGGTCGGCGAGGCTCATCGCCTCGACCTGGTCGTGGGTAACGTAGATGGCGGTGGTCTTGGACGCCGCCAGCACGCCCTTGAGCTCGGCGCGCATTTCGAGCCTGAGCAGCGCGTCGAGGTTCGACAGCGGCTCGTCCATCAGGATCACATCGGGCTCCATGGCGAGCGCGCGGGCGACGGCCACACGCTGGCGCTGACCGCCGGAAAGCTGGCCCGAATAGCGCTTCAAAAGCTGCTCGATATGCATGAGCTCCGCGGTGCGGTTGACGCGCCCGTCGACCTCCTGCTGCGGCAGCTTCTTCATGCGCAGGCCGAAGGCGATGTTCTCGAATACCGTCAGGTGCGGAAAGACCGCGTAATTCTGGAACACCATGGCGATGCCGCGGTCGCGCGGCGGCAGATGGTCGACGCGACGGCCGCCGATCCAGACCTCGCCCTGGCTTGGCGTTTCCAGCCCGGCGACGATCCTCAGCAGCGTGGTCTTGCCGCAGCCCGAGGCGCCAAGCAGCACCATGAATTCCTGGTCGGTGATGGTCAGGTCGATCGAATGCAGCGCGGTGAAGCCGCCGAAACGTTTTGCCACCTGCTTGATGACGATCTCAGCCATCGGCGTTCTCTTTTGTGCGCGTCATCGATTGGCGATCCCCCACATGGCGAACAAATATTTGCGGACGGCGAAGATGAAGATCAGCGCCGGAATGACCAGTGCCGCGCCACCGGCAAATTTGAGGTAGAGCGGCGATTCGCCAAGGCTCTGCAGCAGGAAGGCGGTCAGCGTCCGGTTCTCGATGGTGAGCACTGCGGCGGCAAACACCTCGTTCCAGGAGATGGTGAAGGCAAACACCGCCGACGCCGCGATGCCCGGCAGCGCCAGCGGCAGAATGACTTTTCGGAATGCCTGCAATCTCGTGCAGCCGAGTGTCCAGGCCGCCTCCTCCAGCTCGACGGGAATGCCGGAGAACAGCGAGAAGGTGATCAGCACGGCAAACGGCAGCGCCAGCGTGGTGTGGACCAGCGCCAGCCCGATCGCGGTGTCGTCGAGGCCGGTGCGGATGAACATCACCGCCAGCGGCAGCGCCAGCAGCGGCAGCGGGAAGGCGCGGGTCATCAGCACGAGGAAACGGAACGTTTCCTTGCCCCGGAAATCGAAGCGCGACAGCGCGTAGCCCGCGGGTGCGCCGAAGCCGATCGAGAGCAGCATCGTCAGCGTGGCGACGAGAACGGAGTTCCACAGCGCCTTGGCGACACCGGCGAAATTGATGAAGAAAGAAAGGCTGCCGAAATCGAGTGACGGGAAGAATCGCTTGGGAAAGGCGGTCACCTGTTCCGGCGACGACAGCGCGTTGACGATCAACAGATAGATCGGCAGCAGCACCCAGACGCAAAGCAGGATGACGGTGGCGACCAGCAACCAGTTACCGGCTTTGCGGGCCTCAGGCGCGGCGATCGAGAGCTCCGCGACCGTGCTCATATCCGCGCCTCCTTCGGCACACGCAGCACCCGCAGGAAGAACAGCGTGAAACCGATCGAGATGGCGAGGATGAACAGCGCCATGGCGGCGGCGACATTGCGGTCCTGCAGCGTGAACTGCCAATTGTAGGTCTCGCCCATCAGCACCGGCAGATTGGTGCCGCCGAGTGCTGCAACCACGGCGAAGACTTCAAAGGCAAGGATGACGCGCAGGATGATCGCCGTCTGCAGGCTTGGGCGCAGCAGAGGCAGCGTGATCTTGATGAAGCGCTTCCACGGGCTAGCGCCAAAAACCTCCGCCGCCTCGTAGTATTCCCGGGGGATCAGCCCCATGCCGGCGACCAGAATGACCATCATGATGGCGGTCGCGCGCCAGATCTCGGCCAGCGCCACGGCGATGAAGATCGTCAGCTTGCTCTGGTAGCCGAGGAACATAACCGGCCTGTCGATGACGCCGAGATTGGAGAGCAAGGTGTTCAGGAAGCCGGACTGGTCGAAGATGGCGAGCCAGATCAGTCCGGCGGCGAGATCGGAAATGCCGAGCGGAATAGCGAAGATGTAAAGCGCAGCGCTGCGTCCGGTTTCAAGCCGCGACACCATCGTTGCCATCAGCAGCGCCATCACCAGTTGGATCGGCACGACGATGGCGCTCAGCAGCAGCGTGTTGCGGACAGTGACCGGAAACTTCCAGCTGCCCGCCATGGTGCGGAAATTGTCGAGCGTAAAGCCGCCGTCGCGGGTGAACGCCTCGAAGGCGACCAGCGCGAACGGGTAGAGGAAGAAGACGCAGAGGAACAGCGTCGCCGGCATCAGCAGCAGATAGGGAAGGGCCTTGCCGTGCATGGAGCGCTCTCTATTCGACGCTTGAAAAAAGGGTGGGCGCCCGGCGCGCTGGAAATCCGGACGCCCAGGGAGGATTCCTAATCGACCGGGCAGGCGCCTTGCGATGGCTTGTCGGGCGCCCAGCACGGCGCCTTCGCCTGTTCGATGATCGCTTTCAGCGCCGTCGCCTGTTCGTCGAGCACGCCGTGCACATCCTCGCCGCCGAGCACGATGCGCTCGAAGCTGTCGGTGTAGATCTGATTGAACTTGCCGCTGAGGCCGCCAAGTCCCATCGGCAGCAGCGCCGGCAACGCATCGGGAGCTGCTGTCATGGTGGCGATCACTGGGCTGAAAGCCTTCACCGAGGCCGGCATGTCGTCGGGCAGCTTGACGTTGACGATGGGGAAGAAGTTTGTCGCCTTCAGCGTCGCGATCTGGGTTTCCGGTTTCAGCATATAGGCGACCAGCGCCTTGGCCTTGTCCATGTCAGGCGAGGTCTTCGGGATAGCGACACCGGCCACCACCGGCATGTAGCCGCGGCCTGCCGGGCCAGCCGGCGCCGGAAAGGCGACGAAGTCATTGGGTTTCTGGTTAAAGGCGTCGGCAAGCCGCGCCACGTGGTCGAATGCCACCCAGACTTCGCCGGTCAGCAGCGGCTCCTGCATGAAGGCATAGTTGGTCGAATTCGGGTTGGTGTACTGCCACAACTCCTTGAATTTGTTCCACGCCGTCTCGGCCTCCGCCGAGCGGAACTTGGTCACCATCGAACCGGTATAAGACGGAAGGAGAAAACCCTCGAAGAAACGATGCTTCAGCCCTTTCGGGCCGGCCGGAAAACCGAACTTGGGTGAACCAGTCTTTTCCGCGATGTTTTTCGCCCACTCGATCAGTTGGTCATAAGTGATGGTGTTGAGATCGGTGCCGGCCGGCAGATATTGCAGCGCCTGTTTGTTGGCCGCCATCAGAAAGGTGGCCTGCATCCATGGCAGGTACTTCTGCTCGCCGGTGCCGAGCATGCCGAGCTTCTTGTAGGTCTCGTTGACCTTGACGCCACCGAGATCGACGCCGGACAGATCGACAAGGTTCGCGCCGACGGTGGAGAAGTCTCCGTGCAGGCCGCCGAGCACGCCTATGGTGCCGGAGCCGGCCTGCAGTTCGGCCTGAAGGCGGGTGAGCCAGGGCCCGTCCTCGGCGACCTGATAGTCGACCTGGCCGTCAAACCCCTTCAGCACTTCGCTGCGCATCTTCTGTGTCTCTTCCACTGGTCGCGCCTGTGTCGACCAGAACAACACTTGCTGGGCTTGTGCTGCGCCAGCAGCAAGCGACAACGCCAGCACCGCACCTGCCAATGTCCTCAACGCATTCATCGTCATCTTCCTCCCTGGTTGTGCGCCGCTAAGGCGTCAGTTCCGTCCTGTAGGTGTCGGGCCATGGCTTGCCCGCGAGACAAGTATCGGCCGCACCAGCCGCGTCAGCGGCTTGGTCGGCCTGTCGCCGATGACGGTCAGCAGCATCTCGCCGATCTCGCGCGCGCACTGGCGGATCGAGGCGTCGAAAGTGGTCAGCCCCGGCGGCGCATAGGCGGAGGCGGCTATGTTGTCGAAGCCGATCACCGACAGGTCGTGAGGAATGGCAAGTCCGGCGCGCCCTGCCTCTTCCATGACCGTCAGCGCCAGCTCGTCGAACAGCGCGACAATGGCCGTCGGCCGCTCGGCAGCGTGCAGCAGCCGGTTGATCGCCTGGATGCGGGCACCGCGATCGAAACGCGGCGCCGTCGCCACATCGAGCCTGACCGACGGATCGCCCCGGCGGGCGATCGCGGCGGCGAGCCCATCCTGCCTAAGATGGCGAAACGTCATCGGCTCGGAAATCGTCACCAGGCCGAAATGCCGGTGTCCGAGGTTGTAGAGCATGTCGAAGGCTTCGCCGAAAGCATGCGCGCCATCGGTATCGAGCCAATGGTAGGCAAAGTCGCCGTCGAGCAGCCTGCCATGCGCGACGAACGGGAAATTGCGTTGGCGCAAATAGGCAAGCCGCTCGTCGACCTCGGCGATACGGGTGACGATGACCCCGTCGGCGCGGCCCGATTCGACGACATGGCGAAGCACGGAAAGTTCCGACTGGCCCTGCGCCGCTGCGGCCAGGATCAGGTCGGAGCCGTGCGAAACCAGCCCTTCGCCGAGCCCTGTGACGAATTCGCCGAGGAAGGAATCGACCAGATTGGGGCCGCGGATCGGCAGCACCATGCCGACAAAGCCGCTGCGGCCGGAGACCAGCGTGCGGGCTGCGGTATTCGGCACATAGCCGGCCAGGCGCGCGGCCTCGGTGACACGTTGGCGCGTTTTCAAGGCGATCTGCTCGTGGCCGGCAAGGGCCCGCGAAACGGTGGTGATTGACAGGCCGAGCTGCGCAGCAAGTTCCTTGAGGGTGGTAACGCGGGCCGGCATCGTTCCTCCCGAACGAAGTTTGAAACGTTTGTAATCACTTCAAACGAAATTGCAAACGTTTTAAATGGTGCGCGGTCGATGTGATTTCTTGCCCGTTGGGTAGCGCGGCCCTATCGACCCCGGCCCGCAAGCTCCTAGTCGGCGATTTAAACGCAGCGGTTGCTTGACTCGGGCGACGCCTTGTGAAAAATTTTGCAGCAACTGATAAAAATATCAAAGGGCGGAAATGGTTGGTTTTGGCAACGGCCTGCTGCGCGACGATGAGACAGGTATGGCAGCCCGTGCCGCCTGGCTTCACTATGCCGGCGGCCTGACCCAGTCGGAGGTCGCCAAGCGGCTCGGCCTGACCAGCCTCAAGGCGCATCGCCTGATCACCAAGGCCAATCAGGAAGGCCTGGTCAAAGTCTATATCGACGGCGAAGTCTCCGAATGCGTGGAGCTTGAGGACGAGTTGTCCGGCCGCTACGGCCTCGACTATTGCGAGGTAGTTCCGGACTTCGATGCCGAAGACCTGCCGCTCAAGGCGCTCGGCATCGCAGGCGCGCAGTTTCTCAAGCGCGAGATCGAACGCGGCGAAGAGGCGCTGATCGGCGTCGGCCACGGCCGCACGCTTGCCGCCTGCGTGGAGTATCTGCCGCGCATATCGGCCGGCCGGATCCGTTTCGTCTCGCTGCTTGGCGGCCTGACGCGCAAGTTCTCGGCCAATCCGCATGACGTCATCCACCGCGTCGCGGAACGGACCGGTGCGGAGGCCTATGTGATGCCCGTACCGATGTTCGCCAACACGGTCGAGGATCGAACCGTGTTGCTCGGGCAGAAGGGCGTCAGCGATGTCTTCGACCTCGCCAAGTCCGCCGACTTGCTTATCGCCGGCATCGGCACCGCCGAACGTGAGGCCTCGCTTGTCGCCACCGGTATGATCGAGAAGGGCGAGATGGAGGAGATCCGCCGCAATGGCGGCGTCGGCGAACTGCTCGGGCATTTCTTCGACAACGCCGGAAAGGCCGTTGCGACGACGCTTTCCGACCGGGCGCTGGCGCTGGCGCGCGAAGACATCAGCAACCGCAGGATTGTCGCCGTTGCCGGCGGCAAGGTGAAGGTTCGCGCCATCAAGTCAGTGCTGGAGGGCCGCTATCTCAAAGGCTTGATAACCGACGAGCGGACGGCGCGATCGCTCGTGGAACAGACGCCGGTCGGGTAGCCGGCAACCATTTCGTTGAAACTACCCTGTGGAGGAGAAGAGAAATGCGTGAGAAAGAGAAAGACCTCATCGACGCGTTCCTGCGTGGACAAGTCGACCGCCGTGGGCTGATCAAGGGCCTCGGTACAATGGGCCTTGCCGCCAGCACCGCCGGCACACTGCTCAATTTCGGGCAGACCCGCGCCCTGGCGGCTGATTTCGACTGGCAGGCGCATAAGGGCAAGACCATCAAGCTGTTGCTCAACAAGCATCCTTACGCCGATGCGATGATCGCCAACCTCGACAATTTCAAGCAGTTGACCGGCATGAATGTCGTCTATGACGTGTTCCCCGAAGACGTCTATTTCGACAAGGTTACCGCCGCGCTGTCGGCCAGCTCGCCCGAATACGATGCTTTCATGACGGGCGCCTACATGACCTGGACCTACGGCCCGGCCGGCTGGATCACCGACCTCAACGAATGGATCAAGGATCCGGCCAAGACCAACCCGAAATATGCCTGGGACGACTTCCTGCCCGGCGTCAGGAAGTCCTGCGCCTGGAACGGCCAGCCTGGCGGAGTGCTCGGTTCCGACGACGCCAAGCAGTGGTGCATTCCGTGGGGTTTCGAACAGAACAACATCACCTACAACAAGGGCATGTTCGACAAGGTCGGCGTCAGCGTTCCCGGCAATATGGATGAGATGGTCGCTACGGCGGCGAAGCTCACCAAGGACGTCGGCGGTGGCGTCTACGGCATCGGCGTGCGCGGCTCGCGCTCCTGGGCGACGATCCACCCGGGCTTCCTGTCGGCCTACGCCAATTTCGACCAGAAGGACCTGAACGTCTCGGCTGACGGCAAGCTGTCGGCCGCGATGAGCACCGCCGAATCCAAGGCTTTCCACAAACAGTGGGTCCAGATGATTCAGGAGAGCGGCCCGAAGGACTGGTCGACCTACACCTGGTACCAGGTCGGCACCGATCTCGGTGCAGGCGCCTCGGCGATGATCTACGATGCCGACATTCTCGGCTACTTCATGAATGGCGGCGATAACAAGATGGCCGGCAAGCTCGCCTTCGCGGCGTTCAAGGCCAATCCCGCCGCCAAGGCACCGACGCCCAATATCTGGATCTGGTCGCTGTCGATGTCCAACTTCTCCAAAGACAAGGACGCCACCTGGTACTTCATGCAATGGGCATCCGGACCCGAGCATGCACTGTTCGGTGCGACCAAGATGGACTTCGTCAATCCGGTCCGCCAGTCGGTCTGGAACGACCAGATGTTCCGGGACAAGTTGAACAAGAGCTATCCCGGTTATGTCGAGATGTTCGACGTCTCGGCGCCGGGCGCCAGCATCAAGTTCACTCCGCAGCCGCTGTTCTTCGATCTCACCACCGAATGGGCGGCGACGCTGCAGAAGATGGTGGCCAAGGAAGTGCCGGTCGACGAGGGCCTCGACAAGCTGGCCGAGAGCATCAACGGCCAGCTCAAGGAAGCCGGGCTCGGCTAAGGGGCGGCAAAGGCTGGCCCGTCGCGGGCCAGCCTTTGAGATGTGATACGTTTGCGACGCGGTCCCGAAAGGTGCCGCCTGCTCGCCCGCCCGGCCGCCTTGCTCCCTTGGGCGGCCGGGACGGCGAAGCAACAGGATGACGGAGCAGCAGATGACTGCGGCGACAATACAAAGAAACACGCCGTCGGGCTTCAGGATCAGCAAGCGTGTGCTGCCTTACCTCCTCAGCCTGCCGGCCCTGCTGGTCTGCATCGGAATCCTGATCCCGTTCCTGACCTCGGTGGTCTATTCGTTCCAGCGCTACCGGTTGAGCCAACCCTGGGCGCGGCAGTTCAACTGGGGCGACAACTATATCTCCTTCTTCACCGACCCGAAGTTCTGGAACACGCTGGAGATTTCGCTGCTCTACGCCGGCATCACCGTCGTGCTCGAGCTGCTTCTCGGTCTCGGCATCGCCATGCTGCTGCAGAAGCGCTCGACGCTAAACAACTTCATCTCGATAATGCTGTTGATGCCGCTGATGACGGCGCCGGCGCTCGCCGCGCTGATGTGGAAGCTGATGACCAATCCCGGCTTCGGTGTGCTCAGCTATCTCGCTAGCCTGATCGGGCTGCAGGATTTCCGCTGGGCCTCGTCTCCGTCGACGGCATTGCTCACCGTCGTCCTTGTCGACATCTGGGTCTACACGCCTTTCATCATGATCCTGCTGCTTGCCGGACTGCGCAGCCTGCCGACGCAGCCCTTCGAGGCGGCAGCACTCGACGGCGTGCCGCGCAGCTTCGTCTTCTTCCGCATCACCCTGCCGATGCTGACCCCCTACATCCTGACAGCGACGCTGTTCCGCCTGCTCGATTCAATCCAGCAGTTCGACATCATCTACGCCATGACCCAAGGCGGGCCGGGCGATACGCTGACCGTCTTCCAGGTGGAGGCCTATCTCAACTTCTTCCAGTCGACCAATGTCGGCCGCTCGGCAGCACTGATGATCATCCTGTGGGCGATTACCTATTTCCTCTCGAACATTTTCATCAAGAACTGGCTGCGGCTGCGCGAACGCGCCCGCGGCCATGCATAGGAGGCTGGCATGGAACACACCTCCCTTCTCGAACGCATCCTGCGTGGCATAGCCCTGGCACTGGTCGTGATCTTCTTCATGTTCCCGATCGTCTGGATCCTGATGATGTCGTTCCAGACCAACGAGACAATCCTGCGGATCCCGCCGCAGCTTGTCTTCGAGCCGACGCTCGCCAACTACACCGCCTTGATCACAGGCAAGCTGATGACGGCAGCCGGCACGCTCGACATCGCCTTCATGCGCAATCTCTGGAATTCCGTCTTCCTGTCGGTCACCTCGGTTGCCGTCGCGCTGCTGCTCGGCGTTCCCGCAGCCTATGCCTTTGCCCGGCACAAATTCCGCGGCTCGGAGGACATCGCCTTCACGCTGCTGTCGTTCCGGTTCGCGCCGGCGCTGCTGGTGCTTTTGCCGCTCACCCTTTATTTCCAGAAGCTCGGGCTGGCCAACACCTATATCGGGCTGATCTGGGTCTACCAGCTGATCTGCCTGCCGCTGATCCTGTGGATCGTGCGCGGCTATTTCGAGGATATTCCGGCCGACATCGAATACGCCTACCGCATCGCCGGCCATTCCTGGTTTGCCACCTTCCGCAAGATCGCGCTGCCGCTCGCCGGGCCGGGCATTGCCGCTGCCGGCCTGCTCGCCTTCATCTTCGCCTGGAACAATTTCGTCTTTGCGCTGGTGCTCGCTTCGGCCGACAAGCAGCCGGTGACGGTCGGCGCGCTGGCGTTCATCACCTCCTCCGGCATCCAGTACGGCCAGATCTCAGCCGCGATCGTGCTGTCGATCACGCCGACGCTGGCGCTCGCGCTTTATGCGCAGCGCTATCTCGTCGAAGGCCTGTCGCTTGGCGCGGTGAAAGGATAGTCCGATGGCAAGCCTCGAACTGCGAAACATCGTCAAGCGCTACAAAAGCCAGACCGTTCTCGACAATCTGTCGCTGACCGTCGCCGACGGCGAAACGCTGGTCCTGTTCGGGCCGTCCGGCGCCGGCAAGACGGTTCTATTGCGGCTGGTCGCCGGCGTCATCGACCCCGACGAGGGAAAGATCCTCATCGGCGGCGAGGACATGACCGACGTCGACGCCGAGTTCCGCGGCGTCGGCATGGCGTTCCAGAACTTCGCGCTGTTCCCGCATATGACGGCGTTCGACAACATCGCCACGCCGCTGCAGGCGAAGCATTCGTCGCAGGGCGCGATCAAGGCCGGCGTCGAGAGCGTCGGCAAGCTGTTGAAGATCGGCCATGTGCTCAGCCACAAGCCGCGGGCGCTGTCCAACGGCCAGAAGCAGCGCACCGCGCTTGCCCGCGCCCTGGTCGGCTCGCCGCCGCTTCTGCTGCTCGATGATCCCTTGCGCAACGTCGATGCCAAATTGCGCTTCGAAATGCGGCTCGAACTGCCAAGACTGCTCGCCGATCGTGGCGCAACCGTTGTCTACGTCACCCAGGACTACAAGGAAGCGATGGCGCTTGGCGATCGCATCGCAGTGATGTCGCAAGGCGTCGTGAAACAGCTCGGCACGCCCGAACAGATCTACCGCGAGCCGGCCAACGTCGAGATCGCCCGGCTGTTCGGCGACCCGACCATCAACCTGCTCGACGTCAAGCCGTCCCGGGATGCCAAGGGCGTCTATGTCGGCCTGTCCAATGTCCAGGTCCATCTGGCCGGCGCGCATGAGGCGGCGGTCGGCCGTGACTGCGTGATCGGCTTGCGGCCGGAGGCGCTGGCCTTTGTTGACGAAGGCACGTCCGGCGCCATCCCGGTAACGGTCGAGGCCGAGACGCCGCTCAACGAGAAGATCGTCACCCTGGTGCGCACCGTGCGCGGCCGTGAAATCCTGGTTTCGCGTCCGTCCGGGATACCGGGTCAATCCGAGGGCAGGGCGCATATCGCTGTCGACAGCAAAAGCGCCCTGCTGTTCGATCGTGCAAGCGGCGAGCGCATCGGCTCGAAAAATGTCGTCAATTTGCGCAGTGGAGAAGCGGCATGAGCCCGAGCGCAATCACCATTTCGGGCGTCGACAAGTTCTACGGTCCGGTCGACCGCGGCGTGCACGCCGTCAAGAACCTGACGATGGAAATCGCCAAGGGCGAGATCGTGGCACTGCTCGGCTCATCCGGCTGCGGCAAGACCTCGACATTGCGCATGATCGCAGGCTTCGAAGAGGTCTCGCGCGGCACAATCTCGGTTGCCGGCCGCAAGGTGCACACGTTGCCGCCGGTCAAGCGCAACGTCGCGATGGCCTTCGAGGGCTATTCGCTCTACCCGCCGCTGACCGTGCGCGAGAACATGGCCTTCGCCCTCAAGGCTGCCAGGCTGGCTAAGAGCGCGGTCGATGCAAAGGTTGCTCATATCGCCAAGCTGCTTGAGATCGAGGACATTCTCGAGCGCTATCCAAGCTCGATCTCCGGCGGCCAGCAGCAGCGCGCCAGCCTCGGCCGGGCGCTGATCCGCGAAGCCAACCTGCACCTGCTGGACGAGCCGATGGGCCAACTCGAGCCGCAGCTTCGCGCTGTGCTGCGCGGCCGCATCAAGCACTTCATCAAGGAGCGCGGCCTGACCGCGATCCTGGTCACCCACGACCAGACGGAGGCCAATGCGCTGGCCGACCGTATCGCGGTCATGGAAGGCGGCGTGCTGCAGCAGTTCGATACGCCTGACAGGATCAAGGAGCGGCCGGCAAACCTGTTCACCGGCACCTTCGTTGGCGAGCCGCCAATGAATGTCTTCGAAGCCTATGTCGGCACGACTGACGGCAAGATCAATCTCAAGCTGCCCGACGGGCTTTCGCTCGACTACGACAAGGATGCCTTCAGCGGCCCGGTTCGCGACGAATTGCTCAACCGGCAGCGCGTCGTCATCGGCGTCAGGCCTTATGCTGTCCGCCGCTCCAAGGACGGCGTGCCGGCCACGGTTTCGGCCAATCAATGGCTCGGCGATCAGACCCATATCGCCGCCGATTTCGCCGGCGGTTCGCTGGTTCTGGTCGAGCATGACCGGACCCGCCTGGAGCTCGGGGCGCCGATCAAGGTCAGCATCGATCCAAAAAACCTGCACGTCTTCGATCAGGCGAGCGGTGACGCCATATCGCATGGCACGGAGCTTGCCTGATGCGGGATGTGCTGATCGGCGTCGACGCCGGCACGTCTGTCATCAAATCCGTCGCCTTCGACACGGCGGGCAGGCAGATCGCGGCTGCCGCGCTGCCCAACAAGTACGAGACACTGCCGGGCGGCGGCGCCGAGCAGGACCTGACACGCACCTGGGCCGACACCGCGACGACCTTGCGCGAGCTTGCCAACAAGGTGCCGGATCTCGCCAGCCGGACCATTGCCATCGCCGTGACCGGGCAGGGCGACGGCACCTGGCTGATCGACAAGGATGGTGAGCCGGTGGCCAAGGGCTGGCTGTGGCTCGACGCGCGCGCTGCCGCGGTCGTCGAGGAGATACGCGCGCGGCCCGAGGACCGGCTGCGCTTCGAAAAGACCGGCAGCGGGCTCGCTGCCTGCCAGCAAGGATCGCAGTTCGTCTTCATGAAGCGCCACATACCCGCGATGCTTGCCAATGCAGCGACGGCCTTCCACTGCAAGGACTGGCTCTATTTCAAGTTGACCGGCCACCGCGCCACCGACCCGTCCGAGGGCACCTTTACCTTCGGGGATTTCCGCACGCGCGGCTATTCAGATGATGTACTCGAGGTACTCGGCGTCACCGATCTCCGGCATCTGCTGCCGCCCATCGTCGATGGCACCAGGCAAAGCACCTCGCTGTCGGCGGCAGCCGCCAAAGCGACCGGTCTGCTCGCCGGCACACCGGTCGTTCTGGCCTATGTCGATGTCGCCTGCACGGCGCTTGGCGCCGGCCTGTTCGATCGCGAGCGCAAGCCGGGATGCTCGATCATTGGCTCCACCGGAATGCATATGCGGCTTGCCGAAACGCCGGAGGAGGTTCTGCTCAACGAGGCTGCAACCGGCTACACGATGACGATGCCGGCGCCGGGCGTCTTTGCGCAGATGCAGTCGAACATGGCGGCAACGCTCAATATTGACTGGGTCCTTGGCCTCGCCTCCGGCATTCTCGCCTCGCAAGGTATCACACGGACCAATGGCGAGATGATCGCGCTGGTCGACCAGTGGATATCGTCGTCCGAGCCAGGCTCGTTGCTCTACCAGCCTTATGTCTCGGAGGCCGGCGAGCGCGGGCCGTTCGTCGATGCCAATGCCCGGGCCGGCTTCATCGGCATTTCGTCCAGGCACGGCTATGCCGACATGGTTCGTGCGGTGTTCGAGGGGCTGGCTTTCGCGGCACGCGATTGCTACGCCGCCATGGGGCCGCTGCCCAAGGAAATCCGCCTGACCGGCGGAGCGGCCAGGAGCCCGGCGCTGCGCAATATCCTGGGTGCTGCGATCGGCGCCGACATTCGCACCAGCGAGCGCGAGGAGGCCGGTGCGGCGGGCGCCGCAATGATTGCTGCGGTCTGCGTCGGCCAGTACGCATCGATGGACGATTGCGTCAGTGAATGGGTCACACCGTTGCTCCGTTCGGCCGAGCCCAGCGACCGAAAGCTTGCCGCTGCCTATGAGGCGATGGCTCCGTCCTACACATTGGCGCACGAGGCGCTGCGGCCGGTCTGGCGTTCGCTGGCCGCGTCCAGGCAAACCGACGTGAATTGAGAAGAGCATGCCCAAGAAAATTGCGATCATCGGCGACCGCTTCATGCTTCCGAACGTGTTTCGCGAGAAAATCGAGGCGGCCTGCGGCGACAATCTCGACATCCGCACCGTTGAAACCGCTTGGCCCGACGAGCCGATGCAATTCGGCAATGCGGCGCTCGGCCTCGACAAGGTCAAGGAGTATTTCGGCGATCCGGACGAGGTGGTCGATTTTGTCGGCGATGCCGAAATTTTTGTTACCCAGCTTGCGCCGCTCTCCGAAGCCATGATGCAGCGCCTGCCCACACTCAAGCTGGTTGCGGTGTCGCGCGGCGGGCCGATCAACATCGACATGGCTGCCGCCAAGGCCCATGGCATCACGGTGGTCAATGTGCCCGGCCGCAACGCCAGCGCGGTGGCCGAGTTCACCATTGGCGCCATTCTCGCCGAAACGCGGCTGATCCGCGTCGGTCACGAAGCCTTGCGCAAGGGCGAGTGGCGCGGCGATCTCTACCGCGCCGACCGCACCGGCCGCGAGCTCAACGAAATGACCGTTGGCGTCATCGGCTATGGCAATATCGGCACCAGGCTGGTTCGGCTGCTGCGTGCTTTCGGCTGTCGCATCCTGGTCTGCGATCCCTATGTGCAGTTGAGCGTCGAGGACCGCAATGCCGGCGTCGAGCTGGTAGCGCTGGACGATCTGCTGTCGCGCTCCGATGTGGTCACGCTGCATTCCCGGGTCACCGAAGAGACGCGCGGTCTCATCGGCAAGGACGCTATTGCCCGGATGAAGCCAGGCGTAATCTTCGTCAATACCGCGCGCGGACCGCTGGTCGACTACGATGCACTCTACGAGGCGCTCGTCTCGGGACAGATCGGCAGTGCCATGTTGGAGACGTTCGCCGTCGAGCCGGTGCCTGCCGACTGGCCCTTGCTGCAGCTGCCGAACGTGACACTGACGCCGCATATCGCCGGCGCGTCGGTGCGCACGGTGACTTATGCGGCCGAGCAGGCGGCCGAGGAAGTGCGCCGCTTCATCGCCGGTCTGCCTCCGGTCAATCCATGCTGACGACAGGGCATCGAGCGAGATGAACGGTGAAACCGAAATCGTCGACCTCTTCGTCGTCGGCGGCGGCGTCAATGGCGCCGGAATCGCGCGCGATGCGGCGGGCCGGGGCCTGTCGGTCATTCTTTGCGAAAAAGACGATCTCGCCGAGGGCACCAGTTCGCGATCGGGAAAGCTCGTTCATGGCGGTTTGCGCTATCTCGAATATTACGAGTTCCGCCTGGTGCGGGAGGCGCTGATCGAGCGCGAGGTGCTGCTCGAATCCGCGCCGCACATCATCTGGCCTATGCGCTTCGTGCTGCCGCACAGCCCCGATGACCGGCCGGCCTGGCTGGTCCGGCTCGGCCTGTTCCTCTACGATCATCTTGGCGGCCGCAAGCGGCTGCCGGCCACCCGCACGCTCGACCTGCGCACCGCACCCGAAGGCGCGCCGATCAAGGACGCCTTCAAGCGCGGCTTCGAATATTCCGACTGCTGGGTCGACGACGCCCGCCTGGTCGTCATCAACGCGCTCGACGCCGCCGAGCGCGGGGCCAGGATATTCACCCGCACCGCCTGCATTGCCGCCCGTCGCGAAAGCGGCCTGTGGTCGGTGGAGATGCGCGACGGTCGAACCGGCGTCAGGACCACCGTCCGGGCACGCGCGCTGATCAACGCCGGCGGTCCCTGGGTCAACGACATCGTCAACTGCGTGGCCGGCCAGAACTCCAAGCGGAACGTGCGCCTGGTCAAGGGCAGCCATATTGTCGTGCCAAAATTCTGGGAAGGGCGACAGGCCTATCTCGTCCAAAACAGCGACAAGCGCGTGATCTTCATCAATCCCTACCAGAACGATCTGGCGCTGATCGGCACCACCGACATCCCCTATGACGGGCGGCCGGAAGACGTGACCGCGGATGCCGGCGAGATCGATTATCTGATCAAGGTGGTCAACCGCTACTTCAAGCGCCAGCTTGCGCGCAGCGACGTCGTTCATTCGTTTTCCGGCGTCAGGCCGCTCTATGACGACAATGCCGACAATCCGAGTGCGGTGACCCGCGATTATATTTTCGAACTCGACGCTTCGGCAGGGCAGGCGCCGCTGCTTTCCGTCTTCGGCGGCAAGATCACCACCTTCCGCAAATTGGCCGAGCACGCGCTGGACCGCATCGCCCCGTTCTTTCCGAAGATGGGCAAGCCGTGGACCTCGAAAGGGCATCTGCCGGGCGGCGATATCGCCAATGCCGATTTCGAGCAGTTCCTCGGTGACCTCGGCCACGAATATCCCTGGATGCCCGCCTCCCTGGTCAAGCATTATGGCCGGCTCTATGGCACAAGGACGCGTGATCTGGTCGGCGCGGCCGGTTCGCTCACCGAACTGGGCCGGCGCTTCGGCAAGGATTTTTTCGAGCGCGAAGCTAACTACCTGCTCGAGCACGAATGGGCCGAGACCGCGGCCGATATTCTCGAACGACGCACCAAGCACGGCCTGCATCTGTCCAGCGCGGAAAGAGAAGCGTTCGAGGACTGGTGTTCGAATCGGCTGGCGAAGGCCGGCTGATGGCCTTTACGCTGTCCCTCAACACCAATCCGCTGGTCAACCGTTTTGCCGAACCGGACGACCTGATCGATACGATCGCCTACGACATCGGCATCCGCGACGTGCAGCTCACGCATGAGTTCATCAATCCCGGCTGGCCGGCGGCAACGATCGCTAAATTCACCCGCCTGTTCCGCTCCGCTCTCAACCGCACCGGGGTGCGCGTGACCTCGGCGATGACCGGCCCTTACGGCCGGCTCAATCATTTCGGCCATCCCGATGCCGACGTGCGACGCTACTACGTCGACTGGTTCAAGACCTTTGCCGAAGTTTCGGCCGAGCTCGGCGCCGGCGGCATGGGTACGCAGTTCGCGATCTTCACCCATCGGGATTACGACGATCCTGAACGTCGCGCGCGGCTTTTCGACATCGCGCTGGCGTGCTGGCGTGAGGTTGCCGAGCATGCCCGGGCCGCCGGCTTGATCTACCTGTTCTGGGAGCCGATGTCGGTCGGCCGCGAGTTCGGCCATACGATCGAGAGCTGCCGGACGCTGCAGCGCGAGATCGATGCCGCCGGCATGGCGATCCCGCTCAAGATGATGGTCGACATCGACCATGGCGACGTGACGTCGAGCAATCCGGACGACATCGACCCTTATGCCTGGGCCGAAGCCTTTCCAAAGCAATCGCCGATCATCCACGTCAAGCAGTCGTCGATGAACAAGGGTGGCCATTGGCCGTTCATTGCCGCCCACAACAAGGACGGCCGCATCACGCCGGAAAAGCTGCTGGAGACGGTTCGCCGTGGCGGCGGCGTCGACAACGAGATCTGCCTCGAATTGTCGTTCCGCGAGCGCGAGCCCGTCGACCACCGGGTCATCGCCATGATCCGCGAGTCGGTCGACTATTGGGCGCCCTTCATCGAGACTGGCAGGGCCGATCTTTTGCCGCGAGCATGATGGATGAGCAGGAGCCGATGCGGCCCCTGCTCATCCAGAACACATCAGCCGAATTTAGGGTCGAGGCTGCCGGATTTATAGCGCCTGGCCATTTCCGATAGCGGCAGCGGCTTGATCTTCAGTGCGTTGCCAGCGGTGCCGAATTGCTCGAAACGCTCCTTGCAGAGCTTTCGCATGGCGGCCATCGCCGGCGTCAGATATTTGCGCGGGTCGAATTCGCCCGGGTTCTCGGTCAGCACCTTGCGAATGGCGCCGGTCAGCGCCATGCGGTTGTCGGTATCGATGTTGATCTTGCGCACGCCGTGCTTGATGCCGCGCTGGATCTCCTCGACCGGCACCCCCCATGTCGGCTTCATCTGGCCGCCGTATTTGTTGATGATCTCCTGCAGCTCTTCCGGCACCGAGGACGAGCCGTGCATGACGAGATGCATGTTCGGCAGGCGGCGGTGAATTTCCTCGATGACGTTCATGGCCAGCACAGCGCCGTCCGGCTTGCGGCTGAACTTGTAGGCGCCGTGGCTGGTGCCCATGGCGACGGCCAGCGCATCGACACGGGTGTCGCGCACGAATTGTTCGGCCTGCACGGGATCGGTCAGCAGCTGGTCGTGACTGATGACGCCCTCGACGCCATGGCCGTCCTCCTGCTCGCCGCCGCCCATCTCCAGCGATCCGAGAACGCCGATCTCGCCTTCCACCGAGACGCCGCCCCAATGCGCCATGTCGACGACGCGGCGGGTGATGCCGGAATTATAGGTGTAGTCGGCCGGTGTCTTGCCGTCTTCCTTCAGCGATCCGTCCATCATCACCGACGTGAAGCCGTGCTGGATCGCGGTGACGCAAGTGGCTTCGTTGTTGCCATGGTCGAGATGCATGCAGACCGGGATATCGGGATGGATTTCGACCAGCGCGTCGATCAGCTTGGCCAGCACCACATCGTTGGCGTAGGCTCGCGCGCCGCGGCTCGCCTGCAGGATAACCGGCGATTTGGTCTCCTCGGCTGCCTCCATGACGGCGAGGCCCTGTTCCATATTGTTCATGTTGAAGGCAGGCACGCCATAGCCGTATTCGGCGGCATGATCGAGCAATTGTCTCAGTGTGATGCGAGCCACTCAGTAGTCTCCCGTATCCGGTTTCGAGCCAGTGTTTGCGGGCTGTTCGGTTGTCGTCGAGCCCCTGATGCTTCTGGCCGGATTTCCGCGGCACCGCAACCGCTGGGCGCTCGGCCGGCAGCAATTCTTGTTACAGCACGCGACCAGAAGCGTCATGATATCCCATAGAGACATAACATTATCACAAAAAATTTGATGGCTTGTGCGACGTTTGCTGTTATGTCTCGGAACCGGGGTGCACGAGGAAGCCGCGGAAATGAAGAGCGACGGCCGTCGGCAAGGCATCATGGATTTTCTGATGGACATCGGTACGGCCAGTGTCGACGATCTTGCCTCACGCTTCGGCGTGTCGAAGATGACCGTCCACCGCGACCTCGACGAGCTCGAGGAAAGCGGCTTTCTGCGCAAGGTGCGCGGCGGCGCCTCGATCCAGCCGAGCAGCCTTTTCGAGAGCGATTTCCGTTACCGCCAGAGATTGGCTGGCGACGAGAAAAAGCGCATCGCCGTCGCCGCCGTGAGGATGATCGAACCGGGCCAGACGGTGATTATCGACGACGGCTCGACCGCGGGCGGCGTTGCTCGGCACCTTGCCGATCTGCGTCCGCTGACGGTGATCTCGAACAACCTGGCTGTCATCCAGGATTTGGCGGGCGTTGCCGGCATCAACCTGATTGCGCTTGGCGGCCAATACAGCAAGAAGTTCCACGGCTTCTTCGGCCTGCTCGCCGAAGACACGCTGAAATCTTTGCGCGCAGATGTCGCCTTCCTGTCTTCATCGGCCATCCATGGTGCCTCTGCCTTTCACCAAGATCAGGAAGTGGTCCAGACCAAACGGCTGATGATGGCCGCAGCAGCGCGCAAATATCTGCTGGCCGATCACGGCAAGTTTGGCCGCACTGCCTTGCACTTCCTGGCCGATCTCAAGGCCTTCGACATGGTCTTCACCGGCCGCGAGCCGCAGCCGCAGATGCGCGCCGCGCTGGATGGCGCTGGCGTTTCGCTGACGGTGATCGCAGAGTAGGAGGGCACGTATGGTTTATTGGGTCGGCACCAGCTGGAAAATGAACAAGACGCTCGCCGAGGCGATGGCTTTCGCCGAGGCGCTGGCGGAGTTCGTCCCCGGTTTCGACGAGCGCATTCAGCCTTTCGTCATCCCGCCCTTCACGGCGGTCCGCGAGGTCAAGAAAGCGCTGTCGCCGACACGCATCAAGGTCGGCGCGCAGAACATGCATTGGGCCGACGCCGGTGCCTGGACCGGCGAGATCTCGCCGGTAATGCTGAAAGACTGCGAACTTGATATGGTAGAGTTGGGCCACAGCGAACGGCGCGAGCATTTCGGCGAGACCGACAAGGCTGTCGGGCTGAAGACTGCAGCGGCGGTGAAGCACGGTCTCGTGCCACTCATCTGCGTCGGCGAGACCTTGGCTCAACGCAACAGCGGGCAGGCCGCTGCGGTACTGGCCCTGCAGGTGCACGGCGCACTGCAGTTTCTCGAAGGGGCGGCGAAGGCGGCGACGATCCTGTTTGCCTATGAGCCGGTCTGGGCGATCGGCGACAAGGGCGTGCCGGCCAGTTCTGATTATGCCGACAGGCAGCAGGCGCTGATCAAGAAAATCGCCCGCGACCTGCTGCCGGTGGTGCCGCCGGTGCTTTATGGCGGCAGCGTCAATCCGCAAAATGCCGCCGAACTGGTCGGCCAGCCCAATATAGACGGCTTGTTTATCGGCCGTTCCGCCTGGCAGGCGGAAGGCTATATCGACATCCTCAAACGCGCCTCGGCGGCGATCTGAAGCATCGAACAGGAAGGAAACCGAACATGAAAATAGCCATTGGAGCCGACAGCGCCGGCAAGCCGCTGCTCGACGTCATTGCTGCTCACCTCGCCACCAAGCCCGGCCTCACGGTCAGCGACCTCAGCCAGGCGGGCTACTATGCCGACCTGTCGCAGAAGCTCGCCCAGACCATCCTGGACGGCGAGAACGATCGCGGCATCCTGTTTTGCGGCACCGGCATCGGCGTATCCATTTCCGCCAACAAGGTCCCCGGCATTCGCGCCGCACTCACCCACGACACCTATTCGGCAGAGCGCGCGGCAAAATCCAACAACGCCCAGATCATCACCATGGGCGCGCGCGTCATCGGCCCGGAACTGGCCAAGTCGATCGTCGACGCCTGGCTCGCATCGGAATTCGATGAGAAGGGACCATCGGCCGGCAATGTCCAGGCCATCGACAGGCTCGACGCGGCGAAGCGGGGTTAAGCCAGACTGTTCCGCATTGCCCTGATGATCGTCACGGCCGATGCGGCGCCAGGATCGAGATGGCCGATCGAGCGCTCGCCGAGACGCGAAGAGCGGCCCTTCGTGGCGATCATGTCCTTGGTCGCCTCGGCGCCGCTTTCGGCCGCGGCAAGTGCCGCATCCAGGCTCTCGGACAGGCTCTTGCCGGCTTCCTGTGCGACACCCGCTGCCTGCGCTGCCGGCAGCCAGGCGTCGATCATGGTCTTTTCGCCGAGCTCGGCCTTGCCGCGATCCTGGATGCCTTGTGCCATCGCCCGGAACATGGCGATGACGTCAGCGTCCTCCAGAATTGCCTTGCCTTTGACGGCGGCGGCACCGCGCATGAAGGCGGTCGCATAGAGCGGGCCCGACGAGGCGCCGACTGCGTTGAGAAACGACTTTGCCGCGGTGTTGAGCAATGCCGTCGGCTCGGTCGACGCATCGATCTGGTCCAGCGTGTCGCGCACAGCGCCGAAGCCTAGTGCCATGGCGATGCCATGGTCGGCGTCGCCGATGACGCCGTCGAGCCGGCAGAGCCTGTCCTTGTCGGCGTCGATCGCCGCGGCGATCGCATCGAACATTCTTTTCAATTTGGCCGTATCGGTGGATGTCATGATGCTCTCTCAGCCGGCGCGGAACATGGCGCAGTCGCAGGGATGGTCGAGCATCTCCTGCAATTCGCCGTCGAGATGCATCAGCGTCACCGAGGCGCCGGCCATTTCGAGCGAGGTGCAATAATTGCCGACCCAGGTCGCGTGGACGGAAACGCCGATGTCATCGAGCCTCTGCTTGATCCGCCGGTTCATGATGTAGAGCTCCATCAGCGGCGTTGAGCCGAGCGAATTGACGAGCACGGCGACCTTATCGCCGCGCGCCGGCGCCATCTCGTCGAAGATCTTGTCCAGCATCTCGTCGGTGATCTCGTCGGCGGTTTTCAATTTTCCGCGCGCGATGCCCGGTTCGCCATGAATGCCCATGCCGATCTCCATCTCGTCCGGCCCGATCTCGAAATTGGGCCGGCGGGTCTGCGGCAGCGAGCAGGGCGACAGTGCCACGCCCATGGTAAAGGTGTGATCGTTGGCCTTCCTGGCAATGCGTTCGCATTCATCGAATGACAGCATCCGGTCGCAGGCTGCACCAGCGGCCTTGAAGATGAAGAAATTGCCGGCGACGCCGCGCCGCTTCTGCCTCTGGTCGCGTGGCGCCGAGGCGACGTCGTCGGTGGTCAGCACGGTGCGCACTTCGATGTCGTCCATCGCCGCCATCTCTGCGGCCATGTCGAAGTTCATCACGTCGCCAGCATAGTTGCCGTACATGAACAGCACGCCGGCGCCGCCGCTGGCCGCCTTGGCGCATTCGAGGATCGGGTCCGGCGGCGGCGAGGCGAAGACATTGCCGATTGCGGCGGCGTCGGCCAGCCCCTTGCCGACGAAGCCGAGGAAGGTCGGCTCGTGGCCCGAGCCGCCACCGATGACGAGACCGACCTTGTCGGGGCGTGGGCCGTCGCGGGCGATGATGGAGCGCGGACTTCCCTCCGCACTGCTGAGATGGCGCGGATGCGCAGCCAGGATGCCCTCCAGCATCTCGTCGACGGAGCGGTTACCGTCATTGATGATCTTCTTGGTCTGCACCGGCATCCTCCCTGGTTTTCGTGAGATACTACAGCGCCTTACCGGGATTTCCACCCGCGACGGAGATTTCATGCCGCGATGCGTTCGCGTGCCGCCAGCAGTTGCACGCAGGCACTGGCCGCCTCTTTGCCCTTGACCTTGAAATGCTCGAAGAAGAAGCGGTGATGGTCCGCGCTGTCATGGTAGTTGTGCGGCGTCAGCACCGCCGAAAGCACGGGCACGCCAGTCGACAATTGCACGTTCATCATGCCGTCGATGACAGCGCCCGCCACGAATTCATGGCGGTAGATGCCGCCATTGACGACAAACGCCGCGCCGAGGATCGCCGCATAGCGACCGGTCTGGGCCAAGGTCTTTGCATGCAGGGGAATCTCATAGGCACCCGGCACGTCGAAGACATCGACGGCAAAGCGTTTCTCCCCGAGAACCGCCAGTTCCGCCTCGAACGCTTCAACGCATTGGTCGACGATGTCGGCGTGCCAGCGCGCCCGAATGACGGCAACGCGGATCATTTCATAGTTTTTCCGGGAATGCTGATTCATGGGTCCATCCTTCCGTTTCGAACCAGAATCAGGACGCACGATAGGGAATCCGAACCGCGAGAGCGGACCGTCTTCCATTCGTTCTCTTCCATCCGGACTTTGACCGTCGGCTCCGGAATCACACCGGATCTGCTGACCCTTCCGATCATCTGGAAGGCGCTCGCGGGCTTGGGCCGAAACCCTTCACCGCCGGTGGGGACTTTCACCCCGCCCTGAGAACATTGACGGCGTTTGTATGAAAGGGCTGGATGACGCTGTCAACCACCGGCGTCGCGGTCACCCTTGAGGGCGAGGAGGCGCTGACAACTTGCAGCGTCAAATGGCGATCACAGGCAAGGCAGGCAGCACCTTGTCCAAGGTGATGGGAAATTCACGCACTCGCACGCCGGTCGCGTTGTAAATGGCGTTGGCGACAGCTGCCCCGGCACCGCACACGCCGAGCTCGCCGAGACCCTTTGCGCCAAGCGGGTTGGCCTTGTCGTCATCTTCCTCGAGGAAGGCGACCTCCATATCGGGGACATCGCCATTGACCGGCACATGATACTCGGCAAGATCGTGATTGACGAAGTGGCCGTAGCGCGGATCGAGCACCGTCTGCTCCATCAGCGCTGCACCGATCCCCAGGTCATGCCGCCGATGATTTGCGAGCGCGCGGTCTTGGCGTTGAGGATACGGCCCGCGCCGATCACAAGTCAGCATCCGGCGCATGCGGATTTCACCGGTATCGCAATCGACAGCGACCTCTGCGAAATGCGCGCCATAGGAATGCTGCGAATAGGTCTTGTATGACTGGGTAGTGGCGCCCGCGGCTACGGAGCCTTCGGCTTCGAGCCCGTCGGGAGAGATCCCTCGGATAAGATCGGCTAGGCTCGCCGATCGCTGGCCGACCCTGACCTCGCCGTCGGCAAAGCTTGCCTCGGTGGCGTTCGCGCCGCGCAACGGCGAGGCTTCGTTCGACTGCGCCGCCTCCAGGATGCGTTCCGTCAGAGCGTTGCAGGCGTTGTGCAGCGCCGAACCCGCGCTTGCTGCGCCCCAGGACCCGCCGGAGCCGGCGGTACGCGGGAAGCGGCTGTCGCCAAGCTCCACTTTGATGACGAGATCGGCAGGCCGAGGCTCTCCGCCACGATCTGGGTCAGGATCGTATAGGTGCCGGTCCCAATATCGGTCATGTCGAGCCGCGCCGTCACCCGACCGTCCCGGTCGATCGCAACCCGCGCCGTCGCCGCGCCGATGTAGTTCGGACGGATCGCCGCCGCCATGCCGTAGCCGATGAGCTTGCGGCCCTCTCGGGTGCGGCCAGGTGTCGGGTTTCTCCGCTCCCAACCGAAACGGCGGGCGCCTTCCTCCATGCAGGCGACGAGATTGCGGGTGGAGAACGGCACGCCGCGCTCGGGATCCTGTGCCGGCTCGTTTCGGACCCTGAGTTCGATCGGATCCAGGCCGACCCGCTCGGCGAGTTCATCCATTGCACATTCGAAGGCCAGCATGCCGGGCGCTTCGCCGGGCGAGCGCATCCATTCGCCGCGGTTGATGTCCAGCGGAACCAGGCGATGGCGGGTGAGACGGTTCGGCGCCGCATAGAGCGAGCGCGCAAAAACTGCCGTTTGTTCGCAGTACTCCTCGAAGCTGGACGTTGCCGACCAGACATCGTGCGCGATCCCGGTGAGCCGCCCGTCGGTGCCCGCGCCGAGACGCACCTGTTGGATCATCTCTGCACGATGACCGGCATTGGCGAACATCTGTTGTCGCGTCAGCGCGATTTTCACGGGGCGCCGCAGGACCTGCGCTGCAAGCGCGGCCAGGATCGTATCGGCATGGACAATCAGCTTGGACCCGAAGCCTCCGCCGATGAAGGGGCTGACGACGCGCACTCGCTCGGGCGGGATGCGAAGCGTGCTGGCGACCCCGGCCCGGAAGTTCGCAAGGGTCTGCGCCGATGTATGGATCGTCAGCTCGTTGCCTGACCAGGCAGCAAGCGTCGCATGAGGCTCCATCGGATTGTGATGTTCGAAAGGCGTCCGGTACGTGGCATCGATCTTGACCGGAGCCACAGCAAAGGTGCTCTCGAAGTCGCCGATCACGCTGTCGGTCTCGAAGCCGGCATTTGTCCGCTTTGGCGCATAGGCGTCGGCCTTATGGCCCGGTAGATCGTAGACGCCCGGCTCCTCGTCGTAGCGCACCTTGATGAGGCCCGCAGCAGCGCGTGCCGCCTCGAACGTCTCCGCAACGATCAGCGGACGGGCTCGTCGTAATACCGCACCCGCTCGCTGTTGAGCGCGGGCCGGGCACGGGTGAAGACCTCTGGCACCGTCGGCGTGACCGCTGGGCCGAAATCCGGCTGGGCCGGCGCATTCCGGTGCGTCATGGCGAGCAACACCGCCGGCGCCCCTTCGGCATCGGTCGTGTCGATCTCGGCGATGCGGCCCCTGGCGATGGAGACGCCGAGAATGTAGCCATAGACTGTACCATCCAGCACATTCTCGTAAGCGTATGTGGCGCCGCCCATCACTTTGAGCGGACCGTCAATGCGGTCGATCGGCCGCCCGATTAAGGCATTGCGCGTTTCGGAAGGATGGTTCTCGCTGGTCTTCGTCTCTGTCATCGCATCACCTCATGCACTCTCGGCGGCAGCAGCGAGCGTGTGCCGCATCGTCCGTTTCGCCAGCGGGACCTTGAAATCATTGGCGCCATGCCCGACGGCTCCGGCGAGCGCGGCTTCGGCCGCGTCGGTAAAGGCACCGTGGGACGCCGCCGCGCCTGCCAGCGCGCGCTCCGCCTCCGTCGCGCGCCAGGGTTTCGCTGCCACGCCGCCCATGGCGATCCGAGCGCTTCGGATACGGTCGCCGCTTTTCTCGACGATTGCTGCCACCGACACCAGCGCGAAGGCGTAGGAGGCACGGTCGCGCACCTTGCCGTAAAGCTGCCGGCCGGGTGGTGGCGGCGGCAGGGTAACCGCAACGACCATTTCGCCGTGGCCGAGCACGGTCTCCACATGGGGCGTCGCCTCGGGCAATCGATGGAAATCGCCGATCGTGATCGTGCGGGTCTCACCGCCGGGCGAGACGGTCTCGATCCAGGCGTCGAGCCCGGACATGGCGACCGCCATGTCAGAAGGATGTACCGCGATGCAGGCTTCGCTCGCGCCGAGTACGGCGTGCATGCGGTTGAAGCCCTGAAGCGCCGCGCAGCCCGAACCCGGCTGGCGCTTGTTGCAGGGCATGTTGCGGTCATAGAAGTAGGGGCAGCGCGTACGCTGCAGGAGATTGCCGCTGGTCGAGGCCTTGTTGCGTATCTGTCCAGACGCTCCCGCCAGCAGCGCTTGCGTGAGCATCGGGTAGCGCGACCTTACCCGTGGGTCGGCGGCGAGATCGCTATTGCGGACCTGGGCGCCGACCCGAAGCCCGCCTTCCGCCGTCTCCTCGATCCGATCAAGAGGCAGCCGGCTGATGTCGACGAGATGCGCTGGGCGCTCGATCTCGAGCTTCATCAGGTCGAGCAGGTTGGTGCCGCCGCTGATGAACTTGGCGTCCGGCCGGGCCGCAACCGCGGCGGCCGCCTGCTCGGCACTCGTCGCACGTTCATAAGTGAAGGACTGCATTGCTCATGCCTCCTCTGCCGCGTCGCGGATTGCAGCGACAATGTTCGGATAGGCGGCGCAACGGCAGATGTTGCCGCTCATCCGCTCGCGGATCTCGACATCGGTGAGACCGACGGAAGCCGCTGCCACGTCAGCGCTCGCATGGCTTGGCCAGCCGGCCCGCGCTTCGCCCAGCATACCAACCGCCGAGCAGATCTGGCCTGGCGTACAGTAGCCGCACTGGAAACCGTCGCGGGCGATGAAGGCAGCCTGGACCGGATGCAGCCGGTCACCCTCGGCAAGGCCCTCGATCGTGGTGATCTCGTCGCCTTCATGCATTGCGGCAAGCGTCAGGCAGGAATTGATCCGGCGCCCATCGACGAGCACCGTGCATGCGCCGCACTGGCCGTGGTCGCAGCCCTTCTTCGAGCCGGTGAGGCCGAGATGGTTGCGCAGGGCGTCGAGCAGCGTCGTCCGCGGGTCGAGCGCGATGGCAAGATCCTTCGCGTTGATCCGCAACGATATCGTCATCGTCGGTACCGGCGTGGCCGATGCCGCCGCCGTGACGGTCTCGGCCGGCTCGGCGTCAACCGGTATTCCGGTAGCCAGGAGCACCCCGGTCGCAACACCGCCTTCCAACACCATCCGACGCGTCGGCCCGCTCCTGTTGTCCGTTTTGGCCATGCATGATCTCCCAGTCGCAATGAAGCGCAGACGGCAACTTGACCCGAGCAACCCTCGGGTTCTGTCACCCAACGACACTGGAGGTGGGAGTGCGCGCGGCGCCTTTCTTTCAAGAAACCGGCGGCACTATCAGGATTCTGGAGAAGAATTCATCCGATAGGCACGAGGCGTCGTGCGCCTTAGACGTCGGAAGGTCGTGGTGAAGTGGCTCTGGCTTGAAAAGCCGAGCCGAAAGGCAATGATACCGATCGACAAACCCGTTTCGCGCAGCAACACCTCCGCTCGCCGCACCCGTTCCTCGATCACATAGGCATAGGGTGCAAGGCCGGTCGTCGCCTTGAAGCGACGCGCAAAGCTGTCGACGGCCATGCCCGCGACGGCTGCCAGCTCGCTTAGCGAAATGTCGGAATTCATATGCGCATCGATGTAATCCCGAACGCGACCAAGTGCTCGGCGGCTGAGACAGCCGTGACGTACAAACCGCTGTTGCTCCCGGCTCAGGTTGGCCACGCGGAGGCTGACCAGGGCGACCAGATGCTCGACATAGGCAGTGTCTGGCTTGTGGCCGAGTGCCATCTCGTCGCGAAGCGAACTCAGGAGCGTGGCGACGACCGCGTCTTTCTTGTTTACCAGTAGAGGCAGGTTCCTCAGGCGTTGGCATCCGGGAAGCCTGATATCGGGATCGATCCACAGGGCTGAATAGGAGAGGTTTACATCGCGATAGAAGCCCTGTCGTTCCGCGCCTGCCGGGACGAAGGTGAGGGCTCCGGGACGGTCCATCCCATCGTAAAGGGATCGCGCCTCGTGCCGGATGGATGTATGGGACGTGCCGCCTTTTTCGGTCAGCACGATCAGATGATGAGGGGCTGTCCAGCGGAGCTCCGCCTCCCGGCACGCCCACCGCCGGTTGTCGAACACGATCGAGGAGCTGACCCATGACGCGGTTTGCAGGGGCTCCGACTTCTCGTCCTGGCTCCGAACCCGTCCGTCACCAAGCAATGGTCTGAATGACATCGCGGTATCCCGCTTGTTCACTCGCCGGGCCGTGGTCAACCCCGGCTTCGAGCGTTGGGCGCCGCCCCGCCGCTACGCATACAGCCGTCCATGTGGGACAGGCAACGGGCGTTTTTAACCGTGCCGTGGTCAAGAAATCGTGAGATGAGGCAATCCAGAGCGCCCTCCCGGAAAAGCCGATCATCCGCGCTCGGGAAACATCGCCTTCAGGCCTTCGCGCGAGGCCGTAGCGACACCGCGTTCGGTGATCAAACCGGTGACCAGCCGCGCCGGCGTCACGTCGAAGGCCGGATTGGCCGCCGGCGTGGCTTCCGGCGACACGCGGACCTGGGCGATCTCGCCGGAAGCGGTCTTGCCCCAGACCAGCGAGACCTCGTCGGGCGAGCGCTGTTCGATCGGGATTTCGGCCAGCCCGTCGCCCACGGTCCAGTCGATCGTCGGCGACGGCAGCGCGACATAGAACGGCACGTCGTTGTCGGCCGCGGCCAGTGCCTTGAGATAGGTACCGATCTTGTTGCACACATCGCCGTCGGCGGTGGTCCTGTCTGTGCCGACGACGACCATGTCGATCTGGCCGCGCTGCATCAGATGGCCGCCGGCGTTGTCGACGATGAGCGTATGCGGCACGCCGTGGCCGGCCATCTCCCAGGCGGTCAATTGGGCACCCTGGTTGCGGGGTCGCGTTTCGTCGACATAGACATGGACTGGAATGCCGGCTTCCGTCGCCAGATAGATCGGCGCGGTGGCGGTGCCGTAGTCGACGGTGGCCAGCCAGCCGGCGTTGCAGTGGGTCAGGATATTGACCGGTTCGCCCTGCTGCTTGCGCGCCGCGATCGTCTTGATGATTTCGAGCCCATGGGCGCCGATGGCGCGGTTGAGGCCGACATCCTCGTCGGCGATCTCGCCGGCACGCCGATACGCCGCCGCGGCACGTTCTGCCAGGGGAAGCGTCAGCAGGAAGCGCTGCATTTCGTTCAGCGCCCAGCGCAAATTGATCGCCGTCGGGCGCGTTTCGTGCAAGGTTGCCCAGACGGCGTCGAGTGCCGCATCCGACGGATCATCGGCCATCTGCATGGCGACGCCATAGGCAGCGGTGACGCCGATCAGCGGCGCCCCGCGAACCCACATGTCGCGGATTGCCGTGGCGATGCCGGCGACGGTATCGATCTTTTCGGTGCGGAACTCATGCGGCAGCCAGCGCTGGTCGATGATCTCCACCGAACGCCCGTCGTCACTCGGCCAGATGGTGCGGTAGTGGCGGTCGCCGACGTTCAAATCCTGCTCTCCCGTTCGATCAGCGCGGCCAACCGGTTGACCTCGTCGATGCTGTGGATCTGGCGCCGGTTGACGGCGAGGTGACGGCCGAATTTCAGCGCCTTTGCCTCACATCTGGCGCGCAGATCAGGATCGGCAATGGTCTCGAAATCGGCATTATGGGCAAGGCCGAGAATGCGCCGGTGAACCTCGACGCCGGCAAAGCCGAGCAGATCGGTCCAGATCGACTGCAGCATGTGGTCTAGCGCCTGCTCGGCGCCAAGCCTGTCGCCCTGATCCTCGAACAGACTCTTGTGGTAGAGCATGCCGGTACGCTCGGTTCGCCACAGATGCGAGAACTCGACGCGGAATACCGACCATGTCTCGACCGTAACGCCGAGCAGATAGTCGCGCATGGCATCGCGGCTTCCGCCCTGTTCATGGCCGCGCTGCGAGAAGAACGCCATCCAGAAATTGGCGAGCAGCATGCCGACGTCGAAGGCGATCGGGCCGTAGAAGGCGAATTCGGGATCGATCATCCGCGTTTCGGTGTCGGTGACCATGATCGAGCCGGAATGCAGGTCGCCATGCAGCAGCGTCTCGGCATTGGCAGCGAAGATGTGCTTCATGCGCTGCGCCTCGACCTTGAGGTCGCGGTCGGCGCGCAGCTCGGCGACAATGCCGTCGAGCTGCGGGCTGGTGTGCCGGTTCATCTTGGCATCGAAATACGGATCCGAGAAAACCAGGTTCTCGGTGATGTCGCAGAGTTCGACATTGTCGGCGAACAACGCCAGATCGGCCTTGCGATCCTTGGTCGCCATATGCAGGTCGGAGCCGCGAAACAACGTGCGGGCCATGAACAAGCCGATGTCTTTCGCGATGTTCGGCAATTGCCGGCCTTCGATCAGTGCCCGCCGCAGGATGATGTGCGGCGACAGGTACTCCATGATGATCAGCGCCTGGCCTTCATCGAAGTGGTAGATCTCAGGCACCGAACCCGGCGCCCGTGCCTGTTGCCGCGTCAGCGCATGGTATTCGAAAAAGGAGCGTTTTAACGGCAGCGGCCAGCTGTCGCCGACCAGCCGGACGTAGGGCAGGGCCTGCTTGACGACGGCCGCACCCTGAGCACCCTCGACGATGAACACCAGGTTCAGATTGCCGTCGCCGACTTCACGAACCTTCCACTGGCTCGTATCCTTGCCGATCTGCGAACACAGGGCCTCGTTGGCACCGAGACGGCCCGCCAGTGTCTCGACCGACAGTGCTTCGAACGGCGATTTCCCAGTCATCCTCACCTCCCGCTCATGTGCTCCGATAATAGCGGAGCCATGGCGGCCGGGCCAAGCTAGGAAGCCTTCTGGCAATTGTCAATCGTGTTGACAATTGCCGATATAGCCCATAGCGTCACGGTCAGGGAGGAACGAATGGGCAATGATGCCGTGTTCCGCGTCGACGGCCTGAGGAAATCCTTTGGCCATATCGAGGTGCTTGGCGGCGTCTCGCTCGAATTGCATGCCGGCGAAGTGACCGTGCTGATGGGCGCCAACGGCGCCGGCAAATCCACCCTCGTCAAGATCATCAGCGGCGTTTACGACCATGGCGGCGGCTCGATGTCGCTTGCCGGGCATGAGTTCGACCCGAAAACGCCGGCGGAGGCGATCCGCGCCGGCGTCGTTACTGTCCACCAGAACATCAATGACGGCGTCGTCGCCGACCTCGACGTCGCCACCAATCTTACCCTCGACAGGCTGAGCGGCAGCGGCGTGCCGACCCTGTTCAATCCAGGCCGGGTGCGTCGCGAGGCAAAGGCGGTGGCCCACCGCATGGGACTGGCCATCGACCTCAAGGCCCGGATCAGCGATCTCTCTCTGGCCGACCGCCAGATGGTGGCGATCGCCCGCGCCATGGCGCACCGGCCGAAAGTGCTGATCCTCGACGAGCCGACCTCCTCGCTGTCCAGCGCCGAAGCCGACCGGCTGTTCGCGCTGCTCGACCGGCTTCGCCAGCAAGGCGTGGCCATCCTCTACATCTCGCACCGTATGTCGGATATCAGACGGCTTGCCGATCGCATCATTTCGATGCGCGATGGGGTTATCTCAGGTATCTTCGACAAGAAGCCGCTGGATTACGAAGGTGCGGTCAACGCCATGCTCGGCCGCAAGATCCAGCTCGAGCGGATCGTCGCCAGGAATTCGGCCAAAGCAATTTTCACTGCCGACGCGCTGCGGATTGCTGAAGGCGCCAGGCCGATCTCGCTGACCCTCGGCGATGGCGAGGTCGTTGCCATCACCGGCCTTGTCGGTGTCGGCAAGACCGTGCTCGCCGAGACGCTGTTCGGCCTGCGCCAGCCGCTGGCCGGGACCATGGTGCTGAACGGGAAACCTTATGCTCCCGCATCGACCGGCGAAGCGATTGCCGCCGGTGTGTTTCTCGTCGCCAAGGACCGAGGCGAAAACGGCATCGTCGGCGACTTCAACATCCAGGAGAATATCAGCCTGCCGTTCCACAGCCGCATGTCGCGTCTCGGTGTTCTCAAACGCCGTATCGAACGCGCCATTGCCCGCCAGCAGATCCAGGAGCTCGGCATCGTCTGCCGCTCGGAGAGGGACGAGATGGCGTCGCTTTCCGGCGGCAATCAGCAGAAGGTGATGGTCGCCCGCTGGATGTCGCAGGCGGCAAGGCTTTTCATCCTCGACGAGCCCTTTCAGGGCGTCGACATTTCGGCTAGGCGCGACATCGCCGCCAAGCTGCGGGCCAGCGCCCACGGCCGCGCGACGCTGCTGTTCGTCACCGAACTCGACGAAGCCCTGGAGACGGCCGATCGCATCCTGGTGATGTCGGAGCAGACGATCGTCGGCGAGCACCGCAATACCGATGTCGATCTCGAGCGTCTGCTGGCCGAAGTGGCGGGCGGGCCGTTGCACAGCGCAGCCTGACGGCGGGATGACGATGAGAATTGGAATGGAGAGGGCATGAATTCGGGTTGGATAAAGACGGTGCCGGCGTGCGGGAGCGCTGAATGATCCTGCGCGACAATGCTATTCGCTACGGCTTCATCGTTCTGTTGTTCGGGCTGATCGCCTATTTCGCCGTCGCTGCCGATGGTTTCGTCTCGCCGCAAAGTGCTGTCTTCATCTTCCAGTCGGTCGCCATCACCGGCGTTCTGGCGCTCGGCGTCACCGCCACGCTGGTCGTCGGCGGCTTCGACCTGTCGATCGGCTCGGTCGCTACCAGCGCCATGATGGCGGCTGCCTATGTCATGGTGGTGCTGGAGCAGAACGCCGTCATGGCGGTCGTCGTCTGTCTTGTGATCGGCGCCGTGGTCGGCCTGATCAATGGCTGGCTGATCGTCTATATGCGGGTTCCGGACCTTTTGGCGACGCTCGGCATGATGTTCCTGCTTGTCGGCCTGCAGCGCATCCCGACCGAAGGCCGTTCGATCGCCACCGGCATGACCATGCCCGACGGCTCGGTCGCCAACGGCAGCTTCGGCGCCGCGTTCCTGGCGCTTGGCCGCCATCGCTTCGATTTCTTCATCCCGAACCTCATTCCGGTGTCGGTCGTCGTTCTGCTCGTGCTGGCGGTGCTGATCTGGTTTTTTCTCGAATACACGCGTTTCGGGCGCATGATGTATGCGGTCGGCAGCAACGAACGCGCCGCAGAACTCGCCGGCGCGCCTGTCAAGGCATACAAAATCTGGGCCTACGTTATTTCGGGAGTTTTTGCCTCGATCGGCGGCATTTTGCTCGCTGCCCGGCTTGGACGCGGCGACATCGCCTCGGGTAATAATCTGTTGCTCGACGCGGTGGCTGCGGCACTCATCGGTTACGCGGTTCTCGGCGCCGCCAAGCCGAACGCCTTCGGCACGGCTGTCGGCGCGGTGTTTGTCGGCGTGCTGCTGCAAGGCCTGACGATGATGAACGCGCCTTACTACACGCAGGATTTCGTCAAGGGCGTGGTTCTCGTGGTCGCCCTTGTCTTTACCTTCGCCCTTTCCGGCAGGGGCAGGAGATAGGGTTCGACCGGGTCATATTTTGGGTTCAACAAGTGGAGGAAACGACGTGAACATCACAAGAAGGCTTTTGGGGAAGGCAGCGCTCGGGCTTGCCGGCGCAACATTGCTGATGCAGATGCCGGCAATAGCGCAGGACAGGCCGGCGCCGTTCGACAAGCCGGGTGCCGTCAAGATAGCGCTGGTCCGCTATCTCTCGACCGGCGACTTCTTCCAGGCCTACCTTTCCGGCGTCGAGGCGCAGGCCAAGGCGCTCGGTGTCGACCTGCGCGTGCTCGATAGCCGCCAGGACGCGGCGCTTCAGGCGGACATGGTCGACCAGGCTATCGCGCTCGGCGTCCAGGGCATCATCATCCAGCACGGACTGACGGAATCGATGAAGGACGCCGCCCAGCGTGCGGTCGACGCCGGCATCAAGGTTGTCGCCTTCGACGTCAATGTCGAAAACCCCAAGATCCCGCAGATCGAACAGTCCGACCGCGACCTCGCGCGCCTGGCGCTCGAACAGGCGGTCAAGGACAATGGCGAGAGCTGGAAGGCCGGCTATGTCTATGTCGCCGGCATCGCGCCGCTCGACCGCCGCAACGAGACCTGGGTCGAATTCAAGAAGAAATATTCGGGCATCAACGAAGCCGCCATGTTCGGCACGCTCGACAATCCGATCGCCAATTCGGTCGCCAACCAGGCCCGTTCGGTGCTATCGGCCCATCCCGACATCAAGGTGATGTTCGCGCCCTATGACGAATTCGCCAAGGGCGTGAAGATCGCGGTCGACGAGGCGGGGCTGAACAAGGACATCAAGATCTATTCGGCCGACATCTCGACCTCGGATATCGCCGCGATGCGCGAGCCGGACAGCGCCTGGGCGGCAACCGCCGCCACCAACCCGGCCGTCGTCGGCCAGGTCTCGGTGCGTGCGCTGGCGCAGCTCTTGGCCGGCGAGGATCCCGGCCACAACGTCATCGTGCCGCCGACGCTGATCACCCAGAAGGATCTGCTCGACAAGGACATCAAGAACATGGAGGACCTCTCGGCCAAGCTGCCGCAATTCGCCCATGCCGATGTCGCGATGCCGACCTGGATGCCGAACCCGAACGCGAAGTGACTTTCGGCACGAGCAAAACAATAGCCGTCTGCAGCAGCTTGTTGCAGGCGGCCTTTTTGTCGAAGATGTCTGGCGTGCCGGACCGCCGAATTGCAATTGTCGCAGCCGCCGGCTTTGTGGGCCGATTGGACAATCGAAACCCAGGATTGACGGGTACATGGAGATGCGGGCGGTAGAGGAAAGTCTTACCGGCGCCGTCGCCGGAACATGTTTTCGATGCTTGAAGGCCACCACGGGCGTTGTGGTGTTGGGTGGATCGAGCGGCCGTGTTGACGTCGGTCGCGCGCGGCTCTTTGCAAATGCGGGTGCATCGGCCTTGGCTCTGCAGTGGTTTGGCGGTGAAGGCCAGGTTCCCGGAATATGTGAGATTCCCCTGGAAACGTTCTTTGCGGCAACCGATTATCTCATTGAAACAGGATGCCGTCGTATCGTCTATGTGGGCACGTCTAAGGGTGCCGAGGCGTCATTGCTTGCCGCCGTCCATGACCAGCGAATTGATGCGGTGGTCGCGATTAGCCCGTCATCCGTAGTTTGGGGAAATGTCGGTGCGGGCCGCGATGGTGTCAGCTGGCCTGAACGATCCTCATGGTCGCTCGACGGCATCGCGCTGCCGTTTGTGCCGACAGATCCAGATTGGACACCAGAGTATGTCGATGGCCAGGTGTCCTATAGGGGGCTTTTCGAAAGTTGTTTGAAAACGTTCAAGCGGGAAGCGAATACGGCGACCATCCCTGTTGAGACCGCATCGGCCGAGCTTCTGCTCGTCGCCGGTGGGGGCGATGCACTGTGGCCTTCCCTATCGTTCGCCCGAGATATTGTTGGGCGGCGCGGCGAAGCAGGCAAGGTCACGCATCTCATTTCGTCGCCGGATGCCGGTCACCGCATTCTCTTGCCAGGCGAGAACACACCACGCTCGACTTTGCATCCACACGGAGGCAATGACGAGGCCGATTCAAAGCTGGGCCGAAAGGCTTGGGAAGGCATCCGAGAACTACTTTAGCAAAATTCTCAAATGCGCACCTGTCTCGGCTATTCGTTGAACAGATCGGAATGGGAGCCGGTGCGAGCTAGCTGGAGTTCATCGCCGGCAACTCGGTAGATCAAGAGCCAGTCCGGTTCTATGTGAGCGTCACGAAAGCCTTTCCAATCGCCTTTCAGCGAGTGGTCCTTATAGCTCGCCGGTAGCTCATCTCCGGCGAGCAGGAGGCCTAGCAGTTCGCGCAACTTGCCAAGATCTTTGCCCCGCTTCTCCGCACGTTTCACGTCGCGACGGAATTGCCCAGAGCGAACGGGCGTCAGCACGTCACATTCCCAAATCCTTGAACAACTCATCGGCCGAGGCGAAAGGCTTGCCCTTGCCACGTTCCAATTCGGTCATGGCCTTTCGAGTCGTTGCGTTCGGCACTTTCACCGGGAAGGGAAATTCCTTGTCGGCGGCGACGCGGACCAGCAGCAGGCGAATGGCGTCGGAAACGGACAATCCCATTGCCGCCAAGGCCTCCGTTGCCTGATCCTTTGTCGCCGTATCGATCCGAGCGCGGACCACGGTATCCGTTGCCATGTTGTGACTCCTTGAGGTCTGAGCCACAATGTAGCTACAAAATACCAATTTCGCAAGAGTGATCCCGATCAGGGGCTATCTCAACGCAGCCGCGATGTTGCCGCCGTCGACCGTCGTCACATCGGCGGTGGTCCGCTCGGCCAGCGCTTGATGCAGAAAGGCCTGGGCGACGTCTTCTGCCGTCACTTCCTGCCCGAGCAGGTTGCCCGACATGTACTCCTTCTCCGACACGCCGCGCGCGCCCGAGCGGCTGGCGATCATGGCGTCGGTCAACAGCCCCGAACGGATGCGGTCGGCGTTGACGGCATTGGAGCGGATGCCATGGGCACCGTAGTCGAGGGCATATTGCCTGGACAAAAACAGCGTTGCCGCCTTGGGAATGCCATAGGCGCCGAACTTCGGCCCCGGATTGACCGCCTGCTTGGAGGTATTGAACAACAGCACGCCGCCGGTGCCCTGTTCCAGCATGATGCGCACGGCATTCTGCGCCGCCGACTGGTGGGCGAAGAAATTGAGTTCGAAACTCTTGCGCAAGGTGGCGTCGTCGAGCTCGCCGATCCGGCCCTCCCAGGCAGCACCGGCATTGGAGACAAGAATGTCGAGGCCGCCGTAGACCTCGACCGCTTTGTCGAAGGCGGCGCGCATCTGCACCGGTTCGGTGATGTCGGCGCCAATGCCGATCGAACCGTTGCCGGCTTTTTTTGCCGCCTCGGCAGCCCTTGACGCATCGAGATCGACGACGACGGCATGGGCACCGTTGTCGGCGAACAGCTTTGCGGTGGCAGCACCGATCGCGCCGGCGCCGCCGGTGACCAGCATCACCTGGCCGGTCAGCGGCTTCGGCTTGTTGGCGGCGAGCTTGGCCTGTTCCAGCGACCAGTATTCGAGCGGGAACAGGTCGGCTTTGGAGAGCGGGCGGAAATCGCCGACGGCTTCGGCGCCGCGTACCGCCTCGATCCACATTTCGCCGACGTCGGAGGCGATCTTCGCATCCTTCAGCGTGCGGCCGTGGCCGAACATGCCGAGGCCGGGCACCAGCGTCAGCCGCGGCATCGGGTCGAGCATGGTGCGCTTCACGTCGTCGAGCGCATCATTGGTTTCGAAATAGGCGCGATAGTCCTTGGCGAATTTCTCGACATGCTGGCGGATGACGGATTTGTAGTCGCCGACCTTGTCCGCGTCGGGCGCCGGCAATGCCATCGGTCCGGTCTTGATGCGGATCGACAGGTCGGGTGTCGACACACCGCGGCCGGCATAGTCGGCAATTTTTGCCGAATTGATGAAATCCACGATCGCATCCGAGGTGCGGAAATCGCTGATCATCCGGTCGAAGCGGCCTTCGCCGCGTGCCACCGCCACCGCGCCGCGCAGCATCGGCGCAATCTCCGCGGGCTTGGCCAGCCTGGCCGGCAGTGCCACTTTTTCGGTGCGCGGCTTGCCGTTCCCAGCGATGAAATCCTCGGCGACGTTCACATAATGGATCATCCGGTCATAGGCCTGCCTGGCATCGTCGCCGAAGGTGAAGATGCCGTGCTTGTCGAGGATCAGACCTTCGACCGTCGGATCGGCGTCGAATACATCGGCGGCCGCCTTGGCCAGATCGAAGCCCGGCATGATGTAAGGCACGAATCCCATTTTCGCGCCGAACACCTTCCGGCTCAGCGCTTCACTGTCCTCCTGGTCGACGATGGCCAGGATCGCCGTCGAATGGGTGTGGTCGACGAATTTGTGCGGCAGGAAGGCGTGCAGCAGCGTCTCGACCGAAGGGTTGGGCGACGACGGATCGATGAGGTTCGCCCGCTGCAGCGCGACCATGTCCTCGTCGGAGAGCTTCTTGAGCGACCGCGCCTTCAACAGCGCGCCGAGCTTGACCGCCGGCAGGCCCTGCGGCTCGATGACGCCCATGTCCCAGCCGCTGCCCTTGACGCAGAGCACGTCCCATTCGTCGCCGACAAGGTCGGTGGCCTTGATCTTGCACGATGTGTTGCCGCCGCCATGGAGGACGAGCCGCGGCTCGCCGCCCAGCAGCCTGGTCGTATAGACGCGCAGCGCCAGGTCGCGGGCCACACCCTTCTTTGCATAGTCGGCGACCAGCTTCTCCGCCTCGCCGTCATTCCACAGGTTCTTCATGTCAGCTTCGTCCGATTTCTCTTTTGTTGTGAACAGGAATACCGCGACGCCTTGATGACAATGCGTCGGCGGCTCTAGGTATCAGGCGACCTCTTTTGCTGCTGCTCCGGCATGGTCGAGCAGCCGTCGCGCCATGCGCGCGCCGACGACCAGATGGGTGCAGAGCCCGCCGGCGATCGCCGCGACGAGCGGTTCGAACTTGCTGTCCTCCTGCACCACCACCAGGCGCTTTTCGATGCTGCGCAGCGATGACAGCTCTGCCGAAATCAGCCGGCGGTTGTAGCTGCAGTCGAGCGCCTGGCCTCGGGCGTCGATGATCTGCCCGGCAATGACGCCGGCCGCACCCGCCTTGCGCAATGCAGCCATTTCGCTCTCGGTCAGCGCGCCGCATTTGACCAGATGGCTGTCGGTGTCCACCGAGCCGACCGAATACAGCGCCAGGTCGCACTCACCGATGCCCGACAATTGCTCGCGGATCACCGGCTCGGCGCGCAGGCCGCGTGCCAGTTCTTCCGTCGTCAGCACCAGCGGCGCGTAGAAATTCAGCCCCTTGGCGTTGAGCCGGCGCGCGATTTCCATCGTGCATTGGTCCGGCCGGTACGAATAGGGGGCGCCCAGATTGCCGCAGAGCTGCACCACGGTGACGTCCTGCAGATCGGCATAGGACATGATGTCGGCGATGGTGTAGATGGTCCGCCCCCAGGCGACGCCGATGCGGTCGCCCTTCCTGACCAGCTCGAGAAAGACGCTCGCCGCCAGCACCGCGATGTCGGTCGAGGGGTCGGCGACATAGCCGTTTTCCGGTGCTATCCAGACGGCGTCGAGTTGCAGCGCGTCTTCGAGCTTGCGCGCCAGCACGTCGTCGGTGAAAAGCTGGGTCGAGGTCGAGATGTTGACGATGCCGGTCTCGCGCGCCTTGCGCAGATACATCGCCACCGAGGCACGGGAAATCTTGAGCTGGCTGGCCACCTGGTCCTGGCGCAGGCCGTGTGCATAGTAAAGCCAGGCGGCCTTGTGGATAAGCTGTTCTGCCGGTCGGATCGCCATGCCATCTCCTCGCTGACATTATTCACGGCTCTCGACAAAAGTCAAACCTTAGGCTGCGCATCTGATCCGACACCTGGCATTCCGGATGTCAGTAATTGCGCATTTATTGTTATCTCGGTACAATAAACCGATCAGGAGGTCCGACAATGAACGTATCACTGGGAGAGCGTTGGGAAACCTTTGTTTCCAACATCGTCAAGCGCGGCCGCTACGGTTCTGCCAGCGAAGTCGTGCGCGAGGGCCTGCGCCTTGTCGAAGAGCGCGAGGAAAAGCTGAAGGCGCTCCGCGCCATGGTGGACAAGTCGTTTGCTGAAGGCGGCGAAGCCACCGAGCAGGATATTGACGCCGCCTTGGAAGCCAAGGCCAAGCAACTCGCAAGGGAAGGCTTTTAGGAGTGCCACGGCTGCGCATGCTGCCGTCGGCACAAGCAGATTTGGTCAATATCCTTGAATACCTCACTCGTGAAAGCGGCAGCCTGTTTATTGGCGGGCGTTTTGTGGATGCTCTGCGCCCGAAATGCCGTGATCTGGCGAGCTTGCCGGCGACGATTGGTCGTGCTCGTCCCGAACTCCGGCCGGACGTCCGAAGTTTCGCTTTCAGGGGATACGTGATTTTCTTCCGCTATAATGGCGACTTTTTCGAAGTGGCGAATATCGTGGAAGGGCATCGGGACATCGACGCTTTGTGGCCGGAGGGTGAGGGCGGGGAGGGGCGTCCCAAGTAATGGGCGAAGGTGGTAAGAAGGCTCGACCAGACATTGCGGAGGACGGGATGGGCAATCCCTACGAACAGGACCTCGACAGGAATCCGGCCAACCACCAGCCGCTGACGCCGCTGACCTATTTTGAGCGGGCGGCAAAAACCTTTCCCGACCAGACCGCCATCATCCATGGCCGCCAGCGCACGACCTATCGCGCTTTCTGGAAGCGCTCGCTGAGGCTTGCCTCGGCGCTGGCGAAGCGCGGTATCGGCAAGGGCGACACCGTCACCGTCATGCTGTCCAACACACCGCCGATGCTGGAGGCGCATTTCGGCGTGCCGATGACCAGGGCGGTGCTCCATTCGCTCAACACCCGCCTCGACGCCGCCGTCATTGCCTTCCAGCTCGATCATGCCGAAAGCAAGGTGCTGATCGTCGACCGCGAATTCGCCGGCGTGGTTCGGCAAGCGCTGACGCTGGCCAAGGTCAGGCCGCTGCTGATCGATTACGACGATCCCGACTATGCCGCCGATGCGCCCTATGCCAAGGGCGAGCGGATCGGCACGCTCGACTACGAGGCGTTTGTCGCCGACGGTGACGAGGATTTCGCCTGGTCGATGCCGGACGACGAATGGGACGCCATATCGCTCAACTACACCTCCGGCACCACAGGCAATCCGAAGGGCGTCGTCTGCCACCATCGCGGCGCGGCACTGATGGCCTATGCCAACACCATCCATGCCGGGATGGGCAAGCACCCGGTCTATCTGTGGACGCTGCCGATGTTCCACTGCAACGGCTGGTGCTTTCCCTGGACGCTTGCCGTGCAGGCCGGCACGCATGTCTGCCTGCGCTGGGTGCGGCCGAAGCCGATCTACGACGCCATCGCCGATCACGGCGTCACCCATCTGTGCGGTGCACCCATCGTCATGTCGGTGCTGATCAACGCCTTGGACGAGGACAAGCGGCAATTCCCGCAGACCGTCACCTTCAACACCGCCGCAGCGCCGCCGCCTGAGGCGGTGCTGTCGGGCATGGCCGATGAGGGCTTTGCCGTCACCCATCTCTACGGCCTGACCGAAACCTATGGCCCGGCCGTCGTCAACGAATGGCACGGCGAGTGGGACCGGCTGGAGAAAGGGGCGAGGGCGGCGAAGAAGGCCAGGCAAGGCGTGCGCTACGCCGCGCTCGAAGGCCTGACTGTGATGGACCCGCAGACGATGCAAGAGACGCCGGCCGACGGCGAGACCATCGGCGAGGTGATGTTCCGCGGCAACATCGTCATGAAAGGCTATCTCAAGAACCGCAAGGCGAGCGACGAGGCCTTTGCCGGCGGCTGGTTCCATTCGGGCGACCTCGGCGTCATGCATCCGGACGGCTACATCCAGCTCAAGGACCGTTCCAAGGACATCATCATCTCCGGCGGCGAAAACATCTCCTCGATCGAGGTCGAGGAGGCGCTGTACAAGCATCCCGCAGTCGGCTCCTGCGGCGTTGTCGCTAGATACGACGACAAATGGGGCGAGGTGCCAGTCGCCTATGTCGAGCTGAAGCCGGGCAAGGCGGCGACCGAGGCGGAGGTAATCGAGCACTGCCGCGCGCTGCTCGCCCGCTTCAAGGTGCCGAAAGCGGTGATCTTCGCGGAAATCCCGAAGACTTCGACGGGCAAGATCCAGAAGTTCCGGCTGCGGGAGATGGCAAAGCAGCCTTAGGGCCTGATCCGAAAACGGAACCGATTTCGGAAAGCATCTTTTCAAGATCCTTCGCAAAAAAACACGGGGCGGCGTTGCAGGCGCGCCCGGCGGAAACCACATGCGTTTCGTGGGCCAACTCCGTCGGGGGATGTCACCATCTGTCACTAGTAGCCAAAATCGTGCCTTGACAGGTGATGGTTTTCAATTTACGAGTGACGAAATTCTAAATTCGTCAGTCGTAAATTTGGCCAACGAGATGCTTGAAACCCTAGACACCACCGCCGATTCCGCCCGCCAGGAAAATGTCACGCGCATCCTGGATTGCGCGGAGCGATTGTTCCGCCACTACGGCTACGGCAAGACCAACGTCGCCGACATTGCGCGCGAACTCGGCATGTCGACTGCCAACATCTACCGCTTCTTCGCCTCCAAGGTGGAAATCCATCAGGCGGTTTGCGGCCGTATGCTCGAGACCTGCTACCGGTTGAGCTACGAAGCCTGCCATGGTTCCGGCACCGCCAGCGAAAAGCTCCGCCGCTACGTGCATACGCACTATCAGTGGACGCTGGAAACCATGATCGACCAGGAGAAGGTGCACGAGATGGTCATCGTCGCCATCGAGCGCGACTGGCATGTCATCGAAAAGCACATCGACCGCATCCACGACCTGGTCGCTGACGTGATCCGCGAGGGCATCGCCACCGGCGAGTTCGTCGATCAGGATCCGGTAGTCGCTTCCCGGTGTTTCGGTGCTGCCATTATCAGCCTCTCTCATCCACAGATGATGGCCCAGTGCCTCGCCAAGAAGAACCGGGCGACGCCGGACGAGCTTACCGAGTTTGCCATCAGAGCCTTGAAGAAATGACCATTGCCGCCCGTCGGGCGGTGATGTCGGCAATTCATCTCCACAATTCGGGAGTACGAAAAGTGTCTTTGTCCAAGTCCATCACCTACAGGCGACCGGCCGCCGGCCTGGCACTGATTGTCGTTGCCGCTCTCGGCCTCGCCGGCTGCTCGCAGGAGAAAGCCGAGGTCACCGAGATCATCCGCCCGGTCAAGGTGGTCGAGATCGCCAAGGCAAGCGATACCCGTCAGCTTTCCTATTCCGGATCGGTGCGCGCCCGCACCGAGATGAATCTCGGCTTTCGCATCAACGGCAAGATCACCGAGCGCCTTGTCGACATCGGTGACCGCGTCAAGCCGGGCGACGTTCTCGCCCGCATCGATCCCACCGACTACGAGCTTTCGGTGAGAAGCTCTCAGGCCAGCCTCGATGCTGCCGACCGTCAGGTCGAGACAGTCGAGCTTACGCGCAAGCGGGCCGAACAACTCTACGCCAAGAATTTCGCGCCGAAGTCGCAGCTCGAGCAGGCGACGCTCAGCTACAATCAGGCGGTCGCCACGCGCGACTCCGCCCGCTCGCAGCTTGCCCAGGCACAGAACCAGGTCCGCTATACCGATCTCAAGGCGGACAAGAACGGCATCGTCACATCAGTTGCCGCCGATGTCGGCCAGGTGGTCGGCTCCGGGACACCGGTGGTGACCGTTGCCATCGACGGCGAGAAGGAAGTCCTGATCGCTGTTCCGGAAACCGATATCGCCGAATTCAAGCCGGGCAAGACCGTCAAGGCTGGCTTCTGGTCCGATGAGGCGCTGACGCTCGACGGCAAGGTCCGCGAAGTCGCCGGCAGCGCCGATCCGCAGTCGCGCACCTTTGCCGTTCGCGTCAGCCTGCCCAACGATCCTCGCGTGCTGCTAGGCATGACCGCCTCCATCGAAGCCGCGGCGGACAACCGGCAGCAGCTGGTGTCGATCCCGCTGGCCGCGTTGGCGCAAAAGGACAGCCAATCGATCGTCTGGACAGTCGACCGCAACGGCGGGACCGTCCATGCGCATCCGGTCAAGGTCGCCGCCTTCACCCCCGACGGCGTCAGTGTCGCCGATGGGCTGAAGCCGGGTGACGTCGTCGTCGCCGCCGGCACGCAGTTCATGACCGAGAATCTGAAAGTCAAGCTGACCGGTGATGCGGCGCAACAGTCGGCGTCGGCCGATGACGCTGCAAGGCGCTTGCGCTGACGGCCAGGCAATTCACGGTTTCCGGGCGGCAGGCGCCCCCGATTTTCGAGATCTCAGGTCGATGTAACCCCCACGTCGATCCTCGCGTCCCACCGCGATGTAGATCTCTCAACTCGGAAAGCCACGCCGCCCGGAAGCCCACATCGGAAGTTCCTTGGGCATGCGAAAGCGCGTGCTCTGTTGATCAAATTGAAACGGACTGACGCCGATGACCATCGACACCAATGAAAAGCGGTCTTTCAATCTTTCGCGCTGGGCAATCGGCCATCCGAGCATTGCCCGCTTCCTGTTCGGGCTGATCATCGTCGCCGGTGCACTCGGCCTGATGCGCATGGGCCAGAAGGAAGACCCCGATTTCACCTTCCGCGTCATGGTCGTCCAGGCGATCTGGCCAGGCTCCTCGATCAAGGAGATGGAGGACCAGGTCGTCAACAAGATCGAGCGCAAGCTGCAGGAAACGCCGCACCTCGATTTCGTCCGCTCCTACACCCGCGCCGGCAGCGCCATCATCACCTTGCAGGTCAAGGGCGACACCAATCCGGCGCAGGTCGCCGATGCTTTCTATCAGGTGCGCAAGAAGGTCGGCGATATCGCCAATGAGCTGCCGCAAGGGCTGCTCGGGCCCTACTTCAATGACGAATTCGGCGACACGTTCATCACCCTGCATTCGATCAGCGGCGACGGCTACAGCTATCCCGAGCTGAAGAAATTCGCCATCCAGGCGCGTGACATGCTGCTGACGACGCCCGGTGTCGAGAAGGCCGTGATCATCGGCGACCAGCCGGAAAAGCTCTACATCGACGTTTCATCCAAGGTGCTTGCCGAACGCGGCCTGACGTTGACCGACCTGCAGAATGCGATCCAAGGCCAGAACAATGTCGACCCGGCAGGTTCGGTCGACACCGGCCAGCGTTCGGTGCGCATTTCGGTCGAGGGCGATGTCACCAGGGCGGCCGACATCCGCGAGCTTCGCCTGCGCGCCGGCAACCAGGTGACGCGCCTCGGCGACATCGCCACCGTGACCTCCGGCCTCGAGGATCCGTACCAGCGCAAATACCGTTTCAACGGTCACGACAGCGTCCAGCTCGGCGTCGTCATGGCCAAGGGCTTCAACGTCACCGACGTCGGCAAGGACGTCGAAGCGACCTATAAGCGCTTCGAAGAGGCGCTGCCCTATGGCGTTTCGGTCGATCAGATTTCCGACCAGCCGCATGTCGTGAAGGAGGCTGTGAGCGAGTTCATGGAAGCGCTCGGCGAAGCGCTGCTGATCGTGCTTTTCGTATCGTTCCTGTCGATCGGCTGGCGCTCGGGCCTGGTGATCGCGATCGTCATTCCGCTGGTCCTGGCCGCCACGTTCGCCATCATGTACGAGCTCGGCATCGACCTGCAGCGCATTTCGCTCGGCGCGCTGATCATCGCCCTTGGCCTCCTGGTCGACGACGCGATGATCGTCGTCGAAATGATGGAGCGAAAGCTCGAGGAAGGCTTGGTCAAGGTCGAGGCGGCGAGCTTCGCCTATTCCTCGACCGCCTTCCCGATGCTGACCGGCACGCTGATCACCACGGCCGGCTTCATCCCCGTCGGTTTCGCGGCCTCGACCGCCGGCGAATATGTGCGCACCCTGTTTTACGTCGTCGGCATCGCGCTGGTCGTGTCCTGGTTCGCGGCGGTCTATTTCACGCCATGGCTCGGCCACATGATCCTGAAGCAGCGCAAGCACGCCGGCAACCATCACGATGTCTTCGACACGCGCTTCTACCGCCGTCTTCGCTCGACCGTTGCATGGGCGGTGCGCCACCGCATCATCGTCCTGGTGATGACGCTGATGACGTTTGCCACCAGCCTGTGGGCGTTCCAGTTCATCCCGCAGAATTTCTTCCCGCAATCGTCGCGCCCGGAAATCCTTGTCGACCTCTGGCTGCCGGAAGGCACCAGCATCAAGGAAGTCGAGACCCAGGCCAAGGCGCTCGAAGCCAGGATGATGGACGACAAGGACAAGCGCTTCATCGCCACCTATGTCGGCGAAGGCGCGCCGCGCTTCTTCCTGCCGCTCGACCAGCAGCTTCGCAACCCGAATTTCGCCCAGCTTCTGGTGATGGCCAATGACGAACCGGCCCGCGAGCGGCTGATTGTCAAGCTGCGCACCATCCTGGCCAATGATTTCCCATCGATCCGCGCCAAGGTCGACCGCCTGTTCCTTGGTCCGCCGACCGGCTGGCCGGTGCAGATGCGCGTCATGGGTCCGGATCGCCAGGAGGTGCGCCGCATCGCCGACGAGGTGAAGGCGAAGTTCCAGGCAAATCCGCTGCTCGGCGCCATCCACGACGACTGGCTGGAGCCGGTGCCGACGATGAAGCTGGTGATCGACCAGGATCGCGCCCGTGCGCTCGGCGTCACCTCGCAGCGCATCCGCCAGACGCTGCAGGCGGCCATGTCGGGAGCGCCGCTCGATGACTTCCGCGACGGCGAGGAGACGGTTTCGATCGTCGCCCGTGAGCCGGAGGCAAGCCGTCACCTGCTGTCGGCGGTCGACTCCGTCTACATCCCGACCGATTTCGGCGGCTCCGTGCCGCTGTCGCAGGTCGCCAAGGTGGTCCCGGTGCTGGAGCAAGGCGTCGAATGGCGGCGCGACCGCTTGCCGACCATCAGCGTACGCGCCACGCTTCCGGACGGCGTGCAGCCGAACGATGTCGCCATGAAGATGTACAGCGACATGCAGGGCCTGCGCGCCAGCCTCGCACCCGGCTACAAGATCGAGATCCAGGGCGGCGCCGAGGATGCGGCCGAAAGCCAGGCCTCGATTGCGGCGAAAGCGCCGATCATGCTGGCCGTCATCGTCGTGCTGCTGATGATCCAGCTGCAGCATTTCGGCAAGGCCATGCTGGTGCTGGCGACCGGTCCGCTCGGCATCATCGGCGCGGCGGCGGCACTTTTGATCAGCGGCGCGCCGTTCGGCTTCGTCGCCATCCTCGGTGTCATCGCCCTGCTCGGCATCATCATGCGCAACTCGATCATCCTGGTCGATCAGATCGACCAGGACATCGCCGCCGGCGTGGAGCGTTCCGAGGCCATCATCGGCTCGGCGGTGCGCCGGTTCCGGCCGATCGTGCTGACGGCGCTGACGGCGGTGCTGGCGCTGATCCCGATCTCGCGTGGCGTCTTCTGGGGGCCGCTCGCCTACGCCATGATGGGCGGCATTCTCGTCGCCACGGTGCTGACCATCCTTGTCCTGCCGGCAGCCTATGCGCTGTTCTTCGGCAGGGAGCCCAAGAAGGTGGTGGAGCAGCCGGCCGAGACGGAAGAAAAGAACGAAAGGCCGCAACTGGCCCTGGCGGCCGAATAGCGGTCGAGCGAACGTCTTCCATAGATAACCCCGCCGAGGCGGGGTTATCAGGGTCGGGTCAGGCCGCAATCAGTTCGTACGGCCGAGCATCGTTATTCATTTTCTGTATTTTGATCGGTTGCTCGTCCGCGGTAGGAACGCTCCGACGCGACAACTCATCGATTCCCGCGTCAACAGGCAGCCCCAGCTTTTCGATTGCCAAACGACGCACCAGGGCCTCAGCCGAGCTGTCAATGTCGATTTCGTTGCGCTCCCATCGGCCAATCGACTGCTTGTCACGGTGGACCATGGCGGCCAATTCAGCTTGGGTCAGACCCATTTCGGAGCGCAGGAAACGAAGCTCGTCCCCGCTCATGCCCTTGGCATGGCTTACGATCCCAAGCGCGATTACTTGATGCAGTTCATTCACAGCAGGAATCGTGATGATGTCGTCGCCATCGTCATCCACCTCAACGGCGATGCCTTCGATGTAAACGTTGAGCAGACCGCTTTCTGTGTAGTGGTGTGCGTTATTCATCAGCTTCAACTCCAATTATCGAGCCCGCTTTTCGCTCGAACTCATCGATCCACATAACCGAAATAACTTTGACGAGACATCCGTTCTTGGAAGGGATGGATAACGACCCCGATGGATCGACTCCCGCTGTTCGGTGTCTTGCACTCCACGCGATAACGGAAATGACCCGGCCGGGTTGCGGGCACAGGTGGTTGGTACACATTTCCAAACTTGAGCGCATGCAGCACATCAGACATGATCAAGCCGCGTTCGGAAAGCCGATCCTGCGCATGCAGCTTGTACGAGATGTTTAGTTTCAGATTTCTCGCGATAGATCTTATTTCAATCGTCGCACGGCCGGCATCCCAAGGTTGCGTGATCGTCACAAATCCCCCTTCTATGGCATTCCTTCCGGTGCTTCATCTATCATGGTGATACCTACATAAGTGCTGAACGTCAATAAACAAGCGGCATGCCATTGACGCCCGTTGGGTGGTGACAAATTCGCTACCGAACACAGGACGACACCGCTATTAAGACTAGCGCGTGGTTGGAGGACAGTCATGACCATAGCTCAGACAAAGGCACCGCTGCGGCTGCCGATCGACGGGCGCCATCGCCGGATGTTCATCGGCGGCGGCTGGGTCGATGCCCGCTCCGGTCGGACCACGGAGAGCCGCAATCCCGCCACCGGCGCGGTCATCGCCACGGTGCCGCGCGCCGACCGCCAGGACATCGACTTGGCGGTGACTGCTGCGCGCAAGGCGTTCGAGGGCCCGTGGAGCCGGTTCAAGCCTTATGAGCGCCAGGTGCTGCTGCTGAGGATCGCCGACCTCTTCGAAAAGCACTGGGAAGAGATCAGCCGCTCCGACACCACCGACATGGGCATGCCGATCATACGCACCCGCGCCAATCGCAACCGGGTCATCGGCATGCTGCGCTACTATGCCGGCATGGCGACGGCGCTGCACGGCGAGACGATCGACAACTCGCTGCCCGGCGAAATCGTCTCTTTCACCCGCAAGGAGCCGGTCGGCGTCGTCGGCGCCATCATTCCCTGGAACGCGCCAACGGCGGCGTCGATCTGGAAGATCGGCCCGGCGCTGGCGACCGGCTGCACCATCGTGCTGAAACCATCGGAAGAGGCGCCGCTGACGCCGCTTTTGATCGCCGACATCATGAACGAGGCCGGCGTTCCGGAAGGCGTCGTCAACATCGTCACCGGCACCGGCACCGAGGCAGGTGCCGCACTCGCCGAGCATATGGGCGTCGACAAGATCGTCTTCACCGGCTCGACGGCGACCGGCCAGTCGATCGTGCGGGCCTCGGCCGGCAATCTCAAGCGCGTCTCGCTGGAGCTCGGCGGCAAGTCGCCGGTCATCGTCTGCGCCGATGCCGATCTCGACAAGGCGGTGCCGGTGGCGGCGATGTCGGTGTTCGCCAATTCCGGCCAGATCTGCATCGCCGGTTCGCGCCTTTTCGTCGAACGGCCCGTCCATGACGAGTTCGTCGAGCGGCTCGCGGCATACGCCAAGGGTCTCAGGGTCGGCGACGGCATCGACCCGGCGACCGAGATCGGTCCGCTCGTCTCCGAAAAGCAGCTGCAACGGGTCACCGGTTACCTCGAGGCCGGCACCGCGGAAGGGGCGAAACTCGTCACCGGAGGCACCCGGCTTGTGGAAGGCGCGCTTGGCGCCGGCAATTTCGTCGCGCCGACCGTCTTTGCCGGCGTCTCGGACGACATGAAGATCGCCCGTGAGGAGATCTTCGGGCCGGTAATTTCAGCCTTGCCGTTCGATACGCTGGACGAGGCAGTCGAGCGGGCCAACAACACGCCTTACGGCCTGGCTGCAGGGGTCTTCACCCAAAATCTCGCCACCGCCCACCAGCTGTCGCGCAAGATCCGCGCCGGCTCGGTCTGGGTCAATACCTATCACGCCATCGATCCGGCCGTGCCCTTCGGCGGCTACAAGATGAGCGGCTACGGCCGCGAGGGCGGCGCCGAGCACCTCGCCGAATATCTTAACACCAAGGGCGTGTTCATCAAGATCGATTGATCGGTCCGCCGCCCGCACAAAAAATGCTCCCCGACGCCGGTTTTGCAAAACAGAATTCCTTCCCATGGCCGCAAAGCCATCCCATGCTCGAGCAATTGGAGCGTTACGCTCGTCGTCATCGGTGCATTTTTCCATGGCAGAAAATCGACAATTGCGGCTTGGCGCTTTCATGCGGCCCGTCAGCCTTCATACCGGCGCCTGGCGCTACCCGGGCGCCTATCCCGACGCCAACTTCAATTTCGCGCATCTCAAGCACTTCGCGCAAAGGCTGGAAGCGGCAAAGTTCGACGCCTTCTTCATGGCCGACCACCTGGCCGTGCTCAACATGCCGATCGAGGCGCTGCGGCGCAGCCACACGGTCACGTCCTTCGAGCCGTTCACGCTGTTGTCGGCGCTTGCCGCCGTCACCGATCGTATCGGGCTGATCGCAACCGCCTCGACGACGTTCGACGCGCCGTACCACATCGCCCGTCGTTTCGCCTCTCTCGACCATATCAGCGGCGGGCGCGCCGGCTGGAATATCGTCACCACATCCAATCCCGACGCCGCGCTGAATTTCGGCCTCGACGAGCATGTCGAGCACGACGAGCGCTATCGCCGGGCGCGGGAGTTTTACGATGTCGTCACCGGCCTGTGGGACAGTTTTGTCGACGATGCCTTCATCCGCGACGCCGAAAGCGGGCTCTATTTCGATCCGGCGAAGCTGCATGTGCTCGACCATAAGGGCGAATATCTTTCGGTGCGGGGACCGCTCAATATCGCGCGGCCGGTGCAGGGCTGGCCGGTCATCGTGCAGGCCGGCGCGTCGGAGGCCGGACGGCAGCTCGCGGCGGAAACGGCCGAGGTGATCTTCGCCGCCCATGCCGATCTCGCCTCGGGGCAGCGCTTCTTTGCCGACGTCAAGAAACGTGCGCAAAAACTTGGCCGGTCGCGCGACGACATCAAGATCCTGCCCGGCGCCTTCGTCATTGTCGGCGAGACCGTCGAGGAGGCGCAGACGAAGCGGGCCAAGCTCGACAGCCTCGTCTACTACGAGAGCGGCGTCGCCTCGCTGTCGATCGCGCTCGGCCACGACGCGTCGCGGTTCGATCCGGATTCAGTCTTGCCCGAAATCCCGGAAAGCAACGCCAGCAAGAGCGGCCGCGAGCGCGTCATCGAACTGGCGCGCAAGGAAAACCTGACCGTCAGGCAGCTTGCGCAGCGGCTGGGCGGCTATTCCGGTCTTGCCTTCGTCGGCACTTCGAAAACCATCGCCGACGAGATGGAGGAATGGCTGGTCACCGAAGGCTCGGACGGGTTCAACGTCATGTTCCCCTATCTTCCCGCCGGATTGGATGATTTCGTCGAGAAAATCGTGCCCGAATTGCAGCGGCGCGGCATTTTCAGGAGCGAATACGAAGGATCGACCCTGCGCGAAAATCTTGGCCTGAAGCGGCCGCCAAACCGGTTCTTCCAACCTGAGACGGCAGCGATCCGCAAAGCTGGCTAGAACCGGTAATGATTTTAGACCGTGGCAAGCATCCGTTCTTTTCGTTCGGCCCGAATGTCCATAGGGTCAGCAGCGGGCTGGCAGCCCGAAATCATCGCGAGGGCTTTGCATCATGACCAATCCGGCCGTTGTCGGTTTCTCAGGCAATTTCACCCGGCCGTCCAAGACGCGCGGCTTCGTCGATCGTATCGTGAACGAGGTAGCCGGCAGATATGGCCTGGCCGCCAGCACGCATGACGTCGTCGACCTCGGCCCCAGCCTCGGTGGCGCCAAATGGGCGCGTGAACTGGATGCGCAAGCGGGCGATATCCTCAAGCGCGTCGTCGCGGCGGACGTGCTCGTCGTTGGCTCGCCCACCTACAAGGGCAGCTATACCGGCCTGTTCAAACACTTCTTCGATCTTGTCGACCCAACGGCGCTCAGGGGCAAGCCGGTGGTGCTGCTGGCGACCGGCGGCGGCGACCGGCATGCGCTGATCATCGAGCACCAGCTGAGACCGCTGTTCGGCTTCTTCGAGGCCTTTACGCTGCCGACCGCGATCTACGCTTCGGACAGGGATTTCATCGACGGCGTGCTTGCGTCCGAGACGATCCAGGCGCGCGTCGGACAGGTCCTCGAGGATATCGGTGCAGCGCTTGGCGGTCGCTCCCGCGCCGGCACCGCTGCCGAATAGCCCCTAAAAAGAAAAACCCGCCTCAGCGGCGGGTCTCGGGGCGAATCAGCACCATACCAAAATTATTAGCATAGCTGCCGGCACAAAGCAAGAACAAAATGCAGGAATCGAGCGCGCCTTGCGTGCCCGATCCCTCAACGCAGCCGTCAGATGACGAACAGCCAGTTGGCGAGCAGCATCACCACGACGCCGGCGACCAGCGTCAGATAGGGCAGCATCCCCGCCTTTTTCACCGCAAGGTCGGACGAGCTCATGCCGAGATCGGCCAGCATGTGGTCGGGGAATTTGCCCTTGTCCTGGATGTAGTGCCGGAAGCAGAACACCGGGATGATCAAGGCTGCCGTGATCAGCCCGGCCCACAATGCCATCGGGTTCCAGACCTTGGCGCCGGCGCCCATGAAGACCGCGTTGACGTAGGCAAAGATGGCGCCGAGGCCGAGCAGCCAGCTCGGCGCCCTCCATGGCCGCGCGATGTGGCCATTGTCGATGCGGTGGATCCAGCCGGCATTGAGGTTAAGGAAGTTGAAGATGATGTAGCCGCAATTCGACACGGCGAGGATGAAGAAGAAGCTTGTTGCGTCGGCCGAGGCGATGGCCAGCACGATCAGGTTGAAGATCAGGTCGGTCCACATCGCCCGCGTCGGGGCGCCGTGCTCGTTGACATGGCTGAGATAGCGCGGCAGCCAGCCGTCGACCGAGCCTTGATAGAGCGTGCGCGAGGAGCCGGCCATCGCCGTCATGATGCAGAGCACCAGCGCCAGGATCATCAGCATCACCAGCAGGCTGTGGATCAGCTGTCCGCCGCCGACCATACCGGCCAGCGCATCGGCAACGCCGGAGCCGTCGACGATCGGCGTCGCCAGCATGCCGTTCAAGCCGAGCACGCCCTGGAAGGTGAACGGCACCAGGATGAACAGCAGCATGCACAACAGGCCGGAATAGAAGATCGCCTTGAAGGTATCGGTGCCCGGGTTTTTGAACTCGGAGGTGTAGCAGACCGCGGTCTCGAAGCCGTAGGTCGACCACGCCGCGATGAACATGCCGCCGAGCACCAGCGTCCAGCCGGCGATGTTCCACGCGCCGGGCTCCGGCGCATAGGCTGCCGCGAGCGGCACCAGCGGCGAGAAGTTTGCCCAGTTGATCTGGCCGGTGACGATCGGCACCGCGCCGACGATCAGCATCGGGATGATGACCAGCAGGCCGATATATTTCTGCACGTTGGCCGTGCCCAGGATGCCGCGATGCTGGATCGAGAAGATGATCAGCATCAGCACCGCGCCGATGAAGAAGGTGGCGTTGAAGGTGAAGGAAACCGGGCCAAGCGTGTGACCGTAGAGCGTCCAGTTACGGATCGCCGGCGTCGCCGCCGCGGTGACCGCGGTGATGGCGTCGGCGGCGCTGGTTCCGGCATGGGCCGCGATATAGGCGGCGACCTCCGGCGACGTGTCGGTGAACAGCGGCACCGGCGCCAGTGCGTTGAGGATATAGGCGGCGGCGATCGAGCAGCCGAGCGACAGCACCGGCGACCAGGCGAACCAGTTGCACCACACCGAAAGCGGCGCGATGAATTTCGAATAGCGCAGCCACGCGGTGGCGCCGTAGACCGAGGCGCCGCCGGATTTGTTCGGGAACAGCCCGGCGATCTCCGCATAGGTGAAGGACTGCAGGAAGCCCATGACCATGGATACGGCCCAGATCAGGAAGGCCAGTGTTCCGGTGGTGCCGGCGATGCCGCCGATCGAAAACAAGACAAGGGCCGGAACGCCGCTTGCCACCCAGAAGGCGCCGCGCCAATCGATGTTCCGGTGCAGCTGCCCTTCGGCAGGCGGCACCAAGGTGGTGACTATCGTGCTCATTTACGTGGATTCCCCATTTTTGATGTTCCCCATCGGCAACAGCCGCAATCTCGCGAGGCGTCATCGACGCTCACGTTGAACGGCCCCAGGCGTTTTCCGCTCAGTAGTATTTTTTTCTTAGCAGTGAAGATTGACCCAAGGCGCTTTCACGTCAAGTGGTTTGTGACGCTGTGCACATTGCGTTTGTGAAACAGTCGAGCTTCGCTGGCGCTGCCAACGGGTGCGGTCTTTCTCCCCTTGTTGTGGGAGAAGGGAAGAACCAGACAGCGTCGATCAGGAGCGCGGCCTGGTCTTTTGCGGGTCGTAATGGGCAAGGGCGACAACGCGCGCCGGCAGCCGCTTGCTGTGGCCGTCGAGCTTGCCGATCTCGACCTCGGTGCCGACCGCCGAATGCGCGACGTCGAGCCTGGCCAGCGCGATGGTCTTGTTTAGCAGCGGCGAGCGCATGCCGGAGGTGACCACGCCGATCTGGGCGCGGCCGACATGCACGCAATCGCCGTGGCCGACGGCGACATTGGCGTCGATGTCGAGGCCAACCAGCTTCCTCTGCGGATTTTCCTTGCGCCGGATCAGCGCCTCGCGGCCGATGAAATCGTCGCTCTTGGTCTTCAGCGGTACGGTGAAGCCGATGCCGGCCTCGAACGGATCTGTCTGGTCGGAAAATTCGTAGCCGGCAAAGATCAGCCCGGCCTCGATGCGCACCATATCGAGCGCCTGCAGCCCCATCGGCTTCAGGCCGTGCGGCTGGCCGGCCTGCCAGATGGCGTCGAAGACCTTGTCGGCGTCGCGCGGGTGGCACCAGATCTCGTAGCCGAGCTCGCCGGTGTAGCCGGTGCGCGAGACAATGACGGGAATGCCGTTGCCGCCGCCGATGCGGGCGACCGCGAAGCGGAACCACTCAAGCTCGTCGATCGACGGCTGCAGCGGCGAGGTCCAGATGATCTGCCGCAGGATGTCGCGGCTTTTCGGTCCCTGCACCGCGACATTGTGCATCTGGTCGGTCGACGAGCGCACCAGCACGGTGAGGCCGAGTTTTTGCGCCGTTTCCCGCAGCCATTCGCCGGATAGATCGTCGCCGCCAACCCAGCGGAAATTATCCTTGCCGAGCCGAAGCAGCGTGCCGTCGTCGATCATGCCGCCGTGCTCGTAGCACATGGCGGAGTAGACCACCTGACCGGCGCCGAGCTTCTTGATGTCGCGGGTCAGCGTATATTGCAACAGCGCTTCGGAGTCCGGCCCGGTGACCTCGAACTTGCGCAGCGGCGACAGGTCCATGATCACGGCGTCCTGCCGGCAGGCCCAGTATTCGTCGATCGGGCCTTGCCTGGCGAAGGAATTGGCCAGCCAATAACCCTTGTACTCGACGAAGTTGCGGGTGTGCTTGGCAAAGCTCGAATGAAAGGCGGTCTCGCGGGTCATTTTAGGTTCCGAATCGGGCGTCATGCGTCTGGCGATCGCTCGCGAGAATTTGTGCTGGCCGGAATAGGTTCGCACATGGATGTCGGTCAGGTCCCAGCCATTGGCCGGCGTGGTGTCGTCGGGGCAGGCAGACGAAACGCAGACGATGTCCGTGAGCGCCCTGAGTAGCACATAGTCGCCCGGCCGCGACCACGGCTCGTCCGAAACCACGACACCATGCGCGTCGATCGCCGTGTTGAAGAAGAAGTTGATCGCCATCCAGCCGGCGCGGGGCGTGACGCCCTTGTCGGCCAGCGCGCGGTTGAAATTCTCCGAGCAGTTGGGATGGCCGGGATAGCCGATGTCGTCGTAATATTTGGCGGCGCAGGCGAGCGCGAACGCATCGTGCCGGCCGCAAGTGTCCTGCACCACCTCGACCAGCGGCTCCATGTCCTGGTCGTAGTATTTCGAATGCAGGCCGGGCATCGGATAGCTCGAGCCCATCAGCGTGCGCGTCGTCGTCACGTCGAGCGGATGATCGCGGCCCTTGTCCAGCTTGCGCGCCGAAAAGCACTGGAAATCCGTGCATTGGCGGCCGTCGACATCAATGATCTGCAGATAGTCGCCCGCCTTGACGAAGTAGGCCTCCGCCGTTGCCGAATGGACGCGCAGGTCGAGCACGGGATCGGCCAGCGGGTCGGCAAGCCTGGATTTCGCCGCCGGGCGGATGGTGGCGCGCCGGACGACGACGCTAAGCGGCGTCGCGGTATCGTGGCCGTCGACCAGCATCGGCCCGCCGGGCGCGGCAATCAGCATTGAGCCGTCGCGGGCGACGGCAAAAGCCTGTTCGGTACCGGCAGGGGTGGCGCCGCCGAAAACGCGAACCGCCTTTGCCTGATCGAGCTGCACCTCGCGCCGCTCGAGGCCTCGGCGCAAGGAAGCGAGGCTATCGTCGCCCTCGGCCAGCATCGCCTTGATGCCGGCGGCATTGCTGTTCGATTTCTCTCCGAGAATGCCGGGATCGGTCGCGCCGCTGCTGTCCCATGCCAGCAGCTCGCAAGCCTGCCCGCCCTCGACATTGCGCACGCTGATCGTATCGCCGGCCTCGACCTCGATCAGCACCGCGCCGTTGCCCTGGACGGTGTAGCGCTCCATCCCGGCCGGCAGCGCGATCTGGCCTGGCCGCAGGATCAGGCTCGGCCGCGGCGGTCCGGCGGCGACGGCGGGGTAGGGCGACTGGCTCATCTCAACCCTGGTTTCGAGAAACAAGTTTGCCTGTGCGTGAAATTATTTTAGCGGGAAGAATAGCAGGGGGATCGGGTTTGGCAAGGTGAAGGTGGCACAAGCTCCCCCTTCGCCCTTGTGGGAGAAGGTGTCGCCGAAGGCGACGGATGAGGGGTGTTCCAGGGAACGCCGGCCTCTCACTCCGCTGGAACACCCTCATCCGTCCCGGCGCTGCGCGCCGATCCACCCCACAAGGGGAGAAGGGAAGGCGCAACAAGGCTATGCCAACGCCTCGCTGTGGCTGATCTCGACGCCATACTCGGCGGCAGCGTCGAGCATCGTGTGCCACAGGCTTTCCGCGAATGTGGCGAACACCAGAAGATTGAACACCGCCTGCCCATCCGGCCGGTCACTGCCACGCCAGAGATTGATGCTGGTGTGATCGACCGCGGTCGCCGCAGCGGTGCCGGGCGGGAACGCCGCCGGGTGCAGGTCTAGTGACAACAATTTCGCCAACATCGAGCGCGCCTTGGCTCCAGAGACGCTGATCAGGGCGCGCGCATGCGACTGATCGGAAAGCGAGGCGGACTGCGAGAACGCCTGGCTCAGCTTCTCCATCGCGTGAATGCCGCCCTTCGACAAGACGAGGAACTGATCCGGTCCCGACCAGATCAGCGTCGCGTCGGGAACTCGGACCGCGTTGGGCGCATTCGGGGCGGCAACGCCGAAGCGGGTTTCGGCAGCCTTCGCCAGTTCTGCCGCTTTGCCGCGCCGCGCCATCACCTGGATCAGGTCGAAATTGCGGATCTCGGTGAGCGATACGCCGGCCGCCGTGCCGCGCGCGCCGTAGCCGCCGACAACAAGCGCTTTCTCCAGCGGACTGCGGGCAATCCAGGAAAACTCAGCCACGCTGGCGCCCTCCATCCGGATCGTAGAAGACAGGACTGCACAGCTCGACATCGTAATCTTCGCCACGCAGCGGATCGTGCGCATGGACGATCTCGCCGATGCGCTCGCGGCCGCGCTCGACCAGCCCAAGCCCGATCCACTGGTCGAGCATCGGCGAAAAGCAGACCGAGGTGACATAGCCCTGGTCATTGTCGGGACCGGGCGTCTCGCCCTTCGGGATAATATGCGCGCCGGAACGCAGGCCGCGCGTCTTGTCGACCGGCTTGATGCCGACGACGACCTGGCGGTCCGGCGCGACCAGCGCCTCGCGCCCGGCCATGACGCGGCCGATGAAGTCTTTCTTGGTCGACATCATCTTGCCGAGGCCGAGGTCGGCGGCGGTCGTCGTGCCGTTCAACTCCGGTCCGGCGACATGGCCCTTTTCGATGCGCATGACGCCGAGCGCCTCGGTGCCGTAGGGCGTAACGCCGAATGGCTTGCCAGCCAGCATCAAATTGCGCACCAGCGCGTCGCCATAGCGCGCGGGAACCGAAATCTCGAACGCCATTTCGCCGGAGAAGGAGATGCGGAACAGCCGCGCTCTGATGCCACCGTGCAGCGCGACTTCCCGCGCCCCCATGAACGGGAAACCTTCGTTCGACAGGTCCTCGGATTCATCAAGGACCTGTTTCAGCAACTCCCGCGCGCTCGGCCCGGCGATCGAGAATTGCGCCCACTGGTCGGAAACCGAGGTCAACTGCACGTCGAATTCCGGGAACAGCACCTGCCGGCAGAATTCGAGATGCTGCATCACCAGCCCGGCCTTGGCGGTGGTGGTGGTCAGGAAATAGTGATCCTCGGCCAGCCGCGACGTCGTGCCGTCGTCATAGACGATGCCGTCCTCGCGCAGCATCAGCCCGTAGCGGGCTTTGCCGACAGCAAGACTGGAGAAGGTGTTGATGTAGACGCGGTCGAGGAAGGCGCCGGCATCCGGGCCGTGCACGTCGATCTTGCCGAGTGTCGAGACGTCGCAGAAGCCGACGCCGGAGCGCACCGCCTTGACCTCGCGCGTGACCGATTCCAGCCAGTCCTTTTCGCCGGCGCGCGGATACCATTGCGCGCGCTTCCACAGGCCGGTGTCGACGAACACCGCGCCCTGTTCGGCGGCCCAGTGATGCGACGGCGTCAGTCGCGTCGCATGGAAGTTCTCGTCGCGATGATGGCCGGCGAAGGCGCCGATGGCGACCGGCACATAGGGCGGCCGGTAGATCGTCGTACCGGTCTCGGGAATGGACTTGCCTGACACAGCCGCCATGATGGCGAGGCCGGCGACATTCGAGGTCTTGCCCTGGTCGGTGGCCATGCCGAGCGTCGTATAGCGCTTGAGATGCTCGACCGATTCAAAACCCTCGCGCTGCGCCAGTTCAATGTCGGAAGCCGTGACATCGTGCTGGTAGTCGACGAAGGCTTTCCCTTTGCCGGCGACATGCCAGAGTGGCGTTAGTGAAAACGCTTCGCTGTCGGCGACCGGCGACGTGCCGGCATTGCCGCTTCGTCCGGCGCTCTGCGCTGCCGCAACACCCGCGGCAAATCCCTGGCGCAGGCAGTCGCCCAGCCCGAAGGCGCCGTTGGCGGCGCCGACAGCCACCATGCCGGGCGGCGCACCGTCCGGCACGAAAGCTGCGATGTCGTCCTGCCATTTCGGCCGGCCGCGATGATAAGAGGTCAACCCGACCGCCGGATTCCAGCCGCCGGAGACGGTAAGCCCGTCGGCTTCGACTTCCGCCCGGGAGCCACCGGTGAGCGCCACCGCAATTTTCCTAACGCCGTCCTTGCCGCCCTCGACCCCGCTGACGGAACCGTTGAGCACGGCAAAGCCGGCCTTGGCGGCAAGCACGCGATGCGCGGCGGAGACGTCCGGGCGCGCATCGACGACCGCCGCGATCTGCAATCCGGCGGCGAGCGCGCTCTCGACCGTGCGCCAGCCGTCCTCATTGTTGGTGAACAGCGCGATCCGCTTTGCCGGCGTCGCCGCATAGCGCGCGACATAGGTCCGCATCGCCGAAGCCATCATCACGCCGGGCGTGTCGTTGCCGGCAAAGACGATCGGCCGCTCGATGGCGCCTGCGGCGACGACGCAGTGCCTGGCCACGATCCGCCACAGCCGCTGGCGCACCTGGTGCTCGGGCGGCGAGGGCAGGTGGTCGTTGACCCGCTCGATCGCGCCATAGGTGCCGCCATCATAGACGCCGAACAGCGTCGTGCGGTTCATGATGCGGACATCGGGCAGTGCGGCGAGTTCGGCCAGCGTGCGTGAAATCCATTCGGCTGCCGGCTCGCCGTCGACCATGCCGCCGTCGGCGAGCAGGCGGCCGCCAAGCGCAAAATCTTCCTCGCACAGGATGACGCGGGCGCCGCCGCGCCCGGCCGCCAGTGCCGCAGCCAGCCCGGCCGGGCCGGACCCGGCAATCAGCACGTCGCAATGCGCCCACGCCTTGTCGTAATGGTCGGGATCGGCGACGCCTGCAGCGCGACCGAGGCCGGCGGCGCGGCGGATCGCCGGCTCGTAGACCGCTTCCCAGAATTTCGCCGGCCACATGAAGGTCTTGTAGTAAAAGCCGGCGACGAAGATCGGCGCAAACAGCTGGTTGACCGCCATCAGATCATGGCGCAGCGACGGCCAGCGGTTCTGGCTGGCCGCTTCCAGACCGTCATAAAGCTCGGCCGTGGTCGCCTTGGTGTTGGGCTCGCGTCGCGCTCCGCTGCGCAGTTCGACCAGCGCGTTGGGCTCCTCCGAACCAGCGGTCAGGATGCCGCGTGGGCGATGGTATTTGAACGAGCGGCCGACCAGCTTGACGCCATTGGCGATCAGCGCCGAGGCCAGCGTGTCGCCTTGGAAGCCGGCAAAGCTCTTGCCGTCGAAGCGGAAGCCCAGTGGCGCGGCGCGATCGATGAGACCGCCTGATACGAGACGATAGGGCTGGCTGGAGGTCACGATCGCCCGCCTTCCGTCGCTGTGGCCTGATGAGCGCTGACCTGGACAGAATTCATCTTGCAGCCTGCTTCGCACCAACGCCGGCCGCCGGCTCGACGGAGGAAATCTCATGCGTAAGCGTGTTGCGGGCGACCTTCAGCCAGGCCCGGCAGCCGCCGCCATGGTACCAGTATTCGCTCATCGGCCCGGCGACATTGTCGCGCAGATAGACATAGTCGAAGACCTCGTCTTCGGAGGAGCCGGCCGCCGGACGCACCGGCCTGGCGTCGCCCAGATAGGTGAACTCGCCGAGTTCGCGTTCGCCGCAGAAGGGACAGACAATGCGCATGCTCTTCAGCCAGCCTTCAATGCAGGTTCGGTTGGGCGCCCTGGCCCTTTTCGTCGATCATCGCACCTCGCCGGAAGCGGTCGAGGCGGAAGCGCGCCGCCTCCTTGTGCGGCTCGTCGCGCGCCAGCAGATGGGCAAAGACCAGGCCGGAGCCGGGCGTCGCCTTGAAGCCGCCATAGCACCAGCCGGCATTGAGATAGAGCCCGTCGACCGGCGTCTTGTCGATGATCGGCGAGCCGTCCATCGACATGTCCATGATGCCGCCCCACTGGCGCAGCAGCCGCACGCGGCCGATCATCGGCATCAGCGCCATGCCGCCCTCGCAGACGTCCTCCATGACAGGCAGATTGCCGCGCTGGGCGTAGGAATTATAGCCGTCGATGTCGCCGCCGAAGACCAGGCCGCCCTTGTCGGATTGGCTGACGTAGAAATGGCCGGCGCCGAAGGTCATGACATTGGGGATCAGCGGCTTGATCGCCTCCGAGACGAAGGCCTGCAGCACATGGCTTTCGATCGGCAGCCGCATGCCGGCCATCGCCGCGACGCGCGACGAGGAGCCGGCGACCGCCATGCCGACCTTGGCCGCACCGATCTTGCCGCGGCTCGTCTCGACGCCGGTCACCTTGCCGTTGCCGTCGCGGACAAAGCCGGTCACCTCGCAATTCTGGATGATGTCGACGCCGAGCGCGCTCGCCGCATGCGCATAGCCCCAAACCACGGCGTCGTGGCGTGCCGTGCCGCCGCGTCGCTGCAAAAGCCCGCCCTGCACCGGAAAGCGCGCATTGTCGAAGTTCAGGAACGGCATCATCTTCCTGACCGCCGCCAGATCGAGTAGTTCGGCATCGATGCCGTTGATGCGCATGGTGTTGCCGCGCCGTGCGTAGGCGTCGCGCTGCGCGTCGGAATGGTAGAGATTGATGACGCCGCGCTGGCTGACCATGGTGTTGTAGTTGAGGTCCTGCTCCATACGTTCCCACAGCTTCATCGAAAGCTCGTAGAAGCCGGTATTGCCGGGCAGCCCGTAATTGGAGCGGATGATGGTGGTGTTGCGGCCGGCATTGCCGGAGCCGATCCAGCCTTTTTCCAGCACCGCGACATTCCTGATGCCGTACTCGCTGGCGAGGAACCATGCCGTCGCCAGTCCATGGCCGCCGCCGCCGATGATCACCACGTCGTAGTGGCTCTTCGGGCTGGCGTCGCGCCAGGTGCGCTGCCAGTTCTTGTGGCCGGAAAATGCCGCCCGGGCGAGGGAGAAGATCGAGTATTTCATGAACCTGTTTCGCGCCGGGCGTGCTTCCGGATCAGATGTCGAGCGTGTGGTCGCGCTCCCACTGGGTGAAGTGGGAAGCATAGGAATTCCATTCCTGTTGCTTGAGCTTTAGATAGGCCGACGAGAATTCCTCACCCAGCGCCGCCTTGAGCGATTTGTCGTTGTCAAACTCGCGCAATGCGTCGAGCAGGTTGAGCGGCAGCTTCGGCGCGCCCTCGACCGTATGGCCGAACTGGTACATGTCGATGTCGTAGCGCCTGCCGGGATCGGCCTTCGAGCGGACGCCGTCGAGGCCGGCGGCGATGATCACGGCCTGCAGCAGATAGGGGTTTGCCGCGCCGTCGGGCAGGCGCAGCTCGAAGCGGCCGGGGCCGGGCACGCGCACCATGTGGGTGCGGTTGTTGCCGGTCCAGGTCACGGTGTTCGGCGCCCAGGTGGCGCCGGAGATGGTGCGCGGTGCGTTGATGCGCTTGTAGGAATTGACCGTCGGGTTGGTGATGGCGGCAAGCGCGGAAGCATGTTTCATGATGCCGCCGAGGAAATTCCTGCCCTTGGCCGACAGGCCGAGTTCCATCGCATTATCGGCAAAGACATTGGTCTTGCCGTCCCTGTCCCAAACCGAGATGTGGGCATGGCAGCCATTGCCGGTCAGGCCCTGGAACGGCTTCGGCATGAAGGTCGCGCGCAGGCCGTGCTTTTCCGCAACGGATTTCACCATGAATTTGAAGAAGGAATGCTTGTCGGCGGTCGCCAGAGCATCGTCGAAGGCCCAGTTTATCTCGAACTGGCCGTTGGCGTCCTCATGGTCGTTCTGGTAGGCGCCCCAGCCGAGCGCCAGCATATGGTCGCAGATCTCGGCGATGACGTCGTAGCGGCGCATCACCGCCTGCTGGTCGTAGCAGGGCTTCGACGCCGTGTCGTATTCGTCGGAAATCGTCTTGCCGTCCGGCGAGATCAGGAAGAACTCGGCCTCGACGCCGGTCTTGATGTGCATGCCGTCGCCGGCGGCCTCGGCGATCAGCCGCTTCAGCGTGTTGCGTGGCGCCTGCTCGACCGATTTGTCGTCCATGATGCAGTTGGCGGCGACCCAGGCGACCTCCGGCTTCCAAGGCAACTGGATCACCGAGGCCGGATCCGGCACCGCCAGCATGTCGGGATGCGCCGGCGTCAGGTCGAGCCAGGTGGCAAAGCCGGCAAAGCCCGCACCGTCCCGCTGCATGTCGGCGATCGCCTGCGCCGGCACCAGCTTGGCGCGTTGCCCACCGAACAGGTCGGTGTAGGATATCATGAAATATTTGACGCCCTTTTCCTTGGCGAAGGCGGCGAGATCGTTCCCCATTATAGTTCCTCGCTTACTGGCATTTGGTTTGTTTTAGAAGCCGTTCTTGCCCGGTATCCAATTGGTGCCGGCCAGCGGCACGCCGGCCATGGCTGCGGCTTCGATCGTCAAGGCCACAAGATCCTCGGGCTCGAGATTGTGCAGGCTATTCTTGCCGCAGGCGCGGGCGATCGTCTGAGCCTCAAGTGTCATCACCTTAAGATAATTCGCCAGCCGTCGTCCGGCCGCAATCGGATCGACCCGTTTCATTAGCTCGGGATCCTGCGTGGTGATGCCGGCCGGATCGCGTCCTTCGTGCCAGTCGTCATAGGCGCCGGCCGTGGTGCCGAGCTCGTTGTATTCCGCCTCCCAGCGCGGATCATTGTCACCGAGCGCGACAAGCGCTGCCGTGCCGATCGACACCGCGTCGACGCCGAGCGCTAGCGCCTTGGCGACGTCGGCGCCGTTGCGTATGCCGCCCGAGACGATCAGCTGCACCTTGCGGTGCATGCCGAGGTCCTGCAGCGCCTGCACCGCCGGCCTGATGCAGGCAAGCGTCGGCTGCCCGACGTTCTCGATGAACACTTCCTGGGTTGCTGCGGTGCCGCCCTGCATGCCGTCGACGACGACGACGTCGGCACCGGCCTTTACCGCAAGGGCTGTATCGTAATAGGGCCGGGCGCCGCCGACCTTGACGTAGATCGGCTTTTCCCAGTCGGTGATTTCGCGCAGTTCCAGGATCTTGATCTCGAGATCGTCCGGCCCGGTCCAGTCGGGGTGGCGCGAGGCCGAGCGCTGGTCGATGCCTTTCGGCAGCGTGCGCATTTCGGCGACGCGGTCGGAGATCTTCTGGCCGAGCAGCATGCCGCCCCCGCCGGGCTTGGCGCCCTGGCCGACGACAACCTCGATCGCGTCGGCACGGCGCAGATCGCGCGGGTTCATGCCGTAGCGCGACGGCAGATACTGGTAGACCAGCGTCTTCGAATGGCCGCGCTCTTCCTCGGTCATGCCGCCGTCGCCGGTGGTCGTCGAGGTGCCCGACAGCGTGGCGCCGCGGCCGAGCGCTTCCTTCGCCGGCCCGGACAGCGAGCCGAAGCTCATGCCGGCAATGGTGATCGGGATTTTCAGTTCGATCGGTTTTTTTGCATAGCGCGAGCCGAGCACGACGCTGGTGTCGCAGCGTTCGCGATAGCCTTCGAGCGGATAGCGCGAGATCGAAGCACCGAGGAACAGAAGGTCATCGAAATGCGGCAGCTTGCGCTTGGCGCCGGCGCCGCGGATGTCGTAGATGCCGGTCGCCGCGGCGCGGCGGATCTCGGAAAGCGTGTAGTCGTCGAAGGTCGCGGATTTGCGCGGCGTCGTCGGCGGGTTGCGATAGGTCATTGAGCCTCAATACGCGTCGGCGTTGTCGATATTGAAATTGTAGAGGGTACGAGCCGAGCCATAACGCTTGAACTCCGCCGCCTTGACGCCGGTCACGCCGGCGCGGTCGAGTAAGCCTTGCAGCAATTCGAGATGCTCGGGCCGCATCTCCTTGGCGATGCAGTCGGCGCCGAGGCTTTCGACCTTGCCGCGCACGAAAAGCCGCGCCTCGTAGATGGAATCGCCGAGCGCATCGCCGGCATCGCCCAGCACCACCAGATTGCCGGACTGCGCCATGAAGGCCGACATGTGGCCGATTTTGCCATGGACGACGATGTCGATGCCTTTCATCGAAATGCCGCAACGCGATGACGCGTTGCCTTCGATGACCAGCAGCCCGCCGCGGCCGGTGGCGCCGGCATACTGGCTGGCATCGCCTTTGACGACGATCTGGCCCGACATCATGTTCTCGCCGACGCCGGGCCCGGCCGAGCCATGCACGGTGATGGTGCCGCCGTCGTTCATGCCGCCGCAATAGTAGCCGACGCTGCCGCGCACATCGATGGCGACCGGCTGGTCGACGCCGACGGCGACCGAATGGCTGCCTCGCGGGTGGAGCACCTCCCAGGCGGTCTCGTTCGAACCGGGCGCCAGATCGTGCAGCGCCTGGTTGAGCTCGCGCAGCGACATTTCGGCCAGGTCGAAGACCCGCGATGCCTGGCCCGGCTCACGCGCTGCCTTGGAGAGGTTGATTGCCGGCATCAGCTCAATGCTCCCAGAAATAGACGGTTGCGGGCTCGGGTTCCCAGACGTTCGCATTGTCTATGCCGGGCAGTTTGGTGAGCGCACGATATTCCGAGCCGAAGGCGACATACTGGTCGGTTTCGGCCATCACGGCGGGCTTGCAGGCGATGGGGTCGCGCACCACGCCGAAGCCGTTCTTGGTGCCGACGACGAAGGTGAAAAAGCCGTCGAGATCGCTCAGCGTGCCTTCCAGCGCCTCGCCCAGGTTCTTGCCATGCGCCATCTGCGAGGAGAGATAGGCGGCAGCGACCTCGGTGTCGTTCTCGGTCTCGAACGTCATGCCTTCACGGATCAGTTCGCGGCGGACATTGTTGTGGTTGGATAGCGAGCCATTATGCACCAGGCACTGGTCGGCGCCGGTCGAGAACGGATGCGCGCCCATCGTCGTCACCGCCGATTCGGTCGCCATGCGGGTATGGCCGATGCCGTGCGTGCCGGTCATCTCGCGGACGCCGAAACGGTCGACGACTGCTTCCGGCAAGCCGACTTCCTTGTAGATCTCGACGACGTCGCCGGCGCCCATGATGCGGATGTCGGGGCGCAGCGTCTGGATCGCCTCGCGGGCTTCGTCGATCTTGGCAGGCATCGTCCGGACCACGGCATGCGTCGACTTCGCAGCAATGCTCACCGGCGCGCCGATTGCCTTGGCGAGTTCGGCGTCGAGGCCGCGGAAATCGCGCTCCGGCTTGGCCGACTGGATGGTGATCTTGGCTTCACTGGAGGGCGCGCCATAGATGGCGATGCCGGCGCTGTCGGGACCGCGATCGCTGAGCGAGATCAGCATCTCCGACAGCATCGCGCCAAGCTGGGGCTCGAGCGACTTGTCCTTCAAAAACAGTCCGACGATTCCGCACATGTCAGGCTCCGCGAGTTTGTTCCTCCGAGATGTATCGAATGAGTCCCGGGAATTCAATTGGTATGAAAAAAATTTTCCTGTCGTTATATATCGGCTGAGGCGCCGCCGGCCGCACTATTGCTGCGCTGGCCGCCATTGTGAACCCATTTGGCATAGCGGATCCGGGCGATCTTGTAGGCATCCAGGATCGACAGGGCATAGATCAGGACGCCGCCGGCATGGCGGCCGATGAAGCTGGCATCGGGCGGCGCGATCTTGGCGGTGACCCAGGCCAGGACCACCATGAAGAACAGGAATTGCAGGCCGCGCACCGGCACGCCGAGCACGACATGCCCGCTCGCCGGCAAAACGATCGCAGCGCCCAGAACCAGATAGGGGCTCAATGGTGCGGGGGAGGTGGTGATCTGCCTGCCGTTCGCTTTGATTGATGGCATCGCGCAGCGCCGAAGCCGACGACAGCAGCCGCTCGATCAGCCCCGGATCGAGCCTGACCGTGCCGAATTCGGCTTGCCGGAATACGCCGTAGCGCGCCCGCTCGGCCTCGGCCAGCAGCCAGACGATGCGCACGCCGTTCGGTGTGATCAGCAGTTCCTTGGCGCGCTCCTCGGCAAAGACATCGAGGTGATCGGCGATGACGGCTTCGGGGAAGCGCACGCCCTTGCGGTCGCTCCGCAGCACCGCCTCGGCTGGAAATCCGGCGGCCTTCGGCAGTGTATGGACGAGATGATCGAAATTGGAAAAAGTCGTCGGCGATCCCGGCCGCATCATCATGTCGAAAGTGCCTGGTATCACGACCTTTTCGGTGATCGAAACGCTCAGCCAGCGCGCCGGCAGCTTCCTTATCGCCAGCGTGTCGACGATGGTCCGCACCTGCACCCGCCGGCCGTTCCACGAGCCGGCGAAGGTGACGACGCCGGCGACGCCGTCCGAGACGTTGGCCGCGTCGGGGATGACGGCGCGGACGCCGGCTTCGTCGGCAGCAAGCGCAGTCGAAGCCTTGGCGCGGTTGGCGCGCGCAAGCCAGGCTATGTGGAGGACGAGAGCCAGGGCAACCGCCCCGGCGAGCAATGCTGAGATCACCTAGCGCACCTCGTCACGCAAATGCCCGCCCAGACCGGGCGCGCCGTCAGTACCCCTGCGGCTTCGGCCACGGCATGGTGAACTGGGCACCACGGCGTACGAATTTGTAGCGGTAGAAGTGGAACCACAGCGAGATCAGGAAGTAGAAGGCGACCATGGCGATCAGCTGCGAACCAAAGCCGAGGAAGATCGCAAAGAAGGTCACCACGCAAAGGCAGAACAAGACGATCGCCGGCAGCGGATGGAAGGGATGGGTGTAGCCGCGGCGGATCGAGCCGAGCGGCCACTTCTTCCTGAACATGATGATGTTGATGCTCATGAAGGTGTATTGCAGCACGCCCGACAGGATCGAGAAGGTGATCGCCTGGTTGAGGTCGGCGATGAAGGCGAAGGCGAGCGCGATCGGCAGCAGGAACAGGATCGAGCGGTAGGGTGTGCGGTATTTCGGATGCACCGCCGAGAACCAGGTCGGCAGATAGCGGTCGCGGCCGAGCGAAAACCAGGCGCGCGCGGCGTCGTTGATGCAGCCATTGGCGGAAGCAAGTGCAGCAAGCAGCGTCGCGATGAACAACAGGTTCTCCAGCAGCGCACTGCCAGTCAGTTTGCCTGCGTCCCACAGCGGATAATAGGTGATGCCGAGATATTCCCAGGGCATCAGCGAGGCGCAGACATACCAGGTCATGGCGGCCGCGATCAGAAGCGTGATCATCCCGGCCATCGTGCCGTAAGGCAGCGAGCGCGCCGGCGAGCGTACTTCCTCGGCGGCCTGCGTGGTGCCCTCGATGCCGAGATAGTACCAGATGCCGAACTGGAAGGCGGCGATGACGCCGATCCAGCCATAGGGCAGGGCGTTGCCGGGGGTGACCAACTCGTTCAGCTTCAGCACGGCGCCTTGCGTCCACGGACTGACCGAGAAGAACAGGATGACGATCGAGACATAGGCGATGGCGGTGATGACGAAATTGACGTTGAGCGTCATCAGCACGCCACGATAGTTCAGCCATGCCAGCACGACGATGGTCGCGGCGATGAAGGAATTGTGGTTGAGGCCCTCGACGCCGGCCTTGGCGACAATGGTGTCGCCGAGCAGGATCGCGTCCGACACTTCGAGCATGGTATAGGCAAAGACCAGGAAAAGCGCGACGTTGAAGGCCATCAGCGGCCCGACAATGTGCTTGGCCTGGGCATATTGGCCGCCGGCGGCGGCAACCGTCGAGGTGACTTCGGAATCGATCATCGCGACCGAGGTGTAGAGCAGTCCGACGATCCAGCAGACTATCAGCGCCGCCAGCGCGCCGCCCTTGTCCGCCGCGAAATTCCAGCCGGTGAATTCGCCGACCAGAACGATGCCGACACCGAGCGCCCAGACATGGGCGGGGCCGAGCACCCTGAGCAGTGAAACCCTGTCGCCTTGCACTTGCACCGCTGGTTCAGCCGCGATCGTCATCGTTCAATCCCCCACTCAGATCCGGTGTTTTTCGGACACGGCTTCAAGTTCGCCTTCCCTGGACGAGGTCAGCATCTCTTCGGAATAGGTCGTGTCGATCTTGAACCAGTCGTAGAGCATCCACAGCGCGAGCACGATCGAGATGCCCCAGCATGCGTAAGAGAGTGCCACCCACATGACGATGCTTCCCTATCTATTTGTCGCCGAATTTTTCGTCGATGACGTCGCGGTATTCGCGGTCCGATGCGCGGAACAGAAAGATGAAATAGCCGATCAGCACCGCGGCCATGATGATCAGCGTCGGCCAGTCGATGATGTAGTGGAACCGGTTCTGGATGATGTCGTGCGCGGTTTCCGGCGTGTAGCCGAGCTTTTCCCAGATCGAGGCCATGGTCGGGTTCTGGCCGAGCGCTTCCCACGTCTTGGCGTCGAGCGCGTCGATGGATTTTGCCGCCCCTGCCAGGCCTAGTTTCAGCGGCAGCCACAGCGCGACGAAAATCGCGACCACGACGACGGCGATATCGAAAACCTGTCCGGCCTTGCTCTGTTCGGGCGGTGTATAGCGGGCCATGCGTCTTCCCCTCAGGACTTGCGGTTGCGGTAGGCGTCGGCGTTCTTGATGTCGAGGCCGTAGATGAAGTCCTTGTCTTCCTTGTAGTGGTTGACCATCGCCAGGATCGCGGCCGTGTTGAAGATCAGCACGGCGGCCGCGGCGACCGCGACGACGAGCTTGATGCCGGCATCGGGGATGTATGGCCATGTCATGAACAGGACGAAAAGGATCGTCGCCCACAGGCAGACGATCAGGAGCACCGATCCACGAAGGTCGGAACGGTACAGGGCTTCAATGCGCTGCTGCATGTCGGACATCGGTTCCCCTCCATCGCTCTCTTTCAAGAGAGTGAAATTTTTTTCATAAATTCAAGCCGAATTCCGCAATTGTCAAGACGATTTTACGCAACGTTAACCGTTTGTTTGATCCGCCGAATTTTGCCTGACAATGAAATTATTTGCTTGCGGGTATTGCAGGCTCCCGGCGTTTGCGATCAATATTCGGGCAACGCTCCCGCCGCTGTGCAGGGAGCAGGGAAAGCAAACGTTTTTCGAAACGGAGGACAGCGGATGACGGCATCCTGGAGATTTTCGACGCTTGCGGACCGCCATCGCGCGCTCGGCTCCAAGCTCGAGGACTGGAGCGGCATGGGCACCGCCTGGACCTACGACAAGGACGCCGACGAAGAGTACATCGCCATCCGCACCAAGGCCGGGCTGATGGACGTGTCCGGCTTGAAGAAGGTCCACATCACCGGGCCGCACGCCTCTCACCTGATCGACCTGGCGACGACGCGCGACGTCGAAAAGATCTATCCCGGCAAGTCGGCCTATGCCTGCATGCTCAACGAGGCCGGCAAGTTCACCGACGACTGCATCCTCTACCGCACCGGCCCGAATTCCTGGATGGTCGTGCATGGCTCGGGCACCGGCCATGAAGAGCTGCAGCGTGCTTCCGTCGGTCGCGACGTGTCGCTGCGCTTCGACGACAATCTGCACGACCTTTCGCTGCAGGGGCCGCTAGCCGTGGATTATCTGGCAAAGCATGTGCCCGGCATTCGCGACCTCAACTATTTCCACCACATGCAGACGCAGTTGTTCGGCTTTCCGGTGATGATCTCGCGCACCGGCTACACCGGCGAGCGCGGCTACGAGATCTTCTGCCGTGGCCAGGACGCCGGAACGATCTGGGACAGGATCCTCGACGAGGGCAAGAGCGTCGGCATCATCCCGTGCCGCTTCACCACGCTCGACATGCTGCGCGTCGAGAGCTACCTGCTGTTTTACCCCTACGACAATTCGCAGAAATATCCGTTCGAGAATGAGGGGCCCGGCGACACGCTGTGGGAGCTTGGTCTCGACTTCACCGTCAGCCCGGGCAAGACGGGCTTTCGCGGTGCCGAGGAGCACTACCGCCTGAAGGGCAAGGAGCGCTTCAAGATATTCGGTGTGCTGCTCGAAGGCAGGGAGCCGGCCGACGAGGGCGCACCGGTCTATCGCGACGGCAAGAAGGTCGGCGTGGTGACCTGCGCCATGTATTCGCCGCTGGTCAGGAAATCGATGGCCATCGCCCGGCTCGACGTTGACTGCGCGGTCCAGGGCACCCGGCTCGAGATCCGCAACAGGAGCGGCGCCATCAGCGCAACCGCCGAGCCGCTTCCGTTCGACGACCCGAAGAAGACCAAGCGCACGGCGAAAGGCTGAGGCATACTGCGGGTATGGCAGCGAAAAGCATCATCAGCCGCCCGGTCTATGGGACCCTGTCTCCACAGCCCGGCAAGCACCATCTTTTCGTAGCGGACGCAGAGGGAGCGCTGGCGATTACCGATCTGGCTGCCAAGGCACCGGCGGATTTCTTCGGCGGCGCCCACATCATCTTCATTCCCGGCCGCGACGGTAAATACGCCGAGGCGGTCGAAGCACTGAAGCCGGCGCAGCTCTACCTCGGCCATTCCTTCGCCAGTGCCCTGCCGCGGCTGAAGCAGACGCTGGCCAACGCCCATATGGGCCTCAGGCTCTACCTTGCCGGCACCGAAGGGCTGATCGGCCAGGCCATGCAGGCGGCGCTCGAAGCCGGCATCGACCACACCTCGATCCAGACCGAGCATCGCGGCTCGCTGGCGCGCCGCGTGCAGTGCGTCCATTGCAAGGGCATCACCGAGAACGTCACGACGCAGCCGGCAACCTGTTCGCATTGCGGCCTGCTGCTTCTGGTGCGCGACCACTATTCGCGGCGCCTCGCCGCCTTCCAGGGCGTCTGCATCAACGCCGAGGACCGCAGCGAAATTCCTCCGATCGAGGAGGTCTTTCGATGAGCACCGGCACCACCAAACTCGATGTCGTCGTCAGCGATGTCGTCCCGGTCAACGAGTTGGTGACGCGCTTTCATTTCCGCAGGCGCGACGGCCAGCTTTTGCCGACCTTTTCCGGCGGCGCCCATGTCGTCGTCGAGATGCGCGATGGCGAACGCACCAGGCTCAATCCCTATTCGCTGATGGGCTCGCCGCTCGACACCCGCGAATACACCATCTCGGTGCGCCGCGACGACGCCGGCCGCGGCGGCTCGCTGTTCATGCACAGGCAGGTCAGGCCGGGCACGGAGATGGTGGTGAGCTACCCCGTCAATCTGTTCTCGCTCGATCTTCGGGCCAGGAAGCATCTGATGCTGGCCGGTGGCATCGGCATCACCCCGTTTATGGCGCAGACCGCGCAGCTGGCGGCGCAAGGCGGCAATTTCGAATTGCATTACACCTGCCGCACCGCCTCGCTCGGCACCTATGCGGACCTGCTGAGAGAGCGCTACGATCGCCGGGTCAGGCTCTATCACGACGACCGCGACGAGCGCGTCGATCTCGACCGGCTGTTGTCGTCGCAGCCGCTCGGCACGCATCTCTATGTCTGCGGGCCGTCCGGCATGATCGGCTGGGTGCGCGAACGCGCCGCTGCCCTCGGCTGGCCGCCAGAGACCGTGCATTTCGAGCATTTCGCGGCCCCGCAGCCCGGCGCGCCGTTCGACGTGACGCTGGCGCTCAGCGGCAAGACGATCCGCGTCGACGAGCAGCAGAGCCTGCTCGAGGCGATCGAGGCGGCCGGCGTCGATCCGCCCTATCTATGCCGCGGCGGCGTCTGCGGCCAATGCGAGACCAACGTGATTTCGCATGACGGCAAATTCATCCACAACGATCACTGGCTGAGCGAGGAAGACCACCGGTCGGGCTGCAAGATCATGCCTTGCGTGTCGCGCTTCGAGGGCAGGTCGCTGGTGCTGGAAAGATAGGAGGCGAGCTTGGGCATCACCTTTCGCAAGGAAACGTTCCGCGACGACTTCACCTTCAGGAACAGCCCCGAGCACATCAGGCGGTTCCCGTTCCCGTTCCATGAAGATAGCTACATGTATGCGGTCAACATCGAGCCGCATGTCGTCGGGCCGAAGGGCAGCGTGCTGGAGAATTTGATCGACGTCGACGAGCACTATGTCGCCGAGATGCAGGACCGCGCTTTGGTGCTGGCCGAGGATCCGCTGCGCTGCCAGTCGCTGCCGCACATGACGCTGGCCGGCTGGGACCTGCTCGAACTCCTGATGGAGCAGCAGGCGCTGGGCTACCCCGAGCATTTCACGCTGATCCGCGACGGCGATCGCTGGCGCTGGATCAACCGGCCGCTCGGCATCGACGACAGCTTCACCTTCGGCGACGTCTCGACGCTGCCCTATGGGCCAATGGAATACATCACCCGCCAGAGCCAGGGCGATTTCTGCATTCTCGACCAGCGCGACGGCAATCTGTGGATGGATGCCGGCATGGTCACCACCCAGGCCGACTGGTCGCTCGATTTCGACATCGGCATGAACTTCTTCGAATGGCACGCGCCGGTGCCGCTGGCGCATGAGAAGGGGATCTTCGTCCGGGCGCTGAAATTCCTCACCAACATCCAGCAGGGTAAGCCGGCGCGCCGGCTGAACTGGACGATGACCATCAATCCGCGCCTCGACACCAGCCCGGAAAATTACCACAAATGGGGTCCGGACCGCGCCACGGTGACGCCGGAAAACGTTGGCGAAAAAGTGCATCTGCGCGTCGAACTGCAGAGTTTCTGGCGGCTGCCACGCTCGAATGCGATCGTCTTCCCGATCCGCTGTTACCTCATCAAGATGGACGAACTGGTGACGCAGCCGAAATGGGCACGCCGCCTGCACCGCGTCATCCGCGACCTGCCCGACGAACTCGCTGCCTACAAGGGCCTGACGCGTTATCGGCCGACTTTGGTCGAATGGCTGTCGAAATTGGATGATGGCAGCCCGACATCGCCGGGCTTCGGGCCGGAGTAAAGCTGCCCGCGAAGCTGCTAATCTCCCCACGAGGGGGGAGATTGGCCAACTCACCCCGCGCTCTGCGGGTAGCAGATGATCGACAGATAGCGCATCGGCAGAACGCTCAGCACTTCCGGTCCGTGCGGCGCATCGGCGTCGAAGAACAGGCTGTCGCCGGGCTTCATCGGGTAGAGATTGCTGCCATGCCGGTAAACCACTTCGCCTTCGAGCATATAGAGGAATTCCATGCCTTCATGCTGGAAGGTCGGGAACACGTCGGAATCCTCGGTCAGCGTGATCAGATAGGGTTCGACGACGACGCCGCTGGTGTTGGAGCCGATATGGCCGAGCAAATTGTACTGGTGGCCGGCGCGCGTGCCGCGGCGTTCGACGTCGAGGCCTTCGCCGGCCTTGACGAAGACGGCACTGCGCTCCTCCTCGAAACGGCGGAAGAAGGCGGTGACGGGAACGCCGAGCGCCCGCGACAGCGCCTGCAACGTGGTCAGCGATGGCGAGGTGATGCCGTTCTCGATCTTCGACAGCATGCCGAGCGAAATGTCGGTGGCGGCAGCCAGATCGGCGACGGTGATGCCGAGCTTTTTGCGGAATGCCCGCACCTCGCGGCCGATCGCGACCTCAAGCACTTTTTCGCGGGTGTCGCGAATGGCGTGCGGGTTCTGGGTGAGCGGCACGCGTATCTTGCGCGGCTCGATCGCGGCGGGTTTGGCTTTGCCCGCCGCGGCGCTGGCATCTTGCTTCAGATTGGACGCTCTTTTCGCCATTTCGCCACCCCGGACCTTGCCGATTCATTTCACTCACGGTGAACATATTCGGTGCCGATACAGAAGCGCAACTCTCACGACAAGTCGAATTGCGCAATGACCGGATTTCGCCCGAGCTTCCACGTCGTTTAGAAATCCAGCTCGGCGAAGCGCGGTTTCGCGACAAGCCCTGTTGACAGCATCGAAGGGGCAATTACTGTCCTGTCAGTGAAATTTGTTTCGTTAGAGAAATGAGATTGGGAGGCCCGCATGAAAGATCGTGTTGCCGTCATCGGAGCCGGGCCGTCCGGCATGGCCCAGCTCCGGGCCTTCAAGTCGGCCGCCGACAAGGGCGCCGATATTCCCGAGATCGTCTGCTTCGAAAAGCAGTCCGACTGGGGCGGCCTGTGGAATTACACCTGGCGCACCGGCCTCGACGAGCACGGCGACCCGGTGCATGGCTCGATGTACCGTTACCTCTGGTCGAACGGGCCGAAGGAATGCCTCGAATTCGCCGACTACACGTTCGAGGAGCATTTCGGCCGGCCGATCGGCTCCTATCCGCCCCGTGCCGTGCTGTGGGACTACATCAAGGGCCGCGTCGAAAAATCGGGTGTGCGTCAATGGGTGCGCTTCAACAGCCCGGTGCGCATGGTCACCTTCTCCGACACGACGAAAAAATTCACCGTCACCGCGCATGACCGCACCAACGACGTCACCTATTCGGAAGAGTTCGACAATGTCGTCGTCGCTTCGGGGCATTTCTCCGTGCCCAACGTTCCCTATTTCGAGGGCTTCTCGACCTTCAATGGTCGCATCCTGCACAGCCACGATTTCCGCGACGCGATGGAATTCAAGGGCAAGGATATCTTGATCATCGGCCGCTCCTATTCGGCCGAGGACATCGGCTCGCAATGCTACAAATACGGCGCCAAATCGATAACCTCGAGCTACCGCTCGAAGCCGATGGGCTTCAAATGGCCGGAGAACTGGAAGGAAGTGCCGCTGCTGCAGAAGGTCGTCGGCAAGACCGCGCATTTCAAGGATGGCAGCACCAAAGACGTCGACGCCATCATCCTGTGCACCGGCTATCTCCATTCCTTCCCGTTCCTCACCGAGGATTTGAAGCTGAAGACCGCCAACCGTATGTGGCCGGACGGGCTCTACGAGGGCGTCGTCTGGGAGAAAAACCCGAAGCTGTCCTATATCGGCATGCAGGACCAGTTCTACACCTTCAACATGTTCGACGCGCAGGCCTGGTTCGCCCGCGACGTCATCATGGGCCGTGTCGAGCTGCCCTCGGCCGAAGCGATGGCGGAGCACGGCCGGAAATGGCGGGCACGCGAGGAGACGCTGGAAGACGCCGAGCAGATGATCTGGTTCCAGGGCGACTACACCAGGGAGCTGATGGAGCAGACCGACTATCCGGGCTTCGACGTCGAGGCCGTCAATCGGACCTTCATGGAGTGGGAGCACCACAAGGCGGAAGACATTATGGGCTTCCGCGACCATGCCTATCGCTCGCTGATGACCGGAACGATGGCGCCTTTGCACCATACGCCGTGGCTGCAGGCGATGGACGATTCGATGGAGAGCTATCTCGAGGTGAAGGGCGTGGCGGCGGAGTAGCAGTCAGAACGGCGATGACTTGCCTCAGACAACCTCCCGCGCCGGGTCGGCTGCAAGCGCCAGGGAATTTGCGACGTGCTCGAGGTGCTCCTCGTCCAGAATGCTGGTCGCGACGCGGACGGCGTTCGTTTTTCCGGTCGAAAACTTCGCCCCGGCATGGACCGCGATGCCGTGGGCGGCCAGCGTGACCATCGCGTAAGGTTCCGAAGCAACCGGAATGAGGACGCTGAGACCGTGCCCGGCGTCGATATCGACATTGCGTTTGGCCAGTTCGCAGGCGAGCCGTTCGCGGCGGCGGCGGTAGACCTGCTTCGCCCGCTCCACCAGGGCGGTTGTGGCCGGGTCTTGCAGCAGCCAGGCGGTGGCCGCCTGCAGGATGCGGCTGGTCCATCCCGAGCTGAAGCTGCGGTAGGATTGGATCTGCTCGACGATCGTCGCCGATCCGGACAGGACGGCGAGCCGCAGGTCCGGGCCGTGGGTCTTGGAATAGGACAGGATATGGATGACGCGATCGGGAAAACGCCGGCCAAGCGAGATGCGCGGCGCCGAGGCAATATCGCCGACGCCGTCATCTTCGACAATCAGCACATCGGTACCGGCGAGCAGGTCGCCGATGACTTCCAGCCGCGCCGGCGACATGCAGGCGCCGGTCACCGAATGGACGCGCGGCTGGAACAGGAACGCCACCGGCCGCTGCCGCAGTGCGCTGGCGAGCGCGTCCGGCAAGGGGCCGTCACCGTCGCAATCCACCGGAATGATCGGTACGTCGAGATCTTCGAGGATGTCGAGCAGGCGAAGCGCCGTCGGGTTCTCGATAGCTACCGGCGCTCCCGGCGGGACCAGCGCATGCAGCAAGGTGTAGATGGCGTTGTAACCGCCATTGGTGGCCAGGAACGCGCCGGGATCGTACGGCCATGATGGGCGCACTGCGCCCTCCAGCTCGGGCAGGATGCGCACCCGCTCGTAGCTGTTGAGCTTTTCGGCGCGCGCGCCATGCGCCAGCGCGATGTCGAGCGGCGGCAAGAGCCTCACATCGGGCTCCGCGATCGCCAGGTTCAGAACATCCTGTCCGTAATTGCCGCCGCTCATGTGGCGCTCGGGGCGGGCGGCAAAGCGGTTGCCCATGATCCAGGTGCCGTTGCGTCCGCGGCCGCCGATGATCTTGTAGCGCCGCAACTCGCTCCACGCCTGCGAAACCGTCGCCGGGCTGACGCCAAGCACATAGGCCAGATCGCGCACCGGCGGAAGTTTTGCGCCGACGGGCAGCGCGCCGCTTCTGATCAGCGCACTGGTCTCGCGCGCGATGCCGCGCATCGTGCGGTCGCCAAGGCGTTCAGCGAACCATCCTGCATCGAAATTCATCCGCATCGGCGACCGCTAAAGCTAATGTTCAATAACGTAATAACATTTGATCGGCAGAAAATAAACATTTACCAATCGCCGGTCAAACATAGCTTTGAAGTTCATGCCGATGGCCGTTTCCATCACTATAGCCACCCGCGATTGGGACTATCTCACTCCCTTGGTCCTGGGTGACGTCGCCTCCAGCCGCCTGTCGGTGAAGGTTGATCGTGTCGCCACGCTAATCGCGGATCTCGGCACCGATCCGAACTACGATGCGGCGGAGGTCTCGTTCAGCCGTTATGTGTCGGCCATGGCGTCGGGCCGGGATACGGTGGTTGGAATACCGTGCTTCATCATGCGCGGCTTTCGCCATCGCTGTATCATCACGGTCGAGGAAAGTCCGCTGGAGCAGCTTTCCGACCTTGCCGGCAAACGTATCGGCGTCACCGGCTGGCGCGATTCCGGCAACACGTGGACGCGCGGGGCGCTTCGCCGGGAGGGCGTCGGCATCGAGGATGCCTATTGGTTTGCCGGCCGGTTGACATCCGAGCACCCGATCGCCGACCGCCTCGACGGATTCGGCAGGCCGGGGCGCATCGAAGCAGCACCGGGCGAGCGCCCGATGATGGAGCTGCTGGCGCAAGGCGAGCTCGACGCCGTTTTCACGCCCTTCATGCCGGACGGCTTTTTCGGCCCGGCTTCCGGCTTCCGGCAAGTGCTGCGCGATTTTCGCGCGGCCGAACGCGCCTATTTCGCCGACGTCCGTTATGTGCCGGGCATGCATCTGGTCGCTGTCAAGGCTGCAATGGCCAGGGAACATCCCTGGCTGCCGCAGGAACTCGCCAGGCTGATCGACGAAAGCCAGCGCGTCTGGACGGCAAAGCGCCGAAAATATGCCGACACCTCGCCGTGGATCCTCGAGGAGCTGCTTCATGCGGGGCGCGACCTGCCTGCCTCCTGGAACGCCAGCGGCCTGCCTGCCAACCGGCGCATGATCGAGGATTTCGTCATCGAGCTCCATGCCCAGGGCATTCTGACGGAACCGATTTCCGCCGAAGCCTTGTTTCCTTTCGAGGCCGGGTCGCGGGCCACCTGACAACGCAACGAAGAACACGAAGGAGAATGCCATGAGGACAATCAGCTTCATATTCGCCTCGCTCGTCACCATGCTGGCGCAGGCCAGCTTTGCCCAGGACGTCCAAAAGCAATCGGTGAACGAAGACTTGCGCGCCCGGCTGCCGGAAGAGATCCGCACGGCGGGAAAGATCACGGCTGTCAACAACGGCTCGTTCCCGCCCTATGAGATCGTCACTGGCACCGAACTGACAGGGGCGACCAAGGACATTTCGGACGCTATAGGCCAGCTGCTCGGCGTCGAGGTCGACCATGCCTCGGTCGCCGGCCTGCCGGCTTTGCTGAGCGGCATCAACGCCGGCCGCTATCAGTTCGCGATGGGGCCTGTCGGCGACTATCCCGACCGCCAGAAGTCCAACGACTTCATCGATTGGGTGCGCGAATACGTCGTCTTCGCCGTCGAGAAGGGCAACCCGCAAGGCATCACCTCGCTCGACACCGCGTGCGGCAAGCGCATTGCCGTGATGTCGGGTGGCTCGGCCGAAAAGGTCATCAAGCAACAGGCGCAGAAATGCACCGAGGGCGGCAAGCCGGCCGTCGAGGTGCAATCCTTCACCGACCAGCCAAGCTCGATACTGGCCGTCCGGTCGAAGCGCTCCGACGCATTCTTCTCCTCGCAGGCGCCGCTGACCTATTTCGTCGAGCAGGCGAAGGGCCAACTGGAACTCGCCGGGGTCGGCCAGGCCAACGGCTTCAAGGACATCTACCAAGGCGCCGTCGTCAAGAAGGGTTCGCCGCTGGGCGGCGTGCTGCTCGACGCCTTCAAGATCCTGATGAAGAACGGCACCTACGCCGCGGTGATGAAGAAGTGGGGCCTCGAGAAGAACATGATCGACGCGCCCGGCATCAACCAGGGCCAGTAGAGGCTGCCATGACCGACGCGACCGCTGCCTACGCGGCCGGGCTGCCGCGACGTCCCGACGACGCGCTGCGCGACGTCAAACGAGCCCACCGGCCATTCCCGCTCGTCCGGCTGGCGCTCTGGGCATTCACCGTCGCCGTCGCCGCCGGCTTCGCCTATATCGTCGCGGTCAACCCGAATTTCGGCTGGCCCGTGGTCGCCCAGTATTTCTTCGATCCGACGGTCATGCAGGGGCTTTCCGTAACGCTCGGCCTGACGGTCGTGGCGATGATCCTGGGCATCGTGCTCGGCCTGCTGCTCGCCATCGCGCGCATGTCGAACGACAGGCTGGCATCCTTTCTCTCCGGCCTGTTCATCTGGTTCTTCCGCGGAACGCCGCTGCTGGTGCAATTGATCCTGTGGTACAACCTTTCGACGCTGTTTCCGCGCATTTCCCTCGGCTTCGCCAGCTGGAATACCAACGACCTGATCACGCCTTTGACGGCCGCCGTTCTTGGTCTGGCGCTGAACGAGGCCGCCTACATGGCCGAGATCATTCGTGGCGGGCTGCTGTCGGTGGACAAGGGACAGGCCGAAACGGCTGAAGCCTTCGGCATGACGCGCGCGCGGGCCTTGCGGCGAATCATCATCCCGCAAGCCATGCGGTCGATCGTGCCGCCGACCGGCAATCAGCTAATCAGCATGATCAAGGCGACGTCGCTTGTCAGCGTCATCGCCATGGCCGACCTGCTCTACTCGGTGCAGTCGATCTACAACCGCACCTTCGAAATCATTCCGCTGCTGATGGTTGCAGTGCTGTGGTACCTACTGATTACCTCGGTCCTCAATGTCGCGCAAGGCGCGATCGAACGCCACTACAGCCGCGGCGACCGCGGCGCGCGTGAGAAGACGGCGACCGCCACACTGGAGGCCGCCAATGAGCGCGCATGACACGCCCCTGGTCAGGGCGCGCAACGTTCACAAGGCGTTCGGCCCGCTCGAGGTGCTGAAGGGCATCGACCTGGACGTCGCGCCTGGCGAGGTGGTGGTCATTCTCGGACCGTCCGGCTCCGGCAAATCGACCTTCCTGCGATGCATCAATCATCTGGAGGCGATCGATCAAGGGTCGATTGAGGTGGACGGCGAGCAGATCGGCTACCGGCTGCACAACGGCCGGCTCGACAAACTCTCCGACCGGGCGATCGCCGCGCAGCGGCGCAAGATCGGCATGGTGTTCCAGCAGTTCAATCTCTATCCACACATGACGACCCTGCAGAACGTCATCGAGGCTCCAGTCGGCGTCCACCGGGAGAACCGCAAGGAGGCGATCGGCTACGCCCGCGAACTGCTGACCCGTGTCGGTCTCGCCGACAAGATCGACGCCTATCCGCGCCAGCTTTCAGGCGGCCAGCAGCAGCGCGTCGCCATCGCCCGCGCGCTCGCCATCCGCCCGAAATTGATGCTCTTCGACGAGCCGACGTCGGCGCTCGATCCGGAACTGGTCGGCGAGGTCCTCGCCACCATGCGCGATCTCGCCAGGCAGGGCTTGACCATGATCGTGGTCACGCATGAGATCGGCTTCGCGCGCGAAGCCGCGGATCGGGTGGTGTTCATGGACGACGGCAATGTGATCGAGGCCGGGCCTCCGGACGAGGTTCTGGCTAACCCCAGGCACCCGCGCACGCGGGCCTTTTTAAGCCGTTTCATCTGACAGCAAAGCCGGCACGATTACGTGCTCGGCCGGCAAAGGACCTTCGATGCCAAAGACCTCCAACCAGTTCGCCGACATTTCCGACTTCGCCGACAAGGCCGCCGAGCTTGCAGCGGCCCGCCAGCACCTGCACGCCCATCCCGAGCTTTCATTCCAGGAGCACGAAACCGCTGCATATGTTGCCGAACGGCTCGAAGGCTGGGGCTACGAGGTGACGCGCAATGTCGGCGGGCTCGGCGTCGTCGGCCGCTTGCGCCAGGGCAGCGGCCGCAGCATCGCCATCCGCGCCGACATGGACGCCTTACCGATTACCGAAGCGACCAATCTCCCTTATGCCAGCCAGGCCAGCGGCAAGATGCACGCCTGCGGCCATGACGGCCACACCACGATGCTGCTCGGCGCCGCCGAATACCTGGCGCGCACGCGGCATTTTAACGGCACGGTGAACCTCATCTTCCAGCCGGCCGAGGAAGCCGGCAAGGGAAGCGGGGCGCAGGCGATGATCGCCGACGGCCTGTTCGAGCGCTTTCCCTGCGATGCGATATTCGGGCTGCATAACCATCCGGGCGCGCCGACGGGTTCGTTCCTGATGCGCGCCGGGCCGCTGATGGCGGCGAGCGATACCGTCACGATCAAGATAACCGGGCGTGGCGGCCACGCCTCGCGTCCGCACCTGACGGTCGACCCGATCGTCGCTGCCGCCAACATCGTCATGACCCTGCAGACGGTGGTGTCGCGCAACGTCAACCCCATCGAGACGGCTGTCGTTACCGTCGGCACCATTCACGGCGGCACGGCCTCCAACGTCATCCCGGAACACGCCGAGATCGCGCTGAGCGTCCGCTCTTTCTCGGCCGAGATCCGCGACACGCTCGAGCAGCGAATTCGCAATATCGCAGCACTTGTGGCGCAGGCGCATGGCGCAACGGTCGAGATCGATTACGAGCGCGGCTACCCGGTGGTGATCAATTCCCAGGGCGAGACGTCCTTCGCGACAGACGTCGCTGTCGAGCTCGTCGGTCAGGACAAGGTGTCCGTCTGCCCGTTGATCCCCGGCAGCGAAGATTTTTCTTATTTCCTCGAACACAAACCCGGTTGCTTCCTGCGCCTCGGAAACGGCGAGGATTCAGCCATCCTGCACAGCCCGAAATACGATTTCAACAACGGCAATCTGACCGTCGGCGCAGCGCTCTGGGCTCGACTGACCGAGAGATTCCTGGCCATTTGATTCACATCTGCGGCTTGGATTGTCGATCGGCCGGTCGAGCAGAATTGGGGCGACCGGCCGCGCGACTATCAACGAACTCTCACCGCATTCCGCCTCTTCGAATAGGATAAGAGTTTCGCTCTCAGACGAACAAAAAGTCGCTCGTCGTCAGCGTGTTCGTAAAGTTTGCGAGAGTAACTTGATCGACTCCCGCGGTAATGATGGTGTCGGTTCCAGTTTGCGCAATAGTGAGATCATCGAACGATTGCACGCGCTCCACGCCGCTAAACACGATAGTGTCGCCTTGGGTCTGGCTGAAATCGTAGATGGTGTTTTGGGTTCCGACCGTCATGGAACCATCGTCCTTGAATATGAATTGGTCTCTGCCGCCCTGAGCCAACTCGCTCAGTTGCCCGTCGCCCCACATGTCATTGATGACCGTGCAGCCGGGTGCCGCGCTCCCGGCGTACAGGGTATCGTTTCCGCCCTTGGCCGAACCGGACATTTGCAGAGCGTCGCCGCACAGGAAGTTACGGACCTGGCCGCTTTCGCTGTTCTGGCCCCCAGTAAGAATGTCGTTGCCGCCCTGGGCGGAACCGGACATAGAGCGCGCGTCGCCGTATAACTCGTTTAGAACATCAGGAAAGGCGCTTTTGTCCCCGCCAGTCAGGGTATCATTGCCGCCCACAGCGCTGCCGAGCATCGTGACCGCATCGCCATACCCCAAATTATGAGTGCCTTGCAGCACGGCCACGTCGTCGCCCCCAAGCGCGTGATCGAACATACTGCCGCCCGCGTCCCCGTAGAACGTTATCTCCGAGCCACCCGCGCTCGTGAAAGTGTCGTTGCCGCCCGCGGCGAAACCGGAAAGATCACCGCCCGCATCGCCATAAAGAGTTTTGCTCCCGATCTCCCCACCCAGGTCCGTATAGTGGTCGTCGCCGCCCTGAGCATGGTCAGACATGTTGCCGCCGGCGTCACCGAAGAAGGTGTTGGTGGAAAAGAAGCTACCCGTGAAGGTATCGTTGCCACCCTTGCTGTAGGCCGACATATCGCCGCCGGCATCGCCGTAGAAAGTGTTGAAGGAGTCGGTCCTGCTCCTGAAATTGTCGTCGCCGCCTTGCGCATTGCCGGACATGTTGCTGGCCGCGTCACCGTAGAAAATGTTATTGGCTTCTATCGAGCCCTGGAAGGTGTCGTTGCCGCCCTTGCCATGATCGGACATCTCGCCGCCCGCGTCACCGTAAAAGATGTGATCGGCTCCTTGTCGAGTGCTGGTCACGAAAATGTCGTCGCCGCCTTGAGCAAAGCCGAACATGTTGCCGCCGGCGTCGCCGTAGAATGTGTTGTCTACCCGTCTACCCACTTCACTGCTCAACGTATCGTTGCCGCCCTTGCTGTGGTCCGACATATCGCCGCCGGCATCGCCGTAAAAAGTGTTGGAGGAGTCGCCCTCGGCGGTAAAACTGTCGTCGCCGCCCTGAGCATGGACGAACATGTTGCCGCCGACGTCACCGTAGAAGATGTACGTGCCTAGCGAGGCGCCTGTGAAACTGTCGTTGCCGCCCTTGCTGTGGTCCGAGCCATCCTCGCCGGCATCTCCGTACGCAGTGGTGGTGGAGGATGGCGGCCCCGTGAAGGTGTCGTTGCCGCCTCTTGAGAAATCGAGCAGGCTGCCGCCAGCATCGCCGATTAAGATGTTTGTATTTAGATCGCCTGCGAGGACGTCATCGGTGCCCCGTTGACGATCTACTAGATCACCGGGAGTAAAGGGAACGCGTATAGCCATTGTTCGCTCTCCTGTTGAGCCTGCCCGTCCGATGACAGCCGTACGATTTGAGGTAACAGCGAGCAATCATCCCGAATGGCTATATCTTTAGGCGTAGGGATCGGTGCCTCGTTAACGGCGCGCTTGGCGGCAGCTTCCTGACGCCGTCCTATTCCGGACTATCCCAGCCTTGCGCGAGCCTTCGCCGTCCAGGCGTTGAACAGCCGGTCGGCGACGATGCCGATGAAGGCAATGGCCAGGCCGGCGACGATCCCGCGGCCGGAATCGGCCTTGGACAGGGCGATGAACACCTCCTGGCCGAGATCGCGCGTGCCGACCATGGCGCAGATGATGATCATCGCCAGTGCCATCAGGATTGTCTGGTTGACGCCAAGCATGATCTCTGGAAGCGCCAGCGGCAGCTGCACGCAAAAGAAGGTCTGGCGCCTGGTGCAGCCCGAAACCTTCGCCGCCTCGATCAGCGCCGGCGGCACCTGTCGAATGCCGTGATTGGTGTAGCGGATCGCTGGCACCACGGCGAAGGCAACGGTGGCGATCATCGCGGTGACGTCGCCGACCCTGAACAGCATCACCACCGGAATGATGAAGCAGAACGACGGCAGCACCTGCAGTGTGTCGATGACCGGCGTGACGGTCTTTTCGAAGCGGTCGCTGCGCGATGCCATCAGCCCGATCGGGATGCCGATGAGGCAAGCGATAAAGGCCGAGATGCCGCACAAATAGACCGTCGCCATGGTCTTTTCCCAAAGGCCGGTGACGGCGCAGAACGCTGTCAATGCCGCGACCAGGGCGGCGAGGCGGAAGCCGCCGAGCTGGTATCCGGCAAGGCCGAGGAGACAAACCGCGCCCAGCCACGGAAAGCCCTCGCAGAAGGCGCGCACCGGGTTCAGCACGTTGAGGATAAGCGCCACGCGGAACGCTTCGATCGTGTCGAAGAAGTTGATGGTGATCCAGTTCACCGCCGCCTTCCACAAAGGCGCGGTGGTGAAGGTGATCGCCTTCGGCACCGCGGCGAAGGCCGGCACGAACAGGCCGAGCAGCGTGGTGACGGCGAGAATGGCGACGGCCAGCGTCAGGTTGGGATAACGCCGCCAGAAGCTGGTGCCGGCCTGATGGCGGACATTGCCCTTGTCGTGATTGTGGGCGATCGCCTGGCTCAGCCGGTCGAGTGCAATTGCCAGTGCGACAATGGCGAGGCCAGCCTCCATCGCCTCGCCGACCTTGAGCGCGCGCAGCGCCAAAAGCACGTCATAGCCGAGCCCACCGGCGCCGATCATCGAGGCGATGATCACCATATTGAGTGCCAGCATGATGACCTGGTTGACGCCGACCATCAATGTCGGCCGCGCCGACGGCAACAGCACTCGCCACAGCTTCTGCCGTGCCGTGCAGCCGGCCATCTCGCTGAAATCGTCGATCTCCGACGGCACCCGCGACAGGCCGAGCATCGTCGCCCGCACCATTGGCGGCGTCGCGAAAATTGCCGTCGCGATCATTGCCGAGACCGGGCTGTTGCCGAAAAGAAGCAGCATCGGGATGAGATAGGCGAAGGTCGGGATCGTCTGCATCAGATCGAGGGCAGGGGAGATCAACAGCCTCTCCACCCAAGGCTTGCGCCATGCCCAGATGCCGGCGAACAGCCCGGTGACAATGCAAAACGGCACGGCGATCGAGATTAAGCCCAGCGTCAGCATGGCGCTGGTCCACTGCCCGAACAGCGCGATGTAGAGAAAACAGCCGCCGGCCAGCGCACCCAGCTTCCAGCCGCCGGCCGCGCGTCCGGCAAGGTAGGCGGCAGCGCAGACGCCGACCCAGGACAGGCGCGGCAACACGACCATATCGGCGCCATGGCCGATCTTGAAATTTTTGGCCAGAAGAGCGAGCGCGAAATCGAGCGGCACGCCGAGCACCGCGGTGATCGAACGGGTCAGCCAGGAGAAATTCGACTTCACCCAGTTCATCAGCGCACCGACCCAGTCTGCGACAGGAACGATCGCGCCGGCCGGGTAATTGACCGCCCAGGGCAGGCTTTCCTGCAGCAGGAAAACGATAAGCACGGCGGCGAGCGCGCAGGCCCAGATCGCCAGCCAGGTTTGAATCGGCCGGGGCCTCGCTGCGCTGGCGCTTGCCGTGACCGTCATGCGCCGACCCCACGACGTTCTATGCCGGCGAGAAGATCGATCACCGCCTGCGGCGTGACCTCGCCGATCGGCTTTCCGGCGCCGTTGACCACCGCGAAGGGCTTGCCGGCAGAGACGATATCAGCCGAAAAACTTGATATCTTGGCATCCGGCGCGACCGTGCCGCCGTACTCGGCGCCATCGCAGGCGCGCATCAGGCTGCGCGCCGAGATCACCTTGGCGCGGTCGACGTCGCGGGTGAATTCGGCGACATAGTCGGTCGCCGGGTTGACCACCAACTCTTCCGGCGTGCCGATCTGGATGACCTCGCCGTCCTTCATGATGGCGATACGATCGGCTAGCCGGATGGCCTCGTCGAAATCATGGGTGATGAAGACGATGGTCTTGTGCAGCATGGTCTGCAGCCGCATCAGCTCGTCCTGCATCTCACGGCGGATCAGCGGGTCGAGGGCCGAGAACGGCTCGTCGAGGAACCAGATTTCCGGCTTCGTGGCGAGGCTGCGGGCGATGCCGACACGCTGCTGCTGTCCGCCGGAAAGCTCGCGCGGATAGAAATGCTCGCGGCCGCGCAAGCCAACCAGCTCGATGACTTCACGGGCTCGCTTCTCGCGCGTCGGCCGGTCCTGCCCCTGGATGCCCAAGGGAAAGGCGATGTTCTCCAGTACGTTGAGATGCGGCAGCAAGGCAAAATTCTGGAACACCATACCCATGCGATGGCGTCGCAGCTCGATCAGCGCGGCATCGGAAATCTTGAGCAGGTCCTTCCCCTCGAATTCGACCTTGCCGTGGGTCGGCTCGATCAGCCGCGACATGCAGCGCACCAGCGTCGACTTGCCTGACCCCGAAAGTCCCATGATGATGAAGATCTCGCCCTGTCGGATTTCGAGATCGACGCCGCGCACCGCGCCGACCAGTCCGGCCGCGGCGATGTCCGCCAGGCTGGCCTTGCCGTCGCGCCGGCGGATGAAATTGGCCGCGTCCGCCCCAAACAGCTTCCAGACATTGCGGCAGGCAAGCTTTATCGGGCGTGCATCGTTGCCGGCTTTCGCCGCCTGTTCAATCGTATCGCTCATTCAACCGTCCTTCTGGAATAGGGGATCGAGACCCGGCCCTGAATGGCCGGGTCGTCGCGTTTCCAGTCAGACGGTCACTCGGCCCAGGCTTTCCAGTCGGCTTCGTGGGCGGCGATCCAGGCGGCGGCGACATCTTCCGGCGTCTTGCCTTCGAGATCGATCTCGCCGCTCATCTTGTTGAGCTCGTCGGTATCGACCGTGTAGTTTTTCGCGACCTTGTAGGCGACCGGCCATTTGTCCTTCATGCCGGCCCAGGAATATTTCCAGATCTCGCCATGCGGCTTGCCGCAGTCATATTTGGCATCTGGGTTCACGCCCCATTTCGGGTCGTTGTAGCATTCCGGCGTATAGTCGGGGAATTCGACCCATTCGCCCTTGTATTTGGCCGGCGCCCAATGCGGCGAATAGATCCACAGCATGATCGGCGCCTTGCGCTGATAGGCCGAGTCCAGTTCGGCGAACATCGCCGCATCGGTGCCGGCATGGATGACGGTGAAGGGCAGTTTCAGCGCCTCGACGCGTTCGTCGTCAAAACCTTCCCATGTCACGGGTCCGCCGAGATAACGCCCCTTCGGCGCGGTTTCGGCGGTCGAGAACGCTTCGGCGCATTTCGGGTCTTTCAGCGCCTCCCAGTTAGGCAGGCCGGGGCATTTCTCTTTCATATACTCGGGAAACCACCATTCTTCCTTGGCCTTGGGTCCGAGCTTGCCGAGGCGTTCGGTCTGGCCCGTCGCGTCCGAGGCCTTCATCGCCTCGCCGGCCGTCGTGTCCCAGAATTCCAGGCCGACATCGATGTCGCCATTGGTCAGGCCGGTGGTCAGGCTGGAGAGATAGTCGGCGGTCGGGTACTCGACGGTGTAGCCGAGCTTTTCGAGGATGCCGCCGAGGATCTTGGCGTTCAGATTGACGCTGGTCCAGTCGAACAGCGCGATCTTGATCGGGTCGTTGGATTCCGGCGCTGCCGCATAGGCCGAAGATGTCAGTGCGGCTGCGGCAAGTGTTAAGGCTCCCATTGAGAAACTCGAAATCATGTTCCGAAGTGACATGCTTGTTCTCCTGTCAAGCTCTGGTGAAGTTATCGTTCGTTCCCTTCTTGCGTCTTTTTTTGATTGTGTTGGAAAAGCTGGTCGTTGCGCAAGGGCGTTGGCGCCAGATTGCTGCCGGCGCTGAAGCGGCGCAGAGCGGATGGTGCCCAATTTTGTGAAAATGTGCCGGAGGGGACCGTGTCATGGCTGCCGATGGATTGCCGCCAAGGCAGTCCGCGGATCGATCGCCGGTCTGGCGGCGCTATGAAAGGTGCGAGCCATCAAGGTCCCATGATCTCAGCTGTCGGCCTGGCGAACCCATCTCGCCAGAGCCGTTTCATGGGATGAAATTATATATACCAACATTCATGTCTCGCAACGCGTAATGCCGTCACGGTCATGCAATTCGGACAGGGCACTGCCGCCCGAGTATCCTCACGACATGATCAGGCCGCCATCGACATTGATGGTCTGCCCGGTGATGTAGGCCGCATCGTCGCTGGCTAGAAAGCTGACCAGGCCGGAGACATCCTCGCCGCTGCCGGCGCGGCCCATCGGGATGTTCCTCACCCATTCGGCCATCAGCTCGCCGGGCTTGTAGTCGCCCATCAACTTGCCCCATGCGGCGTCGTTATAGGCCCACATATCGGTGTCGATGATGCCGGGGCAGATCGCGTTGACGGTGATCTTCTCCTTGGCCACTTCCTTGGCCAGGCTCTGGGTGACGCCGACGACGCCGAATTTCGAGGCCGCATAATGCGGCGTGTAGATAAAGCCCTGCCGCGCCTGGCCGGATGCGGTGTTGATCAGCCGGCCGCCATCGCCATGCTTGCGGATGCGCGCGATCGCCTCCTGGCAGCACAGGAACACGCCCTTGGTGTTGACCGCCATCACCTTGTCCCATTCGGCCTCGGTCATCGCCTCTATCCTGGCGATTGTGATGACACCGGCATTCTGTACGGAGATGTCGACGCGGCCGAACTGTTGCTCGGCCAGGTCATAGAGGGCGACGACCTCGTCCTTTTTGGTCACGTCCATGCGCAGCGATGCGACCTTGGCGCCCGTAGCCTTGAGATCGGCGGCGACCTCTTCGACGCGCGCGTCGATGGCGCTGACGACGACCGCGGCACCTTCCGCCGCGAAGCGCCTGGCCATTGCCGCGCCGATGCCGCCGCTGGCGCCGGTGATGACCGCCGTTTTTCCCTGGAATCGCTTCTGCATCTTTTCTCCTACCAGCAGACGAAGCCGCCATCGACGATCAGGTCGATGCCGGTGACGAAACTCGAGGCGCGGCTGGCCAGGAACACGGTCGGGCCGACCATCTCTTCCGGCGCCGCCATGCGGCCCATCGGCGTGTCGCGCTCAAAGATCCTGACCTGGTCGGCGACCTCCGGCCGCTTGTTCATCGGCGTCAGCGTGTAGCCGGGGCTGACGACATTGACGCGCAGGCCGCGATCGGCCCATTCCATGGCGAGGCTCTTCGACATGTGGATCACCGCGGCCTTCGACGAATTGTAATGCGCCTGGGTCAGGCCGCGATTGACGATCGAGCCCGACATCGACGCGATGTTGATGATCGAGCCCTTGCGCCGCGTCAGCATGGCGCGGGCCTCGGCCTGGCAGGACAGGAACACGCCGCTGACATTGACGTCATAGAGCTTCTGCCATTTCTCCAGCGACAGCGTCTCTGCCGGCTCAGCTCCGGCGACGCCGGCATTGTTGACGGCGATGGTCAACGCGCCGAGTTCCATCTCCGTACGCTCGATCGCGGCCGCGAGATCGGCCTCTGAAGTCACCGTGCCGGTCAGCACCAGCGCCTTGCGGCCGAGTGCCGTGATCCGGTGCGCGGTCTCCTCCAGCCCGCCTTTCGAGGCGTGGCCGAAGCAGGCGATGTCGGCGCCGGCCTCGGCCAGCCCAATGGCGATTGCCTGCCCGATGCCGCTGCCGGCGCCTGTCACAAGTGCCACGTCACCATGAAGGTCGAATAATTTCATCGTCGGTCCCTCTGCTCCAACCGCCGTCCTCCGGAAATAAAGGGGCGCCAACTCTGTTGCTGGCGCCCCGCGCGGTCTGGTGCCCGGGAGGATACCACCTGCTGCGCTTTGTTTCGATGGGCTGTTCCTAGCTCGTGGCGAGTTCCATGACGGCGATATTGCTTGCTTCGCTGCGGTCGAGAATGCCGCGTTGCCGGCCGCGGCTCAGCACCAGAACGCGATGCGACAGGCCGAGAACTTCCTCGAGGTCGGAGCTCACCACCACCACCGCCATGCCGGAGCGGGCAAGGTCGGCGATGACATCATAGATCGCGGCGCGTGCACCGACGTCGATGCCGCGCGTCGGCTCGTCCAGGATGAATACCTTGGGCGGGCGCGACACCCATTTGGCGATGATCACTTTCTGCTGGTTGCCGCCGGAGAGCTTGCTGACCGCCTGGTTCGGCCGGCCCTTGACGCCGAGCCGGCGAATGCCGGCCTCGGCGAATTTCTGCACCGCCTTCGGGAACACCCAGCCATTCGGCGCGACATGGTCGAAATTGCCGATCGCCAGGTTCTCGCCGATCGTCTGGTCGAGCACCACGCCTTGCGCCTTGCGATCTTCGGGCACCAGGACGACGCCGGCCTTGATCGCCGCCGCCGGGCCATGGAGATGCACCGGCTTGCCGGCGACGCGCACCGATCCCGATGAGATCGGATCGGCACCGGCGATCGCTCGCACCAGCTCCGTGCGTCCGGCGCCGATCAGCCCGGCAATGCCGAGGATTTCGCCGGCCCGCACTGAAAAGCTGACATTTTGAAAGCTGCGTTCCGGCGAGGACAGGTTCTCGACCTCGAGCAGCGTGTCGTTGCCCGGCGCCGATATCGTAGGGAACATCCGCTCGACACTGCGGCCGACCATTTGCTCGACGACAGTGCGCACCGGAATGTCGGCGCGCTCGTGCCGGGCGACGATGCGCCCGTCGCGCATCACCACCACGCGGTCGGCGATTTGGGCGATCTCGTCCAGCCGGTGGCTGATATAGATGAAGGACATGCCTTCCGCCTTGAGCTTGCGGATTTGCTGGAACAGGAGCTCCGTTTCCTCGCCGCCAAGGGCGGCCGTCGGTTCGTCGAAGATCAGCAACTCGGCATTGAGCGTCAGCGCCTTGGCGATCTCGACCTGCTGCTGGGCGGCGATACGCAGCGTGCGCACCTTGCGCTCGGGCGAGACATCGAGGCCGAGGCGCTTCAACTGGGCCGATGCCCGTGCGTTCATTGCCGCGCGGTCGATGCGGCCGCCACGCATCGGCAGGCGCCCGACATAGACGTTTTCGGCGACCGACAGATCGGGCAAGAGCTTCAGCTCCTGGTGGATCATGCCGATGCCGGCGTCGATCGCCGCGGCAGGATTGGCGGGGGAATAAGCGTTCCCCCGCCAGGTGATGGTGCCGGCATCGGGTTTCGTCGACCCGGCGATGATGTTCGAGACAGTCGACTTGCCGGCGCCGTTTTCGCCAAGCAGCGCCACGACCTCGCCCGGCCGCACCTCGAAGCTCGCATCGGCCAGGACCTGCACCGGCCCGTAGCTTTTGCAGAGGCCGCTGACGACGAGCCCGTTATGGGGGTGCGTGTGGCGAGGATCGGTGGACATCGTTGCGCTCGTCGACTGCCGGACTGGTCTCAATCAGGGATGCTTGGCGATGAACTGCTCGACATTGTCCTTGGTGGTCAGCGTCGCATCCTGCAGCTGTTCGGCGGGAATGGTCTCGCCGGCCACCAGCTTGATCGCCGCATCGACGGCGAGCCGGCCCATGCCCTGGGTTTGCTGCGTCGCGGTCACGTCGAAGACGCCGTCCTTCAGTGCCTTGAGCGCCGCCACATCGCCGTCGAAGCCGGCAACCCAGACCTTGTGGCCGGGATTGGCGACCTTGACCGCCTGCGCCGCACCGAGCGCCAGCGCATCGGCCTGGCCGATGACGATCGACACGTCGGGGTGCGACTGCAACAGATCCTGCGTCAGCTTGAAGCCTTCGTCCTGATGCCAGCCTTCGCTCCACAATTCTCCGACAACCTTGATGTCGGGATAGCCTTTCAGCGCTTCGCCGCAGCCCTTCGAGCGGTCGACTTCGGGCGTCGTGCCCTTCTGGCCGTGGATGATGATCAGCTCGCCCTTGCCGCCGGCCTGCTTGGCGATGTAGTCGCAAACCGCCTTGGCCGATGCCACGCTGTTGGTTGCGATGAAGGTATCGCCGGGCGCGCCATCGGCGTTGCGGTCGACATTGACGACTGGGATGCTGGCAGCCTTGGCGGTCTTGGTCGGCACGGTGGCGGCGGTGGCGCCGGCTGGAATGTAGATCAGCGCATCGATGTTCTGCGTGATCAGGTCCTGCACCTGGCTGACCTGGGTCGCCGAATCGCCCTTGGCGTCGACGGTGACGACCTCGATCCCCTTTTCCTTGCCGTAGGCTTCGACGGACTGCTTGATCTGGTTGAAGAAGTCGGCCTGCAGATTGGCGACGGCGAGGCCGAGCTTCTTGGCCTCCTTGGCCGAGGCCATGTCGGAAAGGCCAAGCAGCGGGATGACGGCCGCGGCGGTAAGCAGCAATGAACGTTTGGTCAGCATGTTTATTCCTCCGTTGATGTTCAATCTGTCCTGCCCGCGCATCGCGGCGCCCCTTGGCCGAACAACTCCCAGTTTCGGATCACCGATCCGTTTTCGCCCGAATATCCGGGTGAATCTCATTGAGCCCAATTCTTCGTTGTGCCCCATTCTTCATTGTGCTCGGCGCCGCCAGGTGTCGGTGGCCACCGCCAGCGCGATCACCACGCCGATAACCACTTGCTGGATGAAGGGCGAGACACCGAGCAGGTTCAGCCCGTTGCGCAGCACGCCGATGATGAGGACGCCGATGGCTGTGCCGCCGATCGAACCGACGCCGCCCGACAGGCTGGCGCCGCCGATCACCACCGCCGCGATGGTGTCGAGTTCGTAGCCAAGGCCGGAGCTCGGCTGGACGGAATCGAGCCGGGCGGCAAGCACGATGCCGGCGAGACCGGCCAGCACGGCGCAGATCGCATAGACCCAGTTTGTCAGCGACTTGACTGGTATGCCGGACAGCCGGGCGACTTCGGCGCTGCCGCCGATTGCGTACAGGCTACGGCCGGTAGCGCGATAATTCAGGAAGATCGCGAAAATGACGGCAAGCACGATCATCAGTCCGACGGTGACCGACAGGAATCCGAAATGGCGGATGATCGACAGGCTGGTGAACCAGTCGGGAAAGCCGACGATCTGCGAGCCGTCGGTGATCATGTTGGCGAGACCGCGCGCCACCGACATCATCGCCAAAGTGGCGATGAAGGGCGGCAGCTTGGTGATCGTGACCAGCAGGCCCGAAACCAGGCCGCAAAGACCGGCGACGACGAGGGCCGCGGCGATGCCGGCGGGCAGGCCGAGATTGAGATAGTCGGGATGGGCGACGAAGCCCATCACCATGGAAGCCAGTGCCAGCACCGAGCCGACGGACAGGTCGATGCCGCCGATCAGGATGACCAGCGTCATGCCGATCGCCATGATGCCGAGCACGGTGACCTGGTCGAGCACGTTGAGGATGTTGCGGATGGTCAGGAACGTGTCGGTGGTCAGCGAGAGCGCCAGGCACAGCAGAACCAGCCCGATCAGCGGACCCATGGTTCCGGCAAAGACAGCTGAAAACCTTGCGCCCGCCGTAGCCTGCGCGCCAGAGCCTGCCTTCAACTCGCCTGCCTTCAAATTGCTTGTGTCGTTGCTCACAGCCACTTTGTCTCCTCCACAGCAATCCGGCGCTGCATCACCGCGCCACTTTGCTCACCAGGCTCCTCCCTGTGAACAATTTATCTTTAACATGCAATTTTGTTCAGCTAAACTGTTCGTCGGAAAATTGTCAAGGCCTGCCGCTTCATTCGAGGACGGGTTTGCGCTGTCCGCCGGTTTGGCTTACGCAAGGTCTCCGAAATCTTGGACATTTCGAAGTCGCCGCATTGGAATTTCATGAGCAGAGCCGGCGGCTGCGGCAAGGCAAACAGATGACGATCGTAGAGAACGAAAGAGCCTCGCGCTTCCCCGACGCCGAACTCAAGGCCCGCGCCGCCTGGCACTATTACGTCGAGGGTCTTACACAGGAACGGATTTCCGAAATTCTTGGCGTCGGCCGCATCAAGGTGCATCGCATTCTCTCCGCCGCCCGCGAAGAGGGGGTCGTCCAGTTTCGCATCCGTGACAGCGTCGTCGAATGCGTGATTTTGGAGGAAAGCCTGAAGCAGCGGTTCGGGCTCAGCCAGGCCGTGGTCGTGCCGTCGGCAGCCGACCGAAGCAATGCGCCGCTGATGATCGGCCACGCCGCTGCCGCCTACCTGGCCGACCATGTGAATGCCGGCGATGTCATCGCGCTGGGCTGGGGGCGGACACTGAAATTCGCCATCAATGAATTGCCGCGGCGGCCCATCGCCAGGACGACGGTGGTTTCGATGCTTGGCGGCCTCACCCATGCCCAGCCGCTCAACCCGACAGAAAGCGCCTGGGATTTCGCCGAAAAGATAGGTGCGGAATGCTTCCTGCTGCCGGTGCCGGTCTATGCCGACAGGCCGGAGCAGCGCGACGCCTTCATGAGCCAGCGCAGCGTTCAGGACGTCGTCTTCCGCGCACGCCGGGCAAACATCGCCGTGCTCAGCGTCGGCTCGTTTTCCAACGACAGCCCGATCGCCAATTATGGCTTCATCAAGCCAAGCGAACTCGAGGAATTGCAGGCGGCCGGTGCCGTCGGCGATATTCTGTGTCATTTCATCGACGTCGAGGGCCGCCCGGTCGACCACGAGGTCAACCGCCGCGTCTGCGCCTATCCGCTGCAGGATCTGTCGGATATCCCGAGCATCATCCTGGTGTCGGGAGGCAGCGAGAAGGTTGCGGTGATGCGGGCTGCGCTCGCCAACACCAAGGTATCGGTTCTGATCACCGACGAAGACGCGGCCAAGGGGCTGCTCAACCGCTAGATTTCGCGGAGAGCGCCGAGGCGGGTATGGATATCGCGCGTCGCCTGGTAAAGGTCGCGGTAGATTGCCTTGCGGTCGCGATAGGCGGCGACAAGCCCGTCGACCGGATCGACATGCCTGGTGGGAGCGGCAGCCATTACCTCTGCTGCGGCTTCCGGCGAGGCAAACCAGCCGATAGCCGCTGCCGCCAGCATCGCAGCGCCGAGTGCAGCGGCTTCGTTGACCGGCGAAACCGAGAGCGGCCGCTCGAGCACGCTTGCCATGATCTGCATGAGCAGCGCGCAATTGGTGCCGCCGCCGGCGGCAATCATCGCCGCCGGTCCGCCCGCCCGGGCTTCCATGGCCTCGGTGGCGACGGCCTGCTCGAAGGCGATGCCTTCCAGGACAGCGCGGAAGAGATGCTCCGGCCGGTGGTCCAGCGACAGGCCGACAATGGCGCCGCGCGCCGCACCGTCCCAATAGGGGCTCATGACGCCGGCCCAATAGGGCATGATGAGCAGGCCGTCGCTGCCCGCGGCAACATCCAGCGCAGCCTTCTCCAGCGCTGCCGCCGACGGCGAACCGGTCGTGCGAACGATCCAGTCGACCAGCTGCATGCCCGAGCGCAGCACGGTCTCGAGCATGAAACCGGAGCCGGTCGGCGAGACCAGCGTTCGAAAAGCGTCCGAGGTTTTCACCCTGCCGGAATAGCAGCCGCTGACCACGCCCGAGCCGAGCGAGAGATAGCTCTTGCCCTCGCCGTAAACGCCCATGCCAAGGCCCATAGCTTGGCCGTCACCGGCGCCGGCAACAACCGGCGTGCCGGCCTTCAGGCCGGTCAGCTGCGCTATGCTTGCGGAAAGACTGCCGCAGACCACGCCCGGCGCGACCAGCTCGGGCAATTGCTCCAGTTGCAGCCCCGCCGCCGCAACGAGCTCTGGACGCCAAGTGCCCTTCTCGAGGTCGAGCAGCCCGAGCGGATCCGCACTTGCGGTGCTGGTGACCAATCGCCCGGTCAGCCGCTGGACGAAGAATCCATGCACGTCGACCAGCGCCGCTGCCTGGCGAAGCACTTGCGGCTGGTGCTCGGCAAGCCAGGCGATGGCGTAGAGTGCCGGCGTCGGGTCCGGCGGCTTGCCGCTCCAGTCGCGGATCGCCTCGCGGCCGAGTTCGGCCGAAAGCCTGATAACCTGCGGACGGGCGCGTTCGTCCAGCCACAGGATCGCCGGGATCAGTGCTTTGCCGGCGCTGTCCACCAGCGTGAAGGTCTCGCGCTGATGGGCGATACAGATCGCCGCCACCCGCGCAGCGCCGACCGCCTCGGTGACCTGCTTCAATGCGCCAAGCAGCGCCGTCCACCAATGTTCGGCGTCCTGCTCGAAATGACCGGGCTTCGGATTTGAAAGCGGGTACGGTTCGCGCGCCTGGAACAGCTCTTCGCCGTCGCGCGAGAAGGCAATTGCCTTCACGGCCGTGGTCGAGGCGTCGATCCCGATTACGACATCTTCCATCAGGCGGAGATCCGGCGGGGTCAGGCCGCGTTGGTAGCGAACCGTCCGTCTGACTGGTCAAGACGGCGGCGGATCTGGGTTATCACCATCGAATCGTCGGGTACACAATTTTCATAGGTCAGGAAGTCGCCGGTCTTGAGCGGCTTGACCACCTTGGCGCGTTCGGCAAGGCCGAGCGGCAGGGCGCCGCGGGCGCGCGCATCCTCCCAGGTCATGGCGAAGCCGCGATAGTCGTTCTCGCCGATCATGCCGAGAGATTGGCCAACGCCGAGATCGCTCTTGGCAACCGCCACCGCCTCGGCGACCGGATGGTCGAGCGGCTCCATGTCGGCACGCTTGTAGACCACCGCGCGCGCCGCCGACAGCGGCACTTCCAGGCTGGTCAGATGATAGGGCCGGAAGATCGTGAAATAGGGGCCTTGGCCGACCTTGAGGTCGATCATGCGCTCCAGCACACGCGGATGCCGGGTTTCGATGATGCAGAACACGCCGGGCGCCACGCCCTTGCCGATCGAGTAATCGACAACGCCCTTGCGGTGCAGCACGCCGCCATCCTCGCGCGGGCAAAGCACGCTTGCCAGCTCCTCTAGCGTCGCGGTCGGGCCGTGCATGCCCGGCACATCGGGCACCAGGCCGGTCGCATTGGCGATTGCCACCATTTCGATCGCCGTCTTCGAGCCGTCGACGAATTCGACCAGCATGCGCGCATTCATGTTGCGCTCGGCCGCCTCCTTCTCGTAGTCGGCCGGCATGGCGTCGATCTTCAGCGGATTGTTCTTGCCCTTGCCGGCGGCGATGATGTTGAAGCCGAGGCTTTTGGCAAAGCCGATGATCTCCAGCGTGCAGGCGGGCTCGTCGCCGGCGGCACCGGTATAGACGACGCCGGCCTTGCGTGCCTCCTCCTTGAGGAAGCGGCCGATGGTGATGTCGGCCTCGACATTGAGCATGACGATATGCTTGCCGTTCTTCATCACTTCGAGCGCAAACAGCGTGCCGATATTGGGATTGCCCGTTGCGTCGATGATGACGTCGATCCGGCCGGCCGCCGCCAGCGCATGCAAATCTTCGGTCACCGCGATCTTGCCCGCCTCGATGGCGCGGTCGATCGCCGCGGCATTGCCGGCCTGAACGATGTCGGAATGGTCATGGCCAGCGAGCAGCGCCGCGTCGATCGCTGCCTGCGGCCTGACTTCGGAAATGGCGCCGATCCGCATGCCCGGCATCAGCGCGACCTGGACGACGATGTCGGTGCCCATCTGCCCGGCGCCGGCAAGCCCGATGGTGATCGGCCCCTGCTGTTCAGCGCGCTTCAGCAGTTCCGCTGCAAATTGCGGATGGGACATGTCGCTTCCTCCAGTTCCTGACGCGCCGCAGCGTCCAAATCAACGTTTTGAACATTTCTATTTGCAAATGAAAAATATTTCAACCGGCAATTGGGCATTGCCGCTCTGCAATCGGTCGAGGACGATTGGATGAGCGGTCAATCCACACGGCCGTGCCTCCGCAGTCAGAAGGACGCGGCATATTCAGGTTGATTCGGTGCAGCCTTATTGCAGTTCAGCTGCCGATTTCGAAGAAGGGCGCGCCGAGCAGGCCGGGAACGACATCGATGCCGAGGCCCGGCCCATCCGGAATGCCCATACGGCTTCCCGAAACCGGCGGCATGTTGGATGCGGTGCGCACCGTCACCCATTCGTGAAAGGCGATAGCGTGCAGCCGGCGCTCCTCCGGCGTCGACAGCGACAGATGCGCCATGGCCGATGTGTCGATCTCGGCGCCGCCAGTGTCCTCGACCGTGATCATGAAGCCGAGGTCGACGGCAAGGTCGCGGATCTGGCGCGTTTTGGTGACGCCGCCAAGGCGTGAGATCTTCAGCGTCAGCCCGTCGGCGGCGCCCTTGCGATGGATGTCGAGCATATCGTCAAGCGAGGCGACGGATTCGTCGAGCACCATCGGTTTGTCGAGCGAGCGGCGCACCGACAGGCATTCGTCGATCGTCGTGCAGGGCTGCTCGAACGTGTAGTCGATGTTGCGCGTCGCATCGGCGAACTGGCGCGCCTGGTAAGGCGTCCAACCGGCATTGGCGTCGCAGAAGATGACGGTGCCCTTCGGCACGGCGGCGGCGACGGCTGTGACGCGTTCGATGTCGTCATGGACGTTGCCGCCGACCTTGACTTGCAGCCGGTGAAAGCCGTCGTTGAGGATGCGCTTGGCGAGTGCGGCCATCGCGTCGACGGTGCCGTGGGTGACGACCTTGTAGAGTTCGGCCGTCTCACTTTCGCGCCCACCGAGCAGGGTGACCAGCGGCACGTCGGCGGCGCGCGCCGCGAGATCCGAGCATGCCATGTCGAGCGCCGACTTGATGTAGGGATGGCCCTTGAACACCGTGTCCATCAGCCTGTTGATACTGGCAAGCCCGCGTGGGTCATGGCCAATGAGATGCGGTGCGATCTCGACGACGCCGGCGCGCGTGCCGGCGGCGAAGGCAGGCGAATAGAAGTTGCCGAGCGGCGCCATCTCGCCCCAGCCGGTGAGCCCGCTATCGGCGGTGACGGCGACGATCACCGCGTCGAACGCATCGGCGACGCGCCCCTTGGACATACGATAAGGCCCGTCAACGAAGGGCTGCACGACATGATAGGCCTTGATGGTTTTGATCTGCACGTTTTCTGTCCGTTGCCTATTTTCCGGGATGACCACCAGAATTGTCTGGCTCAGCCGCCTTCAGGCGGTCCGGCACGATTGGCGCCAGCACCCTTTGAGCCGCGCTGTTCCAGCCCGCGCGCATAGGCGAGCAGTTCTTCGAAATCGAAATCGATGTGCTCCTTGGCGTGGCGCTGGGCAGCGCGCATGTCGCTGCCCTTGAGCAGCCGTACATAGGTCTCGTGAGCATCTTCGGCAGGCACCGGCTCGTTGCGCGCCCGCTGGTGCAGCGCGAAATACATCTGCAGCCGGCTGGTCAGCCGCTGCCACGTTTCAAGCAGCACCGAATTGTCGGCCCATTCATGGATCAGGCCATGCAGTTGCAGCGCGGTTTCGATCTGCCGCGTCGTGTCCAGTTCGCGCGTCGCCTGCTTCACCGCCGCATGGCGTCGGTCGATCTCGTCGAAGAAGCGCTCGTCGCGAAGCGGCCAGGTCCGCGCGATGGCGAATTCGTCGAGCACCTTGTTGAGCGAATAGGCATCGTCGATATCCTTCGCGGTAACGTCGATGACGAAGGTTCCGGCGTAAGGAATGCTGGTCAGGATGCCTTCCTGCACCAATTCGCGCATTGCCTCGCGCAGCGGCGCGCGGCTCACCCGCATCTGCTCGGAAATCCTGAGTTCGTTGAGCTTCTGCCCAGGTTCCAACTGGCCGGTCAGGATCGCCCGCCGGAGCAGCGCCACGATCTCGGCGCGTCTTGTCGTGTCGGCGATCGGACTGAAATCCAGCGTCGCCATTCCGGCTGCTCCAGCAAACCGGAAGGAAAAACAGATTGTCGACAATCTTACAAGAGGCTGGTTGTGGATTTCTTAACTTCCGCTTGGCCGGCGGCTTGCGGCGCAGGCAAGGCCGTCAGGCCGCACGGCCGCAGAACCGACCCCGCTGAACATCACGCCGGCTTCTCGAAGCTGGCGTATGTAGCGCTTTCCCCAAGGAATTGCGTAAAACGAAACATAGCAAAACGGCGCCCTTGGCGTGGGAGCCGAGGGCGCCGCGGGACCGGACCTGATGGGGGTTATCAGGTGGGCGGTTTCTCGGGCAGCGGCGAGACCGGCATTCCCGGGCCGATCTTCTGCAGATTGCCGGTAATGACCCGGTCGCCTTCGGCCACACCGCTCAAGATGGCGACCTGATCGCCATTGGTCGGTCCGAGCGAAACGATACGCTGGTCGACCGTGTTGTCCTTGCCGACGACATAGAGGTATTTGCCGAGCTGGCCTGAGCCGAGTGCCGTCTGCGGTACCATCAGCGCATCGGGCTGCTCTTTGACGTGCAGCCGGACGCGGACATATTGGCCGGGGAGCAGCGTGAACTTGGCGTTGCCGATCGTCGCCCGTGCCGTGATCGTGCCGGTCGAGCGATCGATCGAGTTGTCTATGAAGGTAAGATCGCCCTTCTGGCGCGGTTCCGTTTCACCGGGAAGCAGGACATCGACACTGATCGGTCCTGCGGCCCGGGCTTCCTCGATCTGTGTCAGGTCCGTTTCGCTCGGATTGAAGGTGACGTAGATCGGATCGAGCTGCACCAGCGAATTGAGCACCGTGCCGGCAACGCTGACCAGCGTTCCAACGGATGCCTGGCTGCGTCCGATGCGTCCCGCGAACGGGGCGCGGATTTCGGTATAGCTCAAATTGAGCTCGGCGGTCCGCAAGGCGGCCTGGTTCACGGCGAGCGAGGCCTGAGCCTCACGCAAGGTGCTGGTGCGCTGGTCGAACACGTCCTTGGCGAGATAGCCGCTCTTGGCGAGCTCGCTGCCGCGCCCGAGATTGGAGCGCGCATAGTCGAGTGTTGCCGTGTCGCGCTGGATAAGCGCCTTCGCCTGCTCGAGGGCAGCCTGGAAATCCTCAGGGGCGATCTTGTAGAGAAGGTCGCCCTTCGCAACGTCACTGCCGTCGATGGCGACCTGCTCCTGCAGGTAGCCCGGCACGCGCGCCTGCAGCGTGATGCTGCGGATCGGCTCCACCCGGGCGGCATAGTCGAGATAGATCGGGATCGTCTTCTTGACGACGCTCACCACCGGCACCGGCATGACGAAGGCTTCCGGCTTGGGTGTTGCCGCCCCGGCTGTGCCGGCGTTGAGGCTGAGGCTGCCCATGTCGAGCAGGTGAACGCTCGCCACCGAAATCGCCCCAAGGGCGACGGCCGTTCCCAGCGCCATTTTCCATTTACGCATGATCAATTCTCCAGTCCTATTCAGCCGCTTCGGCCAATGGCTCGAAGGCGGGTTCGGCAGTTGGTTGTTCGGTCGCTTCGGAAACCGGTTCGCTCTCGCTGCGGCGCTCGCGCAGCTGCTCGATCACCGCATAGAAGACCGGCACGAACACCAGCGACAGGATCGTCGCCGCGACCATGCCGCCAAAGACGGTGGTGCCGATCGACTGCCGGCTTGCGGCACCCGCACCTGTGGCGAACATCAGCGGCAGCACGCCGAGGATGAAGGCGAAGGCGGTCATCAGGATCGGTCGCAGCCGAAGCCGCGCCGCTTCCATCGCGGCGTCGACGATGCTGAGGCCTTCTTCGCGCCGGCGCCGGGCAAACTCCACGATCAGAATCGCGTTCTTGGCCGCCAGTCCGATCAGCATGACGAAGCCGATCTGCGAATAAACGTCGATCTGCATGCCGCGCAGCCACAGCACGACGAACGCACCGAACAATGCGAGCGGCACCGCCAGCAGCACCATGAACGGCATCGCCCAGCTCTCATACTGCGCGGCCAGGATCAGGAAGACGAAGACGATTGCAAGGCCGAAGACGACGGATGCGATCGATCCTGCCTTGAGCTCCTGATAGGTGATGCCGGTCCATTCGTAGCCGAAATCTCTCGGCAATGCCGTGGCAGCGGCACGCTCCATTGCCGCCACCGCCTGGCCGGACGAAAAGCCGGGGGCGGCGCCGCCATTGATCAGCGCCGACGCATTGTTGTTGTAATGCGGCACGGTCTCGGGGCCGACGATCGGCACAAGCTTGCCCAACGTGCCCAACGGCACCATGCCACCCGACGCATTGCGGACATAGAGCCGCGATATGTCCGCCGGACCGGCGCGAGAGTCCTTGTCGGCCTGGATCGTCACCCGGAAGGTGCGGCCGAACAGGTTGAAATCGTTCACATAGAGCGAGCCGAGATAGATCTGCAGCGTGTTGAAGACGTCCGGCAGGTTGAGCCCGAGCAGCTTCGCCTTGGCGCGATCGAGATCGTAGTTGAACTGTGGCGTCGAGGTCGAGAACGACGAGAACAATTGCTGCGGGTTGAGCTCCGGCTGCTTGCGCGCCTCGGCAATCACGGCTTGCGTCGCATCGTTGAGCGCCACGCTGCCGCGGCCGGTCAGGTCCTCGACCTGGAACTCGAAGCCACCGGTGGTGCCGATGCCCGGGATCGACGGCGGGTCGAAGCTCAGCGCAAAAGCCTCCGGAATTTGCAGCAGCTTGTTGCGCACGTCGGCGACGAGTTTCGAGGCGCTCTGGTCGGGGCCGCGTTCGTCCCATGGCTTCAGGATCGCGAATTCGACCGCCGAGTTCGACTGCGCGGCACTGGTCAGGAAATTCAAGCCGCTGATCGAGCCGACGATGTCGACGCCGGGCGTGTTTTGCAGGATGTCGCGCGCCTTTTGCGCCACCGCATCGGTGCGTTCCAGCGAGGCCCCGTCCGGGAGCTGGATGACGACGAAGAAATAGCCCTGGTCCTCGACCGGAAGGAAGGTCGACGGCAGGCGCTGCCAGACGAAATAGGTCGCGACAAGTCCGGCCGCGAACACGCCGAGCATGATCCAGCGCAGGCGGATGAGAATGCGTACGCCATTCGCATAGGCATGCGCCAGCCGTTCGAAGCCCATGTTGAACCAGCGGAACAGCACGAACTGTGTTTCCGGCCGGTGGCGCAGGAAGGCGGCGCTGAGCGACGGGGTAAGCGTCAGCGAGACGAAGGCCGAGATGCCGAATGAGATCGCCACGGTCAGGGCGAACTGGTTGTAGAGTCGGCCGGACACGCCGGGAATGAAGGCGACCGGCACGAACACGGCCATCAGCACGGCGGTCGTGGCGATGATCGGGCCAGTGACCTCGGCCATCGCCGTGCGCGTGGCGGCCAGAGGTTTGAGGCCGGCCTCAAGTTGGCGTTCGACATTCTCGACGACGACGATGGCGTCGTCGACGACGAGGCCGATCGCCAGCACCATGCCGAGCAGGCTGAGCATGTTCAGCGAGAAGCCAAGCATATGCATGACGGCCAGCGTCGTTACCAGCGACACCGGAATTGCGATCGTCGGGATGATCGTGGTGCGCCAGCTTTGCAGGAAGATGAACACCACGGCGACGACCAGGACCAGCGCTTCGCCGAGCGTGATCAGCACGTCGTGCATTGAGGCCGAAACGAAACGTGTCGTATCGTAATGCATGGCGTAGCTGACGCCCTTCGGGAAACGGCCCGACAGCTCCTGCATCTTGTCCTTGACGCGCTGCTGCAGATCGAGCGCGTTGGAGCCCGGCATCTGGTAGACCGCGAGCACCACCGTCGGGTCCTTGCCGAAGAAGGCCGACGACGAATATTGCAGCGCGCCGAGTTCGATGCGCGCAACGTCGCGCAGCCTGACCAGCGAGCCGTTGGCGGTATTGGCCCGCACGACGATGTCGCCGAACTCCTTGGGATCGCTCAGCCTGCCGACGGCGTTGACCTGCATCTCGAAGGCAGTGCCGGCCGGAGCCGGTGATTGCCCGATCTTGCCGGCCGCCACCTGGACGTTCTGCTCGGCGACGGCGTTCTGCACGTCGACTGCGGTAATGCCGAGATTGGCGAGCTTGTCGGGGTCGAGCCAAATGCGCATCGAATAGCGCCGCTCGCCGAAGATCTGCACGTCGCCGACGCCGGGCAGCCGCTTCAGCGGATCGACCACCTGCAGATAGGCGAGATTGCTCAGCGCGACCGGATTGACGGAACCGTCCGGCGAGGTGAGGTCGACGATCAGGACGAAGTTCGGGTTCTGCTTCTTGATCGTCACGCCGCCCTGATTGACGATGGCCGGCAGCGAGGAAGCCGCCTGCGAAACGCGGTTCTGGACGTCGACGGCCGCCGTGCTCAGATCGTAGCCGACGTCGAAGGTGATGGTGATCGTCGACGAGCCGTCATTGGAGCTCGACGACGACATATAGATCATGCCTTGGACGCCGTTGATCTGCTGTTCGAGCGGTGTCGTCACCGTGTCGGCGACGACCTGCGCGCTGGCGCCCGGGTAGTGAGCACTGACCACGACCTGGGGCGGCGTGATGTCGGGAAATTGCGAGACCGGCAGAAGGAAATAAGAGATTCCCCCGGCGAGCACCATGATGATGGCGATCGCCGACGCAAAGATCGGACGATGGATGAAGAAGTTTACCATGAGATGCACGCCTCGCCCGATGCTCTGGCCCGGCCGAAGGCCTTGGCCACCCTGGACAGTCGCCGGCTGCGCGTCGAGCCGGAATCTTCGAGAAAGCCGAAATCTTGCAGGGGGCGACGCGGCGCATTGCGGCGCTCGGCCTGCTCGTCCGCCAGCGTACGCAGCATCGCCTCGAAAGACCGCGGGTCGACGCGGTCGGCTTTCATCAGCATGCGGATCATCGGATCCCTCACGACTTCATCGATCGTCAGATCATTGCACTGCGACATCGAAGCGGCTCCTGGTTTTGGCGATCCGCGGCGAGCCGCGGATCGGGTGTTCTCTTGCTCGCCGGCCGAGGCCGTGCGGTGCGGTTCGTGCCCTTGCCGATCGGGGCGGGGCTGATGGCCGGCACTTGCGAGTTTGACATGATGCAATGCGGGTGTTACAGGTAAGTAACATCGCTAACGTTACAGACCGGTAACACCCTAGTCAAGAGGTGCACCGAGGGAATTTCGGAAACGCAATCACGGAGGTTTTGATGACAGACGGTGTTGTGGAGCGTGTTCGCCCCCGGGACAGGATCCTTGAGACGGCACGGGACATGTTTCACAAGCATGGCATTCGCGGCGTCGGCATCGACGCCATCACCGAGGCCGCCGGCACCAACAAGATGACGCTCTACCGGCATTTCGAGTCCAAGGACGACCTGATCATCGAATGTCTGCGGGCGACCGCCTGCAGCGCCAACGCGATGTGGGAGAAGTTCGAGGCGGAGAATCCGGGCGACAAGCTGGCGCAGCTGCACGCCTGGGTCCGGATGGCGGCCGATTGCCTGATGTCGGATCGCCGCGGTTGCGACATGGCCAACGCCGCCATCGAGCTGAGCGAGGCCGATCATCCGGCAAGGCAAGTGATCAAGGAACTCAAGGAAGCGCAGCGCGAGCGTCTGGTCTCGCTGTGTCGCGATGCGGGTATCGGACAGGCCGAGCTTCTCGCCGATACGCTGTCGCTTCTGCTCGAGGGCGCCCGCGTCAGCCTGCAAAGCGTCGGCGCCGAGGGCCCGAGCGCGCAGTTCGTCCGCATGGCGGAAGGCCTGATCACTTCTTTCAGGGCCAGATAATCTCGCAAGCGGCGAAACGATCCGCGGCGTTTTGATTGCGCGCCGTGCCGCTGGGTGATGTCTCGTCCCATCGCGATGTTCCATCTCGCGTCGCCCTTGCCGCAACAGCATTGCTGGCGCGGCGTTGTTTGCTGGTCGTCAGGCAGGATAGGGCCGTTGGCGAACCGGTGAGAGTGACAAGTGTGACAGGATTTCGCCCGATAAGCCGCGGCGGTCGCAGCGAAGCTCATCGATCCGCGGATCAGCAATCGTGTCCGGTGTCAGTCACGATCCCAGCATCGCCCGCTATCCCGGCGCCGGAACAAAAAAAGCCCGCTGCCGGGAGGAGGTGGCAGCGGGCTCGATTTCGAATACGGCACGGGAGGAGGTGTACCGCACTCAGCGTCGGCATCGCATCTGGGAGGAGTAGATGGCCGACACCTGCGAAACTATCAATTGCCCAATGATTCGGCAACCAAAAAAGTTGCATAGGTGATGTGCAGATTTGCGGTATCAACCGAATTTTAACGATCAAGGCCCGAGCGACCATCGCCCCCGCACGACATCACTGCACCGGGACATTTTCCTTGAAGATCAGGCGCGGCTCGATGAATTTCCGCGTCAGATAGGGCGCCGACGAGGCGATCGAGCCGAGCAGGCGAATGACCGACTGTTCGGCGATCAGCCGCGCATTCTGGTCGATGACGACGTCGAGCAGATCGTCGACCAGATAGCCGCGCGTCTCGCGCGTCAGGTCATGGCAGATGAACACCGGCTTCGTCCGAGGCCTGGCTTCGAGCAATGCTTTTGCCACGCCCGAGCGCCCGGCCCCGACACAGTAGATCCCGAGCAGCTCCGGCTCGTTGTGCAGCGCCTTCATGGTCGCGGTATAACTGACCTCCGGCTCGTCGTTGATCTCGACGGCGCTGGTGACGGTCAGATTGGGGAACTCCTCGCCGAGCACCGAGCGAAAGCCCATCTCGCGTTCCTCATGGCCGCGATAGGAGCGTGAGCCGACCACCATCGCCAGATGGCCCTGGCGGCCGCCGAGGAACCGTCCCATCAGCAGCGCCGCGGTGCGGCCGGCCACTCTGTTGTCGATGCCGACATAAGCTGAGCGCGGCGCGCCGGGAACGTCGGAAACCAGCGTGACCAGGCGGATGCCGGCCTCGACGATCTCGCGCAAGATGTTGCGCGTTCTCGGATGGTCGATGGCGATGACGCCGACACCGTTCGCCTTGAGAGAGAGGTCTTCGACGGCCATCTGCAAGGCACTCGGCGAGATGCCGGTGAGCTTGTGGATGCGGCAGGAGGCGACCAGCGGCAGGCGCGCCGCATAATCCTCGATGTGCCTGGCCAGATCGGCCATGAAGGCATTGCTGCCCATCGGCAGGAAGAATTCGAGATGTGCCGGCCGCGAGGGCAACGCGACCTGGTCGACGACCGGCAGATAGCCGAGCTGCTTGGCCGCCTCCATCACGCGCTGCCGGTTGGCGGCACTCGCCCCCGGCCGGTTGTTGAGCACACGGTCGACCGTCGCGGTCGACAGGCCGCAGCTCCTGGCAATATCCGAAACGGTGGCTTTCATGTCGCAACCATGTGGCGATGCGATCCAGTGCCTCGACGATAAGCCCGGCCCGGCTGCTCACCCGGGCCGTTGCGTGCCCTCGGCCAGCGCGTCACGGATCTCCTTGTCCGACATGCCGGTGATGACGCGCTCGACTTCGGCGACGCTGGTCTTCTTCGGGTCGATATCGTCGGCGACCACCTTGCCGCGGCGCATGACGACGATGCGGTCGACCACCTGGAAGACATGATGGATGTTGTGGGCGATGAAGATGCAGGAATGGCCGGAATCGCGGGCACTGCGCACGAAGCTCAGCACCCCTTGCGTTTCGGCGACGCCGAGATTGTTGGTCGGCTCGTCTAGGATGATAAGGTCGCTGTCGAAATGCATGGCGCGCGCAATCGCCACCGCCTGCCGCTCGCCGCCGGAGAGTGAGCCGATCGGCGTCGTCGGCGGGATGTTCTTCGAGATGCCGACCTGCTTGAGCAGGTCACGGGCAACCACGTTCATCGCCTCCTGGTCCATGCGGTTGAGGAAACGCGGCGGCTTGATCGGCTCGCGTCCGAGGAACAGGTTACGGGCGATCGACAGCTGCGTCACCAACGCGGAATCCTGGTAAATCGTCTCGATGCCATGGGCGATGGCGTCGCTGGTACTGCGCAAATTCACCTTCTTGCCACGGATAAAGATGTCGCCGCTGGTCAGCGGGACCGCGCCCGACAGCACCTTGATCAGCGTCGACTTGCCGGCGCCGTTGTCGCCGAGCAGTCCGACGATCTCTCTTTCGTTGACATGGAAATTGGCATCAATCAGCGCCTGCACGCGCCCATAGGACTTGCGGATTTTCGTCATGCGGATCAGTGGCTCGACCATCGTCTCAAGTCCCTGCCTGATGCCGGCGTTCCAGCCATGAGTGGAGCGCCATCATGCCGAGGATGATGGCGCCGATGAAGATGTTGTAGGCAAGGCCCGGCACACCGATCAGCACGATGCCGTTGCGCATCACGCGCAGGATCAGGATACCGAGCACCGTGCCGATGATTGTACCGCGCCCGCCGGTCAGCGCCGTGCCGCCGATCACCACCATGGCGATGACTTCGAGCTCGTAGCCGGTGCCGCTGTTGGGGTTGGCCGCCGAGGTACGCAGCGAGGAGATGACGCCGGCGAGCGAGGCCAGGATCGACGACAGGATGAACAGGCCGATCTTGACGCCGCTGACATTGACGCCGCGCGCCCTTGCAGCACTCGGGTTGCCGCCGGCCGCCTGGATCCAGTTGCCGGTCCGGCTCTGCGTCAGCACGTAGCCGAGCGCGATTGCGGCGGCGATGAACCAGAACAGCGACATATAGATACGGAACGGCCCGATGAAGAAATCGCCGACCAGGGCTTCCGCCAGCCAGCTGCCCTCGGCGCTCCAGGTCCGCTGCGGAAACCCGCTGGTGACGAACAAAGCGGTGCCGCGCACCACCAGCAGCATGCCAAGCGTCACCAGGAAGGACGGGATCTTGAGCTGCGTCACGAACCAGCCATTGACCAGTCCGATGAAGGCAGCGACCACCAGCGCAACGACGAAGGCGGCTTCGAGCGAGGCGACGCCGCTGTTGAACAAGGTCCACATCAGGACCGGCGAGAAGCCGAACACCGAGCCGACCGAGAGGTCGAATTCGCCTGATGTCATCAACAGCGTCATCGCCAGCGCGATCAGCCCGAGTTCGACCGTGAAGGCCAGCGTGTTCGAGATGTTTTGCGGCGACAGGAAGTCGTGGTTGATGCCCCAGAACACGGCGATCTCGATGACGAGCAGCACGAACGGCCCGAACTCAGGCCGCGCGATCGAGCGTTGGATAAGAGAACGATTTTCCACCTTGGACCCGCGATAGGATTGGATTTGGCCGAGACCGCAAGCGGTTCGGCGGAATGATGAGACGGTCACGGCCGCCGAAGCGGCCGTGACCAACTCGATCGCGGACCTATTTGCCGGACAGGATCTTGTCGTATACCGCGGCGGTGTCCTTCTCGTAGAGCGCGCCGGTGATCACGTCGAAGCCTGGCGGGATACCGCTTGCCGCCATGTTGGCGAGCGAGAGCGCGACGTAGCTGGTCGCCTGCGGATCCTGCCACTGCGCGGCATTGACGTAGCCGTTCAGCACTTCCTGAGTGGTGTCGAGCGAGTTGCCCCAGCCGACGACCGGGATTTCGCCCGGCTTGACGCCGACCTGGTCGAACACCCGCTTGATCGAACCGGTGACCAGGTCGCCGAGGCCGATAACCGCCTTGACCTTGGCCCTGTTGGCGGTGAGGTAATCGACCATGCGGTTGATCACTTCGGCCTGGTCGAGCGTCGCTTCGGTGATTTCGTAGGTGATGCCGAGCGGCTCGAACACGCTCTTGATGCCTTCCTCTTCCTGGACGCCATAGGTGGCGCCGGGAATCTCGACCGGCATCCAGACGAAGTCGCCCTTCTTCACCAGGCCCTTGTCGACCAGATACTGCGCCCAGTGGTTGCCGAAGGTGACGTTGTCGCCGCCGACATAGGCGTTGAAGTCCGCCTTCGGGTCGGGCGTGTTGAAGTTGATGATCGGGATGTTCGCCGCCCGCGCTTCCTTGACGATCTCGACAAGGCTGCCCGGATCAGGGCTGGTCGTGGTGATGCCGTCGGCCTTCGCGGAAATCGCGGCGCGAATAGCCTCCTGCTGCGACGCCACGTCGCCATTGTGGAACGATGTGTTGACAGTGTTGCCGGTGTCCGCCGCCCATTGCTTGGCCCCGGCAAGGAAGTAGGTCCAGACCGGATCGGCCGGGCCGCCATGCGAAATCCAGTAGAACGTCTTGGCCTGTGCCGCGGCCGGAATGGCCAGCGCCACTACCAAGCCAAGTACAAGCAGTCTTAGCCTCGTCAGCATGTGATTTCCTCCCATTTGAACCGAACTCCTCCTCCGACGACGATCACCGCGAAAGGCCGTGCGCGGCCAAAACGGTGGTCGCATTTTGCCAGCGTCGACCTGGGCGCATTAGAGCATTCCCTTTTTCGATCGATGGCAAGCCTCCATCCGCCAATGGACGTTGGCGCAATGCACGACGCCATCAGCAATCCCATCAGATTGCATCAGTTTGGCTGATATTTTCCAGGCGGCCGACGATCGGCCCTGCGACCGTCACGCAATGCCGCGCGGCGGCGCGCCGAGCACGGATTGCTCTAGGTCGATAAGCGTCCCGGTCATCAGCCCGGAGGCGTCGCTGAGCAGGAACAGCGTTAGCTGGGCGACTTCGTCCATGGTCAGCAATCGACCAAGCGGCAGGCCGGCGGCGGCGATCTTTGCCCAGTTTTCGCCCTTGCCCAGCGTGCGCGCCTGCATCTCTTGTTCGGCCGGCGTCGCTACCCAGCCCATGTTGATGCCGTTGACGCGGATGCGATCGGAAAGATGCGCGTTGGCAATGTTTCTGGTCAGCGTCGAAAGCGCGCCCTTGGTGGCGGAATAGATGGCAAGGTCCGGCGCACCGCAATGCGCATTCACCGACAGTATGTTGACGATGGCGCCCGCCGCCTGCCGTGTCTTCATGTCGGCTACGGCCGCTTGCATGAGGAAGAACGGCGCGCGCGCATTGACGGAAAACAACCTGTCCCAGTCGTCGATTGTGCCAGTTTCCAGCGAGGCCCGGTCGGTGAGGGCCGCAGCGTTCACCAGACAATCGATGCGGCCGAGTCTTTTGATCGCTTCCGCCATGACAGCTGCAGGCGCGGCCGGATCTCCAAGCTCGGCCTGGATGAAGACGACGGGCCGGCTTGGTCGTGAAAGCTCTTCGGCGATGCGTGCGCCACGCTCGGCATTGCGGCCGACAATGGCGATCCCTTCGCCGCCGCCGGCTGAGGCCAGCCGGGCGATGGTCTCGCCAAGCCCTTGCGTCCCGCCGGTAACGACAAGGGTCTTGCCCTCAAGAGCGACGATCAATGGACTCTCCCGAATGCCGACGAGCAGGTAATTTCCAATCAGAGAATTCTAGATCTATCGGATGTTAGGCTGGGGGACTAGATGAGGTCGGCCCTTGCGAGGTCACGCATCAGATGGCTGGCGCCGTAGGTCCAGTGTGGGCAGTCGGGTGACAGCCGCACGCGGTTGACCAAGGCACCGAACTTCTCCGACGATATGGTGACGATGTCGCCGACCTTGTGGGTAAAGCCCTTGCCTGTTTCGCCGCGATCCTTCGACGGCACGAACATCGTGCCGAGATAGAGCGCCAGCCCGTCCGGGTATTGGTGATGTGGCCCCATGGCGGCGGCGACCAACTCTTCTGGCGAGCGGCTGATCTCGGCCATCGAACTGGCGCCTTCCAGCGAGAATCCATCCTCGCCTTCGACTTTCAACCGTACGATCGCCTGCTTCACGTCGCCGATGGAAAATGTCTCATCGAACAGCCGGATAAAGGGGCCAAGTGCTGCCGAAGCGTTGTTGTCCTTGGCTTTGCCGAGCAGCAGCGCCGAGCGCCCCTCGACGTCGCGCAGATTGACGTCGTTGCCGATCGTCGCCCCGACGATCCTGCCGCTGCTCGCGGCGATCATGGCGATCTCCGGCTCCGGATTGTTCCATGTCGAAACCGGATGCAGGCCGACATCGGCGCCGAAGCCGACCGAGGCCATCGGCTGGCATTTGGTGAAGATCTCGGCATCGGGGCCTATGCCGACTTCCAGATATTGCGACCAGGCGCCGCGCGCAATCAGCTTGGCCTTGATCTCCATCGCTTCCGGCGAGCCGGGCTTGAGCTTCGACAGATCGTGGCCGATCAGCCCGGCGATGTCGGCGCGAATGGCGTCGGCCTTGTCGGCTGAACCGCGCGCCTGCTCCTCGATCACCCGTTCGAGCAGGCTGACGACAAAGGTGACGCCAGACGCCTTGATCGCCTGCAGGTCGACGGGGGACAGCAGGTACGGTTTCCCCGGATCGCGCGCTGTCTCGAAACTGTTGGCCGCAATGGCGTCGAGCGGGCCGATCGGCCGCCCCTTTGCCGAGCGGACGTGTCCTGCCGGATCCGGCAATTCGCAAACGTCGCGTACGGTCGGTGCCACATTTGACGTGATGTCGAAGACCGTGCCGTCACGCACCGTGACCACCAGCGGATGGGAAGCATCGCTCGCCCGGGCGCGGCCCACGAAGAGGCCTTCGGCGGGCAAATGTGTGGCGTTCGTCATGGCTTGTATTTCCTGTTGTCTTGTCCTTCGGCCGCGGCACTTTCAACAAATTCCCGGCAAAGGTCTATCCCGTTTCGAAGGCCAGCTTTGTCAATCTGTTAAGGTCGTCTTGCGCTGCTGGATCGTAATCGATTTCGCCCTGCGCCAATGGCGAGCCGAAAACAGGCTGTCAAATCCATGAAATCGTCACTAGGATTTTCACTGAAAAGCGCAGCCCAGGTGACCCTTGTCCTTACGGTTTTCCGATCCGATCTGGCAAAAGCCGCGGACAGCCACCGCGTTCCAGTCGCTTTTTCCAGCCGGCCAATGCGTCGATGTCGTCATCGTCGGCGGCGGCATCATGGGGCTGTCAACGGCCTTGCACGCTGCCCGGCTCGGCCTTGCGGTCCAGGTGCTGGAGGCCGGCGAAATTGGCAATGGGGCGTCCGGTCTGAACGGCGGTCAGGTTATTCCTGGCCTGAAATACGATCCGGACTGGCTGCTGGAGCATTTTGGTCTCGAACGCGGTGAGGCGCTCGTCAACTTTGCCGCCTCGACGGCGGACGCCGTCTTCGAAATGATCCGCGACGAAAGACTGGCGGTGCCGTTCGTCCGCAATGGCTGGATCCAGGCCGCACACACCGAGACCGCGCTGAAAGCGGCGGCGAATCGGGATCGGCAGTGGCGCGCCCGCGGCGCCGATGTCCGGTTGCTGAGCGGGACGGAGATCGCGACGATGACCGGCGCGCAAGGCTATCTCGGCGGCTGGCTCGATCGCCGTGCCGGCGTCATCGATCCGCTCGCCTACACGTCGGAACTGGCGCGCGTCGCTGCAGCGGCAGGCGTGAAGATCGCCGAGCGCCAGAACGTGATGCAGATCAGCAAGAATGCCGGCAATTGGCACGTTTTTACGGAAAGCGGCGCCGAACTCAAGGCCAAGGCGATTGTCCTGGCGACCAACGCCTATACCGGCGGCCTGCTTCCCGGCCTCGCCGAGACGATCGTCCCGCTGCATTCCTTTCAGATCGCGACAGCGCCGCTATCGTCCAATCTCGCGGCGGCGATCCTGCCGGAGGGGCAGGCGGTTTCGGATTCGCGCCGCATCCTCGTCTATTACCGCAAGAGTGCCGATGGTCGGCTGGTGCTTGGCGGACGCGGCCGCATGGCCTTGCCGAACAGCCCGGCCGACTGGGCGCATCTGGAACGCGCGCTGCTGCGGCTCTACCCGGCGCTGTCCGACGTGGTCATCGAAAAGCGCTGGTTCGGCCGGGTGGCAATGACGCCGGACCATCTCCCGCATATCCACGAGCCAGAGAAGGGTCTGCTGGCGGTGGTTGGCTGCCAGGGCCGCGGCATCGGCCTGATGACCGCGCTTGGCGAGCGCATTGCCTCCTATTTGTCGAGTGGCGACACCAGGCAATTGCCGTTCCCGGTCTCGCCGATCCGGCCGATTCCGTTTCACGCCTTTCGGCAGGTCGGCGTTGCCGCGACCATCGCCTGGTACCGGATGCTGGACGCCTTCGAACGCTGACGTTCATTCCCAAACGTCAAACAGCTTGACAGCTTCACGAATATGAAAAAAGCTTAGTCGATTTCAAATACCATAGGCAGTCGATGTCGACCATCGCCGCAACGCAGCCGCTGCCGGAAACCCGGTCTTCGCCGGGTTTCCGCTTCGCCATGCTGCTGCCGGGCGGGCTCGTCACCTTTGTGCTGATCCTTTTCGCCTTGGGGCTGGTGTTCTTCCTGGCCTTTCGCGGCAATGACGGCTCGCTGCTCGGGACTGGTTTCACCCTTGCGAATTTCGTCACGGTGGCCACCGATCCGCTGTACTGGACGGTGACGCTGCGCTCGCTGAGCATCGCCGGCCTGGTGACGCTGGCAACCGTCGTCACGGCGTATCCTGTCGCCTATTATCTGGCTTTCCATGCCGGGCGGCGACGCGGGCTGCTGCTGCTCCTGCTGACCCTGCCGTTTTGGACCAGCTATCTGCTGCGCGTCTTCGCCTGGAAGATCGTGCTTGCCTATAATGGCGTGCTCAACTCGGCGCTGATCGAAAGCGGCATCTGGTCGGAGCCGACATTGGCCTTTCTCAACACACCGGCAGCGGTCGTCGTCACGCTTGCCCACGCTTATGCCCCGTTCGCCATCCTGCCCATCTATGTGGCGCTGGACACGATCCCGAAATCGCTGCTCGAAGCCGCTTCCGATCTCGGCGCAAAACCGTTCACCAGCTTCCGCCGCATCGTGCTGCCCAATTCGATGCCGGGCGTGCTGGCGGCGGCCCTCGTCGTCTTCGTGCCGACCGTCGGCGACTATGTCACCCCGGCGTTGGTCGGCGGCCCGGCCAGCACCATGATCGGTACGCTGATCCAGGCCGAGTTCGGCAAGGCAAATGACTGGCCGTTCGGCGCCGCACTCGCCGTCGCCGTCATGCTGGTCATCCTCGCCGTGGTGCTGGTGGTGCGCTTCGCCGACCGCCGATACGGCAGCGGCACATGAACGCGGCGCGTATCGATGCAAAACAGGGCGGCGGCTGGCTCGGCGCCTATGTCCTTGCCTATTTGATATTCCTGTATTTGCCGATATTGCTGATCCCGCTGTTTTCCTTCAACAATTCAATCCAGGCGGCGTTTCCGCTGCAAGGCTTCACGCTTGAATGGTACGGCACGCTTTACGGCAATTCGGCGCTCTCCGGCGCGCTTGCCACCAGCCTCGTCATCGGCGCAATTGCTGCCACCGGCGCAACACTCTGCGGCGTGACCGTGTCCTATATGGACCTCTACGGCCGCTCGCCGCTGGCCGCCACGATCAGTGCTATAGCGCGGCTGCCGATCCTGATCCCAGGCGTCATCGTCGGCATATCGCTGCTCATCCTGGTCAACCTCGCCGGCGTTGGGCCGTCGCGCATTGCCATTGTGCTCGGCCACGTGTTGGTGGCGCTGCCGACGACGGTGGTGGTCATGCGCAGCCGCTTCGCCGCCATCCCGAAGACCATCCGCGAGGCAGCGCTCGACCTCGGCGCTTCCGACTGGACGACCTTCAGAAGGGTGATGCTGCCGCTCAGCCTGCCGGCCATTATTTCGGCCTTCATGCTGGCCTTCCTGACCTCCTTCGACGAGTTCATCGTCGCCTTCTTCCTTGCCGGCACCGAGCCGACGCTGCCGCTTTATATCTGGAGCCAGCTGCGCTTCCCGAAATCGCTGCCGACCGTCATGGCGCTCGGCACCGCGATCCTGGCCGTGTCGTTCCTCATCGCCGCGCTCGCCGAAATCCTGCGCCATCACGGGCTTGCTGCCACCCGGCGGTCAGCGCCCGCCAACCTGTCAAAACCAGAAGAAACCGAAAGAGGAGAACTGCAATGGCATTCGACCTGAAATCGATAACGGCAAAGACAGCGAAAACCGGACTGGCTGCGTTCGCGCTGGCGCTTGCGTCGACTGTCGCCTTTGCCGGCGACAAGCTGCAATATTTCACGTGGTCGGGCTATGAACTGCCCGACTTCAACAAGAGCTTCCTGGCCGCGCACCCCGATGGTCTCGAAGCTTCGATGTTTGGCGACGACGATGACGCTTTCACCAAGGTCAAGGCCGGCTTCCGCCCCGATGTCGCGCACCCATGCTATGACAAGGTGGCGCGCTGGAACAAGGAAGGCCTGCTGCAGCCGATCGACACCAAGCGCATCAAGAACTGGGATTCGATCTTCCCGGTCTTCAAGAACCTGCCCGACCTGCAGGCCGGCGACGGCAAGGTCTGGATGGTGCCGTGGGACTGGGGCAACACCTCGATCCTCTACCGCACCGATCTGGTGAAGAACCCGGAAGCCAGCTGGAACCTGCTTTGGGATAAGCAATATGCCGGGCGTATGGCGACCATCGATGCCGTCCACGACACACCGGTGGTGGCGGCCCTTCTCGCCGGCGTCAATCCATTCGACATGACACCGGAACAGATGGACAACGTGGCAGAAAAACTTCGCGAGCAGCGCCCGCTGCTCTCGAACTACACCACCGACATGACCTCGGTCGAACAGGCATTGGCCAGCGGCCAGCTGGTCGCGGCCATGACCTGGAACGCCTCGGCCACCTCGCTGAAGAAGCAGGGCGTGCCCGTCGAGTTCATGAAGCCGAAAGAAGGCATGCTGACCTGGGCTTGCGGCTTCGTCATGCTCAAGGACGCCAAGAACGTCGACCTAGCCTATGACTTCATCAACAGCCGGCTGGAGACGGATTCCGGAAAGTATCTGATCCAGGCCTACGGCTATGGCAGCTCGATCAGCTCGGCTTTCGCCGCCGTGCCGAAGGAGGAGTTGGAGAAATTGCAGCTACCTTCCGATCCCGAGGTGATGCTGAAGACCACGATTTTTACCGGGCCGATGAAACAGAATGACGAACTCGCCAAGATGTTCGAGAAGGTCAAGGCAGGCGGCTGAGTTCGCACTTCCTTCTCCCCTTGCGGGAGAAGTGTCGCCGAAGGCGACGGATGAGGGTGTTCCAGATGGCACAGACGGCACTCGGGCCAACACCCCTCATCCGTCTCGGCACTTCGCGTCGATCCACCTTCTCCCACAAGGGGAGGGAAAACCTTACCAAACAAGGACGAACGAATGGACATGCTGGACGAAGCGGCTGAGAAGCCGAAGGACGACGCCGACGTCAGGGTCGGCCGGCGCGTGCGGGCGCTCAGGCTGGAGCGCAATCTCTCGCTGGCCGAACTCGCCGCTAAAGCCGGCGTCTCGATCGGTGCGCTGAGCCAGATCGAGCGCGGCATGTCATCATTGCGGGTGCGAGTGATCTGGCCGCTTGCCGCCGCCCTCGACATCGAGCCGTCGGCGCTGATTGTTGACGGCAACGATGCCGGCAACGATCTTTATTGCGTGCGCGCCAACAGCCGGCGTCAGATCCCGGTCAAGTCGGAAGGCATCGCCAAGGCGCTGCTGTCGCCGCCGGCCGCCACGCTGACCGGCATGCTGGTGACGGTGGAGGCCGGCGGCGGCACCGCCGAAGCCTACGCCCATGCCGGCCACGAATTCGGCTTCGTCCTGTCGGGTGAGGTCGAACTGGTGGTCGATTCGACCAGATACGGGCTGAAGGCCGGTGACAGCTTCGCCTTCAAGAGCACCTTGCTGCATGCCTTCCGCAATCCCGGCAGCGAGCGCTGCCAGATCCTGTGGGTCAACACCACCAAGCCGTCCGAGGTTCGCGATGGCGCCTGATCCGCTCGTCCGGCTGGACAAGGTCTCCAAGATTTTCCCCGGCGGCATCGTCGGGCTCGACACTGTCGATCTCAATATTTCGCGCGGCGAGTTCCTGACCCTGCTCGGACCGTCCGGCTGCGGCAAGACCACCAGCCTGCGGGTCATCGCTGGTTTCGAAGGCCCGTCGAGCGGCAGGGTCCTGCTCGAAGGGCGCGACATCACGGGGCTCAGGCCCTTCGACCGCCCGGTCAACACCGTATTCCAGGACTACGCGCTGTTTCCGCACATGAACGTCGCCGAAAATGTCGGCTTCGGCTTGTCGCTGCGCAAGCTCGCGGGTGCCGAACAGGCAAAGCGCGTCGGCGCGGCGCTCGACATGGTCGGCCTTGCCGACAAGCTCGGCGCCCGCGTGTCCGAATTGTCGGGTGGCCAGCGCCAGCGCGTCGCGCTTGCCCGCGCCATAGTCTGCGAACCGCGCGTGCTGCTGCTCGACGAGCCGCTGTCGGCGCTCGATGCGCATCTGCGCGAACAGATGCAGGCCGAGTTGAAGCGCCTGCAGTCGCGCCTCGGCACCACTTTCGTCATGGTCACGCATGACCAGACCGAGGCGCTGTCGATCTCTGACCGCATCGTTGTCATGAACAAAGGCCGCATCGAGCAGATCGCGCCGCCGGCGACTCTCTACGACCGGCCCGCCACCAAATTCGTCGCCAGCTTCATCGGCACGATGAACCTTCTGCAGTCGCGCTTTGTCGGCCGCGACGGCGAGCGCTTGCGGTTCGCCGCCGGCGCCCTGCCGCTGGAAGCGGTTTCGGAGACGGGCGAACTGCCTGGCGAGGGCACGGTGCGCACCATCGGCGTGCGTCCGGAGGATCTTTTGGCGACGACCGAGGCCACGGCCGGCACTGTACCGGTGCGGGTGAACAGCATCGTCTTCCACGGCCGCACCTTGCGCCTTCATGCAGAGCTGGGGCAGGGGACACAGGTCGTGATCGACGCGCCACGCCCGACAGAGGGTTTTCAATTCAGCGTCGGCGATGTGGCGCATATCAGCCTGCGCCGCGGCGCCAACTGCCCTATGCTGCCCAGCTAGTCTGATTTTCAACTTCCAGAAAACTGGAGTGTTCCCACATTATCGGCAACGGGGCGCAGACTTCGAATTCCTGCTCGGCAGGGCTTCCTCGACCGCTGAAATCGCGGGTGTTGGCGCGGAAAGCATTCAGCGCCCGTTGCGTTTCCATTTGACGAGTTCTCTGTTTGTTCTAAATTTCTCGGTCGGATACGATTTTGCCGGACGAGAGATCAATTATGAGTGGGCAACCTGCATTCGGAACCCCGAACAACGGCCAGATCTTTTTCCGATGGCAGGGGACCAAGCGACGTTTCGACGACCGCATATTCTTGCCATCTTGGCTGAGAGCGCGGTCGCTGGTCCCTTGGCGCGAAAGACTATCGCCTTGAATCGAGAGTTAAGGCTGCAAGGCTGGTTTGTTCCGGAGAACCACATCCATATCTCGCTCGTCGGCCTCGGTGACCATGATGGGTATCCGGAAAAGCTGGTTGAAATCGCTCGGCATATCGGCTCGATGATCGTTGCAAAACCGTTCGATATTTCTTTCGATCGCCTGACGGCTTTTGGTGGTGGTTCGCTGGTTCTGCGCAACGGTGACAGCAATCCAGCGCTCCAAGAATTCTGGCGCAATCTCACCCTCTGATTTCCGACAGCCCGCTAAAGCTCTTTCTCACGAAGTCCATTGAACCGCATGTTACGCTGCTTCGTGACGAAGTCCGTGTCCCCAGGATTCGCGAACGGTCGATTGATCCAATTGGCTGGACAGTCCGGGATTTTGTGCTGATCCACAGTGTAATCGGCAAGGGGATTTAGCGCGAGAGCGCACGTTGGCAATTGAACGGCCAAGACGATGCCTTGGCCGGGATGTAGAGGCCCAAGCCGTCGTCATAGCCCGCACGATATTCATCATCCTGACATGGCATGTCAGCTGTCTCGGGATTGACGATGGCAGGCCAGCACGCGACCCGCTACTTCCAATGCGTCTTAACAAGAGGAACCCCATGACGATCACGGAAATTGCCAAGGATTTCACCGAGCTCCTCAAGCAGGGCGATCATCAAGGTGCTGCTGAGAAGTACAATGCCGACGACGTCGCCAGCTACGAAGCCATGGAGGGGCCGATGGCCGTCTCCCGTGGCAAGGAAGCTCTGAAGCAAAAGAACCAGTGGTGGCAAGAGAACAACGAAGTGCATGGCGGTTCGGTCGAGGGCCCATATGTCAACGGCGACCAGTTCGCAGTGCGCTTCAAGTTTGACATAACGCCCAAAGCTACCGGCGAACGTGCCACCATAGATGAGGTTGGTCTGTACACGGTCAAGAACGGCAAGATCACCGAAGAGCGGTTCTACTATTGAGGCCGGAAATACCACCGGCTTCCGGGAGCCGCTGCAAGGTTGAACAATAAGCATGGCGGCCGGAGGATGACCTGGCCGTCTTCGAGAAGCTCAGATCGTTTTGACGTAGCCCGCCAACTGATCCGCCACCGTGCCCCAGCCGTCGTAGAAGCCCATCTCCTCGTGGCTGTTGCGCGTGGCTTCGTCGCGGTGGATGGCGGTCGCGGTGTAGCGCGTCGCCTCGCCCCGCGATTGCAGCGATATGACGGCTGTAATGAATGGGTCGCCTGACGGCCGGTAGCCTGGCAGCAGCGCATCGGTCCACACCAGCCGCTCATCCTGGACGATCTCGAGGTAGCAGCAACGCCTGTCGTTGACTTGCCTGCCGTCGGGCGACTGCATGCGGGTGCGGAACAGGCCGCCGGGCCGCAGGTCGATCTCGCAATCGGTGATGATCCACGGCTTCGGCGTGAACCATTGGCGGACATGCTCGGGCTTCGTCAAGGCCATCCACAGCAGTTCGCGCGGCGCCTCGATCGACCGTTCGAGCACGAGGTCGAGCTTCGGATCGGGTTGGAACAACGGAGCCATGTTCATCTGTCTTTCTCCTTGAGTTTCAGCACGTAGTCGTCGAACTGGTCGAGACGGCGCTCCCACAGCGCCCGCTGCTCGGCCAGCCAGTTTTCCGCGAGCTTCAGCGGCTCCGGCGCGAGCCGGTAGGTCCTGACGCGGCCTGCCTTCTCCGAATGCACCAGCCCGCAGCCTTCCAAAACCCTGAGATGCTCGATGAAGGATGGCAGGGCCATCTCGAACGGCTGGGCAAGCTCGCCGACCGAGGCGGGGCTTCGGTTCAGTCGCTCGACCACGCGTCGCCGGGTCGGATCGGCGAGTGCCCGGAAAATGCCGTCGACGGGCGGGGGGCTTTCGGTCTGCAGGCTCGTCATAGTCGTTTCCTTGCCTCGGCCATTCCGCGTGACCAGAGTTGGCTTAGAAACAGTTAGGGAAATTCCTTACTATTGGCAATGGCGAAAATCATGGATGCCCGGCAAGCCGCTGGAAAACTGAGAGGTGCGGTTTTAGGGTGCCGTCAGATTCGACCGGTCCGAGGATCCGTTTTTGACGATCACCATGTATGGCATCACCAATTGCGATACGATCAAGAAGGCCCGTTCCTGGCTGGCGAGCCATGATGTTGCCTATCGCTTTCATGACTACAGAGTCGACGGGCTGGATGCGGATCGGCTGAACGGCTGGTCAGGCAAAGTCGGTTGGGAAATTCTGCTCAACAAGGCGAGCACGACGTTTCGCGAACTGTCGGAGGAGGACAGGATGGGCCTGGATGAAAGGAAGGCCAAGGCGCTGATGCTGGCAAAGCCGACGATGATCAAGCGTCCGGTGCTGGAACTTGGCGATCGCATATTGGTTGGCTTCAAGCCTGATGTTTATCAACAGGCGATCGGTAGGAAGTAGAACCGACCCACCGCGATCCGTCGCGCCCCCTCTGTCCTGCCGGCATGCATATCGATCGTATCAGATGCTTGTGGTTTTCCCACGCAAATAGCTCGCCAGCGCGACCGCATTATTATGGGCCTCGTCGTGCGCGCCGTAGAGCAGCGTCACCTTGCCCTCACGGAGCAAGGCGCGCAGTTCCGCCAGCGCCTCGCCGTTCCGGTCGAGCTCATCGCTGTATCGCCGCTGGAACTCCGCCCAGCGCGCCGGCTCATGGCCAAACCATTTGCGCAACGCGTCGCTTGGCGCGATGTCCCTCAGCCATAGCGTCAGCGCCGCGTCCTGCTTGGCGATGCCGCGCGGCCATATGCGGTCCACCAGCACCCGCTGCCCGTCATCGGGCGCCGGCGGCTCATAGATGCGCTTGACCGCGAGTTCCATTGCCAACCCCGCATGCGTCACAGGCGCGGCTGCGTGCTGGCGCTCTTAAACCCACTCGCCCTTGCGCATCACCGGCACGCGGCTGCTGTCCTTGTGGACGCCGTCTATATCGATCTTGTCCGAGCCGATCATCCAGTCGATGTGGATGAAACTCTTGTTGCCGCCGCGCGCCGCGATCTCGTCCTGGCTGAGCGAGGCGCCGTCGACGAAGCACTTCGAGTAGCACTGGCCAAGCGCGATGTGGCAGGCCGCGTTCTCGTCGAACAGCGTGTTGAAAAACAGCAGCCCGCTCTTGGCGATCGGCGAGGAATGCGGCACCAGCGCCACCTCGCCGAGACGGCGCGCGCCTTCGTCGGTATCGAGCACCTTCTGCAGCACATCCTCACCTTTCGAGGCCTTGGCCTCGACGATGCGGCCCGCCTCGAAACGCACCGCAATGCCGTCGATCAGCGTGCCCTGGTAGGACAGCGGCTTGGTGCTGGTGACATGGCCTTCGACGCGCCTTGCATGCGGCGTGGTGAAAACCTCTTCGGTCGGGATGTTCGGGTTGCAGGTGATGCCGTTCTTGGCGGTCGAGGCGCCGCCCATCCACTCGTGGCCGTCGGCCAGCCCGACGGTCAGGTCGGTGCCGGGACCAGTGAAATGCAGCGCGTGGAAATTGTGGCCGTTCAGCCATTCGGTGCGGCTCTTCAACGCCGCATTGTGCGCCGTCCAGTTGCCGATCGGGTCTTCGACGTCCACCCGCGAGGCGGCAAAGATGGCGTCGGCGAGCTTGGCCACGGCGACGTCTTCGGCATCGTCCGGGAAAACCTGCTTCGCCCACGCCTGATCAGGATAAGCCACAATGTTCCAGTTGATGTCGAAGCCGGTGATCTTCTCCAGCGCCGGCTGATAGGCCATCGAATTCGCCTTATTGGCACGCGCCACCTTTGCCGGGTCCTGAGAAGAAAGCAGCGACGGATCCTCGCCGCGCACAGCAAGCCTCGCCGCATTGTCGGCGAAGGCTTTTGCCATGCCTTCATAGAGCCAGCCGGCGGCGCGGTCGAAACCGGCGTCGGCGCCGTAGCGGAAGCGCGCGAGAGTGATCTCGTCGTCGTTGAAGATCGGCGTCACCAGGCCGGCACCTGCCTTGTAGGCGTGCTCGACGATCCGCCGCGTCAGAGGCAGCGCGGCGATAGACGAGGTCAGCACCAGATCCTGACCCGGCTGCAATTGCAGCCCGACCTTGACGGCGACCTCCGCCAGCCTGTCGAGCTTCACCGGGTCGATGGTTGCGGAAACGCCGCGCGAATGTGTGGTCATGATCCTGCCTGCCGTGATTGGGGACTGTGTCTTACATAGACCGGCGCTACCGACCTTTCCACTCTGATGACGCCGGCAGGTCTAGCTGACGCTCTCGAGCGACCTGAACTGCGCCATCGTCGCCTCGATCTCTTCGCGCACCCAGATCTTGAAATCCCTGACCTTGCGGCTTTCGCCCTTGCTGGCCGAGGTCACCAGCCAATAGCCGAGTCCGCTCTGGGCGCGTATGCCGAACGGCGCAACGAGACGGCCGTCGGCCAGCGCGTCTGCGGCCAGCAACTGCCAGCCGAGCATGACGCCGTGACCGGCAATCGCCGATTCCAGGCACAGCATCGGATCTGTGAAGCGCGCGCCTTTCATGAAGGTGACCGGCTCCACCCCGGCCGCTTCGAACCAGCTCTCCCAACTGATCATCGATCTTTCGTCTGTGATCGCACAAGTCAAAGCAAGGTCCTCGATCGATTTCAGCTTGCTGGCGATCACCGGTGCACAGACCGGAAACACCTCTTGCGCCAGCAGCAATTCGGCCCGCCCGCCCGGCCATTTGCCGTCGCCGAGCCGGATGGCGACGTCGATGTCCGAACGATCGAAATCGGCAAGCCGCACCGAGGCATCGATGCGCAGGAGCACGTTCGGATGCCGGGCAAAATGCCGCGATAGCCGCGGCAGCAGCCATTTCGAGGCGAACGCCGGCGCCACCGAAACCACCAGCGTGCACTCCGAGCTTTCATCGGCAAGCGCTACCGCCTGTGCGAGTTCGCGAAACCCGGCGCTGAGCCGCGCGGTAAAGACGGTGCCGAATTCGGTCGCCACCAGGCCAGCTGGCGTTCGTTCGAACAGCGCCCGGCCGAGCTGCTTTTCTGTCCGGTTGATCTGCTGGCTCACGGCGCTGACCGAAACGTTGAGCTCGCCGGCCGCCGCCGCGAGCGAGCCCAGGCGGGCAACGGTTTCCACGGCGCGCAAGCCGTTGAGATGGACGCGGTTCAAAGTAGCCATACAGTTTTTCTAAACTCGAACGGCGGAAATCTCAATTGCCAAACACTGCAGGATGCCGGATTCTAAGTGGGTTACTCAGAGTGACGAGGCAAATCCGATGAAGATTTTGTCATGGCTCGGCGCCTTTTCGCCGATCGGAACGCAACCACACCGGCATGCCACCAGCTGGGTGACCGATCCGCTGTCGCATCCGGTGCTCGACACCATGTCGGAGCGCGAACTCGCCGACATGCCGTTCAGGCTGACCGCGCATCGTACCCGCTACGAGACGGCCTCGACGAGGACCTGCTGCGGCTGAACAAGGACTTGCTGACACTTCAGGTGAGCCGGCCGCCGACGCCGCTGCGCAGCCCTTCTGGGCCAATAAAAGGCGGATTGTCTCGCCGGCAGGCGCACTTATTGTGCACCGCGATGAACATCGCTTCGCCCTTGCGCCTGGCAATCGCCGGCATGATCGCCCTGGCCGTCGCCATGGGAATCGGCCGCTTCGTTTATACGCCGATCCTGCCTGGCATGATGGAAGAGCTCGGCCTGTCGCCGGCTGATGCCGGCTGGATCGCATCGGCCAATTATCTCGGCTACCTCGTCGGCGCGCTTGCCGCCACCGGCGGCTGGGCGCAAGGCCGCGAACGCCAGCTGATGCTGGCCGGCCTTGCAGCCACTGCGATACTCGCCGGGCTGATGGGCCTGACCGGCACGATGGCCGCCTTCCTCCTCATCCGCTTCCTTGCTGGCCTCGCCAGTGCCTTCGTCCTGGTCTTCATGACCAGCATCGCTTTCGGCCATCTCGCCGCGGCCGGGCGAAACGACCTGCAGGCACTGTATTTCGGCGGTGTCGGCCTCGGCATCGCGGCATCCTCGGCGCTGTTGGCGCTCCTCGTCACCGAACACGCCGGCTGGGCGGCGGGGTGGCTGTGGTCCGCGGTGATTTCGGCCTGCGGCTTTGCCGTCGTCGCGTTGCTGGCTGCCGGCACCTCGACCGCGAACAGCGTTGCCGGGCCCGAGCCGGCGTTGCCAAAAAACCCTTCACTGGTGAAGGTCATTGTCGCCTACGGCCTGTTCGGCTTCGGCTACATCGTCACGGCAACATTCCTGGTCGCGATCGTCCGCCAGGGCGGCGACGGCCGCGTCTTCGAGGCCGTGGTCTGGATGGTCACCGGCCTTGCCGGTTTCCCGTCGGTCTGGCTGTGGCAGAAGCTCGCGGCCAGAATCGGGCTTTATGCCACCTATGCCCTGGGGTGTCTGGTCGAGGTGGTCGGGGTCAGCGCCAGTGTCGTCATCGACGGACGCACCGGGCCGCTGCTCGGCGGCCTGCTCGTCGGCGGCACCTTTATCGCCATCACCGCGCTTGGCCTTCAGACCGGCAGGCAGCTTGCTCCGCAAGCGCCGCGCCGGATGCTGGCGGTGATGACGGCCGCCTTCGGCCTTGGCCAGATCGTCGGCCCGATCGTCGCCGGTCTGCTTGCGCAGGCCTCGGGTAACTTTTTCCTCGCCTCGATCGTGGCCGCCGCCGTCCTGCTCGCTTCCGGCGCGATCGCCTGGTCGGCTGCGCCAAAATCGCCATGATTGTGGTCTTGCTCGGGGCCGGGCGTGGGACACGGGCATTTTCTTTCCCACTAATGTGTGACTTTATGCCCGCTGACCAACGCCGCTGATTTGCGCCGACCGAGGATTTCGCCACAGTGTTTGTATCGTTTTTTCCGCAGCCGAAGCTGTTTTTCACCTCGGCGGCCGTCTGGAGTCTTCTGCTCGTTGTTCTTTGGTTTTTCGGCGGCGAACACCTCGGCACGATGCTTGGCATGCCGCCAGTCGATCCGCAGGCCGCGCCTGTCATAAGCCCAGTGAGATTCCTGACGCCGTCATTCCTCTGGTTCTACGGATATTTCTTCGCCGGTATCGGCATATTTTACCTTTTTTGGGCGCTGTACGCCCCCCATCCCTGGCAGAACTGGTCGATCCTTGGTTCTGGTTTGGTTGTTTTTGTCACTAATTTCATCGTCCAGATAAGTGTGGCGCTGAACGATTGGCGTGGCATGTTCTACGATATGGTGCAGAGGGCCCTGACCACGCCCAGCTCCGTCACGCCTGCCGAGCTTTACTACGGAGTGTGGCAGTTCCTCTCTTTGGCGCTGGTCTATATGACCATCGCGGTTTTGAACGTCTTCTTCGTCAGACACTATGTCTTCCGCTGGCGGACGGCCATGAACGACTATTTTACCGCCTATTGGCCGAGGCTACGTCATATCGAAGGGGCGTCGCAGCGCGTTCAGGACGACACGATGCGCTTCTCGAGCACAATGCAAGGGCTGGGAGTGAACTTCATCGATTCCGTTATGACCCTCATCGCATTCCTGCCCTTGCTGGCAGCTCTGTCTCGTCATGTCCCAACCCTTCCCATCGTCGGAGCGATTCCCTATCCATTGGTCATCGCCGCAATCGTGTGGTCGTTGTTCGGCACTGGGTTGTTGGCCGTCGTCGGGGTCAAGCTTCCTGGCCTGGAATTTCGGAATCAACGGGTTGAAGCCGCTCTGCGCAAGGAACTTGTCCTTGGTGAGGACGATATGGCAAGAGCGCAACCGCTAACCCTAGCTGAGCTGTTCGCGAATGTTCGGAAGAACTATTTCACCCTCTACGCTCACTATGTCTACTTCGACATGGTCCGGTATCTCTATCTCCAGGTAGACAATGTTTTCGCCACACTTATTCTTGTTCCGACTCTCGCTGTGGGCAAGATAAGCTTCGGCATTTTTCAGCAGGTCGTCTCCGCCTTTTCCCAAGTCGCCAGTTCGTTCCAGTATCTCGTCAATTCCTGGCCTACTATCGTCGAGTTGATTTCTATCTACAAACGTCTGCGCGCGTTCGAAGCGACCCTTGAAGGGGCACCGCTGCCGGTAATCGATCAGCACTATCTGGAACGGGAGCAAGCTGGCCTGCGCCCTGAGGATCAGCCAGCAAGCTAAGAAAATCGGGCGGCGATCGCTTCCGGCTCAGCCGCCCACCGCCGCCTGTCTTTCGCCTCGCCGCGAGACGTAGTCGCGAAAACTGATGCACTCGACTTCCGCCTTGACGCAGACCTCGCCGGCAAAGCGTTCCAGCGCGTTCCAGTAGGCGCCGTCGTTCATCAGCGTGAAGTGGAAGCCGAGCTCCAGCGGAATGCGCTTGCCCTGATATTGCGCATCGAAGGCGGCGCGAAAGGCCTGATAGGTCCGGTCGGCGAACGCTTCTGCCATGCTCGGCCGCTCGAAGCCGCCGGAATGCCTGACATAGAGATTGTAATCCATGGCGATCACCCGCGTTGAGTTCGGCCCTTCCGGGATCTGCGGAAGCGAAAAGCGCGTGATGCCGTTGACGGTCGGCGGCTCGACCGGCCCACGGGAAACGCCGCTTGCGTCGAGCAGGAAACCGGCCGCGGGCAGCGCCTCGTAAAGCGCCTTGTTTGCCGACAGGTAGGGCGCGCGAAACCCGACCACTGCCCTGCCTGCGAAATCGCGCCAACCCTTTGGTTCGGGTGCAATGCCGTTGATCGAATAGGCGTTTTGGAGAATGTGCTTGAACGAGCCGAACTCGCTCAGCCAGTCGGCCTTGCTCCAGTCCTTGCCATCGAAATGACCGCAGCCATGGCTGCCGATGTCGTGGCCTTCCCTGGCGGCGAGGTTGATCTGCTCGAGCCGCTCGGCAACTTCCTGTTTGGAGGCGGCAAAGCCGATATTCGATTTGCCGGCCGTTTTGCCCGGCGCGGTGTATTCCTTGCGCGTCTCGGGTGACAGCAGGAACACGCAGGAGACAAAATACGTGAAATGCGCACCGGTGCGCGCGGCCAGCGCCCGGCTGCGCTGCCACTGCGAAATATCGCGGGCGCTGTCGAACGAAATGATGACCGTCTGCTTCGGTTTTGCCGGCGCCGCCGGCGGGTCGGCAAAAGCCGCGCCGGTAGCAAGCGCGGCAATCGAAAACGCAACAACGCGGGACAAACGGGGCAAAGGCATCTGACCGGATCAAGGAATGTAGAAGCACCGCCTACCGGCGAAATATGGCACGGATACGATCGACCTGCGCGGCCGCCGGTGGCGGCGGCTGCCTCGTGAATAGGCGATTTTCCTGCGGAACCCCTTCCATGCCGGCAAAATTTCGCTAAAACGCGGGCTCATCAACCGCCCCGGCCGGGGGCATGAATGGTTTTGATCCATGTCGGACGACAGTTTTATCCGCGAAGTCAACGAAGAGATTCGTCGCGACCAGGCGCATGCGCTGTGGGACCGTTTCGGTCCCGTCTTGCTCGTATTGGCCGTGCTGGTGGTGCTCGGCACTGCCGCTGTCGTCGGCTACCGCTATTGGGACGAGACCCGCGCCAACCGCTCGGGCGATGCTTTTTCGCAGGCGCTCAAGCTCGCCAATGAGGGCAAGAACGACGAGGCGCTTGCCGCTCTGGAGGCGCTGGAAAAGGACGGCTACGGCGCCTACCCGCTGCTCGCCCGTATGCGCGCGGCAACCGTCAAGGCGGACAAGGGCGACGTCGATGCCGCCGTCAAGGACTTCGACGAGGTCGCCGCCGACACCAAGATCCCTTCCGGCATTCGCGACATGGCGCGGCTCAGGGCTGCGCTGCTGCTGGTCGACCACGGCTCTTTCGCCGATGTCTCCAGCCGCGTCGAGGCGCTCACCGCCGACACCAATACGCTGCGCCATACGGCGCGCGAGGCGCTTGGCCTTGCCGCCTGGAAGGAAGGCAAGGCGGCGGATGCTTTGAAGCTGTTCGACCAGATCGCCGCGGACGACGGCGCCCCGCGCAACACGCGCGAGCGGGCGACGTTGATGTCCGAGCTGATCCGCGGCTCGGGCGGTGTATCGTAATGCATGTCGCCCAAAAGTGCGCAGCGGTTTTGGGACAACGACATGCATGGCAGATGTAGGGCCGGATGACCTTCAAAGTCGCCATCATCGGCCGACCTAACGTCGGCAAATCGACCCTTTTCAATCGGCTGGTGGGAAGGAAGCTGGCGCTTGTCGACGACACGCCCGGCGTCACCCGCGATCGACGCGTCCATGCCGCAAAGCTCTACGATCTGCATTTCGACGTCGTCGACACTGCCGGTTTGGAGGATGCGGCCGCCTCGACGCTGCCCGGCCGCATGCGCGCCCAGACCGAGATCGCCATCCGCGAGGCCGACCTGATCTTTTTCACGATCGACGCCAAGTCCGGGCTGATGCCCGACGACAAGACTTTCGCCGAGATCGTGCGCAAGTCCGGCAAGCCGGTTGTCGTCGTGGCCAACAAGGCCGAGGCGCGCGGCGCCCAAGGCGGCATGCTGGAGGCATGGGAACTCGGCCTTGGCGAGCCGATCCCGGTCTCGGCCGAACATGGCCAGGGCCTGCCCGATTTGCGCGATGCGGTGATCGCCGCACTGGGCGAGGCGCGCGCCTTCGGCGAGGACGAAGAGGCCAGCGAGGAGGAGATCGCCGCCAGCGAGGTGCTGATCGGCGAGGACATCACCGACCCGGACGCCGAGCCGAGCTATGACGACACCAAGCCGATGCGCATCGCCGTCGTCGGCCGCCCCAACGCCGGCAAGTCGACGCTGATCAACGCACTAATCGGCGAGGAGCGGCTGTTGACCGGCCCTGAGGCCGGCATCACTCGCGATTCCATCTCGGTCGACTGGGACTGGCATGGCCGCCGCTTAAAATTGTTCGACACCGCCGGCATGCGCCGCAAGGCCAGGATCCACGAAAAGCTCGAAGTGATGTCGGTGCAGGACGGCTTGCGCGCCATCCGCTTTGCCGAAATCGTCATCATCGTGCTCGACGCCACCATTCCCTTCGAGAAGCAGGATCTGCAGATCGCCGACCTGATCATCCGCGAGGGCCGTGCCCCGGTGATCGCCTTCAACAAATGGGACCTTGTCGATCATCCCCAGGAGTTGCTGGCCGAGCTGCGCGAAAAAACCGAGCGGCTGCTGCCGCAGGCGCGCGGCATGCAGGCGGTGCCGGTGTCGGCCGAGACCGGGCGTGGCCTCGACAAGCTGATGGATGCTGTCATCAGGACGCATCGAGTTTGGAACAGCCGTGTGTCGACCGGCAAGCTCAATCGCTGGCTGGAAGGCATCCTGGCGCATCATCCGCCGCCCGCTGTCGCCGGGCGTCGGCTGAAGATCAAATATGTCACGCAGGCCAAGACGCGGCCGCCGGGCTTCGTCGTCTCCTGCTCACGGCCGGATGCGATGCCGCAATCCTACGTCCGCTATCTCTCGAACAGCCTGCGCGAGGCTTTCGACATGCCCGGCGTGCCGATCCGCATCGCCTTGCGCACCTCGGACAATCCTTTCGCCGGCAGGGCGAAGAAGCGCCGCTGAGCTGCGCGTCTTCTGGGCGCCAGCATCAGGCTACGCTCGGCAGGCCGCTCGCGGGCAGCGCCTGCACATTTTCGGGAAGGCGATTCCACCGACACCTGCAGCAGGATGTCGGCAAGTCGCGCCGCCACCGGGTCTGGCTCGGCCTTCCTTGCGATGCGGCAACAGGCCCATCTCAGGCAGTGCGGGCAGCCCGGCGATCTCCGGCGTCATCGCCCTGACGGTGGCCGGCGCGAGTGGGGGCAGCCTCTGCACCTAATGGGCGGTGTAAGCTCCGTCCACCAGATGGTAGCTCCCAGTGATAAAGCTGGCCTGGTCGGACAAGAGGAAGCATACAAGAGCCGCTACCTCTTCTGGTTTCCCGCGCCTGCCCATCGGCTGAAGACCTGCCATGCGCCGGCTGGCTAATGCCTCCATTTGCTCCGACAAAAGAGGCGTTTCGATCCAGCCGGGGCCGACTACATTGATCCGGATGCCCATCCTGGCATATTCGATCGCCGCAACTTTGGTTAGTCCAACGACTCCGTGTTTCGCTGCCGTGTATGCGGACGCAGTTGGCAAGCCGACGGAACCGAGGACGGAGGACATGTTCACGATGGCGCCTCCGCCTCGATCCAGCATCGCGGCGATTTCGTACTTCATGCTGTAGAAAACGCCATTTAGATTGACGTTTATCAGCTTGTGCCAGTTGTCGAGCGGATAGTCTGCCGTGGCTTTTCGAATGCCGTCGATACCTGCATTGTTTACCGCCATATCCAGTCCGCCGCATTTCTGGACAGTGAACTCGATCAGCTTTTCCACGGCTGCCGCATCCGTGACATCTACCGCAAAGTCGTAGGCCCTGCCGCCTTGCGAGCTTATTTCGGCGGCTCTGCAGTGCGCGGCCTCGGCATCAAGGTCGGCGACAACAATCTCGGCTCCTTCTTGCGCGAGTTGCCGTGAAACAGCCGCCCCTATTCCGGAGCCTGCGCCGGTCACAATCGCGACTTTACCATGGAAGTCAGGCTTCATCGTCTCTGTCCTATGCCAATTTTGACATAACCGAACAGAGGCAGACGGTTATCGCAAGAAGTTTCGCTCCAATTCGCTTGTCAATCCTGTGAATTCATTTTGCCACCACACAGCGAGACTTGGCGCGCAGGCCTTGGAATGGTAGAGACGAGGGCGGCGGTAGATGACCAGTTTCCTAGCAGGTACAAATGGAAGAACACCACATTGCGCGCCGGGGGCTCGTGCTGGGTAGTCTGGCTCTGATGGTCTCCGGATGTACGTCGATTTCATCCGCGTTCGGACCAAGGCGTGGCCTGAATCCTCGTTACCGACGACAGCACGTGCGGTACGACGGAAACGAGCCGGCCGGAACGATCGTCGTCGATACTTCGCAACGCTTTCTCTATGCCGTCGAGACGGACGGGTGGGCGACGCGCTACGGCGTTGGCGTCGGCGAGCAGGGACTTTCGTTCAAGGGTACAGCGACCGTCGGCCGCAAGGCGGACTGGCCGTCGTGGACACCCACCGCCAGCATGATGCAGCGCAAGCCGCGCCTGGTGAAGTATGCAGGGGGGGTCCCTGGCGGACCAAACAACCCGCTTGGTGCGCGTGCCCTTTATCTCTATCAAGACGGGCGCGACACCCACTTCCGGATACATGGTACAAACGAGCCATGGACGATAGGCACAGCGGTATCGAACGGGTGCATCCGTATGATAAATGACGACGTCATTGACCTCTACGACCGTACTCCTTTGGGCACGACGGTGGTGGTTGTTTGATGGTGGGCAGGCCTGATCTCCGTTGCATGGTGAACCCTGCCAGCACGTCACCGCAAAGGTGCCGCCGGCAACTGGATGCCAACTGTGTCATTTCTGCACTAGGCGTTGGTGTAGATCGCAGCTAACTTGGTGGGGCTGCATATCGTTTTAGTTGTGGCGATTCTATAGGCTATTCCGCCCCCGGGGAAAGGATTGCTTGATGAACAGGATATTGGTTGCAATGGTTGCTGTGCTCGCCGTTGCCAGCCTGAGCGGCTGCGCGAACGACTGGATCGGCAAAGGAAAGGGTAAGGCTCCGGCACCCGCTCCGGTAGAGGAACCAGTGATTAAGTAAGGACCGGCTTGTATGGGGAAGGGGTGCCAAGCCCTTCCCCATACATACGCAGCCGGGGCTTTGGCCGGCTTCATAGCGTCCGGCGCGGTTGGCGGGCATAGGCCGTTATTAGGTCTGTGCATTGTGAAGTTCGGGAATGGACGCGGCGATGACGCTTGTAAGTAGCCGTCTCTTGCTTGTGGCATTGGTGGCCCTCCCGGCAGCGGCATGTCAGACGAAAGACCTGCCGCCCCAGCCGAATTTCGTATCTTATGCCGATGGCGGAGCTGCGCCTAAAAAAAACGACGAGCGGTACTTCATCGAGTTCCGCTCCCGCTACGCCCTAAGCTACGGCCACACCTACGCAGTTTTTGGGCGCCTGGACCGGGCCGGGAGAATGATCGATCCCCAAGTCGCGGGCCTTCACCCGGCTTCGAACAGTGCGGTTCCCTATGTTCTGGGCCATATCGTGCCGGTGCCAGCCGAAACCGGGTGGAGCGACGGTGATCTGGAAGAACCATACAGATCCGCAAGCTGGCGAATCATATTGACCCGGGCCGAATACGACAAAGTCGTTGCCTACATCCGCAAGCTGCAGGCGAGCTCGCATGTCTGGCAGGCGACGGTCTTGAACTGCAACGGCTTCGTGGCGGACATCGCTCATTCCATGGGATATAAGACTCCCGCCATTCAGCTCCGGCCGCAACAATTCATAACCGAGCTTCGGGAGATGAATACATAACCAAGATTCGAGGGATGAATGGGACCGAATGCGATCGGTACTGCCCCTCCGGCTTTCGCGTGTGCGGACTAACTCGGAGAGGATCGCTGCGCCTGAAGGTAGGCCGGTGACGAAATCGAGGCGATGGGTGAAGTGGCCATACTCAGGGGCAGCTGCTACAGTCGCGATCGCAGAAAGGGCGCTGGTGACCTGAAGTGACCATTGCTTTAGCCTCACTTGGCGAGATCATATGGGTGATCGGCATCGTCGCTTGGTACGTGATCCGGTATCCCTTCGAGCGCCGGGCAAGGCGCGTGCGAATAGTAGCTGGCGGCCGCTCAAGTTCCGACACCGTCGGGCTTGCATCGGCTCTCCTTGGCCTGGCGATCCTGCCTGGCTTCTATGTCGCCACCGGCATCCCCGCAGCGGCTGATCATCCGGCCAGCGTGTGGTCGGTGGCGCTCGGAACCATCATCTTCTGCTCAGCGCTGTGGATTTTTCGCTTATCCCACAAGGAACTTGGCCGTAACTGGTCGATTACGCTCGAGATTCGCGAACGGCATGAACTGGTCAGCGCCGGGCCATACGCCTTGGTCCGTCACCCTATGTACACCTCTTTCCTGCTTATGGGGCTCGGCCAGCTCTTTCTGCTGCCGAACTGGGTTGCGGGCATATCGGGTTTGGTTGGTTTCGCAGTCCTTTTCCTGCTGAGAGTGGATAAGGAAGAGCGTATGATGCTGGAGAATTTAGGCTCGCAATACCGTGTCTATATGGAAAGGACCAAGCGAATATTCCCTTATCTTTATTAGAGGTCGTTTTATGCGAGGCCGAGCCCTCAAGCTTTCCGCGCCCCGGCGCCTTGTTGGCGACCTGATGAGGTTTTCGATCGGCGTGCCACGGGTCGCGGTGCAGCGTCAGATGAATCTCGGCCCACTCGTAAGGGCTAGAATGGCGCAGCAGACCAGGCCCTCGTGGACCGCGATCTTCCTGAAAGGGTATGCGCTTCTTGCCCTAAAGACCCCGGAGTTGCGGCGCGCCTATGTCAAGTTGCCCTGGCCGCAGCTTTACGAGTATCCGGCAAGCGTAGCCTCGATTGCCCACGAGCGCGAATATGATGGCGAGCCGGCCGTTCTGCTGAGCTGCATCAAATGCCCGGAGCGCTACTCCATCACGGAACTTGAGCGATCCATCCACGCGGCTCGATCACGGCCGATCCAGGAGGTCCCGGAGTTTCGGCGTGCCTTGCGGATGGCAGGTGCGCCCGCGCCAGTCAGGTGGCTGCTTATGTGGCTAGGGTTGAACATCGCCCGGCAAAGGGCAAATTACTTCGGTACCTTCCAACTGTCCGTCTATTCTGGTCTCGGTGCGGAATCACTCAACCCGCTGACACCACTGACCACCCTTCTAAACTACGGTCCGATCGGCAAAGACGGATCGGTGAATGTCCGCATCCACTACGATCACCGGGTCATGGATGGAGCGAACGTCGCACGAGCACTGGAGAGATTCGAAAAGATTCTGAACGGCACTGTCGCCAATGAAGTGGTGCTGCTCGGTCAAGGTGTTTCCGCTCCTGCAAGACAGAGGAATGCGAAGTGATTTCGCACTGTGAATTCCGGCCAGCTATCGTCGTGATTGGCGGCTCGGGTGGAATTGGCCGGGCGATTGCGAGCGTCGCTGCAAGGGAGCGCGGTGCGGTTGTGCTGGTTGCCCGCTCACCTGAGGGTTTGGCCGCCGCGGCGTCTGAGGTTAGGGAGGCGGGCGGCGAGGCATTCACGCTCGAGTTGGATCTCGTGGCAGGCGATGCGCCAACGCGCCTGGAGGGCTTTCTGTCCGCACACGGCCTGGTCTGTGATGTCCTGGTCAACAGCGCCGGGTACGGCCTGCGGGGCGCGACGACGGCGCTGCCTATTGATGGTCAACTCGGCATCATCGATCTCAATATACATTCCCTCACAGAACTGACCCTTCATTTTCTGCCGGGAATGGTGGCACGCCGACGGGGCGGGGTGCTCAATCTCAGTTCCGTGGCCGGGTTCGTTCCCGGGCCTTATATGGCTCTGTACTTCGCTAGCAAAGCTTTCGTGCGCTTCTTCTCAGAGGCGCTTCACCAGGAATTGCGCCGAACCGGTGTGACGGTCACATGCGTTGCACCAGGCCCGGTGTCCACGGAGTTTCTCGCAAGATCAGGCGCCAATCAGACGGTGCTCTTCAACATCTTGCCCAAGGTGGATCCGAAGTATGTGGCCGAACAGGCGTGGCGAGCGTTCAAATCCGGTCGTCGCCTCGTCGTACCGGGAATCTCGGGTAAGTTGGCTGCCCTTGTGGCAGCGCTCCTGCCTTCCGCGGCGCTGCTGCCCCTGGTCGGCCGGCTGCAACGCGGCGGCAATGATCAATGTCCTTGCGGTTCAGGTATGAAGTTCAAGAAATGCTGCGGTACCCGCCAGATTCAGCTACGCCGGGGCCCTCGGGGAATTATCCCCTGACCGGACCAGCATGTCACCGAAAAACCTCATTGAAACAAGAGACCGCTCGCCGATGACGGGCGTAAAGTAAGCATGTTGGTAGCATAGAGGCGAGGCTTTCGATATGCCCGGCGCGCCGATCCGCATCGCTTGCGCACCTCGGACACCTGTTCGCCGGCCGGGAGAGATTGGCCGTTCCCTCCGCTTTTAGCCAATCTCCGACGCCGAAAGACGGGTGGGACGGCGAAGCTGCTAATCTCCCCCTCGAGCGGCCCTCGAGGGGGAGATATCCGGCAGGACAGAGGGGCGCGCGAGGGATCGCCAGCATTACTGCTTCTTCGACCGACTAAGTTATGGAGCGCCCTGCGCCCCTTTCGGCTCGTCTGCGCTAAGCCGCTTTCCTCAGACCATCCGCGTCGCCACTTCCCGGCAACGCTTCCAGCGCCGCCTGCAGCAGGATGTCGCCAAGCCGCGCCGCTATCGGATCGGGCTCGGCCTCCTTGCGGTGCAGGAACAGCGCCATCTTGGGCAAGGCGGGCAGCCCGGCGATCTCCGGCGTCATCGCCCTGACGCTGGCCGGCAGGCCGATATCGGTGCGGATCGTCAGTCCGAGCCCGGCGGCGACGGCTGCCCAGATGCCGCCAAGGCTGGGGCTGGAGAAGGCCATCCGCCATGCCAGGCCGGCGCGGTCCAGCGTTTCGGTCGCCACGCTGCGCAGCAGGCACGGCGCTTCGAGCGCCACCAGCGGCAACGGCTCGCCATCGCGCAGGCAGGTCTCGATCTGTTTTGCCGGGCCGATCCAGCGCATCTGGACGTCGGCGAGATTCCGGCTGTAGGGCAGCGTCGCGCCATTGTGCCAGGCAAGCGCGATATCGACGCTGCCCGAAATGATCCTTTCGGCAAGCTCATGGCTGCGCGCGATCCTGGCCTCGATCTTGACCTTGGGATGGGCGCGCGCGAAGCGCCCGAGCACATCCGGCAGCACCGCCTCGCCGAAATCCTCCTGTAGCCCAAGCCGTACCCAACCCTCCAGCTCGACATCGTGGATGGCGGAGGCGGCCTCGTCATTGAGCTCGATCAGCCGGCGCGCGTAGCCGAGCATGGTCTCGCCCGCGTCCGTCAGCGCCAGGCCACGCCCAGATTTGCGGAAGATCGGCGTCGCCGCCTGCTCCTCCAGCTTCTTCAATTGCGCACTGATTGCCGACGTCGAGCGGCCGAGCCGGTCGGCGGCCTTGGCGAAGCTGCCCAGCTCCATGCCGGTAATGAAGCTGCGCAGAACTTCGAGATCGAATGTCACGCGTCGCATAGCGATAATCCTGATATTTAGGACATTATGTGAAAAACTTCCTGATATTCAGTACGAAGTTATGGCGGTAGAGAGAGCGCGTCAAGACCCGAACGCAACCAGCGCATGCAGGAGCTGAACCATGTCCGCTGTCGACACACGAGCAGATTGCAAACCGCTTCGCCCGGCCGCCGTTACCACCCTGTCAGAGGCGGCGGTGCTTCGACCCAATCATCGCTGGAAGGTGCTGGGTATCGGCGTCGCCGCCAACGCCTGCTTCTCCGCGACATTCTCCGGCATTCCGGCCACGGCGGTGTTCCTACGCTCGGGCTATCATCTCTCCAATGGCGAGCTCGGTCTGGCGCTTGGCCTTCTCGGCTTGGGCGTGGCGCTGAGCGAATTGCCGTGGGGGCTGCTGACCGATCGCTGGGGCGACCGCCGCGTGCTGCTGACCGGGCTCGGCGCAACCGCGTTGTGGCTGCTCGTCATGGCCGCGCTGGTCGTGCCGTCACCAGCCCAAATTCCCGGCGTCGCGCTTCTCGCCGCTGCCCTGCTGGTCACCGGATTGCTCGGCGGCAGCGTCAACGGCTCCAGCGGCCGCGCCATCATGGCCTGGTTCGGCGAAGGCGAGCGTGGCTTTGCCATGAGCATCAGGCAGACGGCGGTGCCGCTTGGCGGCGGGCTTGGCGCGCTGGTGCTGCCGTCGCTCGCTTCGGCCCATGGCTTCACGGCGGTCTTCGGACTTCTGGCGGCTGCATCCGCCGTCTCGACCTCACTCGCCTGGCGCTGGCTGCATCAGCCGCCGGCGCACGACCATGCCCATTCGAGCAGCGCGGCAAAGCCGGCCGGCCCCGCGCCGCTGCGCAACCCGGCCGTCTGGCGCATCGCGACAGCCATCGGCCTGCTGTGCTTCCCACAGGTGGCCGTGCTCACCTTTGCTTCCGTCTTCCTGCATGATTTTGCCGGCATGGGAACAGCCGTGATCAGCGCCAGCCTGGGTGCCGTGCAGGTCGGCGCCATGGTCATGCGCGTCTGGAGCGGCCGCTATACCGACCGTCACGGCAACCGCCGGTCGTTCCTGCGTCTGTGCAGCATGCTGAGCGTGGCCGCCTTCGCCGTGCTTGCGGCGCTCGTCTTGTTTTCGGCCCAATTCTTGTCAGGCCAAGCGCCGATGCTGTCGCCGGCGATCGTTGCGATGCTCGTCGTGGCCGGCATCTGCGTCTCCTCCTGGCACGGCGTCGCCTACACCGAGCTTGCGACGCTGGCCGGCGCCAGCCAGGCCGGAACGGCGCTCGGCCTTGCCAACAGTCTGGTCTTCATTGCCTTTTTCCTGGTGCCGATCGCCATTCCGGGGCTTCTCGTGCTCTGCTCGTGGCCAGGCGTCTGGCTGGGTGCGGCTATTTGCGCGCTGATCGCCTGGCCGATCTTTCTTCCGCCAACGGACAGCCGCAAAAGCGCCTGACTTCGACACGAGATGGGAAAACAAGGTTCTAAGCTGTTAACGCCCCATCAAGGTTAATGCATCATTGTAGCTCTCCAGTGGGGTCCGTTGCGTTTCTGGAGAGTTCCGTGCATCGACGTGTTTTGACGCGGCTTGTCGCCGCCGCCGGTGAGAAAAAGCGTTCCTTCCTGTCTCCGTTTATTATTGGCCTTGGCATCTGGATCGGCTTTCCGAGTGTCGTTGCCTATCAGGACATGACAAGCCTGGTCTCCGGTCTTGAGGCGCCGAGCGTCCGCTGGAACGCCTATGTCGAGAAATCCGTCGCCGGCTCCGTTCACGCCGCCGAAATGCCCTTCCTCGATTCCAGCAGCACCGGCTCGCTCTCCGGCTCCGGCGTCCAACTGCCCGGCATCGGCGCCGTCTCGTTTCGCGGCAAGGGCGGCATCGCCGGCACGACGCCGGACGAGAACCGTATCACGCGTGCCGACAAGAAGGGCCGCATCATCGAGGTCTCGCCCGTCTCGCCGCCGAAGAACTTCAACGCCGGCTCGATCTTCGAGCGAACCTCCTCGCTGCTGCGCCCAAGCATGGACAGCGGCCTGAGGATGGCCTTCGCCAAGCCCGAGATCAAAGGCAAGGAAATTCAGATCGCGGCCTCCTTCCACACGCGCGTCGACAAGAAGCCGGATTCCGGCGTGCCGGCGATGCTTGCCGCGCTGGTCAACAACGATCATCCCGACGTGCTGGCGACCGCCTATGCCTCGTCTGCCCCCGATTACGCCAAGGCGTCGCCTTTCGAGGCCTTGCTGCAGGACGAGGACCCGAACGATGGCCGCTTCATTCCGCCCCTGAGCAAGGGCGATCATTCTTGGATGCAGACGCCGCTGCCGGCGAGCGTCTTTTCCAAACCGGAGCAGGCCTGTCTCGCCAACGGCATCTATTTCGAGGCGCGCGGCGAGTCCGTGCGCGGCCAGGCCGCCGTCGCCCAGGTCATCCTCAACCGTGTCCGAAACCCGGCCTATCCGAACTCGATCTGCGGCGTTGTCTACCAGAACGACAACTGGTTCAACCGCTGTCAGTTTTCCTTCGCCTGCGACGGCAGGAAGAAGCGGATCGACAACCCCGCTGCCTACAAGACCGCTCAGGATGTCGCCATGGCCGTCACAGCCGGCAAGATCTTCATTCCGGAAGTCGGCTCGTCGACCCATTATTACGCCAACTACGTCCATCCGGGCTGGGCGCGGACGATGCAGAAAATGACCAGGATCGGCCTGCACATCTTCTACCGCACCTATGGCGGCGGCTGGAGCTAAGCGCTCTGGCGGCCCTTGCATCTTTCCCGCGAGAGCGGCCGATGGAAGACGCATCGCCGTGGGGATTCGGCCGCAGCCCGCCGGAGACCGCGTCGGGCACGATGTCGCACCCAGGCAAGTAGCTGATTCATAACGAAAAAATACTTGAGCTCGAAGGTCCGCCCGTGGCTTGACGGGCGCGGACCCTCTAACTATGTTGCCGGCGACTTTAAGAAGCGGACGGACGGTAACGGTCTGACCGGGCAGGGGGGGTTGCGTGGCCGACAAGAATGGGCCAGACGGAACCGGCAAAACCGGCCGCGGCAAGCAGCATGAAGCCGACATCCGCGACGACGATCTTGAGCGCCGCCGGCGCGACCTTGAAGCATCGCTTGCGACAAGGCGGCCGGATCGGCTCGAGGGGAAAGACGACGCGAAAACGGGCAGTGTGGCCGGGTACGGCCAGGCGCTCAAGCTGTCCAGCGAGTTCATCGCCGGGATAGTGGTCGGTGCGGCTCTCGGCTGGTTTATCGATCGCGTGGCGGGGATATCGCCATGGGGTCTGATAGTCGGGCTGCTGCTGGGTTTTGGCGCCGGCGTGCTCAATGTCCTGCGTTCAGCCGGGCTTGTGTCGGAATTCGGAACGGGCGACAAACCGCGCGATCCGAAAGAATGAATTGAGGCGCCGCATGCCGGCGCATTGAACAGAATGCTGAAGCCGTCTGCGGCTTTGATGGGGATTTAAAGTGGCTGCTGACAAGGTCGATCCGATCCACCAGTTCCAGATCCATCCGATCATTCCGATTCACATCGGCGGCTATGACCTGTCTTTCACCAATTCGGCTCTGTTCATGCTTGCGACGGTTGCCGTCGCGGCGGCGTTTCTCTATCTCAGCACATCGAGCCGCAGCCTGGTTCCGGGCCGCCTTCAGTCGGTCTCGGAAATGGCCTATGAATTTGTCGGCAATATGCTGAGGGACGCCGCGGGCACGCAGGGCATGAAGTTCTTCCCCTTCGTGTTCTCGCTGTTCATGTTCGTGCTTGTCGCCAACCTGCTTGGCCTGTTCCCGTATTTCTTCACCGTCACCAGCCACATCATCGTCACTTTCGGCCTCGCCGCGCTGGTGATCGGAACGGTTGTCGTCTACGGCTTCACCAAGCACGGCGTTGGCTTCCTGAAGCTGTTCGTCCCGCATGGCGTGCCGGTCTACCTGCTGCCGCTGGTGGTGCTTATCGAGGTGATTTCCTTCGTCTCACGTCCGGTCAGCCTGTCGGTTCGTCTGTTCGCCAACATGCTCGCCGGTCACATTACGCTGAAAGTGTTCTCGGGCTTTGTCGTCAGCCTGAGCGCGCTCGGCGCGGTCGGCGTGGCGGGTTCGGTTCTGCCGCTGGCGATGGCCGTGGCGCTGACGGCGCTTGAGTTGCTGGTCGCGTTCCTGCAGGCCTACGTCTTTGCCGTGCTGACCTGCATGTATCTCAACGACGCCCTGCATCCCGGGCACTAACTAGGTTCCGGCATTGCCGCCGGATCGAATTTGCAACGGAATTTTAGATCCAAAGGAGTTGAACAAATGGACGCAGAAGCAGCAAAGTACATCGGCGCCGGCATCGCATGCCTCGGCATGGGCGGCGCGGGCGTTGGCCTCGGCAACATCTTCGGCAGCTATCTGGCGGGCGCGCTGCGCAACCCGTCGGCCGCCGACGGCCAGTTCGGCCGTCTGATTTTCGGCTTCGCCGTGACCGAAGCGCTGGGTATTTTCTCGCTTCTCATCGCGCTTCTCGCCCTGTTCGGCTGAATATTTGTTCGGCTGAACATTGGGAAGAATTGAACAGGCCGGCCGCGATCCTGCGGCGGGACTGAATTTCGGGGATAGTCCATGTTCGTGACATCTGCCTTTGCGCAAGAGTCCGCGCCCGCCGCAACGGAAGCCGACGCGCACGCCGCCACCGGCGTGCCTGCCGAGGCGCACGGCACGTTCCCGCCATTCAATCCGGCAACGTACCCGTCACAGCTGGTGTGGCTGGCAATCACTTTCGGGCTGTTCTACCTCTTCTTGAAACGGGTAGTGATGCCGCGCGTCGGCGGCATCATCGACGTTCGCAACGACCGCATCACGCAGGATCTCGATCATGCTGCCCGGTTGAAAAGCGAGGCCGATGCCGCCGTTGCCGCCTATGAGCAGGAATTGGCGGAAGCCAAGGGCAAGGCCAATGCGATCGGTCAGCAGGCCAACGATGCGGCCAAGGCGGAAGCCGAAGCTGCCCGCAAGACGATCGAGGCAGCGCTTGACCAGAAGCTTGGCGAGGCCGAGGCGCGTATTTCTTCCATCAAGGCCAATGCCATGAAGGAAGTCGGCACGATCGCCGAGGACACCGCTTCGGCCATCGTCGAGGCGCTTGTCGGCGGCAAGGCCAGCAAGGCCGAAATCGCGGCCGCGGTCAAATCCGTGGCCGGGTGAGGAGCGCATCATGGACGCCACATCTCTCGCGACGCTTTGGGCAACGGTTGCCCTCGTAATCTTCCTCGGCATCGCCATCTACATCAAGGTGCCGGGCATGATCGCCAAGGCGCTCGATGCGCGGGCCGACAAGATCAGCTCCGAGCTCGAGGAGGCGCGCCGGTTGCGCGAAGAGGCACAGCAGCTGCTTGGCCAATACCAGCGCAAGCGCAAGGAAGCCGAGCAGGAGGCGGCGGCCATCGTTGCCGCCGCCAAGCGTGAAGCCGACATGCTTGCCGCCGAGGCGCACCAGAAGACCGAGGACTATGTCGCCCGGCGCACCGCCTTGGCCGAGCAGAAGATCGGCCAGGCCGAGCGCGAAGCGATCGGCGAAGTGCGTGCCAGCGCTGTCGACATTGCGGTCGAAGCCGCGCGCGCGCTGCTGGCCGGCAAGATCGACGCCAAGGCCGGCGCCGACCTGTTCAACGCCTCCCTGCAGGATTTGAAGTCGAAACTGAATTAAGCGACTTCGTCGAGAAATTCATCGGAAGCCGCCGGGGAAACCTGGCGGCTTTTTTGTTGGCGAAAGCGGCAGAGCGCATAATCTCCCCCCTTGAGGGGGAGATGTCGCCAAAGGCGACAGAGGGGGGCGGTACGTCCTGGCGCGACGCCACTGGGACGAAAGAGAACGTTGACGCTTCACACGAAGGCGACCCCCTCTGGCCTGCCGGCCATCTCCCCCTCAAGGGGGGAGATTGCGCGCTCAGCCGCTTTCGCCAATCTCAATCCAAACCCGAAAAACCCTCTTCCTCCAGCACCTCGGTGCCGCCGAACCGGAACGGCGCGAAGGAGGCGCGGTGCAGCCGCGCCACCGGCCCGTGCAGATCGATTGCCGTGCGATGGCGCACAGTGGCGTAGCCCATATGCAGTTCGAAGCCGTAACGCGCATGATGGCTGCCGCAGCCGCACATCATTCGGTCGCGCAACACCTTGGCGACGATCGAGGCTGCGGCGATCGACTGCGAGCGCTGGTCGCCCTTGATCAGCGCTTTGCCCTCGCAGGGCAGGCCGGGCGGCACGTCGCGGCCGTCGGCCAGTGCCAGCTTCGGCCGGATTGACAGGCCGGCCACTGCACGGCGCATCGCCTCCAGGCTGGCCCTGAGAATGTTGGAGGCATCGATGCCTTCGGCGCTGACCGAGGCCATCGACACGGCGAGTGAGGAGCCGAGGATTTTCATGAACAGCGCCTCACGCTGCAAATGCGTCAGCCGCTTGGAATCATCGAGGCCGTCGGGGATGTTGGCGGGATCGAGCACCACCGCTGCCGCCACCACCGGCCCGGCGAGTGGGCCGCGGCCGGCCTCGTCCATCCCTGCCACCGGCCAAAGGCCTTCGGCCATCGCTCTCGTTTCGAACGAGAAGTCGGGTTTCTCGACGATTTCGAAGAGAAGCGGAGAATCGGAACGCGGGCGAGCCATGGTGCGGCGAGGTTCGCATCGGCTCCGATTCTCCGCAAGTCCCCTCCGGGTCGGGCGGGGCACCGGACCAGGAGGGGGCTACCGTCTGCAAGCCCGGGGACAGGACAGGCCGGACGGGATTTTTCGCCTTCTGCGGCCGCTTCAAAGCGGCTGGCGCGAGACGCTTTGTCACAGCAGCATCAGCTGCTCGGTTGCCTTGGCAGCGGGGACGAACTGGTCGGTCCTGAGCGAGCGCCGTTCGGCATTGAGGCCGAGCCGTTTGGCGGCGATCTCGAAACGCCGGCCGATCTGCCAGGCATAGGGGCCGGAGCCTTTCATGCGCTTGCCCCATTCCGAATCGTAGTCCTTGCCGTCGCGCATCGAACGGATCAGCGACATGACGTGGCGATAGCGGTCGGGATAGTGGCGCAGCAGCCAGTCCTTGAAGATCGGCGCGACCTCCAGCGGCAGGCGCAGCAGCACATAGCCGGCTTCACGCGCGCCCGCTGCCTGCGCCGAATCGAGGATGCGCTCCATTTCCGGGTCGGTCAGTCCGGGGATGATCGGCGCGACCATCACCGAGGCCGGAATGCCGGCGTCCGAAAGCTGTCTGACCGCCTCCAGCCGCTTGGTCGGCGTCGACGCGCGCGGCTCCATCGTTCTGGCCAGCATCCTGTCCAATGTCGTCACCGACAGCGCCACCTTGGCCAACCCTCGCTCGGCCATGCGCGACAGAATGTCGATATCGCGGATCACCAGTGCCGATTTGGTGACGATGCCGACCGGATGGCCGCGCGCCTCCAGAACTTCGAGGATCTCGCGCATGATCCGGTATTGCTTCTCTATCGGCTGATAGGGATCGGTGTTGGTGCCTATGGCGATGGTGCGCGGCTGGTAATTGTCCCTGGACAATTCCTTGTCGAGCAACCGCGCCGCATCCGGCTTGGCAAACAGCTTCGATTCGAAATCCAGCCCCGGCGACAAGCCCATGAAGCTGTGCGTCGGCCGCGCGAAACAATAGACGCAGCCATGTTCGCAGCCGCGATAGGGATTGATCGAGCGGTCGAAGGAGATATCGGGCGATTCGTTGCGGGTGATGATGGTGCGCGGCTTCTCGACCTGTACCTCGGTCCTGAAGGGCGGCAGCTCCTCCAGCGAATTCCAGCCGTCATCGAACACATGCCGGCTGACCGGCTCGAAACGGCCGGACGGATTGATGCCCGCCGACCTGCCGCGATTGCGGTCCGGACGGACGCGCATGCCGCTCTGCTCGATCATCGCATTCGCCATCTCGGCCCTGCCAGCGCCGAAGGCGGCAATGTCGGCACGCACGATCTGTTCCATTTTGGCCCTTTCCCAGGGACTATCCGCCCGCTGTCGAATCGCTCTGCTCATGAATGTATTCCTATCGCATCGATGAGAACAAAGCAAGAACTTTCTCGCGGCGCGCCGCAAAAACTGGCGCTGCCCACCGCTTTCCGCTATTCGGCTAAACATGCTCAGCGTCCTGATCGAAACCCTGAATGACGAGGAGGGCCTTGCCCGCACGCTCGCCTCGCTGATCGGCGGCGCGGTCGAGGGCGTGGTGCGCGACGTTCTCGTCTGCGACACCGGCTCGACCGATCAGACGCACCGCGTCGCCGAACATGCCGGCTGCCACTATGTCAGCGGCGGCATCGCTGCGGGCATCAGGCAGGCCAAGGGCGACTGGCTGCTCTTGCTGGAACCGGGCGCGCGGCTGGGGGAGGGCTGGATCGACGAGGTCGTCGCCCATACCGCCAGGCAAACCATGGCGGCGCGATTTTCGCGGGCACGCGGCAGCCGCGCGCCCTTCCTGTCACGCGTCTTTGCCGGAAATCGCGCTCTCGCCGAAGGCTTGGTGATCAGCAAGCGTCAGGCCGCCGCGCTATCAAAGAGCGCCCGCAGCGCCGAAGCGATCGCCCGCGGCCTGGCGACCAGGAGGCTCCACGCCGAGATCTGGGTGGCGCCGCGGAAGTGACGGCTTACCATCCCGGCCTAGGGAATGCCGCCCAAGCAAATTTTCTGGCGGGTCGTCGCTTATTGTGCATTGCACAAAATCTGGCCGGGGGTTACCATTCCCTGCGAAACGGGCGAATGGGTTTGGGGTGTGCCGGAGCGGCGGCGACGACTATCGTCGATGCTGTTCCATCGACATTTGAGGACCCCGATGACCCTTTCAAGCCCCGACAAGTCCGGCGCTGCAAGCCTCGAGGCGATCGCACGCAACGGCGGTACGCTGCGCCGCATCGCCGCCCGCATCCCGACCTATCTTTCCGACCTTCGCGAGAATCCGGCATGGCTGCCGATGTTCATGCTGGCCCGCACCATGCCGGCGCGGCGCCTGCACTGGCGCGGTGCAAAGCCCGTTCCGCCGGCGCGCAATGTCGGTGAAACGATGTTCGCCGGCGTCGATCGCGATGCCGTCGTCGGCGCGCTGCGGACGGAGGGGCTCTATTCGGGCCTGATGCTGCCGGCCGCCATCCATGAGGAGATTGCCCGCTTCGCCGAGCGCACGCCATGCTTCGGCAATTTCGACCGCCGGCTGGAATTCCTGCCCGAAAAACACGCCGATGCCGAAAAGCATTTCGGCCGCCCGCTGCTCAGCGGTCACTATTTCGAACGGGTCCTCGACTGCAACGCTGCGGTCGCCGTGCAGCGCGATCCGCTGCTTCTCGATATCGCAGCGCACTATCTCGGCAGCCAGGCCAAGCTGATCACCACCCGCGTCTGGTGGAGCTTTCCGACCGGTGGCGTCTCGGACGCCGACAAGAACATGGCCTCGCTCGGCAAATACCATTTCGACCTCGATGACTGGCGGATGCTGAAGTTCTTTTTCTACCTGGTGCCGGTCGACAACGACACCGGGCCGCATGTCTATGTCCGCGGCTCCCACAACCGCCGCATCCTGAAGCATCAGCTGACGCTGCTTGTCGGCCATTCGGCGGAGGAGGTGCTGGGCGTCTATGGCGAGCAGAGCCCGGTCACGCTGACCGGGCCGGCCGGCCTCGGCTTTGTCGAGGACCCGTTCGGCTTCCATATGGGCACCGTGCCGACGCGCACGCCGCGGCTGATGATGGAGGTCGGCTTCGGCGTGTCGCCGCCCTCGCGCCGCCGTTTTCACGGCGAGCCGGTCATTCGCTAAACCGAGGTCGCTTGGCTGATACCTTGGCTCGCCTCAGCCGCGCCGCAAATGCTCGTCCAGCCGCGGCATGATCTCGACGAAGTTGCAGGGCATTTGCCGGTAATCGAGCTGCGGCTTCAAGATGCCGTCCCAGGCGTCCTTGCAGGCGCCGGGCGAGCCCGGCAGCACGAAGACGAAGGTGGCGTTGACGACGCCGCCGGTTGCCCGGCTCTGGATCGTCGAGGTGCCGATCTTGTCGTAGGATATGCGGTGGAACACTTCGGAAAAGCCGTCCATGCGCTTTTCGAAGATCGGCTCCAGCGCTTCCGGCGTCACGTCGCGGCCGGTGAAGCCGGTGCCGCCGGTGGTGATGACGACATCGATCGCTTCGTCCCTTGACCAACCTAGGACCTTGTCGCGGATCTTGTCGCGGTCGTCGGTGACGATGTCGCGGGCGGCGAGGATGTGGCCGGCCTCGGCAATACGGTCGGCCAGCGTCTGCCCGGATTTGTCGTCGACGAGGCTGCGCGTATCGGAAACGGTCAGTACCGCGATGCGCACGGGAACAAAGGGGCGGCTCACGTCAATCCTGGCCATGGGCATCAGCCTCCGATCTCACGCTTCGCGTCGCCGCGACAAACCAGTCGGGATGGCGGCCGCGGATATCGACGGCCGCGCGCTTGGCCACGTTGCCGGTCTCGAACAGCCCGAAGCAGGTGGCGCCGGAACCCGACATCCTGGCAAAACCGGCTCCGGCCTTGTTAAGCACGGAAAGCGCCTTGCCGATGGCGGGCTGGATTGCACGCGCCGCAGGTTCGAGATCGTTGCGGGTGATCTCCAGCCAGTTGCGGATGCTGTGGAAGTCGAGGCTGTGCGGCAGCGGCGGCAGCGCCGCATTGTCGCGGCGGCCAAGCGCCTCGAACACGTCGGCCGTCGAGACGGCAGTGCCGGGATTGACGAGCACCAGACCCAGCGCCGGGAAATCCGGCACGAGTGTCAGCTCGTCGCCGACGCCGCGGGCTATCAGTGGCTTAGCAGCGAGGCACATCGGCACGTCGGCGCCGAGCGACAGGCCGATCCGCGCCAGTTCGGCATCGTCAACATCAAGTCCCCAGGTCTGGATCAGGGCGCGCAGCACAGCCGCCGCGTCGCTCGATCCGCCTCCGACACCGGACGCGACCGGCAGGTTCTTTTCGAGCCGGATGGCGACAGCCGGCGCGTGTTGGGAACCGGCCTCGCGACGCAGTGCGTCGCGCGCTCTCACCACCAGATTATTGTCGTCGACCGGCACCGCGGAGGCGTATTTGCCGGACACGGAAAACCCATCGCTGTCGGCAAGTTCTGTCTCGATGCGGTCGCCGAAGCGCGTGAACACAGCCAGGCTTTCGATCATGTGATAACCGTCGGCGCGCCGGCCGGTGACGTGCAGCGCGAGATTTATCTTGGCGTGCGCATGCAATGCCCGGAGGCTGGCCTCGGCGTTGATTGGCTCGGCCGCGAGGGGGACGACGGTCAATCCTTGGCCAGACGGTATTCGCCGGTCTTCGGATCCTTGACCAGTGTTCCCATGGTCCCGTTGGCCGTCTGCTTTTCGGCCCGACGTACCTTGGCGGTCACCCGCTCGGCTTCCCTGACGAAGGAGCGGTAGCCGAAATAGGCGGCAATGCCGACGACGGCGAAGAAAATGATCTGCGGCATGTCAAACTCCTCCCTCGCAAGGCCGGCAAGGCCGCCGGTCGGGTCGGTTGATGATTTATGCTAGACGCTTTCACCGGCTTTTCAAAGCCCGAAGCGCGCCCACAGCGCGCGCTCTTCCGCCGCATCGATGACGCCGCTTGCCGCGGCGGCAGCGATGTCGGGCGCCGACAAGCTCGAGCCGAACAGGCCGAAGCGGCCGAACAGGCCGCGCGGCGCGGTGATCAGCTTGAGCTGGGTTTTCGGCCCGAAACGGCTCTTCAGCACGCTGCGCATGTCGCCGAGCGCATCGACCAGCCCGAGTTCAAGCCCCTTCTTGGCCGTCCAGAACAGGCCTGTGAACAGGTCGGGATCGTCCTTGAGCTTGCTGCCGCGCCTGTCCTTGACGAGGTCGATGAAGGTCTCGTGGACCTCCAGTTGCAGCGCCTTCAGGCGCTCGACGTCCTCCTTCTTTTCCGGTTTGAACGGGTCGAGCACCGCCTTGTTCTGGCCGGCGGTGTGGACGCGGCGCTCGACGCCGATCTTCTTCAACAGCTCCGGAAAGCCGAACGAGGCCGACACCACACCGATCGAGCCGACGATGGAGGACGGGTCGGCAAAGATCTCGTCGCCCGCGACCGCAATCATGTAGCCGCCCGATGCCGCCACGTCCTCGACGAAAACCAGGACTTTCTTGTTCTTCTCGCTCGCCAGGTCGCGGATGCGCCTGAAGATCAGCCGCGACTGCACCGGCGAGCCCCCTGGCGAATTGATCGAGATGGCGACCGCCGGCGCATCGAAGGAAAACAGCTTTTCGAGAAGACCGGCGGTGGAAGCGAGCGACAGGCTCGGCCGGAACTGGCCGCCGCCGGGCATGATCGTGCCGTGCAGCCGGATGACCGGAATGGTGACGACGGTGGAGCGCCAGGATTTCGGCAGCAGGCGGTTGAAAAGGCGTTTCACGAGGGGGCGGTCTCCGGTCGATTTGCTTGAGGCATGTAGGAATTCGCCGGCCAACGGCAATGCCGTCACCCCGGCAATCAGAATGGATCAGTCTCCGAACAGCGACGCCAGCCCGTTATTGATCAGCTCTGCCCGCTCCGAAGGGCCATTGCCTGAGTAGGCATGCAGCATCAGCGGTGGCTGGATCGACAGCTTGCCGCGTGCGCCGAGTGCTGCCCGGACGACGATGCGGATCGCTGCCGCCTCGGGGCGAGGATGGACGGCCAGCATCTCGGCGTCGCCGAAGCGGCCGGCAACGGCATCGAGGATGGCGCCGAGCTGTTCCGGCCGGGCGATGACGGCCAGCCCGCCGCCCGGCCTCACCACCGCGGCCGCGCTGCGGATCCAGCTGTCGAACAATCCATCCTCCGAGACATGCGCGGCCTTTCTCAGCGGATCGGGCGTCGCGCGATCCTCGGCGGCATTGAACGGCGGGTTCATGATGACGAAATCGAAGCTGTTGTCCTCGAGGCCGGCGGCCGTTCGCGCCCGGCCCGACAGCGCGACATCGGCGACGAGCACCGAGGCGCGGTCGCTGAGATGCGCATTGCCGGCATGGGCAAGCGTGGTGGTGGCGAAGGCCGCCATTTCCGGGGAACGCTCGACAAGCACGGCCGCGGCAGCGGGGCAGCGCGACAGCACCGCCAGGCCCGCGGCACCGGCACCCGCGCCAAAGTCGGCCAGCCGCCCGGCGAAGGAGGACGGCACGGCAGCCGCCAGCATCATCGCATCCATGCCGGCGCGGTGGCCGGCCTTTCTCGGCTGCACCAGCCAGAAGCGACCACGATGGAAGGCATCGACCGTGTGAGTCGGCATGTCCGGGACAAGGGCAGCGGGCGACGCGGACATTATTTTTGGCGGATCTCGTTGGCGATGCCGGCATCCGTCAGGATGCGCCGTGCCGCATCGGCCTTGTCGGCGTCCACCATGACACGGCGGGGCAGGATGCCGATCGAGCCGTCGAGCACGCTCATGTTCTGGTCGGCGACGAAACAGCCGATACCGGCATCGCGCATCAGCGATTCGACAAACGAAATGATGACAGCGTCGTTGGTGCGGATGAGCTCTATCATCGGATGAAACTCGCAGTTTGCGGCGTTGATGTAAACGTAGGCGTGATCATGTACCAGAGCCGGCGCGCCAATTCGCCTCTTGCCGCACCGGTGGGTGACACCCTAGAGTCTGTCCAGGGACCATGTTGCCGTCGTGCATATCGAGGTTGGGAGTTTTGCCGTGGGTGTCGTTCTCAACATTGAAAACGGGAAGCGCGAAGCCGCCTCGATAAAGGACCTCATCGACCTGACCGCGGCCGACATGGGGCGCGTCAACAAATTGATCCTGTCGAAGGCCGGCTCCGATGTCGAGATGATCCCGGAGATCGCCAACCATCTGATCTCGTCCGGCGGCAAACGGCTGCGGCCGATGCTGACGCTCGCCGCCGCCCAGATGTTCGGCTATTCCGGCGACGGCCATGTCAAGCTCGCCACATCGGTCGAATTCATGCACACCGCGACACTTCTCCACGACGACGTTGTCGACGAAAGCGGCATGCGGCGCGGCAAGAAAACGGCGCGCATGATCTGGGGCAACCAGGCCAGTGTTCTGGTCGGCGATTTCCTGCTCGGCCAGGCCTTTCGCATGATGGTCGATGTCGCCTCGCTGGAAGCGCTCGACATCCTGTCGAGTGCGGCCTCGGTGATCGCCGAAGGCGAGGTGATGCAGCTTGCCGCCGCCAAGAACCTCGAAACCACCGAGGACGAGCATTTCGCCGTGATCAAGGCCAAGACCGCGGCGCTGTTCTCAGCTGCCGCCGAGGTCGGCCCGGTCATCGCCCAGGCGACGCGCAACGATCGCGCAGCACTCCGCTCCTACGGCATGAATCTCGGCCTTGCTTTCCAGCTGATCGACGACGCGCTGGATTATGGCGGCACCAGCAAGGATCTCGGCAAGAATGTCGGCGACGATTTCCGCGAGGGCAAGGTAACGCTGCCGGTGATCCTCGCCTATCGGCGCGGCACCAAGGCCGAGCGCAGCTTCTGGAAACGCGCCATCGAGGACAATGCCGCCGACGATGCCGGGCTGGAAAAGGCAATCGGCCTGATGCTCCGCCACGGGGCGATTGCCGACACCATCGGGCGCGCCCGCCATTTCGGCGAGATCGCCCGCGACGCCCTGGCGCCGCTCGAAGCGACGCCGCAGAAGTCTGCACTGATCGACGTCATCGATTTCTGCATCAGCCGGGTGAATTGACAGCCATCGGCGCCCGCGCCGTTCTCATCGCGCCTTTGCCGGAAGAACCATTGCTGCGAGCAGGCTGACGACGATGCCCGCCGCCGCGAACCAGAAGGCGACCTGGATGCCGTCGGCGACGGCAATTTTCAACGCATCGCCGGACAATTCGCCGATTTGGCTGTTCGCAATCGCGATCAGCACGGCCATGCCGATGGCGTTGCCGACATTGAGTGTCGTCGAAGCCATGCCCGAGGCGACGCCTTGCTGATCATGGGCAACGCCGGAAGCGGCGGCAATCCACATTGCGGTCCAGACGATGCCTTGTCCGACGCCGGAGACGATCAGGCCGGGTACGAGGGACAGATAGCTGCTCTCCGCGGTTGCGCCTGATACCATCAATGCAGTGCCGACCGCGCCGACGATCATGCCGCCGACCAGCGTGCTGCGCGTGGAAAAGCGCGTCGCCAGACGCTCGCCGGCTTGCGTGCCGGCGGCGATGGCGACCGACGGCACGAGAAAGGCGAGGCCCGTCTGCAAGGCAGTGAAACCGTGCACGTTCTGCAGCAGCACGGTGAGGAAGTAGGGCAGCGCTCCGAAAGTCGCCATGTAGAGGAAGGTTATCGTCATGCCGGCGACGAGGCTGCGGTTGTAAAACAGGCGCAGCGGCATCAGCGGATCGGCGCTCTTCGCCTCGATCATCGTGAAGGCGATCAGGAAGAATGCCGCCAGTGCTGCGCTGACGATAATTGCGGTCGATCCCCAGCCATACTCAGGCCCCTGAACCAGGGTGAAGACAAGCAGCGTCGCCCCGGCGGTGACGGTCAATGCGCCCGGCAGATCGAAGCTACGGTGCTCGTGCCGCTTGCGATCGCGCGGGATGATGGCGAAAGCCGCGATGATGGCGATCCCGGCCAGCAGCACGTTGACGTAGAAGACCGACGGCCAGCCAAAGGCGCTGGTCAGAAACCCGCCGGCAAGCGAACCGAACGTCAGGCCGCTGGCGCCTGCGCCGCCCCAGACGGCGAGCGCCCGGTTGCGTTCCGGTCCTTCGGCGAACAGACGGTTGATCAGCGACAGCGTCGCCGGAAACAGGAATGCGGCGCCGATGCCTTGGACCGCGCGTGCCGCAATGATGATTTCCGGTGACCATGCCAGGCCGCCGACAAGCGAAGAAAGCGCGTAGAGCCAGAGTGCGAAGATGAAGACGCGGCGCTGGCCGATCAGGTCGGCGGCCCGGCCGCCGAACAGCAGGAAGCCGCCGGTAAAGACCGTGTAGGCGCTCACCACCCATTGCAGGGTCTGACCGGAAAATCCGAGGCCGGCGCCGATCTCCGGCAGCGCCACGAAGACGATGTTGAGGTCGAGCGAGATGATGAGCTGCGCTAAGGCGAGCAGCGCCAGCGTTGCGCCGCGCTTCACACCGGTCGTCTCTTGCGTTGCGATTGCCCCGAGCGGCGCACCCTGATCCAGTGAACTCATGTCGGTCTCCTTGTCGACAATTATTTAATGATCAACAAAGAATTGAGATTTGCAATCCGAAGTCAAGCGTATTATTTGTTGATCGACAAAAATTGGAGGTCGCAATGGCGGGAAGGCCAAGGGAGTTCGACCGCGATCAGGCGCTGGAGAAAGCCCGGGACGCTTTCTGGAGACGTGGCTACGAGGGCACCTCGATGGCCGATCTCGTTTCGGCGCTTGGCCTCGCATCGGCGCGCATCTATGCCGCCTTCGGCTCGAAGGAGGATCTGTTTCGCGAAGCGGTGGCACTTTACGAGGCCAATGAGGGCGGCTTTGCCACACGCGCGCTGCAGGAAGAACCAAACGTCCGGGGCGTCATCGAGCGCATGCTTCGCGACGCCGTCGAAATCTATACGCGGCCGGGGCAGCCGCAGGGCTGCATGGTGGTGACGGCCGCCACCAATTGCGCCGTCGAAAACGACGCCGTGCAGCAATGGCTGGCGGAGCATCGGCTGGCGCGTACCGCATCGATCGTCGAGCGGTTGAAGCAAGCGGTGCGCGAAGGCGAATTGAAGCCGGGTACCGACGCCGAGACGTTGGGTGATTATTACGCCACGCTGATGCACGGCCTTTCGGTGCAGGCACGCGACGGCGTGCCGAAAAAGCGGCTGCACGATCTTGTCACCGTCGCCATGCAGGCGCTCGACGCAAGCCTTTCGCAAACGTCCTGAGTTCCGGGCCGTGACGCCGGTTTCCCATGGTCGGATTGTCGCAATGCGGTCGTGCGACCTCTTTCGGCATGGTTTATTAGTTGCTTTACCCGATTGTGAATTCGGGCCGGGTTGAAGCGTGACCCCAAAAAGGCCATGCTTTACCTGTAAAGATCGAGTCTACGGCGATCCCGCTGACGCGGAGATGGCGTTTGGCTGAAAGGGATATGATGCGGCAAGGATATGCGCGCTGGCTGACGGGGCTGGCAATCGCGACGGGCATGGCGATCTCGGCTTTGCCGGCGCATGCCAGACAGACCGCCGAGCCGGTCAGGATCACATCCTTCTCGGGAGCCTATCTCGCGGCGCGGATTGCCGAAGGCGACAACGACCTCGACAGCGCCATTTCCTATTACAAGCAGGCGCTCGCGTTCGATCCGAACGATACGGGACTGCAGCAGAGCCTGATGCTGTCGCTGATCGCGCAGGGGCGCTTCGACGAGTCCCTGGTCTATGCCGACAAGCTCAAGGCGGTTCCCGACGTCGAGCGCTTCTCGCGCCTGGCGCTGGCGATCGATTCCTTCCACAAGAAGGATTTCTCCAAGGCCGAATACTGGCTCAAGCTGTCGCTCGAATCCGATCTCGACCGGCTGATCTCCGGCGTCATGACCGGCTGGGCCAAGCAAGGTGACGGCGACGCCGGCGAGGCCATGGCTTCCATCGACAAGCTGCAGGGCCCCGACTGGTTCAGCCCGTTCAAGTCGTTCCACCGTGCCTTGATTGCCGACGCCTCGGGCCTGCCCGACAGGGCGGATGCGCTCTACACCGCCACCCTGCAAGACACGGCCGCTGGCGGTGCGGCGCCCGAAACATGGATGCGCAACGCGCAGGCCTACGCCTCTTTCCTCGCCCGCAAAGGCGACAAGGCCAAGGCGCTGTCGGTGCTCGACAAGGCCGAGGCGTTTGCGCCCGGCAAGGTCGAGATTGCAGCGCTTCGCGACAAGATCAACAAGGGCGAAAAGATCGAACCATTCGTTGCCGGTCCCTCGGACGGCGCCTCGGAGATCCTGCTCGATCTCGCCACCGCGCTCAACCGCGGCGGCGGCGAGCCGTTCGTGCGGCTTTATCTGCGATATGCCCTGGCGCTGCGGCCCGGCAACGACGCGGCGCTCGTTCAGCTTGCCGCGGTCGCCGAGCAGTTGAAGGACGGCGAGGGCGCCATCGCGCTCTATCGCCGCATTCCCGCCGGCTCGCCGCTGAAGGAGCTTTCGGACCTGCAGCTTGGCCTCAACCTTGCCGATCTCGACCGCAATGACGAGGCGATCGCTCACCTCAAGGCCATCGTCGATGCGCATCCAGACGACATGCGCGCCTATCTGGCGCTCGGCGGCGTCTATTCCGCGAAGGAGGACTTCCGCTCCGCCGCCAATCTTTACGACAAGGCAGTCGAGGTGCTGAAGACGCCGACCGCCGCCAACTGGAACATCTTCTACCAGCGCGGCATCGCCTATGAGCGGCTGAAGGAATGGCCGAAGGCCGAGCCGAATTTCCGCAAGGCGCTGGAGCTCTACCCCGACCAGCCGCAGGTCCTGAACTATCTCGGCTATTCCTGGGTCGACAAGAACATGAACCTCAAGGAAGGCCTCGCGATGATCCAGAAGGCCGTCGACCTGAGGCCGAGCGACGGCTACATCGTCGACTCGCTGGGCTGGGCCTATTACCGCCTCGGCCAGTTCGACGACGCGGTGCGCGAAATGGAACGCGCCGTTTCGTTGAAGCCGGAGGATCCGGTGCTCAACGATCACCTCGGCGACGCCTACTGGCGCGTCGGCCGCAAGCTGGAAGCCACCTTCCAGTGGAACCAGGCCCGCGACCTGAAGCCGGACCCGGATGTGCTTGCCGCCTTGCAGCAAAAGCTGATGAAGGGCCTGCCGCCGATCGAATCCAACACGGCGCAGGAAACCCCCAAGGTGAAGGCCGAGCCGGCGCCCGCCCCGAAGGGATGACTCCATCGCCTTGACGGTCGCGGAGCGGCACTCTACGAGGTGCCGCATCCGCCGGAGGCCGCCGTGACCGTTGATATCCCTGCCCATATGCATCCCAGCCGCTCGTTCCAGGGGCTGATCCTGACGCTGCATAATTACTGGGCGGACTATGGCTGCGTCGTCCTCCAGCCTTACGACATGGAAGTCGGCGCCGGCACATTTCATCCGGCCACGACATTGCGCGCGCTCGGCCCAAAACGCTGGAACGCCGCCTATGTCCAGCCCTCGCGCCGCCCCAAGGACGGCCGCTATGGCGAGAACCCGAACCGACTGCAGCACTATTACCAATACCAGGTGATCCTGAAGCCCAATCCGCCCAATCTGCAGGAGCTTTACCTCGGCTCGCTGGCCGCGATCGGCGTCGATCCGCTGCTGCACGACATCCGGTTCGTCGAGGACGACTGGGAAAGCCCGACGCTGGGCGCCTGGGGGCTGGGTTGGGAGTGCTGGTGCGACGGCATGGAGGTGTCGCAGTTCACCTATTTCCAGCAGGTCTGCGGCATCGAATGCGCACCGGTAGCGGGCGAGCTCACTTACGGGCTGGAGCGGCTGGCCATGTATGTCCAGGGCGTCGACAATGTCTATGACCTCAACTTCAACGGCCGCGAAGGCGCCGACAAGGTGACCTATGGCGACGTCTTCCTGCAGGCCGAGCAGGAATATTCGCGCCACAATTTCGAATTCGCCAACACCGCGATGCTGCTGCGCCATTTCGAAGACGCCGAAGCCGAGTGCAAAGCGCTGCTACAAGCCGGCGCGTCGGCGTCGAACGACAATGTGGCGATGCACAGGATGGTCTTCCCAGCCTACGACCAGTGCATCAAGGCCAGCCACGTCTTCAACCTGCTCGACGCACGCGGCGTCATTTCGGTCACCGAGCGCCAGAGTTACATCTTGCGGGTGCGCAATCTGGCCAAGGCCTGCGGCGAGGCGTTTCTGCTGACCCTGGCGGGCGGAATGGCGGCTTAAAGCGCGTCGCGTTCGACCGGCCTCATGCGACGCGCTTTAAGTTCTTGTTTTGATGCATGTCGTTATCGCAAAACCGCTGCACACTTTTGCGCGACATGCACATTAGCTCCAGGCGATTTCGACAGGAGCGCTGATTGGCAACGTACCTTGGCCGCTTGCACCGGCTATCGTCCGCAGCGCTTGCCTGACGCCGGGCATCGAGAACGTGCCATGCACCTGTGCTGTAAAACAGGCGCTGAGCGCGAGGATCTGCAGGAATGTCGATGCCGTTTTCATTCGTTCAGCCAATAGTTCTCTGCCTGAGCGTTGGTCGCTTCAGCGCTGCGTTCGGTTGATGGAAATCTTTGACCCAAGGACGGGCGGACCGCTTCGTGTCCGACAGGCGGATGAATTTTTTCGGAAATCGCCGTTGGATGCCGCGATCGTGCAGGCCCGACTTTGCTGGGAAGGGTGACAGCGGCCGGCCGAGTTGCTATGCCCCGCCCGGACCATTTGCCGCGTGAGCACACTCAATGCCCGACCTGCTTTTAGAACTCCGTTCGGAAGAGATTCCTGCTCGTATGCAGAGAAAAGCTGCCGGCGACCTGAAGAAGCTGCTGACCGACGGTCTGGTCGAGGCCGGGCTGACTTATGAGGCGGCGCGCGAATATTGGACGCCGCGCCGGCTGGCGCTCGACATCCGCGGTCTGACCGCCCGCTCGAAGGACATAAACGAGGAGATCAAGGGCCCCTCGACCAAGGCGCCCGAGCAGGCGGTGCAAGGTTTTCTGCGCAAGGCCGGCCTTGCCTCGATTGCCGACGCGCATGTTCATTCCGATCCGAAGAAGGGCGACTTCTATGTCGCCCATATTGCCAGGCCGGGCCGGCCGGCCGAGCAGATCATCGCCGAGCTGGTGCCGGGCATCATCCGCAACTTTCCCTGGCCGAAATCGATGCGCTGGGGGCCGGCTTCGGCCAAGCCCGGCTCGTTGCGCTGGGTGCGGCCGCTGCAATCGATCCTGTGCACCTTCGGCCCCGAAACCGAGGAGCCGGTGGTGGTCGATTTCGAGATCGACGGCATCCGCTCGGGCAATGTCACCTACGGCCACCGTTTTCATGCGCCGGGCGCCATCACGGTGCGCCGCTTCGACGATTATGTCGCCAAGCTTGAGGCGGCCAAGGTCGTGCTCGATGCCGACCGACGCAAGGAGATCATTCTTGCCGATGCCAGGAACCTCGCCTTCGCCAGCGGGCTCGACCTCGTCGAGGACGAGGGGCTGCTGGAGGAAGTGTCGGGCCTGGTCGAATGGCCGGTCGTGCTGATGGGCGAATTCGAGCAGGATTTTCTGACCATTCCGGCCGAGGTGATCAGGCTCACCATCCGCGCCAACCAGAAGTGTTTCGTGACGCGGCCGCACAGTACCGGCGAAGACCTCTCCAACCGCTTTATCCTGACCGCCAACATCGAGGCCAAGGACGGCGGCAAAGAGATCGCCCATGGCAACGGCAAGGTGGTACGCGCGCGCCTGTCCGACGCGCTCTATTTCTGGAAGACCGACCAGGGCGACCTGCCGGATCTCGACCAGCTGCAGGCATCGGCGCAAAAGTTCGGGCTCGATCTAACCAAACCGCTCGACCAGCGCATGGCCCGCCTCGACCATCTCGGCGTCACCTTCCACGCCAAGCTCGGCACGCAGGGCGAACGGGTGGAGCGCATCAAGCGGCTGGCGGAAGAACTGGCGCCGGTCGTGGCGAGTTCAATCTCCCCCCTTGAGGGGGAGATGGCCGGCAGGCCAGGGGGGGTCGCTTCGCGTGAAGCGCCGGCATCCTCTGCCCAAAATAGGAAGCCGCGTCAGGACGTGCCGACCCCCTCTGTCGCCTTCGGCGACATCTCCCCCTCAAGGGGGGAGATTCCCGCGCTGGCGCGTCGCGCTGCCGTTCTGGCCAAGGCCGATCTCACCACCGAAGTCGTCGGCGAATTCCCGGAACTGCAAGGCGCCATGGGCCGCAAATACGCGCTGCTGCAGGGCGAGCATCCGTCGGTCGCCGCCGCGATCGAGGAGCATTATAAGCCGCAAGGCCCGTCCGATAACGTGCCGACCGATCCGGTTTCGATCGCAGTAGCGCTTGCCGACAAGCTGGATACGCTGGTTGGATTCTGGGCGATTGATGAAAAGCCGACGGGATCGAAGGACCCTTATGCGCTGCGGAGAGCGGCCCTGGGGGTAACGAGGATACTGATTGAGAACGGGATTAGGTTGTCCCTGAAATCTGTGGCCAATGTCGCGTCCGAAAATATTGCTGATCACATACGCGATCCCGAACTCGACCGACAGTTCGAAATTGCTGCGGAGCTAGAGCAGCAACTCGGGGGAGATTCGCTTACCGATCTCGTCATCGAACGCGATTCCGCAATCTCAAACAACACCTTTGAGCGTTCTGGAGAAAGGCAGCAGCAAGAGATCAACAACCTCCTGTCCTTCTTCCATGACCGCCTCAAAGTCTATCTCCGCGATCAGGGCGCCCGGCACGACCTGATCGACGCCGTACTCGCGGCAGGTTCGCGCCCAATCTCCCCCCTAGAGGGGGAGATGTCGGCGAAGCCGACAGAGGGGGGCGCTGTCCCGCCAGCCTCTCATTCTGTCGCGCCCCCCTCTGCCCTGCCGGGCATCTCCCCCTCTAGGGGGGAGAGTGGCCTATCGCAAAACGACGATCTCCTGCAGATCGTCCGCCGTGTCGAGGCGCTTGGCTCCTTCCTCGACACCGAGGACGGCAGGAACCTGCTTGCCGGCACCAAGCGCGCGGCCAACATTGTGGCTGCCGAAGAGAAGAAGGGGACGGCGATCGCAACCAGCGTTGAGCCGGCTCTGTTCCGGGAGAACGCCGAAAAAACCTTGTTCGCCGCGGTGAATCAGGCCGAGAGGCAAGCCGGCGAAGCAATTCAAAACGAAGACTTTTCCGCCGCCATGCTGGCGCTTAGCGTGTTGCGCGAGCCAGTTGATTCATTCTTTGAGAAAGTCCTGGTAAACGATGAGGACCAGGCGGTGCGCGCCAATCGCCTGGCATTGCTCGCCCGCATCCGCGCGGCGACGGACCGGGTCGCCGATTTCTCGAAAATAGCCGGCTGACATCCGCGAAAAAATCATCGCTTGTGCTTCAGGCCCTATTTGGGCTGGTCGGGAGCTGCTAGCGGCGCAGGCTGCGGCGCTGCCGGCTCAGGGGTTTTGCTGGCGACCTTTGGATCGGCCTTGCTGTTCGCGGCGGGCGCGGCAGCGGTGGCCGGCGCGGCTTTGGGCGCGGGCGTTGCAAAGGCATCGCCGACGATACCGCCGCGAATGATCATCGGGCTTCTGTCGAAGCCATGACTCGGCTGGCTCGGGATTACCGCGACCTTTTCATCGGTGACGGTTTCATTAACGTCAGGCAAGTTCTCGCCGAGCGCGACGATCGACGGTGTTTTCGCCCGTTCGAGCGCGCCGGCACTTACCACCGACGGCGTTGCAGTCGTCTGCCCGACAAAAACCAGCGACGAGGCCTGCGCCGTGCCGGCCATAGCCGCAAGGCCAAGCGCACCAACGATACGCATCGAAAACATGATAGTTCCCCTTGTCCAAGAAGACGGCACCCTAGCCGAGGGCAATTGATGCCGGCTTGCGAGGAAGCATAGCATTTTAGCGATTTGCGATTCGCCGACGCCTGGGCTTGCCCGCCCGGCGTCGCCGTACTAGGCACCCGCATCCGTGAGGTGACGACAGTGGCTGAAATTCGTGCCGTCGGCGAGGCGATGGAAAGAGCGTTGGCGCTGCTCGAGAGCGGCGATGTCGTCGCCATCCCGACCGAGACCGTCTATGGGCTGGCCGGCGACGCGACCAACGGCGTTGCCGTGGCTCGTATCTTCGAAGCCAAGGGCCGACCTCGCTTCAACCCGCTGATCGCCCATATTGCCGATCCGGCGATGGCCGAGCGCATCGCGCTGTTCGATCCGCTGTCGGAAAGATTGGCGCAGGCATTCTGGCCGGGGCCGCTGACGCTCGTGCTGCCGCAACGGCCCGGCAATGGCATTCATCCGCTGGTCACCGCAGGGCTGGACACCATCGCGCTGCGCATGCCGAAAGGCTTTGGCGGCGAGCTGATCGCCAGGCTCGGTCGCGCGCTGGCGGCGCCCAGCGCCAATTCCTCGGGCAGGATCAGCGCCACGACGGCGGAAGCCGTGGCCGCCGACCTCGGCCCCAGGATCAAGCTGGTGGTCGATGGCGGCGCGACGCCGGTCGGGCTGGAATCGACCATCCTCAAGGTCGAAGCTGGAAAGCTGCGGCTGTTGCGGCCCGGCGGTATTGCCGCCGAAGAGATCGAAGCGATCGCCGGGGTGAAGTTGCTCCGCGGCGCTTCGGCCATCGAGGCGCCCGGCATGCTCGCCTCGCACTATGCACCAGGTGCGGCGGTACGGCTCAATGCTGCGGAGGTCGCACCGGGCGAAGCCTTGCTGGCCTTCGGCCGCAGCCGTGCCGAAGGCTGGCGCGATGCAGCCGCACTGCGCAATTTGTCGGAGACCGGCGACCTGCGCGAGGCAGCGAGCAATCTCTTCGCCCATCTGCAGGATCTCGATCGCAGCGGCGCCAAAACCATCGCCGTCGAACCGATCCCGTTCGACGGGCTGGGCGAGGCGATCAACGACAGGCTTTCGCGCGCCGCCGCCCCGCGTGACAAGATCGCCCCTCGTGACAAGATGGATTGGGCACCATAGTTTCCACCCATGAACGACATTTCCCTCGACCTCGACCCCGCCGTCGTCGCGCGCTTTGCGGCAATCGTCGGCGACAAATATGCGCTGCGCGACCAGCAGGACATCGCGCCTTACCTCACCGAGCGGCGCGGACTTTGGCATGGCAGGACGGCGCTGGTGCTGAGGCCGGGGACCGTCGAGGAGATCAGCAGCATCATGCGGCTGGCGACCGAAACCGGCACGCCCATCGTGCCGCAAAGCGGCAACACCGGGCTGGTCGGTGCCCAGGTGCCCGACTCTTCCGGCCGCGAGATCGTGCTGTCGCTGTCGCGGCTGAACCGCATCCGCGAGATCGATACGCTGTCAAACACGGTGACGGTCGAAACCGGCGTCATCCTGCAGACGCTGCAGGAAGCGGCCGATGCCGCCGACCGGCTGTTTCCGCTGTCGCTTGCCGCGCAAGGTTCCTGCCAGATCGGCGGCAATCTCTCCTCCAACGCCGGCGGCACCGGCGTGCTTGCCTACGGCAATGCGCGCGAGCTGTGCCTCGGCGTCGAAGTGGTGCTGCCGACCGGCGAAGTGTTCGACGACCTGCGCAAGCTGAAAAAGGACAATACCGGTTACGATTTGAAGAACCTGTTCGTCGGCGCGGAAGGCACGCTCGGCATCATCACCGCCGCCGTGCTCAAGCTTTTCCCCAAGCCCAAGGGGCGCGAGGTGGCGTTTGCCGGCCTGTTATCGCCGGAGGCGGCACTGTCGCTGTTCAGCCTGGCGATGGATCGTGCCGGGGCAGCGCTCACCGCCTTCGAGCTGATCGGCCAGAGGCCCTACGACTTCACGCTTGCCCACGCACAAGGCGTGGTGCGGCCGCTGGCCGGCGATTGGCCGTGGTATGTGCTGATGCAGATCTCGTCGGGCCGTTCGGCCGACGATGCCAGGGCGCTGATCGAGGAGGTGCTGGAGGCAGGCCTCGAGCAAGGGATCGTCGGCGATGCGGTGATCGCGGCAAGCATGGCCCAGGGCGACGCGTTCTGGAATTTCCGCGAGGTGCTGCCCGAGGCGCAGAAACCGGAAGGTGCCTCGATCAAGCACGACATCTCGGTGCCGGTGGCGTCAATCCCGCCATTCATCGAAAAGGCCGCCGGCGCCGTGCAGTCGGTCAGTCCCGGCGCACGCGTCGTCTGCTTCGGCCACATGGGCGACGGCAACCTGCACTACAACATCTCCCGGCCGGTCGACGGCGATGACGAAGCGTTTCTCGGCCTTTACCACGTCATGAACAAGGCCGTGCACGACGTCGTGCGCTCGTTTCATGGCTCCATCTCGGCCGAGCACGGCATCGGCCAGTTGAAGCGGGACGAATTGATCGCGACGGCACCGCCGATGACGATCGAGCTGATGCGCAGGGTGAAGGCCGCGTTCGACCCGGCCGGCATCATGAATCCCGGTAAGGTTATCTGATCCTTTCGCCGGTCTGCGCCGGTTCGCAATCCGATAACCATCCGCCCCGGATCAGCAAAATTTAACCGACTTTCTTAAGCGCGAGGATAAGAAGCTCGCGCTAATGTTTCTCCACAACGAGGCTGGGAAAACCGGCCCGGAGAACCGGAAACACCGGCTCTCAGGAGAAACAGGAAAGGCACGACATGAACACTGGACTGAAGCCAGTCTGGGCCGGCCGCAATATGCGTCTCGACCCATTCCGCCTGCCGCAGGTGGTGAGCTACGCCACGCGCGACGACTATGGCGACGTTACCTTCACCATCGACCAGCGCGGCGCGGTTATCCGCCGCACGCTGGAGATGAGCGGCGTGCCGGCGATCATCGCTCTGCCCGCCAACGCGTTTCGCGGCGTCGCCGCCCGCGCCATGGAGGATCCGGATGGCAATGTCACAGTGACGCTCGAGCTTCTGCACAACGATCCGATGCTGTCGGTGCCGCTGCTGGTCGCCGACGATCTCGACGATGTCGCCGCCGACTGGCGCGCCTGGGCCGACGCCTACCGGCTACCGATGCTGCTGATCGAGGCCGACGGCATTGCCCGCACGCTGGAAGAATCGCTCGGCGCCGCCATCAAGGCGCTGCCGGCGCAGGACCGCCGCAAGGGTCGCGTCTCGACCATGCGCCGCCCGCGCTTCCTCGCCCGCCGCCGCGCCGGCGATCTCGGCCTCAGGCTGGTCATCGGCGGCGAGGAGCTTATTTCGCGGGAGTAGCTAAACCAGCGGCTTCAGCGCCACCCAGGCTGCGCCGCCGATCAGCCCGAGGAAGATCAGCCAGCCGACTTGGTTGTTCGATCTGAACAGCCTCAGGCACTGGTCCGGATCGTCGATGTCGAGCACGGCGATCTGCCGCGCCATATGCGCGCCGGCGGCGATCAGCCCGGCGAGCGCCGGCACCGGTGCCTGCGCCGAGGCAAAGGCAATGGCGAAGCAGACCAGCGCTCCGCCATAAAGCCCGGCCAGCCAGGCTTTGGTGTTATCGCCGAACAGGCGCGCCGTCGAGCGCACGCCGACGATGGCGTCGTCTTCCTTGTCCTGATGCGCATAGATCGTGTCGTAGCCGATCACCCACAGAATCGAGCCGATGTAGAGCATGATTGCCGGCCCATCGAGATCGCCGAACTCGACCGCCCATCCCATCAGCGCTCCCCAGGAAAAGGCAAGGCCGAGTACCAGTTGCGGCCAATTGGTATATCGCTTCATGAACGGATAGATGGCGACGATGACCAGCGAGCCGATGCCGAGCGAGATGGCAAAGCTGTTGAACTGCAAAAGCACGGCGAGGCCGACCAGTGCCTGCAGGGCAACAAACATCCAGGCCTGTCGGCGCGTGACCTTGCCGGCCGGCAGCGGCCGCGAGCGCGTGCGTTCCACCTGGTTGTCGATGTCCTCGTCGACCAAATCATTGTAGGTGCAGCCGGCGCCACGCATGGCGAACGCACCGAGAAAAAACAGCAGCAGGTACCACGGCGACGGCAGCAGCGAGAGCAGCGGATCCGTCGGACGCGGATAGGCGCTCGCGGCAAGTGCAGCCGACCACCAGCATGGCCACAGCAGCAATTGCCAGCCGATCGGCCGGTCCCACCGGGCAAGCTGCGCATAGGGCCACAACCCCCGCGGCAGCGCGCGATAGACCCAGTGGCCGCTCGGCGCATCGGCGACGCGGCCTTGGGCCGCTTTCGACTGGACGGTTTCCATTTTGCTGAAGTGGCAGCAGAGGCGAATGCCGTCAAGCGTCAAGCAGCCCCCGCGCGCTCGCCACGCGCAATCGGCGCGTCGGCAGCCAAATGTCTTGACCCGTCGGGCGCGGCGCAATAGCGCAGTCCTGGTCTTGGAATGACGAGGAATCTGGGCATGCGTGTTTTACTGATCGGCTCCGGCGGACGAGAACATGCGCTGGCATGGAAGATGGCGGCGTCACCGCTGCTGACCAAACTCTATGCGGTGCCCGGCAATCCGGGGATCGGCCGCGAAGCCGAGCTGGTGAAGCTCGATATTGCGGATCACACGGCGGTGGCCCGGTTTTGCCGCGAGAATGAAATAGACCTCGTCGTGGTGGGGCCGGAAGGGCCGCTGGTCGCCGGCATTGCCGACGACCTGCGCGCCGAGGGCATCCGCGTCTTCGGCCCGTCAAAGGCGGCGGCACGGCTGGAAGGATCAAAGGGTTTCACCAAAGACCTCTGCGCCAAATACGGCGTCCCGACCGCCGCCTATGGCCGCTTCGGCGATCTGGCTTCGGCCAGGGCGTATGTCGAGAAGGCGGGTGCGCCGATCGTCATCAAGGCCGACGGCCTAGCTGCCGGCAAGGGCGTCACCGTCGCCATGACGCTTGACGAGGCGCGGACCGCGCTCGACGCCTGTTTTGATGGCTCCTTCGGCCAAGCCGGCGCGGAAGTGGTGGTCGAGGAATTTCTCGTCGGTGAAGAAGCAAGTTTCTTCTGCCTGTGCGACGGCACCACCGCGCTGCCCTTTGGCACGGCGCAGGACCATAAGCGCCTCAGTGACGGCGACACCGGCCCGAACACCGGCGGCATGGGCGCCTATTCGCCGGCGCCGGTGATGACGCCGGAGATGATCGACCGAACCATGCGCGAGATCGTCGAGCCGACCATGCGCGGCATGGCTGAAACAGGCGCTCCGTTTTCCGGCGTGCTGTTCGCCGGCCTGATGATTACTGACAAGGGGCCAAAGCTGATCGAATACAACACCCGTTTCGGCGACCCGGAATGCCAGGTGCTGATGATGCGGCTGAAGGACGATCTGCTCGTCCTGCTCAACGCCGCCGCTGACGGCCAACTGGCGCACACCTCGGTGCGCTGGCGCGACGACGCGGCGCTCACCGTGGTGATGGCGGCCAGGGGTTATCCCGGAGCGCCGGAAAAGGGCTCGGTCATCCGCGGCGTCGAGGCGGCGGCGGGCGAGGGCGTCGAGATATTTCATGCCGGCACCGCGATAAACGGCGGCGCACTCGTCGCCAATGGCGGTCGCGTGCTCAACATCACGGCGACCGGCCGCACCGTCGGCGAGGCGCAGAAGAGGGCTTACGCCGCGCTCGACAGGATCGACTGGCCGCAAGGCTTTTGCCGCCGCGACATTGGCTGGCTGGCACTGGCGCGCGAGCAGTCGAACTGACGCTTCAGGCGGCCTCCGGCTTCAGTGCAGGCCGCTGTAGAATTCGGTCGAGACGGTGCTGACCGCACCGGCGGCGGAGACAATTCCAGGGTCCGATGCCGCACGCTTTTCGTTTCGCATCCAGGCAACATATTCGGCAATCCCGCGGGGAAGGCTCGGCGTCGTCTTCGCAGCCGGCATTTGAAAGCCGCTGCTGAAGCTGGCCAAGCGCGCCCTAAATACCGCGACCAGTTGCTCGAGGCTCGGGGGTGCTGCCACGGTGGCGTAGGTCATAGCAGTGCCGGCGAGCCCCGCCTCGCGTGAGAGCGGCACCGGTATCAAGGCGAGATAATCCGGCTGCACGTCGATCAGGCCGCCGAATGGCCACTGCGCGCGCAATTCCGTCGCGTTCATCGGCGCGACGCTGACGTCGATATCGTTGGGTGTGCCCGCGACCCGGTAGGGACAGCGGAACCGGCCGCAATTTGCTCGCGCCGAAAACTGCCAGAGCGCATAGCCCTGCCAGTTGCCCATCGGAAAATGCAGGCCGATGTCTGGCTTGTAGCGCGCATACCACAGCGGCAGCCGGGACAGGAGCGGGTATTTATACTTGTTGTCGGCGATATGCCTGGCTGTCGTGCCGTTGGTGTAGAGCACCGGAAAGCGGCCAACCCGACGATGCACATGGCGCACGAATTCCTCGGCATTTTCGAGCGACATCCATTGGGTGGGATCATCGTCCTCGATATCGAGGGCAAGCAGGTCATCCGGCCCGGGTTTCACGAAATTGATGAAATTATTGGCCTGTCCCACGGGGTTGCCGGGGCGGGCGAGATGATAGGCACCCCATTTCAGGCCCAGTGCCTTGGCCACCACCTTGCGCGTCTGGAACAGTTCCTGTGCCATCGCATGGCGTTTCCAGAGCGTCTTGCACAGCCGCAGCTCGGTCTCGTCGCCGAAACAGAAATAGGGTGGCGGCATTCCGTCCGATGCCTTGTTGATGAAGCCGACAAGACGCTTGTCGGCGGCTAGCCGGGTCCAGTCGATGGAATTATATTCGTAGGCGTCGACGACCAGCGCCCGGTCCGCATCCTTCCAAGGTTCGGAGAAATCCGAGGCCTTTGCCGGCGTCAGCGCCAGGGTCATCGCGGCCGCGACAAGGAGGAGCGCTGAGCGGACAAGGGGGCGCGCCGGCGTCTTCAAACAGCAGATCCTTGCTGGCCAAAGCCATATCCTGAACGGCCATGGTTAAGGAAATGCTCTCGATCGCGGCCCGGGGACGCCACGGCTCGGACAGCTTCTCCGTCGATGGTTTTGATGGTCGTCAATGTCGAGAGCGGGTTTGAAACGGGTCGGGCGCCGGCACTTGCGACAGCGTTCCCGCCGTCTCGCGCTTACGGTGACGGGCGAGCGAGCATTGCGGCGAGCACAATATGCCGCGATCAGACCAATAGCCTGCTCCGTTCTCCATCTTACCTTCGTGATAGCAAAAACCGGTCGCCCGGTAGGGCAGGCCGCATTCGATGCAGCGATAGGCGTCAGGTCTGGCGAGCACGGGCGGTCCGATCCGGTATTCCTGATTCCGCCGGTCGAACTTATCCCGGCTTTTGGCGAATTTAGCCTGCGTCGCAGCAATTGGCAAAATCCGCGTGACAAAGTTTGACGTTTACGTAAAAAGAAGATCGCCAGGGAAGCCGAAAGCAGATGATTTTGCCTCGGCACGGGTCTTAAGTAGACCTTCCGGACTGAGGGCGGCCGGACGGAGGAGGAGCGAGCGCCATGTATCGGGCACCGGTCGAGGAAATCGCCTTCACCCTGAAGCATGTCGCCGGCTTGAAGCCGGCGCTCGATGCCGGCACCTTTGGCGAACTCGGTGAGGACCTCGTTGACGCCATTCTGGCCGAGGCCGGCCGCTTCGCCAGCGAGGAGGTGGCGCCGCTCTACACGATCGGCGACCAGCACGGCGCGGTGCTCAACGGCGCTGCCGTCACTACCCCGCCGGGCTGGAAAGAACTTTATCGCCGCTGGATCGGCGGTGGCTGGAATGCGCTGTCGGCGCCGGAAGCGTATGGCGGCCAGGCGCTGCCGGCCATGCTCGGCGTCGCCGCGCTTGAAATGTGGAACTCCGCCTCGATGGCGTTCGGCATCGCCCCGACGCTGACCATGGGCGCGGTCGAAGCACTCGACAAGCATGGCTCGCAGGCGCTCAAGGCCAAATATCTGGAAAAACTGGTCTCCGGCGAATGGATGGGCACCATGAACCTGACCGAGCCACAGGCAGGCTCGGACCTGAATGCCTTGCGAACCCGCGCCGAACCGGTCGGCGACGGCAGCTACCGCATCTTCGGGCAAAAGATATTCATCACCTATGGCGAGCACGATTTCACCGACAACATCATCCATCTGGTGCTGGCGCGGCTGCCGGACGCACCGCCCGGTACGCGCGGCCTGTCTTTGTTCCTGGTACCGAAATTCCTCGTCGGCGACGATGGCGCGCTGGGCGCACGAAACGACGTCTTCTGCTCCGGGCTGGAGCACAAACTGGGCATCCACGCTTCGCCGACCTGCACGATGATCTATGGCGATGGCTTCGAAGGCGCTGCGCCCGGCGCGATCGGTTGGCTGGTCGGCGAGGAGAACAAGGGCCTCGCCTGCATGTTCACCATGATGAACAACGCGCGCCTTGCCGTCGGCATGCAGGGCGTGGCGGTCGCCGAGGCGGCGATGCAAAAGGCGCTCGCCTATGCAAACGACCGCCGGCAAGGCAAGGCGGCGAGCTATCGCGGTGCCGGCATGGCGCCGATCGTGCATCACCCCGACATCCAGCGCAGTCTTCTGACCATGAAGGCGCTGACCCAGATTGCCCGCGCCATCTGCTATTCCTGCGCCCACGCCATCGATCTCGCGTCGCGGAGCGAGGATGCAAAGCACTGGCAGGAGCGCGCCAATCTCTTGACGCCGCTGGCCAAGGCGTTTTCCACCGATGTTGGCGTCGAGGTCGCCTCGCTTGGGCTGCAGGTGCATGGCGGCATGGGATTCATCGAGGAGACAGGGGCAGCGGCGCTTTATCGCGACGCGCGCATTGCACCCATTTACGAAGGCACCAATGGCATCCAGGCGATCGATCTGGTGACGCGCAAGCTGCCGCTCGGCGGCGGTCAGCATGTGCATGGCTACATCGCCGAGCTCAAGGCCGTCGCCGATGCGGTGCGAGCGTCGAACCTTGAGGGCTTTGGCCGCACCGCCGATCGCCTCGACCAGGCGCTTGATGACCTGTCACAGGCGAGCCGTTCCCTGCAAGACCTGCAGGCCGAAGGCCGTCCGGACCAGGCGTTGGCCGGCGCCACACCTTATCTCAGGCTGATCTCGCTTGCCGCCGGCGGCGCCTATCTGGCGCGCGGCGCGCTTGCCGACCAAAGCCGCATCGCGCTGTGTCGGTTCTTCGCCGAGAACCTGCTTGGCGAAGCGGGCGCGCTCAAGGAGCGCGTCATCGGCGGCGCCGACAGCCTTGCCGTTGCCGGCAAAGCGCTGATTTCAGCCTGACGTTCGCACGCGCCGAAATTCACAAAGGCCCGAAATTCACAAAGGACCAATCCGTGACAGACCACATCCTCGTCGAACGCCAGGGTGCCATCCAGATCATCCGCATGAACCGTCCGGACAAGAAGAACGCCCTGACCCGCGCCATGTACGCGACGATGTCGGCGGCTCTTGCCGGCGGCGACGCCGATCCGGCAATCCGCGTCCATGTCTTTCTCGGCGTGCCCGGTGCCTTCTCGTCCGGTAACGATCTTGCCGATTTCATGGTCGTCGCCTCGGGCGGCGAAGGCGGTACCGAAGTCTGGGATTTCCTGATGGCGCTGGCCAAAGCGGAGAAGCCGATGGTTTCCGGCGTCGACGGCATTGCGGTCGGTATCGGCACCACGCTCAACCTGCATTGCGACCTGACCTTCGCCACGCCGCGCACAATGTTCCGGACGCCCTTCGTCGATCTCGGCCTTGTGCCGGAGGCAGGATCGAGCCTGCTCGCACCGCAGATCCTTGGCCGGCAAGGCGCCTTCGCGCTGCTTGGCCTCGGCGAGGGCTTTTCGGCCGAGCGCGCCAAGGCCGCCGGGCTGATCTACGAGGTGGTCGAGGAAGAGGCACTCGAAGCATCGGTATTGGCGGCGGCGGGCCAGATCTCGGCCAAACCGCCGCAAGCGCTAAGGATCGCGCGCGACCTGATGCGCGGCTCGCGCGACGACCTTGTCGAGCGCATCGGCAAGGAAAGCCAGCATTTCCGCGAGCGGCTCAAATCCGAGGAGGCCCGCGCAGCCTTGACGGCCTTCATGGCCAGGAAAAAGGCCTAGACCCTGGCCTTGTCTCGCATCGTGGACCCGCCGGCAGCGACCGGCGGGCGGTTTCGCCACGCTCTCTTTGTCACATCGCCATTTTCTTACATTCGGCCTGAGCCTTTGCCGAAGACGTGTCGATCATGAATGTCTTGCCTTTGGCGTCGGTCATCAACATCATGCAATGCTTGATCGGTTTCGCCATTTTCATCATTTCGGCGCTCATCTTCGCGTCGGGCATCATGGTGCCCATATGCCCATCGGGCATGATCGCCATGACCTCCCCACCCTTCATCATCGTCATTGTCCCCATCGTGTCTTCCGCAAAGGCCTGCGAAGCGAAAAGGCCGACGAGACCGGCCATCGTGACCAACCTGAGTGAATGCATTGCGTCCTCCTGAATTTGCGCCAGCGGCGCGTTGAGCCCTTTCCTGGTTCGTTGCGGCAAGCTGGAACGTTTCACGCACACGAGATCGTGATCGTGGGATTGGAAACGCCAGAAGCGGCCCGGCCTTGGCCGCCTTCATGACTAGGAAGAAGGGCTGAAAAAATGGGCGCCGGTGCGGAAGCTGCCGATCTGCCCCACAAGGGCCCACAAGGGGGAGATCGGCGCTCCACCGTCGTGCCCTACGGATAAAGCCTCATTTTGTCCCAGCCGCCCTCGGCGTTGCGCGAAAACACGACACGGTCGTGCAGCCGGAACGGACGGTCGTGCCAGAACTCAATGCTCTGCGGCACGATGCGAAAGCCCGACCAGTGTTTTGGCCGCGGGATCTCGCCGATCGCGTGGCGCGCCGTATATTCGGCAACCGCCTTTTCCAGCGCGAAGCGGCTTTCCAGCGGCCGCGACTGCTTGGAGGCCCAGGCGCCGATGCGGCTGCCGCGCGGACGCGTCGCATAATAGGCATCGGCTTCGGCGTCGGTGACAATCTCCACCGGGCCCCGCGCCCGCACCTGCCGGCGCAGAGATTTCCAGTGGAAGCACATCGCTGCTTTCATGCTGCCAAGGATCTCGCGGCCCTTGGCGCTCTCGAAATTCGTGTAGAAGACAAAGCCACCCTCATCGAACCCCTTGAGCAGCACCATTCGCACATTCGGCATGCCCTCGGCATCGACCGTCGCCAGCGCCACGCTGTTGGGGTCGTTGATCTCGCTCTTCGTAGCGTCGTCGAGCCACGCCGCAAAAAGCCGGAACGGCTCCGCCGCCTCGGTAAAGTCACCGCTTGTTAACCCGGTTTCGCTCATAGTTTTCCCAAATTTGTCGCCGGCTGGGGAGATTGCCGATTGTCGCGTATCGCGCAAGCTTTTGACAGTGGGCAATGGAGCGTTATCGCTTCGGCCAGCGCCAAAGCCATGATCGTGACAATCATCCTGCCGCTTGCCGCCTGTGGCGGGGGCGGCTTCAGCCTGGAGCAGGCGGAGGTGGACGGCTCGATACTGACCTCGAGCACGCCGGCCTCAGTCACGCCGCTCGATCAGGACCGCGCTTCCGACCAGGCTACGATCCGCAACGCCGTGTCCTCCGCCGACGTCGAGCAACTGGCCGGGCAGGCCATTCCCTGGGCGAATGCCGACACCGGCTCGCGCGGCTCCATCACCGAGCTCGCAGAATTCAGGGCTAACGGTGAGACATGCCGTCGCTTCACCGCGTCGCGCGAGAGCTTCGACGGCGTCGCGCTGTTCAAAGGCGAAGTATGCCTGGCCGGCGGCAGCGCCTGGCGAATGCAGGACTTCAAGGCGCTCTGATTTTCCGCCGGCTATATAGCGGTAAGCCACTGGAATTTCTTCCTATGCAAGCGCATATAGGAGGCGATCATGGAACCACTCCTTCTCCAGGGCAGTAAGCATGCGCGACCCCTATGAGGTGCTGGGCGTTGCCAAGAACGCATCGGCCAAGGACATAAAATCGGCGTACCGGAAGCTCGCCAAGAAGTATCATCCGGACCAGAATCCGGATCCCAAGGCAAAGGAGCGTTTTGCCGCCGCCAATCAGGCTTACGAGATCGTCGGCGACGAGAAGAACCGGGCGGCTTTCGATCGCGGTGAGATCGACGCCGAAGGCAAACCGCGGTTTCAGGGTTTCGAGAGTGCGGCCGGCGGCGCCGATCCTTTCGCCGGTTTCCGCCGGCAGCAAGGGCCGGGCGGCGCGCATTTCGAATTCCGCACGGGCCGTCCCGGTGGTGACCCGTTCGACGGCAACAGCGACATCTTCAGCCAGATCTTCGGCGATGCTTTCAGCCAGCAGCGCGGCGCCGGCACGGGCGGCCGCCGTCAGGCGCCGACGGCCGCAGATCTCAACGTGACGCTGGACGTCACCATCGAGGAAGCCGCCACCGCCGAGAAAGTGACGGCGATGTTCCCCGACGGCCGCAAGATGGCGGTCAAGTTGCCGGCCTATGTCGAGGACGGCCAGACCATCCGGTTGAAAGGCCAGGGTGAGCAAGGACCGGGGCAGCCGGGCGATGCGCTGGTCAAGATCCGTTTCCGCCGGCACCCGCGCTACCGCGTCGAGGGCCGCGACCTGCATGTCGACCTGCCGGTAGAACTGGCCGATGCGGTGCATGGCGCCAAGGTGGCAGTCGAAACCCCGACCGGCAGGATTGCGGTCAACGTCCCCCCTTGGTCGAGCTCGGACAAGGTTCTGCGGCTGAAGGGCAGGGGCCTGCCGGAAAAGGCCGGCGGTCACGGCGACCTCTACGCGCACGTGCGGCTGATGCTGCCGGAAGGCGGCGACGCCGAGCTAGAGGCGCTGATGCGCCGGCGAAAGCGCTGACGGTCGAAAAGGCCGGCGCTTGACGTCGTAAGCGGGCGTGAGTGGTTTCATGCCGCGTCGGTTATTGACAGGAAACGAGCAACCAGCGCCACTGGGCTGGCCGACCACAACTCGCGATCGGCCATGCGCGCACTAGATCTAGCGTCTATCAGTCGCCAAGTCTTCCCCCGCGGTGCCCCATCATCATTCGGGACGCGTACATTGTGGGCGAGCTTTTGCCCGGTAGATTCGCGTCAAGAACAATCTGCTCGACGAAACCCTGATTCACTTCAATCTCCACGCATTTGTCGAGCTTATCAACGATCCAGACGGCGTATCCTTCACTCTCCTTGGATTTATAGTTGGAGTCGTCTTCAGGAATATCTGCCTCCGGATTTGCTGGAATTAACATTACCTTGGGCTTCGGGAGATCATAAGTATGACCCTCGTAGGCATATCCAAATATTACACCGCAACTAAGTATTTCTTTATCACCATTTGTCGGGTTTATATCAATCGCCCCAAGCATAAGCATAAACCTATTTACGATAGAATTAACAAACACATAACTGCTATTGTTAGGTGGGGTTTTACTAAGATATTTCTTAAACCGTAAAATTCTTTTGTCATCAGGATCGCCGTCATCAAGTATCTTTGCTATTATTATAGAATGATTCTTGTATTTTCCTGTTATTGGCTCCAATGTCTTTTTCTTTTTGCTGGATATAGGAAGACCAAGACCAGGTATTCCATAGAGGCGCACTTGTGTGGCGTTAAATGCTCCATGGGGATCTTTCGTGGTGTAAGTCGGTCGATGAAAATCGTCGCTCATGTTGTTACCCTCCGTTGCAATCACCAATTCATAAAATTTCCCGCCACCTGAAATTCTCTTCGAAGCTTGCCGCTATGGCCGGGCGGATGCGGTCGGACACTTCGATGATGGTGGAGGCTGCGACTGCGAATGTGAGATGATCGGCATCGAGGCGTGTCCACGCGCGCGCAAGCCCAAGCGCGACATCGTCGCGCGCCTTGATTAGCTCGGTCTTAAAAAGGAACGGACGGGCCCGGAATGCATCGCCCGTGAAGTCGGAGATGTGCCGCATGTCGGCTTCGCCAACCTGCCTGATGTCGAAGCCAAGCAGGCGCTCGTCGGCCAAGCCCTGCCGCACCAGGCCGGCATGGTAGAGATCGACCAGAGTATCGAACACCGCTCCCGTGAATGGGCGAGACCGGTCATGAATCTCTTCGGTCACTTCCGTCATCTTGCGCGAGTTACTGGCAAGGCGGATCTGGCGGTCGCCCGTCAGTTCGGCGATGCGGTTGAGCTCGTTGAGGACAAGCAGGTTTGCCTGGCTGTGCCGTAACAATCGATCCATCCCGCTGTCGAAATGCAGGAACGAAAGCAGCGAAATAAGATCGGCGTTGGCTTCGTGGAACGGCCCGAAGTCGCCGTCCTGCAGGCCTTGCGTGGGCACTCCGAAGAGAGAAAAGAGTATGGCGTGACCCATTTCGTGCGCGATCACGTCGAAGTTGAGGGCGTACGGATGGCCGCGCCCGTCGGCTCCACGCTCGCGGCCAAGCTCCAGATATCCAAACCCCGATTGCGCATTCTCCCAGTCAAGCCAGGGAATGATCTCAAGCCGCTCGTATGTTTCGGCGAAGTACCAGACAATCGGCTTGCCCAGATAGCTTTCCCAGATGTCCAGCACCCGGCTCGCGGCCGCGAACGCATGCGCTGCCAGGAACTGGCGCGACTGAAGAGAGAGGTGGTCGAAATGACCATCAAGGCCGGGTCCGGCTGGTGGGAAATACGCGCCAACAAAGGGCGGCAGGTAAGGATACTCGTACGGCTGCTTGTCCAGCACGGGATCACGCACGTATATGCGATGATCCTCCGGGCCCGGATGGATCAAACCAGGCGATGTTGAAATCCAGACCGCCTCGGGTTTCTCGTACCCAGAAACGTGAGGCGCTTGTGGGTATAGCAGGAAGCGCGTTCCAGCCGACATCCCCGCCCGACCGGCGACATCGAGCGCGTTCAACTGCGCGGCCCCTCTCATAGTCGGCAACACTAGCACGAAGCCTGCACTTCGTAAATTGCACCAGGTATCACCGGCAACTCTGTCGTCAGATTGCTAAGCCGGCGTCCTCCAAATCCTGGACAAACGCGACCGTCATTCTGAAATTCTTCAATTCCGCCGGCACCAATGCCTTTTCTCTCATAAGTTGCAGAGCCGACAGTGCGTCGCGTTTCTTTTGCTGAACGAAAGCTCCTGCGAGAATTTGCCGGCAGGCTTCGATATCATGGTCACCGGCTTCCGGTAATGTCTCGCGGACCATTCGCGACAGCGTACGTTCCCTAAAATTGAGGTTCCGGGCCGTATTCCCAAGCTTTCCTGACAAATCGGTGGAGATCAGGTTCCGCCTCCAAGCGGCGCGGACGGTTATTCGCAAATCAACCAAAGCGTGCGTTAGCGGCGAAAAATTCACCGCCTTCGGACCGTACAGCACTGCCACTGCGTCATCAGGCAGGAAAGCGAAGCGGCGATACCATCGATAGATAAGGCCAACGCCGTGCATGTACGGGTAAAGCTCGGCGGCTCGCAAGGCTCCCATGCTTCCCGCACCAATTACCGGGATGGCCTGGCTGATCGCCCACAGTATCTCCTTGTGCCTCACTGCCGGCTCAGCCTGGAAAGCGCCGTCTATGATGACAATTGCAGCCGGGTCATAACGCTGCACCGCGGCTATGATCGAGCCTTGTACCGCGGGCGCCAGGCAGATCACGTCGGCCACCTGCTGTGCCTCTGGATGCGATAGCGTGGGGCCGGTGAAAACGAGCCGAGGTCGCATCCGGTCACTCCACTAAAGGGTACAATTGCGGGATAACTATCCTGACGGCCGACAGTCGGTTCCAAGGGCTGGTGTTGAGGCGGATCAGATACACCGCGCTGATTCCGCTTTCCTCCAGTCGTGCGAGAAGGCTGCCACGCAAGGTCTGCCCGCTCGCCGCTCGATCGGCAGGCTGGCGGGCGAAACTCACGTCCTTGCGGCCGCCGGTGATCAGCTGGCGGTGCGCCTCGATAAGCTGCCAGTCGGGATATTTCGGATAAGACGCCCGGGTCATGTCGTCGCGCGCACCCGAGATCGCCGCAAGCCGCGCCTGCGCCGCCTCATGGATCGCTTGGACGGCAGCTGCCGCCGGATCGAATGCAGCGGCCGAGCCGTCGGCCGGCAGATGGAGCAATGCCGTCTCTCGAGGATTGCTCTCAATCAGATGGCACCAAATCACAGGCAGGCCAACAGGCGACGGCGCGAGCCAAAGGCCGACGATCATGTCTTTTCGTGCGAGTTCATCCAATAAAGCCAAGACCCTTGCGTCATCGATGGTCGCTGGATCGATTCGCTGGTGTTGCAGAAAACCATGCGTCTTGAGAGCGCGGGCGATCGCATCGCGTTCGACGCATTCCAATATGCCGTGTGTGATGGCGTCTGCTTCATCAAGCGCGGCCGCCAGTCCGGTTGTGGTTGGCGTGAAAATTCCGTCACAGGGGCTGGGCGGTACGAGATAGGCCGTGTGCACCAATTCCAGCGGAACGAAGTCGCGGCCGCCGCCCAGCAGGTTCTCCGCCTCCATCCAAGCGATTTTTCGGCCGCGCCAATCAGCAGGGGCGGGCTCTCGCAGCCACGTCTCAAATCGCCCGTAGGGTATGCCGAGTAAAGTGGCCGAAGCGTAAGCTGCATCAAGATATTCGATGCGCTCGGCGAAAAAGCTCTCAGCGGATTCCAAAATGGCCGATATGGCAGCGCGAGCCAGGCTGGCACCCTTTCCCTGCGCGACCGCGTTTGAAAACGAGAACGGCCTCATTGCCTGCACGACCGGGATGCCGACACGGTCCAGGCCGGTAATGTCCGCAATACGGGTGATGCCCAACGCTTGTCGCATCGACATCAGATACGTCAGCGCTTCGTCTGCCGGAGGACCAAGGCGCTCATATTGTTCCACTATCGGCTGGCCCGCAGTTCCGGCTCAGGGTTGACGATCAGCGGTTCGCCGGGCTCAACCGACTTCCTTGCCGCTTCGATACGGTCGTTGTAGCTCCGAAGCAGGACGGGCGAGAGATTTGACACGCTGAGCGTCTCGTAGGCCGCGATGAGGATGGGCACGGCATTTTGCTCGGCTGCAGTATTGAGGCTCTTCTCAAGGGCAGCTGCCACCTGGCCAGCTGCCGCGCCGTCAAGGACGAGAAGTTGTGCAATTCGCCGATGTAGTTCCGCCAGCCAATATCGACTGCCACCCGCCTCGGCCTGCGCCACCGCCGAATGAAGCAGGGCAAGCGCGCCACTGATCTCACCCGAGCGCGCGAGAAGTTCCGCCAGCATGCCGCAATAGACGGCCTCGTCCTCAGGTGTCTGCACTTGTCCATGCAGGCCGAGGGCCTCACGCATCTTGTCCTTGCCCCGCTCGAGGTGGCCAGCGTTGCCATCGCACCAGCCCTCGAAGATTTGTGCCGAGACGACTAGCGAAGGCAGGTGATGAAGCGCGGTCAGCTGCCGCAGATCCTCAATCACGTCACGCAACGAAGCGAAGTCGCGGCGATAGCAACTCAGCATCGCGCCGTTGATACAGGCATGCGCGATGCTGCTGACATGGCCAGTCTGCTGAGCCCAGCGGCGGGCCTCCGACATGGAGCGGAGAGCGCTCGTTGCACGTCCCGAGAACCACAGCGACAGTGCACGATGCGCCAAGCCGCACACGCGCGCGTCGTGCCCCCCAAAACGCGTGGCATTCGCGTGCCCCTGGCCCACGTCATAGTGCGGCAATCCAGCATCAACCGCGGCTATGCATCCACCATGGTCTCCGCGATTGAAATCGACTGCCCACAAGCAGTGCCTAGCCTGAAGCTGAATCTCGGGGTCGTTAACCTCCTTTAGATCACTGACGACGGCCTGCGCCCGCTCGCCATCAACGACCGAACCCGTGAACCACCAACCCCAATAGATCGGGAACCACTTGGCGCGCTCCGCTATCGGCCGACGCCGTGCGATATTTACGCCTTCGTCGTAGAGCCTGCGGGCGTGCTCGGAATTTGGCCCTTCGACAGCGGTCAATATCGGCCCGAGCGCCACCATCGCCGAGAGCCGCAGCGCATCCCGTTTGTCATGATCAGAAACCTGCCCGCAAAGCGCAATGGCATGCTCGAGCAGCTGCCTTGCCTCAGCCATAGCCGAGCGGGACGAGCTTTCCATGCCGGCATTGACGAACTCGCCGATCGCTTCGTCAAGCAGGCCACCTCGCTCAGCATGATCGGCAAGAGCTGCCGTTGTTAGCCAGCCAACGAGGCTGCGGTTGCCACTAGCCACCGCATAAAGACGCTGATGCAGGGTCCGGCGCCGTTTCCGTAGTGTTCCACTATAGATCGTTTCTTGGATAAGCGCATGCCGAAACGCGTACACTGTTGCTGCTGCATGCCTGGCGCGTACGAAGCCAGCCTCGGCCAGGGCATTGAGCGCCGCAGAGATTGTGCCCGGGTCAAATTCCGGCAAGAGCGCCGACAGCAAGTCCAGGCTGAATCTGTTGCCGGCGACGGCGGCCGCGCGCGCCACCTCGCGGGCGCGGCCGAGAGGCTCGAGCCGGGCGTCCAACACTGTTTCCAACACCGCCGCGCGGCCGAGCGAAACACCCTGTGGCAGGTGCTCAGTACCGCTAGCGGCATTCTCCGCCATCCATTGGCAAACCTCCTCGATGAACAGGGGTACACCGCCGGTGACGCGCTCGACCAACTCTATCAGCTCAGGCGCGGGCGCTCGCTTGCCCTGAGGCCACATCGTCGCGATTGCCCGCAAGGTGTCGGCATGCTCAAGGGGAGCGAGCAGGACATGCTTGCTTTTTTCATCCAGCCAGTCGCCAGATCCCGGCCTCGTCGTTGCGATCAAGAGCACGGGGCAACTAGGAACCAGTTTTGCAAGTTCACCCAGCAGTTGCTTCGACGTAAGGTCGATCCAGTGAATATCCTCAGCGATCAAGATCACTGGGCCACTGGCGCACGTTGCTTGTAACGCATGGCGCGCAGCCCAACCGGCTTTCTCTCGGATCACTTCCGGATCCATCTCATGGAAACCGGACCTCGCGCCTTCCACGCCGAGCAGAAAAGAAAAGATGTCGACGACTTCGGCGTCGTGAATGTCATGTGCTGCGAACACCTCTGCTACAAGCGCAGGGGTGAGTGCACGCTCGCCGTCGTCGAAATTGCCCAGCATCGCCTGCCGCAGTGGATACAGCGTCGAACGCGAGTCGCCTGGCATACATTGGAAGAGGAGCAACCTGTTGCGTTGGAAGCGCGTTCGCCGGCGCACCTCGTGTAGGATGCGCGACTTGCCAATGCCGGCCTCGCCCTCGATCACTACGACTTGGCCACGTCCCGAAACGGCCTCATTCCAACATTCGTGGATCAGCTCGGCCTCATCCGTACGGTCGACCAAGGGGCTGGTGAGGCGTCCGAACGCGGAGAAACGGTCTACCCCCCGCTTGTGACTCAGCGCCTGCCAGACCTGCTCGGGTTGCGCGAAGCCTTTGATGACGTGAGAACCGTAGAAGCTAAATACGTGTGAGCGCCGTGCCAGATTACGCGTCTCGTTGCACACGACGACGGTATCCGGCCGGGCAATTGCCTGCAGCCTGGTTGCCAGCGCAAATGCAGGGCCGGTTACCGTGTCCTGCGCTACAGCGGTGTCGCCCTTCAGGATTAGCGTCATCGAGGTCGCCACGCCTACCCTTACATGCAGGTCGCTCCTCCCTTTCTCCGCGGCAAGGAGCTTGCACGCCCTGACGATCCCAAGCCCGGCGCTGATCGTCAGCGACGCCGCATCCTTCGCACCCAGATCGACTGGGAACACAGCGACGCCGCCGTCGCCGACCTCGACCGTCACGGTTCCGGAGCACGATACAATCGCTTCCTTGGCGGCCATTTGAAACGCCAAGATAAGTTCCTCAAAATCTTCGATGCCGAGCAGGCCCAGCAGCTCGGTGGAGCCTACGAGATCGTAGCAAAGAGCGGTTAGTATGCGCCGTTCGTGACGGGTCTCGACACCGTCATCCATCAACCCTTTGCCGATCGGAAGGCGCGAGCCAGTCCCCGCCTTCGGAACATCAACTCGGCTCTTATGCGACATGTCACCCTCGCTGACAGGGCATACTATCAAAAGTATGACAGAGCACAAATTACTGAGCGGCGATCGCCGGAAGGTGCGACGGCTGCTCAGGACCTCTCGCCTGTGGGTTGGCGGACTCAACGTCAAATTTTTTGTCCAAAGGCAGACATTCGACGGCCTAAGCCCAGACGTCCGCTCCCGGCGCACCGCAAAGCGGTCGTCCACGGCCCAAAGTATGGAAGTCGGCTCGGGGTCATGACCGTGGCTTCGGCCGCTGGCCAACGAAACTTCTGCCAAAGGGTCATCTTCCGCCGTGACACCGATACTGGCGTCGGATTTTTCCACTGGCCCGCCACTCCAAGGTCAAAGCGCTACAGCGTCCTTTGCGCGCCCAAAAGGACTCGCGGCTCTGTAGACCAGCGGCTTTGTCCCCCGAACTGTCCGCTTTGAACGCTTGAAGGGGCACTGTGGCTGTGCGATAGGCACTCCACAAAGCAGAGAACCTTGCGGAGAGCGCTGACATGGCGGGTGAACGGGGCCTTATGGCCGGCAAGCGCGGCCTTATCCTTGGCATCGCCAACAATCGCTCGATCGCTTACGGCATCGCCAGGGCCTGTGTCGATCACGGCGCCGAGATCGCGCTGACTTATCAGGGCGAGGCGTTCAAGAAACGTGTCGAGCCGCTCGCGGCGGAACTGGGCGCGCATGTCGCCGGCCACTGCGATGTGACCGACCCGGCCAGCCTCGATGCGGTGTTCGCCGATATCGCCAGCCATTGGGGCAAGCTCGATTTCCTCGTCCACGCTATCGCCTTTTCCGACAAGGACGAGCTGACCGGCCGCTATGTCGAGACGACGCGCGATAATTTCCTGCGCACCATGGATATTTCGGTCTATTCCTTCACGACCATTGCCAAACGTGCCGAGGCGCTGATGACCGACGGCGGCTCGCTGCTGACGCTGACCTATTACGGCGCGGAAAAGGTGATGCCGCACTACAACGTCATGGGTGTCGCCAAGGCGGCACTCGAAGCCAGCGTGCGCTATCTGGCCGTCGATCTCGGCGCCAAGAAGATCCGTGTCAACGCGATCTCCGCCGGCCCGATCAAGACGCTTGCCGCATCCGGCATCGGCGATTTCCGCTATATCCTGAAATGGAACGAATACAATTCGCCGTTGAAGCAGACGGTCACGCAGGAGGAGGTTGGCGATTCCGGCGTCTATTTCGTGTCCGACCTTTCGCGTGGCGTCACCGGCGAGATCCATCATGTCGATTCCGGCTATCATGTTGTCGGCATGAAGGCGGTCGACGCGCCGGATATTTCGACGGTCAAGGACTGACGCCACCGCCTGACCTCCTCCGGAAGACCTGATGTACCCGCTCGTCTATATCGTGCGCCACGGCCAGACGGCGTGGAACGCCGAGGCCCGGCTGCAGGGGCAGGCCGATACCGACCTCGACGAGCTTGGCCGCGAGCAGGCTAGCCGCAACGGGCGCAGGCTGGCCGAACTCATCGACAAGCCCGAAGATTTCGACTTTGTCGCCAGCCCGATGCGGCGCACGCGCGAGACGATGGAGCGCCTGCGCGCGGCGATGAAGCTCGATCCGCACGCCTATCGTACCGAGCCGCTGCTCGTGGAATTGAGCTTTGGCGACTGGCAGGGTTTCACCTTTGCCGAACTCGAGGCGAACAATCCTGGTTCGACCAGGCGCCGCCGGCTCGATAAATGGAATTTCCAGCCGCCCGGCGAAGGCGCCGAAAGCTATCAGATGCTGCTCGAACGGGTGAAGCCGTGGTTCGACGCGCTCGATCGCCAGACGGTCTGCGTGACCCATGGTGGCGTCATGCGCGTAATGTTCCGCTTGGTACTGGGGATGTCCGAACAAGATGCGGTCAGCATGGACGTGCCGCAGGACCGCGTGCTCAGACTGGACGGCCGGCGCCTGGAGTGGCTTTGAGACCGATGACGCAGCGTATGTTGAGATCAGGTCGGGCCGGCATCAGCTGAATGTCGACGCGTCCTACTCGGTCGATCCGGTGTCCGGCAGTTCCATATCGGTGACGACATTCTCGCCATTCGTCACGTCATAGGCGAGGACGATGTCCATGCCTGGCTTCAGCGCATCGAGGTCGGTTTCGGCGTTCAGCTTGTAGGACTTGCCGTCGTCCAGCGTCAGCGTCAGCGCATCCTTGTCGACCTTCTTGATCAGGCCTTCGGTCTGGCCGGCGAAGGCGGCGGTGGAAATCAACAGCGTGGCGGCAACAGCGCCAATCAGGATACGCATCATCGTCCTCTTTAATCATTGCCGGTACAGCGGCTCGGTCCAACGGAACGGAACTGAGCAGAAACCAATCGAATGTGTCAAAACTAAATCCGCCGGATCACAGTTTGACCACTGTGGAAAACGCCAATAGAAGGCAGGCGACAGCGCCGCGCGTCCTCCTGGACGCGCAAAGGACGCTGTAGCACTTTTGATTTTGTGCATGATCCTTTCCGAAAATCGCTCCGATTTTCGGGGTTATGCGCTAGGCCGGCTCCGACGCCGGCAGGGCTGGTTCCATGTCGCACAACACGTTCGGCCATCTTTTCCGCGTCACCACCTGGGGCGAAAGCCACGGGCCGGCGTTGGGCTGCGTCGTCGACGGCTGTCCGCCAGGCATCCGCTTCACTCGCGACGAGATCCAGGCCGAACTCGACAAGCGCCGCCCCGGCCAGTCACGTTTTGTGACGCAACGTCGCGAACCGGATGAGGTGAAGGTCCTGTCCGGCTTCGTCCTCGATGAGGACGGCGAGACGATGATCACGACCGGCACGCCGGTGTCGATGCTGATCGAGAATGTCGACCAGCGCTCGAAGGATTATGGCGACATCGCCCGCCAGTTCCGGCCGGGCCATGCCGATTACACGTACGAGGTCAAATACGGTCTGCGCGACTACCGCGGCGGCGGCCGCTCCTCGGCGCGTGAGACGGCGGCGCGGGTGGCGGCCGGAGCGCTTGCCCGGAAGGTCGTGCCCGGCATGGTGGTGCGCGGCGCGCTGGTGTCCATGGGCGATAAATCGATCGATCGCGCCAATTGGAACTGGAATTTCGTCGGCGACGCCGAAAACCCGTTCTTCACACCTGATCCGGCGTCCGTCGCCGTCTTCACCAAATATCTGGACGGCATCCGCAAGGCGGGCTCCTCGGTCGGTGCGGTCATCGAGATCGTCGCCGACGGCGTTCCGGCCGGGCTTGGCGCGCCGATCTATGCCAAGCTCGACCAGGACATCGCCGCCGGCCTGATGTCGATCAACGCCGTCAAGGGTGTCGAGATCGGCAACGGTTTCGAGGCCGCCCGCATCACCGGCGAGGAGAATGCCGATGAGATGCGCATGGGCAATGACGGCAAGCCGGTCTTCCTGTCCAACAATGCCGGCGGCATTCTCGGCGGCATCTCGACCGGCCAGGCGATCGTCGCGCGTTTCGCCGTCAAGCCGACCTCGTCGATCCTGACGCCGCGAAAGTCGATCGACAAGGACGGTAACGACGTCGAGATCATGACCAAGGGCCGGCACGATCCGTGCGTCGGCATCCGCGCTGTACCGATCGGCGAGGCGATGGTTGCCTGCGCCATTGCCGATCATTATCTGCGTCATCGGGGACAAACGGGAAGGCAGTAGGGAGTAGAGTAGGGGAGTAGGTTACGCAGCTCCCACGACAGCATTTTTTCCTTTTCTCTACTCCCGTACTGCCCTACTCCCCTATTCCCTGCGAGCGAAGCGAGCACTTATGCCTTACGACCAGAAGAAGATCGTCGAAGCCCTGCGCGCCTTCGAGCGCGGCGAGATCGTCGTCGTTATGGACGATGACGGCCGCGAGAACGAGGGCGACCTGATCGTAGCCGCCGTCCATTGCACGCCGGAAAAGATGGCGTTCATCGTTCGCAACACGTCGGGCATCGTCTGCACGCCGATGCCGCGCGAGGAAGCCAAGCGGCTCAACCTGTCGCCGATGGTCGCCGACAATGATTCGGCCCACACCACCGCCTTCACCGTCAGCGTCGATTTCAAGCACGGCACCACGACCGGCATTTCGGCGGACGACCGTACTCTGACTGTCCGCAACCTCGCCAACGGCAATGTCGGCGCCTCCGATTTCGTCCGGCCCGGTCACATCTTTCCGCTGATCGCACGCGAAGGCGGCGTGCTGATGCGTTCGGGCCATACCGAGGCCGCTGTCGACCTCTGCAAGCTCGCCGGCCTGCCGCCGGTCGGCGTGATTTCCGAGCTGGTCAACGATGACGGCACCGTCATGCGTGGCCCGCAGGTGCAGGCCTTCGCCGAAAAGCACGGGTTGAAGCAGATCTCGGTTGCCGACCTCATCGCCTACCGGCAGCGCAAGGAAACGCTGGTCGAGCGTGTCGCCTGTTCCGACATTGAGACGGCAGGCGGCAAGGCACAGGTCTTCACCTACACGCTGCCCTGGGATTCGATGCATCATGTAGCGATCGTCTTCGGCGACATCCGCGACGGCGAGGAGGTGCCGGTGCGCCTTCATTCCGAGGACGTGGTCAGCGACGTGTTCGGCACCAGCCACAGACTGGACGCCATCATGAAGACGATGGGCGAGCGTAAGCGCGGCGTCATCGTCTATCTGCGCGAAGGCTCAGTCGGCGTCGCCCATCAGGAGCGCAAGCGCCCGGCTGCCGGCGACCGCGAGGATCACGAAGAGGCTCGCCGCCGCGAAAACGAATGGCGCGAGATCGGCCTCGGCGCGCAAATCCTCAAGGATCTCGGAATTTCCTCGATAAATCTGATCGCCTCGCGCGAGCGCCATTATGTCGGCCTCGAAGGTTTTGGCATCCACATCGCCAAGACCGAGATTCTTTAGGCCATTCTCACGGTGCTGGTATGCGTCCGGCCCCGGCTCGGGGCCGGACGCACCGGAAACTATTCCGCAGCGACCGCGGCTGCGTCGCATGCCGCCATGTCGCAGTTCGGCGCGGCAAGGCTGCGCTGGCCGGCGAGCACGATGGCCAAAGCGATTGTGCCCGATGCCACCGATACCCAGAACCCGTTCTGCGCGCCGAAAGCGTCCACCACCCAGCCGGCGGCGAAGGAGCCGAGCGCCATGCCGATGCCGATGCCGGTCATCACCCAGGTCACGCCCTCGGTCAGCACCGCCTCCGGCACGCGCCGCTCGATCAGGCCGAATGCCGTGATGAAGGTCGGCGAGATTGCCACGCCGCTGACGAAGACGGCCAGTGCCAGCAGCGGCACGGTGTCGGCGACGAGCAGCGGCAGCGTGGTGAGCGCAATGATGGCGATTGCGATGGCAAGCTGAATCTGCAGCGGCACTTTCAGGTTCAGGGCGCCGATGACGATGCCGACGACGAACGATCCGAGCGCGTAGACGCCGATGACGAAGCTGGCGGCGCCCGGCTGGCCAAGCTCCTTGGTGATCGCCACGGTGCTCACCTCCGTGGTGGCGAAGGTCGCGCCGATGAAGATCAGGGCCAAGGTGATGATCTGGACCGGCCGCAGGCGGATTGCCGAGCCGCCCGAACCGTGTTCCACCGGTCGCGCTCGCGGTTCGGTCGAGCGCTGCAGGATGAAGGCCGTCGAACCGAAGGCCAGGAACAATGTGCTCGCGAGCACTCCCGCTTCCGGGAAAAGCGCGACACTCAGTCCGACCGACAGCGATGCGCCGGCGATGTAGACCAGTTCGTCCGCCGCCGACTCGAAGGCGAACGCCGTGTTCAACTCGGGGCGGTTGCGGAAGATTTCGGTCCAGCGTGCGCGCACCATTGCCGGGATGCTGGGCATGACGGCGGCGAGCAGCGCCGAGACGAATAGCGTCCATATCGGCCAATGCTGATTGGTCGCTGCAATCAGGATCGCGAAGGCGAGCGCGGAAATCATGGTGGTCGGCACCACAATCCGCGTCTGGCCGAGGCGGTCCACCAGTCGCGATACCTGCGGGGCGACGAAAGCGTTGGCCAGCGCATATGTCGCGGAAACGGCACCGGCCAGCCAGTATTGGCCATCGGTCTGCGACAGCATTGCGACGATCCCGATCGGAGCCATGGCCATCGGCAGCCGGGCAACGAACCCGGCGGCAGCAAAGCCCTTGGCGCCCGGCGCGCGAAAGATCTGGGAATAGGGATTTTGCATGGTCTGGCTCCTCGACAACGGCCGGTTCGGCGATTACATACGTAGCGTATGAGTTTAAATAGATCATACGTGGCGTATGTCAATTGGCATGCGAAGCGTATGTTAATAGGGCCAGTGCATGCACAAACCACGCAAGGAGATGATTGCCGAGACCCGCGCCAAACTGATTGCCGCGGCGCGCCAGGCCTTCGGCACGCTCGGCTATGCCGAAGCCTCGATGGATAACTTCACGGCATCGGCCGGGCTGACGCGCGGTGCGCTCTATCATCACTTCGGCGACAAGAAGGGCCTGCTCCAGGCGGTTATCGCCGAGATCGACGCCGAAATGGCAGCCCGGCTGAAGGTCGTTTCGGCCAAGCCGGACAATCTCTGGCAGGGCTTTGTCGACGAATGCACCGCCTATATCGAGATGGCGCTGGAGCCGGAGATCCAGCGTATCGTGCTTCGCGACGGGCCGGCGGTGCTCGGCGATCCATCGCAATGGCCAAGCCAGAGCACATGCATCCGCTCGATGACAGAGAGCCTGCAAAGACTGAGCGACGAGGGGACAATTCTCGCCGTCGATCCCGAAGCCGCGGCAAGGCTGGTCAGCGGCGCCTCGCTGCATGCGGCGCAGTGGATCGCAAATTCGAACGATCCCGAAGCGACGTCGAAGAAGGCAGTGAAGGCGTTCAAGGTTCTTCTGGAGGGGCTGCTCAATCGCACCGGCAGGCTGCATCAACCTGATCGACCGTCAGCGATGCAGCCCGAGGTTGACCGATCACCGGCCTGAGATCATCTTTTCGCCAATCCCAGGCGGCTCGCGGTGGGCTCGGCCGACGCCGGTTGCCTAAACCCTGTTGAACATCGCGTCACCAGCGCGCGAAAACATGGCCAAAGCGGTAAGGCGCGCCTATATCGGGGCATGGTCACGAGACTTTACACGCATCCGATTTTCCTCGAGCACATAACACCGCCCGGTCATCCGGAGCGGCCGGACCGTCTGCGCGCCATAGAGCGTGTGCTTGACGACGAGGCCTTCGCGGCGCTCGATCGCGTCCAGGCGCCTGAAGGCGACGAGGCAACCATTCTCTACGCGCATCCGCCCGAATTCGTCGAACGTGTCCGTGCAGCGATACCGGACACCGGCATCGCCCGTATCGACGCCGATACCACCGCCAGCCCGAAGAGCTGGCAGGCTGCCGTGACCGCGATCGGAGCTGCCAACGCCGCGGTCGATGACGTCTTCACCGGCCGTGCCGAGAACGTCTTCGTCGCCGCACGGCCGCCCGGCCATCATGCCGAAAAGACCACCTCCATGGGTTTTTGCCTGTTCAACACCGCGGCGATCGCGGCACGCTACGCGCAGAAGAACCATGGCGCCGGCCGTGTCGCCGTCGTCGACTGGGATGTGCATCACGGCAACGGCACGCAGGACATCTTCTGGGACGATCCGTCGGTGCTCTATTGCTCGACACACCAGATGCCGCTTTACCCGGGAACCGGCGCCGCGAGCGAAACCGGCGCCGGCAACATCGTCAACGCGCCGCTGGCGCCGCAGAGCGGCAGCGATGTTTTCCGTGACGCCTTTCTGTCACGCATCCTGCCGGCGCTCGACAATTTTGCGCCCGATCTCATCATCATCTCCGCCGGTTTCGACGCCCACCACCGCGATCCGCTGGCCGAGATCAACCTGACCGAGGATGATTTCGACTGGGCGACCGGCCAGTTGCTCGAACGAGCCGGGCGCCATAGTCGCAACCGGCTCGTCAGCGTTCTCGAGGGCGGCTACGATCTGCAGGGATTGGCATTTTCGGTCGCCGCCCATGTCGGGCGGCTGATGAAGGGATAGATGATGGCTGGTGAGACCAACGAGGACGTCAAGGCGATGAGCTTCGAGCAGGCGCTCGAGGCGCTGGAACGGATCGTCGACGATCTGGAGCGCGGCGACGTGCCGCTCGACCAGTCGATCCGCATTTACGAGCGCGGCGAGGCGCTGAAGGCGCATTGCGACCGGCTGCTGAAAGCGGCCGAGGACAAGGTCGAGAAAATCAGGCTGTCGCGTGACGGCAAGCCGGTGGGGACAGAGCCGCTGGATGCGGACTGAGGCGCGGCCTCGAACGACGATTGTGCTTACCGGCTTTGGACATCATCACGATTGAGGGTAAAACTCATCCCGTTTGAAACGGCTCCAGGACGAGAGGAGATTGCGAACGATGTGCAGAAACATCAAAACCCTGTTCAATTTCGATCCGCCGGCAACCAATGACGAGGTCCGCGATGCCGCACTTCAGTTTGTCCGCAAGCTGAGCGGAACGACACGGCCGTCGAAACAGAACCAGCATGCGTTCGACCATGCCGTCGAGGCCATTGCCGCCTCGGCGCGTGAATTGCTCGACAGCCTCGAGACGACGCAGCATCCGCGCAATCGCGAAGAGGTGGCGGCCAAGGCGAAGGCCAAATCTGCACTTCGCTTCGCCTGAGGGGACCGCGTGAGCTTCTTTCCCGGAAACGATCCGCAGATGGGCGATGCCTTCGCCAGCGATCAGATCGAACTGATGGTCATTCCGAATGCCAAGGACATCGGCGGATTTCAGGTTCGCCGCGCCTTGCCGACGGCCAGGCGCCGGCTGGTCGGACCCTTCATCTTCTTCGACCGCATGGGTCCAGCCGTTCTGCGGGCCGGCCAGGCGCTCGACGTGCGCCCGCATCCGCATATCGGCCTGTCGACGGTGACTTACCTGTTCGACGGCAAGATCAGGCACCGCGATTCGCTCGGCACCGAGATGGTGATCCAGCCCGGCGACGTGAATTTGATGACCGCCGGCCGCGGCATCGTCCATTCGGAGCGCACGCCGGAAGAACTGCGCGGCTTGCCGATGTCGGTTTCCGGCCTGCAGACATGGCTGGCGCTGCCGGACGGCAAGGAAGAGGTCGCGCCGGTCTTCGAAAACACCGCGGCCCTGCGCCTGCCCGAAATCGATGCAGAGGGTGTCAGCGGCCGTATCGTCATCGGTGCATTGTCCGGGCTGCGCTCCCCGGTCGCCACCGCTTCGGACACGCTCTATGCCGATCTCAGGTTGGCGCCGGGTGCCAGCGTGAAGATCCCGGCCGACGCCGAGGAGCGCGCCATCTATACGCTGGCAGGCGAGGTTTCGATATCCGGTGACCGCTTCCCGGCCGAGCGGCTGCTGGTTTTCCGGCCCGGCGATGAGATCGTTGTTTCATCGGAGGGCGGCGCCCATTTCATGCTGTTTGGCGGCGCTTCGCTCGGTTCGAAACGTTATATCTGGTGGAATTTCGTATCGTCCTCAAAGGAACGCATCGAGCAGGCGAAAGAAGAATGGAAGACGGGCCGCTTCGATATCGTTCCTGGAGACGAGCAAGAGTTCATCCCGCTGCCCGAAAGCTGATGCGCGTTACCGCCACATTTACATTCGCCGGCCAGCGGCATATTTCACGATGAACAGAAAATCTGACCAGGCTCGCAAACAGTGAACGCAAAGCCCGATACGCCGCTTCTCGACAAGGTCCGCGTCCCAGCCGATTTGCGCACGCTTGCCGAAGCCGACCTGCCGCAGCTGGCGTCAGAGCTTCGCGCCGAACTGATCGACGTCGTTTCCCACACCGGCGGCCATCTCGGCGCCGGCCTCGGCGTGGTCGAACTGACTGTCGCGCTGCACTACGTCTTCAACACGCCGGACGACCGGCTGATCTGGGACGTCGGCCACCAGGCCTATCCGCACAAGATCCTGACCGGCCGCCGCGACCGCATCCGCACGCTGCGGCAGGAGGGCGGCCTGTCCGGCTTCACGCGTCGCGTCGAGAGCGAATACGATCCGTTTGGCGCAGCCCACTCCTCAACCTCGATTTCAGCCGGCCTCGGCATGGCGATGGCGCGCGATCTGTCCGATGGCCGCAACAATGTCATTGCCGTCATCGGCGACGGCGCCATGTCGGCCGGCATGGCCTACGAGGCGATGAACAATGCCGGCGCACTCGATGCCCGGCTGATCGTCATCTTGAACGACAACGACATGTCGATCGCCCCGCCGACCGGTGCGATGAGCGCCTATCTGGCGCGGCTCGCCTCAGGCAAGACCTATCTTGGGTTGCGCGATTTCGGCAAGAAGCTGACGTCCTATCTTGGCGAGCGCGCCGATCGCGCCATCAAGCGCGCGGTCGAGCACGCGCGCGGTTACGTCACCGGCGGCACGCTGTTCGAGGAGATGGGTTTCTACCACATCGGTCCGATCGACGGTCACAACCTCGAGCACCTGATCCCGGTGCTGAAGAACGTCCGCGACAATGCCGACGGCCCGGTGCTGATCCATGTCGTGACCCAGAAGGGCAAGGGCTACGCCCCGGCCGAGGCCGCGGCCGACAAATATCATGGCGTCAACAAATTCGACGTCATCACCGGCGCCCAGGCCAAGGCGCACGCCAATGCGCCGAGCTATACGAAGGTGTTTGCCGAAAGTCTGATCCAGGAGGCCCGAGAGGACGACCGCATCGTCGCCATCACCGCCGCCATGCCGAACGGCACCGGGCTTGACCTGTTCGGCGAAGCGTTTCCGGCGAGGACCTTCGATGTCGGCATCGCCGAGCAGCATGCGGTTACCTTCGCCGCCGGCCTTGCCACGGAAGGCTTCAAGCCTTTCGCCGCGATCTACTCGACCTTTCTCCAGCGCGCCTACGACCAGGTCGTCCACGACGTGGCGATCCAGAAATTGCCGGTGCGCTTTCCGATCGACCGCGCCGGCTTCGTCGGCGCCGATGGTGCCACCCATTGCGGCGCCTTCGACACGACCTTCCTGGCGACGCTGCCCGGTTTCGTCGTCATGGCCGCGGCCGATGAGGCCGAGCTGCGCCACATGGTACGCACCGCTGCAAGCTTCGATGACGGCCCGATCGCCTTCCGCTACCCGCGCGGCAACGGCGTTGGCGTCGAGATGCCGCAACGAGGCTCGGTATTGGAGATCGGCAAGGGCCGGATCGTCAGGGAAGGCACCAAGGTTGCGCTGCTTTCCTTCGGCACCAGGCTGCAGGATTGCCTTGCCGCGGCCGAGGAGCTTGGCGCGGCCGGGCTTTCGACCACGGTCGCCGATGCCCGTTTTGCCAAGCCGCTCGACGAGGACCTGATCCGGCGGCTGGCCCGTTCGCACGAGATCCTGGTGACGGTGGAAGAGGGCGCGGTCGGCGGCTTCGCCAGCCATGTGCTGCAGTTCCTGGCCCATGAAGGGCTGCTGGAGAGCGGCTTGAAGGTGCGCCCGCTCGTGCTGCCCGACGCCTTCGTCGACCATGCCAAGCCGGAAAAGATGTATGCCGATGCCGGGCTGGACAGCGCCGGCATCGTGCGCACTGTGTTCGTGGCGTTGGGGCATACCGCGCAGGCCCAGCGCGCCTAGTTTTTAGACGCATGTCCCGCGACGCCGAAGCGATTCAACTTGGCTGCAAGATGCCGGTCTGAATCAAAATCTCAACTGCTTGAATCAAATTGCCGGCGAACAGTCGTAACGTGCTGTTTACGCTGCTGGTTTCCGGCCGCGCACGCAGGTGTCCGGCGACAGCAGCGACGGTCTGACGCCGGCCGTCGAACGGCGGGTTTCGCGGAAGATATTCTAAAGCATGATCCCGAAGAGACTCTAGAAACTAGAACCACATATCCCGCACGCAGCGACCATCTCTCGGCAAATCCTCGAATGTATCGAGACCATCGAAATGGTCGATCGGGAGATCGGCGACGGCCTCGGGCGGCGCAAGCCTCACATTGACGGCGATGCGGTAGCGCCCAGCCGCATCGGGACGCAAACCGCGCCAGGCCAGGACGCAAGCGCACGTTGGACAGAAGAGAATCTCAAGTGAAGGATGAGCCTTTCCGACGCGACTATAGGCGCTTACGGGCCCGGCAAGGCGGATGCGTTCGTCGATATAGTCGTAAGCCCAGAGCGTGCCGTAGCGGCGGCAAAGTGTGCAGTTGCAGGCAGTGACCGAACCGGGATCGCCCTCCAGGGTCCAGCGGGCGGCACCGCAGTGGCAGGTTCCCGTCAGCATTTCCTCCTCCGCGTTTCGACCGCAAAACGGCATCTCGTTCTTAGCATTGCGTCGCGCCTGGCGCGAGGTTCGACTGGTAGCGGAGCGGCTTGATGCGTTCACCGCTTTTCCAGCCATGCCTTGTCTCATCGCCAATATCCTTGCCATCATCGTTGGCATTCGCCATGAAGGCCGATGACTTCCCTTCCGCCAGCCAGCATACGCCAGAGGCTCGACGAATTGCTCGTCCAGCGCGGCCTGTTTGCCAGCCGCTCGCGTGCCCGCGATGCCGTGGGGCGCGGCACCGTGACGGTCGATGGCATCGTCGCCCGCAAGCCAAGCCAGGCCGTTCTGCCTGAGTGCAACATCGTCGTTGATGATCCGGCGCAAGGTTACGTGTCGCGCGCCGCACTGAAGCTGAAGGCTGGTCTCGACCATTTCGGCCTCGACCCCACCGGCAGCGAAGCCCTCGATGTCGGCGCCTCGACCGGCGGCTTCACGCAGGTGCTGCTCGAACGCGGCGCGGCGCATGTCACGGCGATCGATGTCGGGCACGGCCAGATGCACTCCGACATTGCCGGCGATCCGCGCGTGACGGTAATTGAGGGCCTGAATGCGCGCGAACTGTCGGCAGCCGATCTCGGCGGCCGTGTGCCGGATTTCGTCGTCTCGGACGTCAGCTTCATCTCGCTGAAACTGGCGCTGCCGCCGGCGCTTGCCTTGGCCGGGAACGGCGCAAAGGCTGTGTTTCTGGTCAAGCCGCAGTTCGAGGCCGGCCGCGAGGCGATCGGCAAGGGCGGGCTGCTGAAGGACCCCTATGATGCGGCGCGTATTGCCGGCCTGATGCAGGACTGGCTCGATGCCATTCCCGGCTGGCGCTCGCTAGGGCTGCACCTGTCGCCGATAGAGGGCGGTGACGGCAACCGCGAGTTCCTGCTCGGCGGCATCAAGGACGTCGAGACCCAGAAGCGATGAGCACCCGTTTCACGATCGCGAGGTTGGGCTCGCAGGGCGACGGCATCGCCGAGACGGAAACCGGCGAGGTTTTCATTCCGTTCGCGCTGCCGGAAGAGATCGTCACCGCCGCGCGGGAGAAAGATCGCGCCACCTTGATGTCGGTCCTTGAGGCTTCGCCGTTGCGGGTCGATCCGCCGTGCCGGCATTTCGGCGCGTGCGGCGGCTGCGCCGTTCAGCATCTCGAGACAGAAGCCTATCACCGGTGGAAGCGCGAAAAGGTCGTGCATGCGCTGAAGAGCAAGGGCATCGCTTGCGATGTCGGCGCGCTGGTGCCGTGCTCGCCGCACACGCGCCGCCGCGTCGTCTTCACCGCCCGGCGGAGCGAGGCGGGAATGCAGTTCGGCTTTGTTCGCGCGCTGTCATCCGAGATCATCTCGATCGAGGAATGCCCGATCTCGCTGCCGCAGATCGTCGCTGCGCTCGGCCGTTTGAGGATGCTTGCCGGGCTGATCTGCACCACGACCAAATCGTTCCACATGGCGGTAACGGTGACCGGTTCCGGCCTTGATGTCGCGGTTCACGATTCCGGCAAGCTCGGCGAGAACCAGCGCCGCGTCGCGTCCAACTTCGTCATCGCCGAGGGGCTAGCCAGGCTGTCGGTCGACGGCGAGATCATTATCGAACCAAAGAAACCGGTCGTCCTGTTTGATGGCGTCACCGTCGCACTGCCTCCGGGCGCTTTCCTGCAGGCGACCGAGGCTGCCGAACAGGCGATGGCCAACATTGTCGGCCAGCATTTCGCGCGCGCCAAAAAGGTCGCCGATCTCTTCGCCGGCTGCGGCAGCTTCGCGCTGCGCCTGGCCGCAAGATCTGAGGTTCACGCGGTGGAAGGCGATGCGGCAGCACTCGCGGCGCTCGACCGGGCATTCCGTTTCGCCAGCGGCCTGAAGCGGGTGACCGGCGAACGTCGCGACCTGTTCCGGAGGCCGCTCACATTCAAGGAGTTGAATGCCTTTGACGGCGTAGTCTTCGACCCGCCCCGCGCCGGCGCCGAGGATCAGTCGAAGCAGATCGCGCGCTCCGACGTGCCGCTCGTCGCCGCGGTGTCCTGCAATCCGGCAACGCTGGCGCGGGATCTTCGCATCCTCCTCGATGGCGGTTACGCCTTGAAGAGCGTAACCCCGATCGACCAGTTCCTGTGGTCGCCACATGTCGAGGCAGTGGCATTGCTGGAGAAGCCCAAGAGAAGGCGCTAGCAGCATTTATCGGGCGTGAAATGCGCACTAAAAAAGCGCATTTAAGCGTACGCCGGTCAAATATTCTAGGAAATTTATAATGAGCCAAAGCCTTTGATATTTCGGCATCGCGCTGCGGCGAGGAGCGGACGCCGTTTCTCTCGTCGAAGCGGATGGCTGAACTGCTCGGGAACTGGCGGGCCTGAGCGGCATCGCCCGCGACACGTTTGCCGCTAAGACCGGAGCGCGCAAGGTCGACGCCGCATTGAGCCCCATCATTCGTATTCTGGCGACGGCCGGCGAGATGACCGGCGATCAAGTGCGTGCAGCGATCTGGTTCAAACATCAGCCGATCCCGGCTGGGTGGGAAAGACCGCCTATGATCTGGTTCGCGAAGGCAAGACGGATAAGGTTCTCGCTTACCTGCAGGCCGCTCGTTCCGGTATCTATGCCTGAACGGTCGCCTTCATGCCAGGCTGGGTGGCCATAAACTGCTATGCTTCTTGCACGCCGTCATATCCAGCCGCCTGCGCTGCCGTGACGAACTTACGATCAAAAGTCGCGAAGCCAACGCAGTGAGCAGATTTGCCCAGATGCAGCGCATCAGCGAAATCCAATCCCCTTTCCGAGAGGTCGAGCGCGGACGACACGACCGTCCCGTCTTCCACCTCTACCGTAGGGAGCCCGCTAAACGCCCGTAGCGTGCGGGCGATTTCGAGCGGTGCCAAACCGTAGGCGCTGCGCAACACCCACTCGACCTCCAGCATTACCGTGACGGCGACAAAGACTGGCTGGCTATCGATCAACGCGCGGGCGCGGGAAGACTGAGTCGGGTGATCGTCCGTCAGGTAGCGGACGATCAGGTTGGTATCAATCGCGAGCATGGCGCCGCCGCGCTTCGGCGAGCACGCCCGCGTCCATTTCTTCCAACGTCTTCGGTCTGCCGCTATAGCGCAGCGATCCAAACACGTCCTCTGGCCGCGTCTCGGCGAAGACTGGCGCAGGCTTCAGTAGCACTCCCTCCGGGGTATCTTCGACCAGAAGGCGTGTGCCGGCGTCCCATTCTCTCCGTTTCCGGATCGAACTGGGCAGGATGACCTGTCCCTTGGTCGAGACGGTGGTCACGAGCTTTTCCGCGGCAGCCATGATGGCGCTCCTCTGGATGTAAGACGAACGTAAGATAAGTGAAGATCGCGCCCAATTCAAGGCTCGAATAGCTCAATGGGACGACAGGACGGACAGGGTGTTCGAAACAGCGATGCCGGACCGCCGGCCGCATCAAACCCTGGTGCCGCCGACCGTCATCTGGTTCATCCTGAGATGCGGCTGGCCGACGCCGACCGGCACGCCCTGTCCGGCCTTGCCGCACATGCCGATGCCGGTGTCGAGCGTCATGTCGTTACCGATCATCGCCACACGATGCATGGCATCCGGCCCGTTGCCGATCAGCATGGCGCCCTTGATCGGCTGCGTTACCTTGCCGTTCTCGATCATGTAGGCCTCGGTGCAACCGAACACGAACTTGCCCGAAGTGATGTCGACCTGGCCGCCGCCGAACGACACGGCATAGATGCCGTTCTTGACCGAGGCAATGATTTCCTCCGGCTCCATGTCGCCTGCGGTCATGTAGGTGTTGGTCATGCGCGGCATCGGCTCGTGTGCGTAACCTTGGCGCCGCCCGTTGCCGGTGGCTTTCATGCCCATCAGACGCGCGTTCTGGCGGTCCTGCATGTAACCGACCAGCTTGCCATCGTCGATCAACACGTTGTGGGCAGAAGGCGTGCCTTCATCGTCGACGGTCAGCGAACCACGCCGTTCGGGAATGGTGCCGTCGTCGACGACGGTGACGCCTTTCGCCGCCACCTGCTGGCCAAGCAGGCCGGCGAAGGCAGACGTCTTCTTGCGGTTGAAATCGCCTTCCAGCCCGTGGCCGACGGCCTCGTGCAGCATGACGCCCGGCCAGCCGCTCGACAGCACGATGTCGAAAGTGCCGGCAGGCGCGGGAACCGCTTCGAGATTGACCAGTGCTTGCCGCAGCGCCTCCTTGGCCGCATGCTTCCAGCTGTCCTCGATCAGGAACTCGCCAAAATCCTTGCGCCCGCCCATGCCGTAGGAGCCGCTCTCCTGGCGGTCACCGTCGCCGACCACCACCGACACGTTGATCCTGACCAGCGGGCGGATGTCGCGGACCATCTGGCCATCAGCGCGCACGATCTCGACATGCTGCCAAGAGGCGGCGAGCGACGCCGTCACCTGCCGGACGCGCGGGTCCTCCGATCGCAGCCAGGCATCGATTTCCTGAAGCAGCTTGGCCTTGGTCTCGAAGGAAGGCGAGGGGATAGGGTTTCCGTCACCGTAGAGATGGCGGTTGGTGCGGGCGGGAGCCGCAGCAAGCCTGCCGGAATAGCCGCTCTTCACCGTCGAAACCGCGTCGGCGGCGCGCAGCAGCGAGGCTTCGGAGAGATCACTGGAATGGGCGTAGCCGCTGGCCTCGCCGGCGACTGCGCGCAGGCCAAAACCCTGGTCGGTGTTGAAATTGGCGGTCTTCAGCTTGCCATTGTCGAACATCAGCGCTTCGCTTTCGCTGTATTCGAGAAACAGTTCACCGTCGTCGGCGCCGTTTATAGTCTCGGCGACGATCTGCTTGATGCGATCGTCGGAAATGTCGAATTGGCCGATCAGGCTGTTCATGGCGCTGGCCTCTTGAGAAGTGATTTACGGCATGTAGGCGCCTGGGCGCCGTTCGGCAACTTCACGGTGGAACACCACGACCTAAGTCAAGCGGCGTGCCATCATGATTTCGTCGATCTCCCTGCCTTCATGAAGAAAGCCGGCCGGTATGCAGCCTACTTCGTGAAAACCTTCTCGTTGATAGAATCGTATGGCCGCTGGATTTTCAGCACTTACAGCCAGCTCGACCTGCCTTATGCCCAATGCTCGGGCGTGATCGAGCAGCAGATTGAGCATCTTGACGGCGTATCCGCCGCCACGCTCGCTGCCGCGCAAATAGACCATGACGATCGTCGCGCGGTGCGCCATCTTGCTGGCCGGCTGGCGCATCAGGCCCATTATGCCGACAGGTTCCCCGCTCCGAAAGCTGACGACAACCAGGTTGTTCGTCAGGCGCCGCCGCCATTCCTCGTCGGGAAGTTGCTCCCATTCCGCTGCGCTGCTGGCGAAGGCTTCGGGCGCAGCGCGCAAAGCCTCCAGGCGAATTCGCCTGAATATCTCGAAGTCGTCCGCATCGAGCAGTTTCAGCGTCAACGTGCAGCCTCAAGGCAGGGCGGCAAAGCCGTCGGCGAAACCCTTGAGGTCGACGGGAATGCCGATGCCCTCCTCCGGCGTCTGGAAGACGATGAAGGTGGCGGACGTACCGGTCTTCAGCGTGTCGAGCAGCGGCTTTTCCAGGATGACCTCGGCGTAGCAGCCGTCCTGGAAACAGCGCACGAAATAGGCGCGGCCGATATCCTTGCCGTCGACATTGAGGCCGAGCCCGTTGGGCAACAGCACGCCGAGCGGCGCCAGCACGCGAAGGATTTCGGCCTTATTGTCGGCTGTACGCAGCACGACGACGGAAAGACCCATTTCCGGGCGGTCCTCGGCGACGACGTTCTGCATCATCACGCATTGTTCGGACGTAGCACCGGCCGGCGTATCGCAGATGATCGACCACGCCCCATGCGTCGACTTCACCGTGCCGCTTGGCTGCGCGGCATTGGCCAGGCCGGCGCCGGGCAAGGCTATTGCGGCGGCAACAAGGATGACCTTCGCCAAGGTTCTCGAAAGCCAAGGGTTCATGACGGCTCCATTGCGAATCACGGCACTTTAAGCCGCACTAAACCCAAGTAAAGGACGAGACCCCGGCGATCTGCCCCGACACAGGCGACAATGCGCTTTTCAGTGCCAATTTCGCCCTAATTGCGACGGTTCCGCGCGCCGCGCGGCTCATTCTACTCGGATGCCGCTCTGGTGATTCGCGGCGAGCCATCACCGCACGAAGCCAGCGCCGCGCTTGCGCGCAAAAATGCCGCACGGGTTCCGGCGCTCCTTTCTTGCGGAGGCAAATAGAGTATGGTTTGAACCAGCCTTGAATTGTCCGGGATTCCCGTCCCGGCATTGTTCGACATTCTTGCGGTCCGATCGCGAGGAACTGGGAGATAACGAGGGCGATGAGAAAATTCCTGGCAACCGCCAAAATCGTAGCTAGTGCCGCCGCCACGTTGTTTGCCGCTGCATCGGCTCGTGCAGCCCAGCCCCAGCCTTGGGAAACCAGTTTTCAGCCTGCGGCGACCGACATTATGAGGCAGATCGAGTGGTTCGGGAACTACTCGTTCGCGTTCATCATTGTGATCACCGCCTTGGTGCTTTTCCTGATCGCCTACTGCATTTTGCGGTTCCGGGCGAGCGTCAACCCGACCCCGTCGCGCACCAGCCACAACACGCTGATCGAGGTCATCTGGACTGTCGGTCCCGTCGTGATCCTGCTCTGTCTCGCCATTCCCTCGTTCCAGCTGCTGACCGCGCAGTACACGCCGCCGGAAGAAGCCAAGCTGACCGTCAAGGCGACCGGAAATCAGTGGAACTGGGACTACGAATACCAGGTCGACAATACGCTTTCCTTCAATTCCGCGATCCTTCAGGATGCCGACAGGGCTGCTGCCGGCAAGGAAGATCGCGCCGCGTATCCGCGCCTGCTCGCCGTCGACAATGAGATGGTGGTGCCGGTCAACACCATGACCCGGGTGCTGGTGACGGCGACCGACGTCATTCACGCGTTTGCCATGCCGTCCTTCGGCATCAAGACCGATGCGGTGCCGGGCCGCATCAACGAGGTGTGGTTCAAGGCCGACAAGGAAGGCCTCTATTATGGCCAGTGTTCCGAACTCTGCGGCAAGGACCACGCCTTCATGCCGATCGCTATTCGCGTCGTCTCCGATGCGCAATACAAGACCTGGCTGGCGGCAGCCAAGACCGACCTTCCCGGCGCCAACAAGGCGCTGATGGCCGAGGTCGATGGCACGAACAAGGTAGCGGCCGCCGGCAACTGATGCCGCGACCAGAAAAGATTCAGGGAACGGAGCCGATCATGGCAGACGCTGCAGTTCACGACGACCACGACCACAAGCCGTATCATGGCTGGGTCCGGTGGGTGTATTCGACCAACCACAAGGACATTGGCACGCTTTATCTGATCTTCGCGATCATGGCGGGCTGCATCGGTGGCGCCTTGTCGGTCGTCATGCGCATGGAATTGCAGGAGCCGGGCATCCAGATATTCACTGGCCTGGCGCAGATGGTCTACGGCATGAATGGTGACGCCGCTATCGACGGCGGCAAGAGCATGTACAATGCTTTCACCACGGCGCATGCGCTGATCATGATCTTCTTCATGGTGATGCCGGCGCTGATAGGCGGTTTTGCCAACTGGATGGTGCCGATCATGATCGGCGCGCCGGACATGGCCTTCCCGCGCATGAACAACGTCTCGTTCTGGCTGCTGCCGCCGGCTTTCATCCTGCTGATTATCTCCGCCTTCGTCCCGAGTGCGCCCGGCGCCTACGGCGTCGGCGGCGGCTGGACGCTTTATCCGCCGCTATCGACATCGGGCCAGCCCGGACCGGCCATGGACCTGGCGATCCTTTCAATCCACATCGCCGGCGCCTCCTCGATTCTTGGCGCCATCAACTTCATCACCACCATCTTCAACATGCGCGCGCCCGGCATGACCATGCACAAGATGCCGCTGTTCGCCTGGTCGGTGTTGATCACCGCCTTCCTGCTGCTTCTGTCGCTTCCAGTGTTGGCCGGCGGCATCACCATGCTGTTGACCGACCGCAATTTCGGCACCACCTTCTTCGCCCCGGACGGCGGCGGCGATCCGATCCTGTTCCAGCACCTGTTCTGGTTCTTCGGCCATCCGGAGGTCTACATTCTGATCCTCCCGGGTTTCGGCATCATCAGCCACATCATCTCGACCTTTTCGAGGAAGCCAGTGTTCGGTTATCTAGGCATGGCCTATGCGATGGTTGCCATCGGCGCAGTGGGCTTCATCGTCTGGGCCCACCACATGTACACGACGGGCCTGTCACTCGACACACAGCGCTATTTCGTCTTTGCCACCATGGTCATCGCGGTGCCGACGGGTGTGAAGATCTTCTCGTGGATCGCCACTATGTGGGGCGGGTCGATTTCGCTCAAGACGCCGATGCTGTGGGCGATCGGCTTCATCTTCCTGTTCACTGTTGGCGGCGTCACCGGCGTGCAGCTGGCCAATGCCGGCCTCGACCGCCCGCTGCACGACACCTATTTCGTGGTCGCGCACTTCCACTACGTGCTGTCGCTGGGCGCGGTCTTCGCCATCTTCGCCGGCTGGTACTACTGGTTCCCGAAAATGACCGGCTACATGTATTCGCCGGTGATCGCCAACACCCACTTCTGGGTCACTTTCGTCGGCGTCAACCTGGTTTTTTTCCCGCAGCACTTCCTCGGCCTTTCCGGTATGCCGCGTCGCTATATCGACTATCCGGATGCCTTCGCCGGCTGGAATATGGTGTCGTCCTACGGCTCGTACATCTCGGCTGTCGGCGTCGTCATTTTCCTGTTCGGCGTCTTCGAGGCGTTCCAGAAGAAGCGTGTCGCCGGCGCCAATCCTTGGGGCGAGGGTGCGACCACGCTGGAATGGCAGCTGCCTTCGCCGCCGCCGTTCCACCAGTGGGAACAGTTGCCGAAGATCAAGTAGGCGGTTGCCTCCTTTAATACGGAACCGCCGGCCGACCGGCGGTTTTGGCCAACGGAATGATGGACTTTAAGTACGCATGGCCCTTGCCGAAGACAGACTGATTGACGAGCCAGGCTTCCGCATGTCGGAAGCGACGGCGGGCGATTTCTTCGCCCTGCTGAAGCCGCGCGTCATGTCGCTGGTGGTGTTCACCGCGTTTGTCGGCATGGTCGCCGCTCCGGTGACCATCAATCCGCTGCTGGCGGTGATCGCGATCCTGGCTATTGCCATTGGTGCTGGCGCGTCCGGTGCGCTCAACATGTGGTACGACGCAGACATCGATGCGGTGATGACGCGCACCGCCGGCCGTCCCGTGCCGGCCGGCCGCATCCGGCCAGGCGAGGCATTGAGTTTCGGGCTGGTGCTTTCGGTTCTGTCGGTGATGACGCTCGGCGTGCTGGTCAACTGGTTGGCCGCATCGCTTCTGGCCTTCACCATCTTTTTCTATGCTGTCATCTATACGATGTGGCTGAAGCGCCGGACGCCGCAGAACATCGTCATCGGCGGTGCTGCCGGCGCCATTCCGCCGGTCATCGGCTGGGCGGCGGTAACCGGATCGGTCAGCCTCGAAAGCTTGGTGCTGTTCCTGATCATCTTCCTGTGGACGCCACCGCATTTCTGGGCGCTCGCGCTGTTCAAGTCGGAGGACTACGCCAAGGCAGGCATTCCGATGATGCCGAATGTCGCCGGCCATCCCGCGACCAGGCGCCAGACCTTTGCCTATGCGCTGGTCCTCGCGCCAGTTGGCGTGCTGCCATGGGTTCTTGGCTTCACCACGCCGGCCTATGGCATCGTTGCATTGCTGCTCGGCGCCGGCTTCGTCTGGTATGCGTGGAAGGTGCTGCAAATGGCCGATGACGACAGGGCGATGAAGCCGGCCAAGGCCTTGTTCGGCTATTCGCTGCTTTATCTCTTCGCTATCTTCGCCACCTACCTTGGCGATTGCGTCGTCGCGCGCGCGCTGACCATCGGCGGAGCATGAGCATGGCCGAAAAGCAGCTTGAACTGGTCACACTGACCGAACGTCAGCAGAAGGCGCGCCGCAATCGCTCGGCCGCAATCGGTTTGGCGCTGGCGGCGCTGGTCGTCATATTCTACGTCGCGACCATCGTGAAATTTGGCCACAGTTTCCCTGGCTCGATGTGAGCTGACGATGACCAGGCAAACAGTCACCGATCCTACGAAGAAGAATACGAACCGCGTCGTCGCTGCCGTCTGCATCGCGTTCTTCGGCGGCATGATCGGCATGGCCTACGCCGCGGTGCCGCTCTATGCGATGTTCTGCCAGGCGACAGGCTACGGCGGCACCGTCAAACGGGCGACCCAGCAATATGCCGATCGGGTGCTCGACCGCGACATCACCATCCGCTTTGATGCCAACACCGCCGGCGTTCCCTGGCAATTCCAGCCGGTCGACCGCTCGATCACCATCAAGATCGGCGAGACCGCCGAGGCGCATTTCAGCGCGACGAACAAATTCAGCCGGCCCATCACCGGACGCGCCACCTTCAACGTGCAGCCGGAACTGGCCGGACCTTACTTCAACAAGGTCGAGTGTTTCTGCTTCACCGACACGACGTTGAAGCCGGGCGAGACGCTGGACATGCCGGTCGTGTTCTATGTCGATCCCGACATCGTCAACGCGCCGGAATTGAAGGATTTGAGGACGATTACCCTGTCCTACACGATGTTCCCGGTCGACAAGACCAAGCCGGTCGCATCATCGGTGCCGGCCGACGGCCGCCGCAACAAGATTTCAGATACCGAAGCAAGCCTCGGGGGTTGATATGGCAGACGCACACGCAAAACCACAGCATGACTATCATCTCGTCGACCCGAGCCCGTGGCCTTTTCTGGGCTCCGTCGGGGCGCTGGTGACCGCGATCGGCGGCGTCTGTTACATGCAGTATCTCAAGGGCGGCGATTTCCCGATCTTCGGTTTCAACATTGCCAATCCGTGGCTGTTCTTCATCGGCCTTTTGATCGTCATCTACACGATGTTCGCCTGGTGGTCCGACACCATCAAGGAGGCGCATGAGGGTCGCCACACCCGCGTCGTGTCGCTGCATCTGCGCTACGGCATGATCATGTTCATTGCCTCCGAGGTGATGTTCTTCGTCGCCTGGTTTTGGGCCTTCTTCGACGCCAGCCTGTTTCCGGGCGAGGTCCATCAATACGCCCGCACCGCCTTCACCGGCGGCGTCTGGCCGCCCAAGGGCATCGAAGTTCTCGACCCCTTCCACCTGCCGCTCTACAACACCGTCATCCTGCTTCTGTCGGGCACCACGGTGACATGGGCGCATCACTCGCTCATCCACGGCGACCGCAAAGGCCTGATCAATGGCTTGGTGCTGACCGTCGGCCTCGGCATGCTGTTCACCATGGTGCAGGCCTACGAGTACATGCACGCGCCGTTCGGCTTCAGGGATTCGATCTACGGCGCCACCTTCTTCATGGCGACCGGCTTCCACGGCTTCCACGTCATCATCGGCACGATCTTCCTGTTGGTCTGCCTGATCCGCGCCATGAAGGGCGACTTCACGCCCAAGCAGCATTTCGGCTTCGAGGCCGCCGCCTGGTACTGGCACTTCGTCGACGTGGTGTGGCTGTTCCTGTTTGCCTCGATCTACGTCTGGGCATCGAACGGCGCGATGATCGAACCGCATTGAGATCGACCTGAGGAAATCGACAAGGCGGCTGCGGCGACGTGGCCGCCTTATCTTTTGCGGCAAATGCTCCTAGGATGATCCGATGAGCGACGACAAGGCGATCTGGCCACCAATCGATCCGATCCCGGCCGGCCTGCATGGCCGCTGCCCGCGCTGCGGCGAGGGCAAGCTGTTTTCTGGATTCCTCACGGTCGGCAATCGCTGCACCAATTGCGGCCTCGATTATTCCTTCGCCGATGCCGGCGACGGGCCGGCGGTGTTCGTTATCCTGATCATCGGCTTCATCGTCGTCGGCCTGGCGTTGTGGACGGAGGTGACGCTCAATCCGCCGCTCTGGCTGCATCTGCTGCTGTGGATTCCGCTGACGCTGGTGCTTTGCCTGGCGGCGCTCCGGCTGATCAAGGGCGTGCTGCTGACGCTGCAATACCGCAACAAGGCGGCCGAGGGCCGGCTGGACCGCGGCGAATGAGCGAGGCATCAGGTTTGGTGGCCGGCCGGTCGCGGCCCAAGCGCGCATTGGCACTCGGCCTGGGTATCATCGTGTTTTTGATCCTGCTGGCGCTCGGCACCTGGCAGGTTCAGCGCCTGCACTGGAAAGAGGGCCTTCTCCAGACGATAGACCAGCGCACGCATTCGGCGCCTGTGCCATTGGCCGAGGTCGAAAAGCGGTTTGCTGCCACCCGCGACGTGGACTACACGCCGGTAACGGTGACCGGCACTTTCCTGCATCAAGGCGAGCGGCATTTCCTCGCCACCTGGGAAGGCCAGTCCGGTTTCGATGTCTTCACGCCGCTGCAACTCGACGATGGCCGTTTCGTACTGATCAACCGCGGCTTCGTGCCTTACGATTTCAAGGACCCAGCCAAGCGGCCGCAGGGGCAGGTAACGGGCGAAGTGACGGTGACGGGGCTCGCCCGCAACCCGCTGCCGGCCAGGCCCTCGATGATGCTTCCCGACAATGATCCGCAGAAGAACATCTTCTACTGGAAGGATCGTGATGCGATGGCCTCGAGCGCCGGCCTGCCGGCAGGTGCGGCGCTGGTGCCGATCTTCATCGATGCGAACGCCACGCCCAACCCCGGCGGGCTGCCGGTCGGCGGCGTCACCGTCATCGACCTGCCGAACAGCCATCTGCAATATGCGATAACCTGGTACGGCCTTGCCGCCGCCCTTGCCGGTGTCCTTATCTCCTGGCTCCGCCGCCCGGCGAAAGACCAATGATCGCCGCCACTACCCTTGACAGGGCAGGGCCGCGCACCTCATTTCGCGCCTAGAGCTCAGAAGTCACAGTCCGATCAACCGGCCTACAATCAGCGTAAGATGCAATCATGCTTCACACAAAGCCACCGCTGACCATCCGGCTTTGCCAGCCGCGCGGTTTCTGTGCCGGCGTCGACCGTGCCATCCAGATCGTCGTGCTGGCGCTGAAGAAATACGGCGCGCCGGTCTATGTCCGCCACGAGATCGTGCACAACCGCTACGTCGTCGAAGGGCTGCAAAGCCTCGGCGCGGTGTTCATCGAGGAGCTCTCCGAAATCCCGCCCGAGCATCGCCAGAGCCCGGTCGTCTTTTCGGCGCATGGCGTGCCGAAATCGGTGCCGGCCGACGCCCAGTCGCGCAACCTCTTCTATCTCGACGCGACTTGCCCGCTGGTTTCGAAAGTCCACAAGCAGGCAATGCGCCATCAGCGGCTTGGCCGCCACGTGCTTTTGATCGGCCATGCCGGGCATCCCGAGGTGATCGGCACAATGGGCCAGTTGCCGGATGGCGCGGTCACTCTGATCGAGACCGAAGCCGACGCCGCAAGCTTCGTGCCTGCAGACCCGCAGGCGCTCGGCTTCGTGACCCAGACGACGCTGTCGGTCGAGGACACCGCCGGTATCATTCGCGCCCTGCAGCAGCGTTTTCCCGAGCTGCACGCGCCGGCGGCGGAATCGATCTGTTATGCCACCACCAATCGCCAGGAAGCGGTCAAGGAAACAGCGGCCGGCGCCGATCTCTTCCTCGTTGTCGGCGCACCTAACTCCTCCAACTCGCGGCGCCTGGTCGAAGTGGCCGAGCGCGCCGGCGCCTCGATGTCGCTTCTCGTGCAGCGCGCCTCCGAAATTCCGTGGAATGAGATTGCCGGCATTTCGACGCTCGGCCTGTCGGCGGGCGCCTCGGCGCCGGAGATCATCGTCGACGAGATCGTCGATGCGTTCAGGCAGCGCTTCGACGTGACCATCGAGCTGGCCGTAACGGCGACGGAGACGGAGGACTTTCCGGTGATGCGGGTGTTGCGCGATGTCGAACTGACGGCCGCCGACATGGCCTTCGTCAACGGGGCCGCGTAACAACGATGGCGGTCTACACCGACGTCAACGAGGGCGAGCTCGGCGCATTCCTCAGGAACTATCCGGTCGGCGACCTCCTGTCCTACAAGGGCATCGCCGAAGGCACCGAAAACTCGAATTTTCTGCTGCACACCAGCAGCGGCTCCTACATCCTGACGCTTTACGAGAAGCGCGTCGACAAGGCTGACCTGCCGTTCTTTCTCGGCCTCATGGCCCATCTCGCCAGAAAGGGCATTTCTTGTCCGCTCCCGGTCACCGCACATGATGGCAGTGTGATCGGAACACTTGCTGGTCGGCCGGCGGTCATCATCACCTTTCTCGAAGGCCTGTCGCTGCGGCGGCCGACGGCTGCGCATTGCGGCGAGGTCGGCAAGGCACTGGCGGCACTGCATCTGGCCGGCGCGGATTTTCCGATGACCCGCCTCAACGCCCTTGCCATCGATGGCTGGCGCAAGCTGTGGAATGCCGCCCGCGCCCGCGCCGACGAGGTCGAGCCGGGACTGGCGGCCGAGGTCGATGCCGATTTCGCCGATTTCGAGCGGAACTGGCCGAACGGTCTGCCGCAAGGCATCATCCATGCCGATCTTTTCCCGGACAATGTGTTCTTCCTCGGCGAGAAACTGTCCGGGCTGATCGACTTCTATTTCGCCTGCAACGACCTCTACGCCTATGACGTTGCCACGTGCCTGAACGCCTGGTGCTTCGAGAAGGATTTTTCCTTCAATCTGACCAAGGGCACGGCGCTGCTTGCCGGCTACCAAAGCGTGCGGCCGTTGAGCAGTGACGAGAAAGCTGCGCTGCCGATGCTGGCGCGCGGCTCGGCGCTGCGCTTCATGCTGACCCGGCTCTACGACTGGCTGACGGTTCCGGATGGCGGGCTGGTGATGAAACGCGACCCGACCGAGTATATCCGCCGGATGCGCTTCCACCGGGCGATCAACTCTCCTTCCGAATATGGACTGACATGACCAAGCGCGTTGAAATCTTCACCGATGGTGCCTGTTCGGGCAATCCCGGGCCTGGCGGCTGGGGCGCAATCCTGCGCTTCAACGGCGCCATCAAGGAGCTCCATGGTGGCGAGGCTCTGACCACCAACAACCGCATGGAGTTGTTGGCGGCGATCTCGGCGCTCAACGCGCTCAAGGAGCCTTGCGTCGTCGACCTTTATACCGACAGCAACTACGTCAAGGACGGCATTTTCGGCTGGATCGAGGGCTGGAAACGCAACGGCTGGAAGACCGCTGCCCGGCAGCCGGTGAAGAATGCCGAGCTGTGGCAGCAGCTCGACGCGGCGCGCAACCGCCATCAGGTCACCTGGCATTGGGTCAAGGGCCATGCCGGCCATCCTGAGAACGAGCGCGCCGACGAATTGGCGCGGCTCGGCATGGCGCCATTCAAGACGAAGTCGGCGAAACCCGTGCTCGCGTCCGTGCCGCCGAAGGAAGGCACCCGGTCCAGGCAATCGGCGGCCAAGAAGGTTCGGCGCTCGACCCAGAGTTATTGATCCGGTTGAACTGGCGTGTCAGCGGATCAGAAGGGCGGTGCCGAACAGTCCGATGGCAAACACCGTATGCGACACAAGATTGAGGGCGCGGACCTGCATCGGATTGGGCCGCTTCGAAGCGGTCCAGCCGGCGCCCATGCCGGGCGCCAGCAGAAACCACCCGGCGCCGACGGTGACGATGCCGAGGATAAAGGCCGGCAGGAAGGTCGGCGCGGTGAGCCAGGCCGTCCCGGCCAGCACGACCAGTATGATGCCGTAGACGATACCGACAGCATAATGAAAGGCCCAGCCAAGTACTGATTCATGTGGATAGGGCGAGGCCTCGCCAATGTCATCATGGAAGACCTTGCCCTCCCTGAGATGCCAGACCCAGCGGCCGACCAGCCCCCAGTTCGGGCGCGGTTGGGCAAAGGCCTTGTTCAGGAAAATCGCCCAGACATCCATAAGCGCGGTTGCGCCGATGCCGATCGCGACGCTGCGCCACAAGATGTCAGACATAATCGAGGTCCCCAAAAGCAAGCAGTCCCGAAGGGCCGACACATGGCCCCGAAAACCGGGTCGGCTTTCGGAAGGATCATGCGCCGATGAAAAAGTCAGCGTCCTTTGGACGTTGAGCGCTCGAAGGCGCCCTTTGCCGTGCCTGGCCTAGGCTGTCGCCAGGACGGAAAGCTGTCCGAGAATGTGAGCCGCACCGGATTCGTCGACGCCGGGCTTTGTCTCGACATTGAGTGCGGTGACCTTGCCGTCCTCGACGATCATCGAAAAACGCTTCGAGCGCAGCCCCATGCCGCCGCTCGAGAGGTCGGCGTCAAGGCCGACCGATTTGGCGAAATCGCCATTGCCATCGGCAAGATAAAGGATTTTGCCTTCACCGCCGCTGAAGCGGGCCCAAGCTCCCATGACGTGAACATCGTTGACCGAGACAACGGCGATAGTGTCGACGCCGCGCGCCAGGATGGCGTCGTAATTGTCCAGGTAGCCGGGCAGATGATTGTTGCTGCAGGTCGGCGTGAAAGCGCCTGGAACGCCAAACAGCACGACCGTCTTTCCTGAGAATATCTCGCCCGTCGTGATCGGCTTTGCACCGTCGGCGGTCATTGTCTTGAAGGTCGCATCGGGCAGTTTGTCGCCAACGGAGATCGTCATGATGGTCCTCGTTTGGAATGGAAGGGAGTTTCCTTGCGATAGCGAATTAAGGCGCGCCCGGCAACCGTCCAGACGTTGGCATCACGGGAATGGCAACAGGCCTTCGACCGCGCCTGCGGCACTTGTCAGTGTGTAGTGCAGGCCGCCATCGGTTGGCGTTGTCGACGGCCTGTCGAGGATCGGCACAGTAAAGATCAGCTTGCCATCCTTTTCGCTGCGTGCCGGGACACCGAACATGTATTCGCGTTCGCCGGCAACGAAGAAGTCGGCGCCCTCGGGGCTGCCCGGAAAGCTCGCTTCGACAATCAGTGTTTCGTGGTCGCCCGGCAGTACGTTTATGCCGAAATCGGGCGTTGCCGTGGCGGGCAGGGTGGCAAGGCCTGCCTTGACCAGTGCCGCATCCTCGGCGTTGTCCGGATCGGCGCCGGGATCGACAGTCAGCCTTGTCTGCACCGGGATGCAGATGGTTTCGCAGATGCCGAGGAAAATGTCAGCATCGATGACCGCCGGCTGGCCGGGCGCGGCAAGCGTGAACGTCACCGGCAACGAAACCGGGTGGTCGTAGCCGGCCCATTTGCCATAGCCGTCGTCATGGCGCTGCGGCGGCGGAAATAAAAGCGTCGCGTCGGCAATGTTGGTGCTGGCCGAGACGTCGATCTGTGGCGGCACGCCCGCATCGCCCGGATCGCGCCAATAGGTTTTCCAGCCGGGCTTAAGCGCAATGTCGAGGACGCCCTGGAGGCGTCCGGCCTCGTCGGCTTTGCCGCTCGTCACCAGCCTCACCCTGCCGCCTTCGCTGTTGTACCAGGCCGACGAGGAGGCTGAGGCCGGGAGGCCGGTCGCCGATCCAATGGCCACACCAAGCAGCAGGATTTTCAAGCTTTGCATGACGGTGATTTGATCGTCCGTTGATGGCCGCACAATGATTTCATGACGCGGCCGGCATCATATTTGCGTGACCTTCGATTTACGAGCCTGATCAAATCGAGCGCCGCCCATCTTTTCGAGGCTTCGGAAACGCGTTACGCTGTGGCCATGGATTTGTTGCGCCATAAAAGGACGGCCGCAGGACCCGGCTTTCTCGACGACCAGTTCCTGATCGCCATGCCCGGCATGAAGGACGACCGCTTCACGCGCTCTGTCATCTACATTTGCGCGCACAGCGACGAAGGCGCGATGGGGCTGATCATCAACCAGACGCAGCAGATGCTGTTTCCGGACCTGCTCGTGCAACTTGGCATCATGAATGAGATGGAGGCGATCCGTCTGCCGGCGCCGGCGCGCGACTTCGTCGTGCGCAATGGCGGACCGGTGGATCGCAGCCGCGGCTTCGTCCTGCATTCGGGCGACTACCGGGTGGAATCCTCGCTCGCCGTGTCCGATGACGTCTGCCTGACCGCGACCGTCGACATTTTGCGCGCCATCTCCTCCGGCCGCGGACCCCGGCGGGCGCTGATGGCTCTCGGCTATGCCGGCTGGGGTGCGGGCCAGCTTGAAAACGAGATCGCCGAGAATGGATGGCTGACTTGCCCGGCAAGTGCCGAGCTTCTGTTCGACGCCGACATCGACCGCAAATACGACCGGATCCTTGCCTCGATCGGCATCGATCTCGCGCATCTCAGCCTGGCTGCAGGTCACGCCTGAGTGAGCGGATACTGTTCCTTCAGCGTCTTCAGCACCTGGTCGCCGGGCATCGGCGCGCCGAACATGAAGCTTTGCACGTATTCGCAGCCCATCTGCCGCAGCTCCAGCGCATCGCTTTCGTCCGAAATGCCTTCGGCAACGACCGACAGGCCGAGCTCATGCGCCATGTTGACCATCGATTTGAGCAGCACCGCGCGTTTCGGCGTCGCGTCGTCGACGAAGCTCTTGTCGATCTTGATGGTGTCGAACGGAAAGCGCGTCAGATAGGCCAGCGATGAGTAGCCGGTGCCGAAATCATCCAGCGACAGGCCGATCCCAAGCTGCTTCAGCTTGGTCAGCACATGGGCGGTCTGCTCGGGATTGTCCATCACCAGCGATTCGGTGAGTTCGAGCCGGAAGCAGCGCGGTTTCAGGTTGGCTCGCGCGATCACCGAGCGGACGTCGCTGACCAGGTCGCGGCGGATGAGCTGACGGCTGGACAGATTGACCGAGACCGACAGCGGCGCATCGCCGATCTGCTTTTGCCATCCGGCCAGGTCTTCGGCAGCCTGCTGCATGGCGAACAGCCCAAGCTGCACGATCAGGCCGCAGTTTTCGGCAACCGGAATGAAATCCGCCGGCGGGATCATGCCGCGCCGCGGATGGTCCCAGCGCAGCAACGCTTCGAAGCCGGCAACGCTGCCGTCCTCGAGCCGCACGATCGGCTGATAGGCAAGCGTGAATTCACGTCGCTCGATGGCGCGGCGCAGGTCGGACTCGAACTGCAGCCGGTCGGTGCCGACCGTGCGGAAGGCGGGCCGGAACGGCTCGATCCTGTCGCCGCCGAAGCGCTTGGCCTGATGCATGGCAAGCTCGGCATCCTTGACCATGTCCTCGGCCGAGGTCTGCGTGGACGTCCAGGTGATCAGCCCGATCGAGGCGGTCAGCACGATCTCGCGCTTGGCGAAGGTGATCGGGTTGTTGATGGCGTGCTTGATGGCATCGGCGATGGCCGCGATGCGAGCCGGATCCTGCTCCGACAAAAGCATCAGCGCGAACTGGTCGCCGGCAAAGCGCGACAGCGAATCCTTCGGCTTGAGCAGCCGGTGCAGCCGCCGCGCTATGGTCAAAAGGATGGTATCGCCGGCCGAGATGCCGAGCCCGTCATTGACCTGCTTGAAGCGATCGATGTCGATGACGAACACGGTCGGGCGCACCTTCTCTTCGGTGCGGGCGATCGAAATGATCGCCTCCAGTCGGTTCATGAACAGCTCGCGGTTGGGCAAGCCGGTCAGATTGTCGTGCACGGCGTCGTGCAGCAGCCGTTCCTCGGACTTCTTCTGCTCCGTCACGTCGACCATGGTGCCGACGCAGCGGATGACCTCGCCGTCCGAGCCGATCACCGGCCGGGCGCGCAGCGCAAACCAGTGATAGTGCCCGTCGGCGCCGCGCAGACGGAAGTTTTGCGACACCCGGCCACGCCGGTGCTCGAGCACCACGTCGAGCGTCGTGCGAAACGTGTCGCGGTCGTCGGCATGCAGCACCGGCAGCCAGTTGCGGGCGGGACCGCCGAGACTGTTGGGAGCAAGGCCGAGCTGAATGCTGACGTCGGGACGAGTGACGACCCGGTCGCGCAGCACGTCCCAGTCCCACACAGTATCGCCCGATCCGGCAACCGCCAGCGCCTGCCGCTCGAGATCGGAGAACAGGCCCTGATGCAGGGCGCCGCCAGCAAAAGCGTGCTGCATCACCGTGAAGCCGATCAGCAGGATGATGAGGATCAGCCCGCCGCCCAGCGCCGGCTGGGCGATATCGTTGTCCAGCATGCCGGTGATCGCCATCCACGATCCGCATAGCCACAGCAGAACCATCACCCAACTGGGCACGAGCATAATGGCGCGGTCGTAACCGCGGATACCGAGGAAGATGATCAGGCCGAGCCCGGTCAGTGCGGTGGCGGCGAAGGACAGCCTGGCAATGCCGGCGGCAACCGCCGGATCGATGATGGCGACGCCGGCGATCAGCACCAGCCCGAGAATCCAGACCAGCGCGCCGTAGCTGAAATGGCCGTGCCACCGGTTGAGGTTGAGATAGGCAAACAGGAACACAACGAAGGTCGCCGCAAGCGCCACCTCCGTTCCGGCGCGCCACATCTGCTCGTTCCCCGGGGATATTTCTATGATCTTGTTAAGAAAGCCGAAATCGACGCAGATATAGGCAAGCACCGCCCAGGCAAGGGCCGCCGTCGCCGGGAACATCGAGGTCCCCTTGACGACGAAAAGAATGGTCAGGAACAGCGCCAGCAGGCCGGCGATGCCGATGACGATGCCACGAAACAGCGTGTAGGAATTGACCGAGTCCTTGTAGGATTCAGGATCCCACAGATAGACCTGCGGCAGCTTGGGCGAGGCGAGCTCGGCGATGAAGGTGATCACCGTTCCGGGGTTCAACGTCACCCGGAACACGTCGGCGTCGGGGCTGGTCTGGCGGTCGAGCGCAAAGCCTTCGCTGGGCGTGATCGCAGCGATACGGGTCGAGCCGAGATCCGGCCAAAACAGGCCGGAATTCACCAGCCGGAAATGCGGTGCGACAATCAGCCTGTCGAGCTGCTGGTCGGTGGTATTGGCGAGCGCGAACACCGCCCAGTCGCCGGTCGAGCGCGCGTCATTGGCCTCGACCTCGATGCGCCGCACGATGCCGTCCGGGCCGGGTGCCGTCGAGACCTGGAAATTCTCGCCCTGGTTGCGGTAGATTGCGACGGCACCCGAAAGGTCGAGCGCCACGTCGTCGCGGGCAATCTTGATCGGTTCGACCGCAAACGCCGACGATGCTGCGCAGAGCGTGACGATTGCCGCCAGCATAAAGGCAAGCAGCGACCCGTTGCGCAGAAAATTCGTCAAAAATCAGTCCTTTGTTCCAACGCCCGGCGGATCGTCCGCGATTCGGGCGTATAGGTAATGGTCCTGCCAGATGCCGTTGATCCTGAGATACGATCGTAGCAGTCCTTCGCGCCGGAATCCGGCTTTTTCAAGCACGCGGATCGACCGGGCATTATCGGGGATACAGGCAGCTTCGATCCGGTGCAACCGCAGCGTTTCGAAGGCGAAACGCGTCACCACCTTGACGGCATCGGTCATCAGGCCGCGTCCGCTGAACCGCTCGCCGATCCAATAGCCGATATGGCCGCTTTGGGCGACCCCGTGGCGGATATTGCCGAGGGTGATACCGCCGGCCAGCTTGCCGCTGCTTTTCTCGAAGATGAAGAAGGCGATCGCCGTCCCCTGCGCGTAGTCCTCGCGGTAGCGGCCGATACGGTGCCGCCACGCCGTGCGGTCGAGCTCGTCAGGCGTCCATCGCGGCTCCCACGGCTCGAGGAAGGCGCGGCTTTCACTGCGCAGCACCGACCACTCGCGATAGTCGTTGGTCAGCGGCACGCGCAGCGTGACCAGCTCGCCCTTCAGTGCCGGCAGGTCGCGGCGAAAGAAAGGGAGCGCGAACACGATGCTCGAATGGGCTTAGACGGCAAGCTTACGGGCAGTGGTCTGCGTGCCCGAAAGCGAATCGAGGATCGCCTCATAGGGCGCGAGCGTACCCACCGGCCCGACAGCTGTAAGCGTCGGCTTGGTCGAAAAAAGCCGGGACGACAGATCCGTCAGCCGCTCGACAGTCAACGCCGACAGGCGCTCCATCAGCTCTTCCTTGGCGATCGGCCTGCCGAACAGAAGCAACTGCCTGGCGATCTGCGAGGCGCGGCTGGCCGGGCTCTCGGCCGACATGATCAGCCCGGCGCGGTACTGGGCACGCGCCCGGTCAAGCTCCTCCTGCAGGATGTTTTCGCCGGCCTTTTGCAGCTCGTCGATGATCACAGGCACCAGCTCGGCAATATCGCTTTGTCCGGTCGCGGCATGGACCCCGAAGACGCCGGTGTCGGAAAAACCCCAATGGAAGGCATAGACCGAATAGCACAGGCCGCGTTTTTCGCGGACTTCCTGGAAAAGTCGCGACGACATGCCGCCGCCGAGGATCATCGACAGGACCTGGGAGGCATAGAAATCGCGGACGTGATAGGCGCGGCCCTCGAAACCCAGCACGATCTGGGCGTCCATCAGGTCGCGGTCCTCGCGAAAATCGCCGCCGACATACTGCGCATATTGCGGGATGGTGCCGTCGGCCTTGCCGCGGAAGCTGCCGAGACGCTTTTCCACCTCCCGCACGAAATCGTCGTGCTTGATATCGCCGGCCGCCACCATCACCATGTTCTCGGCGCCGTACTGTCGTTCGATGAAGTCGTGCAACTGCTTCGAAGTGAAGGATTTGACGGTTTCCGGCGTGCCGAGAATCGAGCGGCCGATAGTCTGGTGGCGAAAGGCGGTCTCGGTAAAGTGATCGAAAACGACGTCGTCGGGCGTATCGTGCGCGGCGCCGATCTCCTGCAAAATCACATGCTGCTCTCGTTCCAACTCCTGCGGATCGAATTCGGATTCCTGCAGGATGTCGGAAAGAATATCGACCGCCAGCGGCACGTCGTCGCTCAGAACCCTTGCATAATAGGAGGTCGTCTCGACGCTGGTGGCGGCATTGATCTCACCGCCGACGTCCTCGATCTCCGAGGCAATCTCGAAGGCGCTTCGCCGCCTGGTGCCCTTGAAAGCCATGTGCTCGAGCAAGTGCGCCATTCCGTGCTCTTCGTCACGCTCGTTGCGTGCGCCCGACTTGACCCAGGCGCCAAGGGCAACAGATTCGAGGCTTGGAAGGGTTTCGGTGGCGACTGTCAGGCCGTTCGACAGACGGCTTACCTCAACACCCATATGGCAATTACTCCCTAACGCGCCGCCCGCGTGTGGCGGCCGAGATAATCTTCCACCATTTTCAGGTCGGATGGAAGTACCGTGTATTTTTCCTCGGCGCTCATCAACCCGCCTAGCCATGCAGGCAGGGCAGGCGACACGCCGCTGGCGGCTTCGACGGCGGCGGGAAACTTTGCCGGGTGCGCAGTGCCCAGCACCACCATCGGCACCTCACCCGCAGCCTTGCCGGCGGCCACATGCACGGCCGCGGCCGTATGCGGGTCGAGCAGATAGCCGCTCGCCGCTAGTGTGGTGCGGATACTGGCGGCGACCTCGTCCATGGTGGCGCGGCCGGCGTCGAATTCGGAGCGGATCTTGGCGATTTCGCCAGCCTCGATGGTGAAGGCGCCGGACTGCTTGAGCCCGTTCATGTAGCGCCGCACGGTCGAGGCATCGCGGCCGGACGCTTCGAACAGCAAGCGTTCGAAGTTCGAAGACACCTGGATGTCCATCGAGGGCGACGTGGTCGAAAAAACCCCCTTCATGCGGTATTCGCCTGTCGCCAGCGTGCGCGCCAGAATATCGTTGTCGTTGGTGGCGATGATCAGCCGTTCGATCGGCAGCCCCATCTTCTTGGCGGCATAGCCGGCAAAGATGTCGCCGAAATTGCCGGTCGGCACGGTGAAGGAAACCGGTCTGTCGGGCGCGCCGAGCGACAGCGCGGAGGAGAAATAATAGACGATCTGGGCCATGATGCGGGCCCAGTTGATCGAATTGACGCCCGACAGCGATACCCGGTCGCGAAAACCGTGGTCGTTGAACATGTCCTTCACCAGGCCCTGGCAGTCATCGAAATTACCTTCGATCGCCAACGCATGGACGTTTGCGGCGGTCGAGGTCGTCATCTGCCGCTGCTGTACCGGCGAGACGCGGCCATGCGGGAAAAGCACGAAGATGTCGGTGCGGTTGCGCCCGGCAAAGGCATCGATGGCGGCCCCTCCGGTGTCGCCGGAGGTGGCGCCGACAATGGTGGCGCGCTGGTCGCGCTCGGCCAGCACATGGTCCATCAGCCGTGCGAGAAGCTGCATCGCCACGTCCTTGAACGCGAGCGTCGGGCCATGGAAGAGCTCGAGCACGAAGCTGTTCGGCCCGGTCTGCACCAGCGGGCAGACGGCCTCATGGCGGAAGCTCGCATAGGCTTCGCGCACCAGCCGTTCAAACACCGGCGCCGCGATCTCGCCGCCGAGGAACGGCGACAGCACACGGATAGCAAGATCGGGATAGGCAAGGCCGCGCATGGCGCGGATCTCGGCTGCGGAAAAATGCGGCCAGGCGCTCGGCAGGTAGAGCCCGCCGTCGCGCGCCAGTCCGGCCAGCACCGCGTCGGAAAATCCCAGCGCGGGCGCTTCCCCGCGGGTACTCACATATTGCATCGTTACGTTTCCATTGCTGCCGGGAATTTTGGCCCGCCGCGAGGTGGTGGATTTCTGCGCTGGCTCAGTCGCATTTTTGCCGCGCGGTTGATATACGTCACCGGCTTTGCGAGAGGGAAGTGCAGTTCATGGCGTTTCATTCATTCAACGGTCGTTTTGTCGCGGGTCTGGCGCTCGCCGGCTTTATGCTTGCCGCCGCAGGCTGCCAATCGAGCGACAATGGTATTCTCGGCTTCGGCAAGAAGGACACGACACCCCCACCGCCACCCGATCCCAAGGTGCTTTCCAGCCAGCTGCAGGCCTATTGCCCGAAAGTGACGTTGCGTGACGGCACCGCCTTCTTCAATACCTACGCCAAGAGCGGTCCGAAGCCGAAGAAAAAAACCGATGTCGCCGCCGAGGAAGCCGCCCAGCCGGCAGCGGGCGCGGCAGGCGTCGATCAGCCGGACGATTCCGCCAAGATCATCTATCAGGCTTCGATCACCGATGTGACCCGCGACTGCAGCCGTGCCAACGGCTCCTTGTCGATGAAGATAGCCGTCGCCGGCAAAGTCGTGCCTGGCCCGATGTTCACCCCCGGCACCATCACCATGCCGATCCGCATCGCGGTGATGCACGGCACCGAAGTTCTCTATTCGCAGCTTCACTCCTATCAGGTCCAGGTTACCGATCCTTCGAGTGCCACACAGTTCGTCTTCACCGATTCCAACGTCGTCGTTCCGGAGCCGACGGCGAAGGACTACCAGGCATATGCCGGGTATGACGAGGGCGCTCCGAAAGTAGCGACAGACAAGCCGAGGAAAAAGAAAGCCGCCGCGACCAACTAAGCCGGTGCATTCGCGCCACGGCGGCTGGAGGCGGCCTCTCACGCGTCCGCCGACCATTCCGACAGCGCGGCGATCACGCTTTTCAGTTCTGCCCAGCGGCGGATGACCGTTTCCGCGCCGGCCTCGGTCAGCGCATCGGCGTGGCCGGGATAGCTGTGCGCCGCGCCGGTAAAGCCGATGACGCGCATTCCCGCCGTCTTGGCGCCGGTGACGCCATGCACCGAATCCTCGATGACAAAGGTGTTCGCCGGATCGGCCTTGAGCTTTTCCGCGGCGAACCGAAACACGTCCGGCGCCGGCTTGGTTTTCCCGGTCGGGGTTTCCAGCGAGGAAAAGATCCGGCCGGCAAAGAACGGCAAAAGCTGCACCTTCTCCAGCATGAATTCGATCCGCTCAGAACGCGAATTCGAACAGACGCAGCGCGGCACTGCTACCGCGGCGACAGCTTCGTGCGCTCCGTCGATGGCACGCACGTCGCTGCGCAGCCGCCGATCGACAAGCTGTTCCTCCTTGTCGATCAAGGAGGCCTGGAACGGGATCCGGGACTTTTCCTCGACCCGCATCATGATGTCCTTGAAAATCAGCCCGGCATAGACCTCGGAAATCTCCTCGGCCGATATCTCGTAGCCGGCCGAGGTCAAAAGCTCGGCATCGATACGCGCGGCGATGATTTCGGAATCGACGAGCACGCCGTCGCAATCGAAGATGACAAGATCTGGCTGGGGCATGGTGATCCGGGAAGCGGGATGAGGGGAATGCCGAGAGGGCCTTTGGTCAAAACGGCTCAGGCGGCGCGGCATACACCAACAGGCCGGGCTTCGCAAATTCGGCGTGCTGCTTCACTGAATATTTACGCTGATCGGTAACCATAACGGACAGTAAACAGTAACGCGTGCCTTGGGTGTCACAATGTCTGCCGTGCGTTTTCTCGACGACCTTTCCGATGCTCCCCAGCAATCCGAGTGGCTGGATACGATCCTGAAAGGCGACTGCCTCGCCGCGCTCGAACGGCTGCCGGAAAAGTCGATCGACGTGATCTTTGCCGATCCGCCTTACAATCTGCAGCTCGATGGCGATCTGCACCGGCCCGACCAATCCAAGGTCGATGCCGTCGACGACCATTGGGACCAGTTCGACAGTTTTGAGGCCTACGACGCCTTCACTCGCGCCTGGCTGCTGGCGGCGCGCCGCGTGTTGAAGCCCAACGGCACGATCTGGGTCATCGGCTCCTACCACAATATTTTCAGGGTCGGCGCCAAGATGCAGGACCTGGGCTTCTGGATCCTCAACGACGTCGTCTGGCGCAAGACCAATCCAATGCCCAATTTCCGTGGCCGCCGTTTCCAGAACGCGCATGAGACGATGATCTGGGCATCGCGCGACCAAAAGGGCAAGGGTTACACATTCAACTACGAGGCGCTGAAGGCGTCGAATGACGACATTCAGATGCGTTCCGACTGGCTATTTCCGATCTGCACCGGCGGCGAGCGCCTGAAGAACGACAATGGTGACAAATTACATCCGACGCAGAAGCCGGAAGCGTTGCTTGCCCGCGTCATGACGGCATCGACCAGGCCAGGCGACATCGTGCTCGACCCCTTCTTCGGTTCAGGTACCACCGGGGCTGTGGCCAAGCGGCTTGGCCGCCACTTCGTCGGCATCGAGCGTGAGCAGGCCTATATCGATGCCGCCATGGAACGTATCGATGCGGTCCGGCCGCTGGAAGGCGCCAATTTGACGGTGCTGACCGGCAAGCGGGCTGAGCCGCGCGTCGCATTCGTCACGCTTCTCGACAATGGCTTGGTGGCGCCCGGCGCCACGCTCTACGACGCCAAGAAGCGCTGGGCGGCAAAAGTGCGTGCCGATGGCACGCTGGCGATCGGCGACAGTGCCGGGTCGATCCACAAGATCGGCGCTCACGTCCAGGGGCTGGACGCCTGCAACGGATGGACCTTCTGGCATTATGAGCGCAGCGGCGGTCTGACACCGATCGACGAGCTTCGCCGCATTGCGCGGCTGGGCATGGAGCGGGCAGGGGCCTGAGGCTCCGAGTTGCGATAGATCGGTTATGCCAAGGCTCACCCAACCTCTGGAAGCGATTCAAATCACACTTTGATCCCAAGGCGCTCAAGGTCCGCCCTGAGCGTCTTTGCGTCGGTGAACAGCACAGCCTGCCAACCGGCCGCCTTGGCGCCGTCGACATTCTTCTGGCTGTCGTCGATGAACAGCGTGGCTGCCGGATCGAGGCCGAACGCGGCGACGTGGTGATCGTAGATGGCGCGATCCGGCTTGATCTGGCGGATGTCGCCCGACACGGTCACGCCGCGCGGCCTATTGAGGAAATCGAACCGCTCACGGGCCTCGGCAAGCGTATCGGCCGCGAAATTGGTCAGCATCGTCACGTCGTGGCCGCTCTCGATCAGCCCGATCATGATCGCGACGCTGTCCTCATAGGCATGAGGCACCATCTCGTGCCAGTGCCGGCGGAAATTGCGGATGTTTTCGGCATGGTCGGGATATTGAGCGATTGCCAGCGCTTCGGCCTCTTCCCAGCTGCGGCCGCGGTCCTGCTCGATGTTCCAGTCGTGCGTGCAGACATTTTCGAAGAACCATTTCCGTTCGTCGGGATCGGGGATCAAGCGGCTGAAGGGCAGGTTCGGATCATAGTGGATCAGCACTTTGCCGATGTCGAAAACGATGTGGCGGATTTCGGACATTCTTCTCTCTTTCAATGCGGCCGCTGCTTTTTCGTCGCGCCCGGTATCGCCGCTTCGATTACCTTTTTCATGACGCTCGGCAGCGCCTCCCCGGAAATTTCATGGGCCAGCGACCAGAAATGCCCGGCCGGGCCGACGCTGTCGGTCTCCGCCTTGAACACGTCGAGTTCAAGCGCAAAATGGGTAAAGATATGGCCGATGCGTCCGGCCTGCCGCCAGTCGCCGGGGAACGGGGCTGCCGCCACCGTGGTGGCGCCATCGATCCGCGCGGTCCAGCCGGTCGTCGGCACTTCGGTCATGCCGCCCAGCAGGCCTTTATTCGCGCGCTTGCGCAAAAGGATGGCGCCGTCGCTCCTGACGGCGACGAAGGCGGCGCCGCGGCGCAAGGGTTTCTCGGCCTTGGGCAGGCGGACCGGAAAGCGCTCGGGATCGCCCGAGATTGTGGCGCTGCAATCCTGCCTGACCGGGCAGAGCATGCAGCGGGGCCGGCGCGGCGTGCAGATCGTCGCGCCCAGGTCCATCATCGCCTGCGCGAAGTCGCCGGGCCTTGTCGGGGGAACCATGCGTTCGACCTGGCCGCGTATCTCGCCCTTGGCGTCGCCCAGAGGCGTGGCGATCGAATACAGCCGTGAGACGACCCGTTCGACATTGCCGTCGACGACCGCGGCTGGTCGGTCGAAGGCGATCGCCGCGATCGCCGCCGCCGTGTAGGCGCCGATGCCGGGCAGTTCCCTCAAGCCGGACTCGCTGTCCGGAAAGCGGCCGCCTTGCCGCGCGACGAGATCGGCGCAGGCTTTGAGGTTACGGGCGCGGGAATAATAGCCGAGCCCGGCCCAGGCCTTCATGACGTCTTCGGTCGGTGCCGCCGCCAGTGCCTCGACAGTTGGCCATTTCTGCACGAAAGCCCGGAAATAGGATTTTACCGCCTCGACCGTGGTTTGCTGCAGCATCACCTCGGAAAGCCAGACCAGATAGGGATCTGGCTGGGCGCCGCCTGCCACCGCACGCGGCGGAACGCGCCACGGCAGCTCGCGGTGATGCGCGTCGTACCAGCCAAGCAGCCGGAACGCGATCTCGCCATTGTCTCCGGATACGGCCTTGCGGGTCTGGTCGTGCAGTGCCATTGATCGAGGGTCGGCCCTAATCCACTGATGCTGAAGCTGGAGAACGCACATGGCAGGGAAAAGGCCCTTCGGCAATCCCGTTCCGGTGAGCGATCTCGCAACCGAGATCCTCGACCCGGTGCTGCGCAAGCGGGCCGGCATGTCGATCGGGCTGGTCCAGTCGTGGGAAGAGATTGCCGGACCGCGGCTTGCCGGCCGCTCGCGCCCGGAAAAGATCCAGTGGCCGCGCCGCATGCACGAGGACGATCCGTTCGAGCCGGCCGTGCTGGTAATTGCCTGCGAGGGTGTGGCGGCACTGCATCTGCAGCACGAGACCGGCGAGATCATCAACCGGGTCAATGCGTTTCTCGGTTTCAATGCGATCGGCCGGATCAGGATCGTGCAGAAGCCGGTAATGGCGGGCAAGGAAAGGCCGGCACCCAGTTTGCGGCCGCTGACCGTGGCGGAGAAGGCGAAGCTGTCGGGCTCTGTCGGTTTGATCGAGGACGACGGGCTGCGCGCCTCGTTGGAGCGCCTTGGCGCCACCATTCTTGGTCAAAAGAAGCCGTGATCTCGCGCTATCGTGATGGTATGCCCGGATTTGGCGATTGGAATAGGGGCGGTAATGCCTTAATTCGCGCCAACTCTCGCTTTTTGTAGCCTTTGCATTGCAAAATCCAACTATTGCCAGGTGACTCGTATGCTTCGTTCCTTGTCCCGCAGACACCTTTTGACTTCACTGGCCGCAATACCAGCGGCAGCCCTGCTTGCCGCCTGCAGCGACTCGGGCGAGAAAGCCGAGGCGCAGGATGTGAAACCTGCGGCTCCGGCGGAACCTGCGAAGCCGGCCGCCCCGGCCGCCGCCAAAGCGCCTGAAGCTCAGGGCACGGTGGATATGGCAGCCTTGTTGAAGCCCGGCGCGCTGCCCGACATGCAGCTCGGCAAGGACGATGCAAAGGTCACCATCGTCGAATATGCATCGATGACCTGCCCGCATTGCGCGCATTTCGCCGAGACCACGTTTCCGGAGCTGAAGACGAAATATATCGACACCGGCAAGGCCCGTTACATCCTGCGCGAGTTTCCGTTCGATCCCAGTGCCGAGGCCGGTTTCATGCTGGCGCGCTGCTCCAAGGACAACTATTTCCCGATGGTCGACGTGCTGTTCAGGCAGCAGGCGAACTGGGTTGGTGTGAACAATACCAAGGACGCACTGCTGCAAATCGCCAAGCTTGCCGGTTTTACACAGGAGTCCTTCGAGGCCTGCTTGACGGACCAGAAACTTCTGGACGATGTGAGATCCGTCCAGAAGCGCGGCGCCGACGAATTCAAGGTCGATTCCACACCGACCTTTTTCATCAACGGAAAGACCTACAAAGGGGCGATGTCGATTGCGGAAATGTCGGCCATCATCGACCCTCTGCTCTGACGTTTCGGCAGTGCCGAAGCGGCGTCGCTTCGGCGTGCGCACTTCTTTGGCTTGCCGCGGGTTCTCCTTGCAAAACCCCGGAACAGTGTTGCGAAACTTGGCTATGGGCCGGCGCGAATGAAGTTCTCGCGCCTTCGCCTGCTCGGCTTCAAATCCTTCGTAGAACCCGGCGAGTTCGTCATCGAACGCGGCCTGACCGGCATCGTCGGGCCGAATGGCTGCGGCAAGTCGAACCTGGTCGAGGCGCTGCGCTGGGTTATGGGCGAAAGCTCCTACAAGAACATGCGTGCGTCCGGCATGGACGACGTCATCTTTTCCGGTTCCGGAACACGACCGGCCCGCAACACCGCTGAAGTCACGCTTTTTCTCGACAACAGCGACCGTAGCGCGCCCTCGGCCTTCAATGATTCAGACGAGTTGCAGGTTTCGCGCCGCATCGAACGCGAGGCGGGTTCGCTCTACCGCATCAACGGCAAGGAAGCCCGCGCCAAGGATGTGCAGCTGCTGTTCGCCGACCAGTCGACCGGCGCGCGTTCGCCATCGATGGTCGGGCAGGGCCGCATCGGCGAGCTGATCCAGGCAAAGCCGCAGGCGCGCCGCGCGCTGCTGGAAGAGGCAGCCGGAATTTCCGGCCTGCACACACGGCGCCACGAAGCCGAGCTGCGGCTGAAGGCGGCGGAACAGAACCTCGAAAGGCTGGACGACGTTGTCGGCGAACTGGAAAGCCAGATCGAAAGCCTGAAACGCCAAGCCCGCCAAGCCTCGCGCTTCAAGAACCTGTCGGCCGACATCCGCAAAGCCGAAGCGACGCTGCTGCATCTTCGCTGGACGCTGGCCAAGACGCAGGAAGGCGAAGCGCGTTCGGCGCTGGCGATTGCCACCGCGCTGGTCGGCGACCGTGCTGCTGCCCAGATGGCTGCCGCCAGGGAACAAGGCATCAACGCCCACCGGCTGCCGGACCTGCGCGATGCGGAAGCAGCAGCCGCCGCAGCCTTCCAGCGTCTGTCGATCGCCAAGGCGCAGATCGAGGAAGAGGCAGGCCGCATCCGCGCCCGCCAGGCAGAGCTCGACCGCCGACTGCAACAGCTTGATGACGACCTTGCCCGCGAGCAGCGCATGGTCCGCGACAATGCGGATATCCTCGAACGTCTCGCTGCCGAAGAAGCCGCGCTCAACACCGAAAACGCCGGCGCCGCCGAGCGTGAGGCCAGCACCCGCGCGGCTTTCGAGCAGGCGGCATCGACGCTTGCCTCTAGCGAGGCCAGGCTCGCCGCGCTGACCGCCGAACGGGCGGAGGCTGCCGCCTCCCGCAACCAGATCGAACGGACGCTGCGCGATACCGCCGAGCGCCGCGACCGCTTTGGCCGCCAGCTTGCAGATGTCGACCGCGAATTGTCGGAGATCGTCTCCAGGGTCGCCGGCCTGCCCGATCCCGCCGAGAAGCGGCTGCTGGTCGAACAGGCGCTGGCACTGCTCGAAGGGGCCGAGGCAGCAGCGATTGCAGCCGAACGGGCGGTCGCCGAGGCGCGTGCGGGCGAAGGTGCTGCCCGCCCACCGGTTCAGGACGCAAAGGCCGAGCTGGCGCGGATCGAAACCGAGGCCCGCACGCTTGCCAAGATCCTCAATGCTGCGAGCGGCGACTTGTTTCCCTCGGTGCTGGAGCAGATCAGCGTCGAGCGCGGCTACGAGACGGCGCTGGGTGCCGCACTTGGCGAAGATCTCGACGTGCCGCTCGACCGCAGCGCGCCGGTGCATTGGGGCCAGAGCGAAATCCAGCCCGGCGACGCCGCGTTGCCCGAAGGTATAAAGAGCCTCGCCAGCGTGGTGCGCGCGCCGGCGCAGCTGGCCCGCCGGCTGGCCCAGATCGGCATTGTCGAAGCCGCCGACGGAAGAAGGCTGCAGACGCTGCTTGCCCCCGGTCAACGGCTGGTCAGCCGCGAAGGCGCGCTGTGGCGCTGGGACGGCTTTACCGCCAGCTCCGATGCGCCGACCGCCGCCGCGCAGCGGCTGGCGCAGAAAAACCGGCTGGCCGAACTCGACGCCGAAGCGATCCATGCCACCCGCATACTGCGCGACGCCGAACAGGCTCTTGCCCGGGCCGAACAGGCGCTTGCCCAGGCGAGCGAAGCCGAACGCTCCGCTCGACAGGCCGGGCGCGACGCCCAGCACGGGCTGGACGCTGCTCGCAATGCGCTGGCCGAGGCCGAAAAGGCCGGCGGCGAACTGTCGAGCCGGCGTGCAGCACTTGACGAGGCGCGCGCCCGCATTGTCGACAGCCATGAGGAAACGGCGACAGCATTCGTCGAGGCGGAAATGCTGCTGCAGGACGCGCCCGATCTCGGCGATCTGCAGTCGCAACTCGACCAGTCGGCCGCCAACGTCGCCCGCGACCGCGCCGCCCTTGCCGATGCGCGCGCCGTTCACGAGGGCCTGAAGCGGGAAGCCGAGGCACGTGCGCGCCGGCTCGACGCCATCGGCGCGGAACGGCGCAACTGGGTGGAGCGCGCCGAAAACGCGTCGACGCAGATCGCAGCGCTCGGCGAACGCAAGGCCGAGGCCGAGGCCGAGCGCGAGCGGCTGGCCGACGCACCCGACGAGATCGACGCCAAGCGGCGCGCCTTGCTGTCGCAGCTCGCCGAGGCCGAAAGCCTGCGCAAGGCTGCCGGCGACCGCTTGCAGGAAGCGGAGAACCGGCAGTCCGAGCTGGACAAGGCTGCGACCGCTGCCATCCAATCGCTCGCCGAAGCGCGCGAAACGCGTGTTCGCGCCGAAGAGCGGCTGACCGCCGCCGACGAGCGTCGGCTGGAAGTCGAAGCGCGCATCCAGGAAACGCTGAACACGCCGCCGCATCTGGTGATCCGCCACACCGGCCTCGAACCCGACAGCCCGATGCCCGAAATGGCCGAGATCGAGCGTCAGCTCGACCGGCTGAAGGTCGAGCGCGAACGGTTGGGCGCCGTCAATTTGCGCGCCGAAGAAGAGCAGAAGGAACTGTCGGACCGGCTGGAGACCATCGTTTCCGAGCGCGACGACATCATCGAGGCGATCCGTAAGCTGCGGCAGGCGATCCACAGCCTGAACCGTGAAGGCCGCGAGCGGCTGCTCGCTGCCTTCGAGGTGGTCAACGGCCATTTTCAACGGCTGTTTTCGCATCTGTTCGGCGGCGGCACCGCCGAGCTGCAACTGATCGAGTCCGACGATCCGCTCGAAGCCGGGCTCGAGATCCTGGCGCGACCGCCCGGCAAGAAGCCGCAGACGATGACGCTGCTGTCGGGCGGCGAGCAGGCGTTGACGGCGATGTCGCTGATCTTCGCCGTGTTCCTGACCAATCCGGCGCCGATCTGCGTGCTCGACGAAGTCGACGCGCCGCTCGACGACCACAATGTCGAACGCTTCTGCAATCTGATGGACGAAATGGCCGCAACCACCGAAACGCGCTTCGTCATCATCACACACAACCCGATCACCATGGCGCGCATGGACCGGCTGTTCGGGGTAACCATGGCCGAGCAAGGCGTCAGCCAACTGGTGTCGGTTGACCTGCAGGCGGCCGAAGCCATGCGCGAGGCAAGCTGACGCATCAGCTTAATGGTGGTCTCCACCTCGGCTTTCGACTATAGCACGACGAAATGGGCCGGATCTGCCGCTCCAGATACCGGCCCGGCTATGCGCGTGGAGAAGCTTGTTGCCTATACTTGTCACCGGTGCCGCGGGGTTCATTGGCAGTCACGTTTGCCACTATCTGCTCGACCGGGGACAAGCGGTCGTCGGCGTCGACAACATGAACGACTATTACGACCTGGCGCTCAAAAAGGGGCGGCTTGCCCGCCTTCTGCCCCGCAAGGATTTTTCGTTCCACCAGCTCGATATTGCCGAACAGGGCGCGCTTGCGGCTGCTCTGGCCGGGCAAGGCATCGTCAGGATCGTGCATCTCGCCGCGCAGGCCGGTGTGCGTCACTCACTCGACAATCCGCGGCTCTATGTCCGCTCCAATGTCATGGGCCACCTCGAAGTGCTCGAATTCTGTCGCGCCGAGCCGGCATTCGAGCATCTGGTCTATGCCTCGTCGAGCTCGGTGTATGGCGGCAACCGCAGCGTGCCGTTCAGCGAAGCCGATCAGGTCGACAAGCCCGTTTCGCTCTACGCCGCCACCAAGAAAACCGATGAGTTGATGAGCCACACCTACGCCCATCTGTTCGGCATACCGCAGACCGGCCTGCGGTTTTTCACGGTCTATGGTCCTTGGGGCCGCCCCGACATGGCCTATTGGATGTTCACCCGGGCGATGCTCGAGGGCAAGCCGATCCGGGTTTTCAACAATGGCGAAATGTGGCGCGATTTCACCTACATAGACGATGTGGTTAAGGCGGTCGTCGCCGTGCTCGACAAGCCGCCGGCAGCCGACGTTCCGCCGAACAGGCTCTACAATGTCGGCAACAACCGGCCGGTGCGTCTGGGCGACTTCATCGACATTCTGGAAAGGCTGCTCAAGGTCAAGGCAATCCGCCACAACGAGCCGATGCAGGCGAGCGACGTCGAGAAGACTTACGCCGACATGAGCGCGCTGGAGCGGGATTTCGGCTTCAGGCCTAGCGTTTCGATAGAGGACGGGCTGAAGAAGTTTGTCGACTGGTACCGGCCATACTCGAAGCAGTGATTTGCACCACTCGCCGTGACGCCTTCAAGCGGGACACCTGGAGTGGGCACAAGCCGGTCCGCAAAAGCATCGTTTTGTCCTAACATCCTGTTAACCACATGCTCGCTGAAAGGTATCCGATTAACCTTTGAGGCGCTTATGGCGGCTATGTTTCGTGGCTTGCTGTTCAATATGAGCTGTGTGGATGTGCGGATTCGGGGGCTATTTCGGTTCAGTCCGGGATGCGGAAGCTTTGCTTGCGCGCATGACGTCCGCGATCGCCCATCGCGGACCGGATGAACAAGGCAAATTCGTAGCGCCCGAGGCTGGACTCGGGCATGCGCGGCTGTCGGTGATCGGAATTGGTGATGGCCAGCAGCCGATGTCCGACGAAACCGGCAATTTGACGATTGCGTTCAACGGCGAGATTTTCAATTACGTGGAATTGCGCGAAGGGCTGCTGGCCAAAGGCCGACGCTTCCGCACGTCGAGCGACACCGAGGTTCTCCTGCAGCTGTATGAGGAAATGGGCGAAGACTGCCTCCCGCTCCTGAACGGTGATTTCGCCTTCGCGATTTGGGATAGCCGGCGGCGGCGGATGGTGCTTGCAAGAGACCGCATGGGTGTTAGGCCGCTGTTCTACACCAGCAAGGACGGGGTGGTCTACTTTGCGTCCGAGATAAAAGCCCTGCTGAAGGTACCCGGCATCTCTGCCGAAATCGATCCGATTGCACTCGACCAGATCTTTACGCTTTGGGCGCCGATCGCGCCACGCACGGCTTTCCGGGATATCCACGAGCTGGAGCCGGCAAGCGTAATGATCGCGACCGAGGGGCAAGTGACGGTCAAACCATACTGGCATCTGGACTATCCTCATCGAGATGCGCCATCGAAGATCACCAATGAGGACGACGCGGCCGAGGAACTGCGGACCTTGTTGACCGACGCGGTGAGGCTTCGCATGCGCGCCGACGTGCCGGTCGGTTCTTACCTTTCGGGCGGGCTCGATTCATCCCTCGTTTCGGCACTCGCGGCCGGCATGACTCCTCTTAAGCTGCAGACATTTTCCGTAACGTTCGACAGCGGCGAGCATGACGAAAGCGCCTTCCAGACCGAAATGGCGTCAGCACTTGGCACGCGCCATCGAACCATAGCCTGTCGTGCCGGTGATATCGCCGGCGTGTTTCCCGAAGTCATCCGCTTTACCGAGCGGCCGATCATCCGCACCGCCCCGGCCCCCCTCTATCAACTGTCCGGCCTCGTTCGCCAGGCCGGTTTGAAAGTGGTGCTGACAGGCGAAGGCGCCGACGAAGTCTTTGCCGGCTATGATGTCTTCAAGGAAGCGCGGGTTCGCCGTTTCTGCGGACGACAGCCGGCATCGCGCATAAGACCACAGCTGTTCCGGAAGCTTTATCCCTATCTGCCAGGTCTGCAGCAGCAGTCCGTAGAGTACCTGGCCGCGTTCTTCGGCACCGGCAGCGCAGCCCTGGACGATCCGCTGTTCTCGCATCGGCCGCGTTTCAAGACCACATCAGCGGCCAAGATGTTTTTCTCCGGTGACCTGCGTGCGACATTGAAGGGCTACGACGCAGCCGAGGAACTGGCCGGCCGGTTGCCTGAGGCGTTTTCCCGGTGGCATCCGCTGCATCAAGCGCAATATCTCGAAACCCGCTTTCTCCTGCCGGGCTACATCCTCTCCAGCCAGGGCGATCGCATGGCCATGGCGCATGGTATCGAAGGGCGTTTCCCCTTCCTTGACCATCGCTTGGTGGAGTTTGCGGCAAGACTTCCGCCGGAGATGAAGCTCAAGGGACTGGTGGAAAAACACATACTGCGCAAAGTTGCCAAGCACCTGCTTCCGACGGCCATCAGCGAGCGCACCAAACAGCCTTACCGGGCGCCGGAAGCCCGCTCCTTCGTTGGACCCGGAGAACTGGACTACATACGCGACTCGTTGAGCGAGGCAAGCATCGCCGCCGGAGGACTATTCAACGCCAAGGCGGTGGCGAACCTGCACGAGAAATGCCGCTTGCAGCCCGCGTCCGGATTCCGCGACAATGCGGCTTTCGTCGGCATTTTGTCGACGCAGCTGTGGCAGAAGATTTTCACCGGCGAAAAGGTCGGTGCAGCACGAGCGGCCTGAGAAATCGAGGGAATGAAAAATCATGGTAGCAATCAAGGACAAGGTCAAAACCTTTATCGTCGACAACTTCTTGTTCGGCGACACGTCCTACGAGCTTGCGGACTCCGCGTCACTGATCGAAAACGGCATCATCGATTCGACGGCCGTGTTGGAGCTCGTGGCATTTATAGAGGATGATTTCGGCATAGCGATGGTCGATGCCGACATCGTACCGGCCAATCTGGATTCGATTGACCGCATCTCAGCCTTCATCAAGGCAAAAGCAGAAGCGCTGGCAGCGTAGGCGCCATCGGCGAGGAGCGTCCGTGCGAATCGAACATTTTCTGACGGCGAAAGCCGCTGCCGATCCAGCCAAAACGGCATTGATCACCGAGCACAAAAGGCTGTGCTACGAAGAGCTGGACGATCTCTCGAGCCGCCTGGCCGCCGCCCTTTTCATGAATGGCGTCAGGCGCGACGACCGGGTCCTGATCTTCATGGACAATTGCTGGGAGGCTGCGGTTTCGATTTTCGCGGTTCTTAAAGCAGGCGCGACTTTCAGTCCGATCAACGCATCCACTAAGGCCGAAAAGCTGGCCTACATTATCACCGATTGCGATGCGGCCGCGATTCTCACTCAAGCAAAACTGATGCCCGTGGTCGCGGAGGCGTCAAGATACTCCGGCAAGACCGGTATCTTCGTGGCTTCCACCGTTGCTGCCGATAACCAATGCCCGGCAGGAGCCACATCCCTGGCGGATTGCTTGACGTTTCAAGCCGGGGAGATTGACCATCGCGGCATTGACGTCGATCTTGCGATGTTGATCTACACCTCGGGCTCGACCGGCCGGCCCAAGGGTGTGATGATGACGCACCGCAATTGCGACGCGGCGGCCGACTCCATCACCACTTATCTGCGCAACTCGCCCGACGACATCATCTTGAATGTTCTGCCGCTCGCCTTCGACTACGGCCTCTATCAGTTGCTGATGGCCGTCAGGCTCGGCGCCACGCTCGTGCTCGAGAAGTCCTTCGCTTTTCCCCAGGCGGTCTTTGAACGCATCCGCCAGGAACGAGTCACCGGGCTTCCGCTCGTGCCCACGATGGCAGCGATGATCCTGCAGATGCGTGATCTGGCGCCGGGCTTCCTGCCCAGCCTTCGCTATATTTCCAACACGGCGGCTGCCTTGCCGCCCTCTCACATAGAACGCCTTCGGTTCCTTTTCCCCGGTGTCAGGCTCTATTCGATGTATGGCCTGACGGAATGCAAGCGCTGCACCTATCTGCCGCCCGAGGAGCTCGACCGCCGGCCGGGCTCGGTCGGAATAGCCATTCCGAACACCGAAGCCTTTGTCGTCGACGACCACGGGCAACGGGTGCCGCCGGGCGTAGCAGGCGAGCTGATCATTCGCGGGCCGCACGTCATGCAGGGTTATTGGCGAAACGAAGCTGCGACAGCACGAGCCCTGCGCCCGGGTCCGAACCCTTGGGAGAAGGTTCTCTACACCGGCGATCTGTTCAGGGCCGATGAGGAGGGCTTCCTTTATTTCGTCGGCCGCAAGGACGACATCATAAAGTCGCGGGGGGAGAAGGTGGCGCCCAAGGAAGTGGAAGCCGTGCTTCACGCTCATCCGGGCATCGCGGAAGCGGTGGTTGTCGGTGTGCCGGATCCCGTGCTCGGGCATTCGATCGGCGCAGTTATCGTACGGTCCGACCCGGCGCTTAGCGAAAAGGATATCATCCGTCACTGTGCACGCCACCTTGAGGACTTCATGGTCCCCAAGGTCATCGAGTTCCGCCGGGAACTGCCGAAGACTGATACCGGCAAGGTCAGCCGTCGGCTTGCGGCAGAAACCATGGAGGCCGCGCAATGAATGTTCGCCCGACCGAGGATGCGCGGGCCTTTCTGACGCAGGCTCTGGCAATCGACCTGATCACCGAAACGGACCGTATCGTAACGGCCTTGCGCCAGCAGTTGCGCGGGCTTCGCAAGCGGGGCCTTGTGCTCGGTCTTTCGGGCGGGATCGATTCGAGCGTGTCGGTCGCGTTGGCGGCACGAGCCGTCGGGCCCAAGAATGTGCTTTGCCTGTTCATGCCGGAAAGCGATTCCGATCCTGAAAGCCTGCGGCTCGGCCGCCTCGTCGCCGAAACTTTCGGTGTCGAGGCTGTGACGGAGGATATAGGGCCGATCCTGCGCGCAATGGGCTGCTACAAGCGTCGCGACGCCTTCATCCGCGAAGTGGTCCCGGAATACGGCGAAGGCTGGGCCTCGAAGATCGTCATCGCGAACGCGCTCGAGGGCGGGGGTTACAACATCTCATCCCTGGTGGTGCAGGATCCGGACGGCAAGCAGACGAAACTGAGAATGCCGCTGCCTGTCTATCTCGGCGTCGTCGCCGCTACCAATATGAAACAACGCACCCGCAAGCAGATTGAATACTATCACGCCGACCGCCTGAATTTCGCCGTTCTTGGAACACCGAACCGGCTGGAATACGATCAGGGTTTCTTCGTGAAGAACGGTGACGGCGCCGCGGACGTCAAGCCGATCGCTCATCTCTATAAAACGCAGGTCTATGCGCTCGCGGCCCATCTCGGTGTTCCGGAGGAAATCCTCAACCGGCCTCCGACCACCGATACCTACTCGCTGGCGCAGACCCAGGAGGAGTTTTACTTCTCGCTTCCTTATGACCGCATGGATCTGTGCCTTTACGGTCTCAACAACGGCGTGGCGGCTGAGGTAGTGGGGCAGGCGGCGGGGTTGGCCGCCACACAAGTGGAAAGCGTCTGGGCCGATATCATCGCCAAACGCAGGGCGACGCGTTATCTGCACCAGCGTCCGCAACTCGTTGATGTCGTCGAGGAAATCGGCACCTGACAAACAGGTAGAGCGGTGTGCACGGTTCGATTTGCATGCATCCCGCTCTAGCTGAAACGGGTGCCGATCAGCCGGCTCCATTGCTCGCCCGCAAGCCCGTTCAGGAAAACTTGCGAGTTCTTCATGGCGTCCAACAGCTCTGGATCACGTGAATGCACCACCGTTGAAGCAACGGTCAGGAAAGCGATCCGTCGTCCAAGCATCGCCTCTAGAAGTGCAGGTTGAACACGTCCGCGCAGGCCGCTGACGCCGCGCGCGGCGGCATGATCGATCAGGCAGTCTATCACGGAGCCCGCCTGGCCGGGCAGGGCGAGGATCTGCAGCACGCGGCCAATTTCATACTTCCGTGCGTAATAGGCGAAAGCGCCGACATTGGTGCCGACTGGCGACGTCACGCAAACGTAGACAAGCTCGCCCAGATCCGGCTTTTGTGCGGCATCGGTCAGGATGTGGTTGAGTTGGTCTTCCGTCCATTCCGGGCGTAGCGCGAAACGCGCGATAAACGGCTCGATTAGCTTGGCAAATGTGTGGCTGTCGATTTCGGACATGCGAAATCCCCCGTGACCTGCCCCGTCCGCCGCCACACCCGACCAGCGTCGTTCGCTGGACGTCATCCTCCTGCAATAGAATCGGTCGACGGCACGCGCCAACGGATTGAGCACTCGGGCAAGCTCCATGCGATTGGCGGAAAGGCTGAGCATGAAGGTCGCTGGCCGCATCACACGCACCCAGTCGAGGCTGTATTGCGGCAGGACCACGCCGCGCAGCCGGGTCCACAATTTCACCGAGATATCGTTGGCCGTCTCGCTGAAGGAGATGTCCTGCGGACCATCCAGGTAAGCTTTCAGCAAGCGGGCGCCGGCCAGCGGGTCGTGCTCATGGTCCTCGACCATGAGCGAGCTACAGATGGCGGCGCGTACTTGACGGCCGTTGAACGTCATCGGCAACACATGAACACCGACAAACCCGGAGACACGACCGGCGTCGTTGACGTGGACAAGCGACCGGAGGCTATCTCCGCAACCGGGCGCATCCAGATAAAACCGTTTCATGTATTCCACGAGAGAGGCCGGCGCTTCGGTCCTTTCCTTCAGCAGCACGCGTTGAAACATGTTCGCGACTGCTGGGAGATCGGCGCCTTGCAAGGCGCGAATGACGCTCAAGCCCGGCTCCCGCCACCAAAGTTCCACCCACCGAGCTTCCGGGCCAAGGCGACACGAGGCACGAGAACATCGGGCGCGCGTTCCAATTCGACGCCCATGAAGCCGTGGAACCTCGGCCAGTTGCGATCGCCCGGGTGACCGAACGGAATGCTGAATTGCTGCGGCAAGGTGAACCCTTTGCTTGACCGACGAAAAACCGGCGTCATTGCTGCTAGCAGATTCAGGTAAACCGATATTAAAGTCGTTGCTTTGAATGGTAGCGAACCTGGTTGTCCGGGCCTCATACTTGGGCATCAGCAATTTTGGTTCCTGGCGGACGACCGGCGTGAGTTGCGTGCTCCACGTCGAACCGTTTCGGCTAGCCAAAGTTTCGTGCGGCGGCTCTTGACTGGGAGCGCGGGCGGAATACGGTGAGGACAAATACCGGCTCTGGCCGCCGGGCGGCAAGAATGCCTCGTATGCCTCGCCTTGCGGCGGTGGCTGCGGGGCATTGTCATTTTGAGGCTTTGCTTGAAACGGCATATCGAGATCGGCATTCTCTATTCGCGGTCCGGCAACTACCGGCTGGTGTCCGAATCCTGCCGCGCGGGCGCGGTGAACTCCATCGCGGACGTCAATGCCGATCCCGCTGTCCCCTTCGAATTCGTCCCGGTCGAGCGCGACCCGCAGGGCAACATCGATCGGTATGCAAGCGGCTGCGCCGACATTCTCGCCAACAGTGGCGCGCGTCACATCATTGGCTGCGTCACCTCGTGGAGCCGCAAGGAGGTCATTCCAATCCTGGAAAGGGCAGGCGGCACGCTGTGGTACGCCTGCCCGTACGAAGGTTTCGAAGCCAACGAGCACGTCGTCTATACGCACGCCTGCCCCAATCAGCATCTCGTACCGCTGCTTGCCTATGTCGTGCCTCGTTTCGGCGCCGACGGCTTCCTGCTCGGTTCCAACTACATCTGGGGTTGGGAGACCAACCGTGTGGCGCGCGACCTGATTGCGGACGCCGGCGGCAAGGTGCTGGGTGAACGCTATCTGCCGCTCGGCGAGGTCGATGTTGCGCGGCTGATCGCGGAGGTTCAGGCGACGAGACCTGATTTCATTCTGAACAATCTCATCGGCCCTTCGTCCTATGCCTTTATCGCCGCCTATGCCGAGCTTGGCCGGCGGGACCCGCATTTCAGGCCGGAGCGTTGCCCGATCCTGTCCTGCAATCTCACGGAATGCGAATTGCCGGCGCTCAACGGGGCAGGCAATGGCCATCTTTCCGTTGGGCCCTATTTTCACGATATCTCGGGCGCGGATCGCGGAGCGGCTTCAGTGTCTTCCGTTATGCCTGCCTCATCCTTCGAGGCGGCTGCTTATGCCTCGGTGCGCACGCTCGCAGAGATACTCACCCGCAACCCCGGTGCACAATGGATGGACCTTCCCAAGGTCTTTGCCGGAACATCATTTCGAACACCGCTGGGCGACATCGCCATCGACCCGCAAACCCAGCATGCTACGTTGCCAGTGCAGATCGGACGTATCGATGGAACATCGTTCAAAACGGTCACGCTGACGAAGGGCGTGGCACCCGATCCCTACCTTTCCCGCTATGACCGGACGGAGACGTTCGGGCGGCCACGCCTGCGGGTGGTGTCGTGAGCAAGATGGCGCGTATCCCGAACCTTGGAGGCGCCAGGGCTTTTGTCCTGCATCGTCCACATCCGACCGTGCAGGCGATCACAAGACAATTGTCGGCCATCGGCCTTGAGGCGATTGGCTTCTGGCCGGAACTGCCGGCCGAAGCCTTGGCGGCGGACTTCGTCTTCTTCGACGTCGACCTCGGCTTTGACGAGCAATTTCCGTGGAAGCCGGGCGAGGCCCCGATGCCGCTGATAGCGCTGATCGGCTCCGAGGCGCCGGGGCGTGTCGAATGGGCACTGTCGCACAAGGCCGATGCCCAATTGCTGAAACCAGTCGGCAATGCCGGCGTCTACAGCGCGCTTTTGATCGCAAGGCAGAGTTTCGAGGCGCGCAAGCTTCTGGCCGGCGAGATCGCCTCGCTTCGTCAGCGGGTCGCGGAGCGCCAGACCATCGTACGCGCGGTGGAGGCCTTGTCGAAGGGCGTCGAGGACGGCCGTGCCTATGCGCAGCTCCGCTCGCTGGCAATGAGCTGGCAAATCAGCGTCGAGGAAGCAGCGCGCAGGATCGTGGCGATGACACAAGAAGAAGGCGACGATGACCAATCCGATCGCGCCTGAGCTTTCAGCCGCCGGGCGTATGCCGGCCAAGCCTCGCGCCGGCCTCTGGCGACGTCTGCTAAAACGGCCTCTCGCTTTGCTCGGCCTCGGGATTATTGCCCTTGTCTTGGCCGGCGCCATCCTTGCACCGTGGCTGACAGGCTACGATCCGAACGAGCAGATGTTCGACGGGCTCACGCTTGAAGGCGCGCCACTGCCGCCGGGAGCCCAGTTCTGGCTAGGCACCGACCTGCTTGGCCGCGACCTGCTGACCCGTCTCCTATTCGGCGCGCGCACGTCGCTGATCATCGGCATCGTCGCCAATGGCGTGGCGCTTCTGATCGGCACGCTAGTCGGCATCACCGCCGGCTACTTCCGCGGCTGGATCGGAAGCGCGCTTATGCGCTTCACCGATTTGATGATGGCTTTCCCCGCGCTGCTGCTCGCCATCTGCCTGGCGGCGGTCCTCCAGCCGAGCCTGTGGATCGTCGCCATGGTGATCGCATTGGTGAACTGGGTGCAGACCGCCCGCGTCATCTACACCGAGACAAGTTCGCTCTCCGAGCGCGAGTTCATCGATGCCGAGCGCACCATCGGCGCAAGCTCTCCACGTATCCTGTTTCGCCATATCCTGCCCCACCTTTTGCCGACGATCATCGTCTGGGGCACGCTCGGCATCTCGACGACGGTGCTTCTGGAAGCGACGCTCAGCTATCTCGGCATCGGCGTGCAACCGCCGACTGCTTCCTGGGGCAACATCATCTTCGAAAATCAAACCTATTTTCAGGCAGCGCCCTGGCTGGTTTTCTTTCCGGGTGCGGCGATCCTGGCGCTGGCGCTAGCCTTTAACCTGGTCGGCGATGCGCTGCGCGACATCCTCGATCCGACGCAAAGGGGGCGGGCATGATCGCCTATCTCGGCCGCCGCGTTGTCCAGTCGGTTCTCATCTTGCTCGGCGTCTCCCTGATCACCTTTGCGCTGCTCTATCTGCTGCCCGCCGATCCTGTCCGCCAGATCGCCGGCCGCAGCGCAACGCCCGAGACGGTCGAGAGCATCCGCCGGCAGCTCGGTCTCGACCAGCCCTTTGTCGTCCAGTACTGGCACTACCTGACCAGCCTTCTCAGCGGCGATCTGGGGCGCTCCTACATTCAGCGCTCGGAGGTCACGGAGCTTATCGTCTCGCGGCTGCCGGCAAGCCTGCTGCTGATGGTCGGCGCCATTGCTTGCGAAGTCGTGATCGGGCTGACGATGGGCCTCATCGCCGCCATCAAGCGTGGCACCGCCACCGACCAGTCGCTGATGGTCGCCTCCTTCGTCGGCGTCTCGGCACCGCAATTCGTCGTCGGCCTGCTGCTGCTTTATGTATTCGCGGTGCGGCTCGGCTGGTTCCCGATCGGCGGTTACGGCACCTGGCGTCATCTGGTGCTGCCGTCGCTGACCATGGGAATTCTTGGCGCCGGGTGGTACGCCCGCATGATGCGCTCGGCGATGATCGACGTGCTGCGCCAGGATTACGTGCGTACCGCGCGTGCCAAGGGTCTTGCACGCAGCGCCATTATCTTCCGGCACGCGCTGCCCAACGCCATCCTGCCGGTCATCGCCATGATCGGCATCGACATCGGCATCTTCATGGGCGGCATCGTGGTTGTCGAAAGCGTGTTCGGCTGGCCAGGCATCGGCCAGCTAGCCTGGCAGGCCATTCAGCGCATCGACATTCCGATCATCATGGGGGTCACCCTGGTTTCGGCCTTTGCCATCGTGCTCGGCAATCTCCTGGCCGACACTGTCGCACCGTTCATCGATCCGCGCATCAAGCTCAGATGAAAACCCAAAAATCAGAGAAGGGAACATGACATGAGAAAATATCTGATATCCACCGTGGCAGCATCGGCGCTTGCGCTGGTGCTTGGCATGACGAGCGTACGCGCCGAAGACATTGTCGATCCGAATGCCAAGCAGGGCGGCGCGATCACCATCACCTACAAGGACGACGTCGCCACGCTCGATCCGGCCATCGGCTATGACTGGCAGAACTGGTCGATGATCAAGAGCCTGTTCGACGGGCTGATGGACTACGAGCCGGGCACCACCAACCTGCGGCCCGACCTTGCCGAGAGCTACGAGATTGCGCCTGATGGCAAGACCTTCACCTTCAAGCTGCGCCATGGAGTGAAATTCCACAACGGCCGCGAGATGACCGCCGACGACGTGAAATATTCGCTCGACCGGGTCACCAATCCAAAGACACAGAGCCCGGGTGCCGGCTTCTTCGGTTCGATCAAAGGCTATGACGATGTCGCTGCCGGCAAAGCGGAAAGCCTGGCCGGCATAACCGTCGTCGATCCCTACACGATCAAGTTCGAGCTGACCCGGCCCGACGCCACCTTCCTGCATGTCATGGCGATCAATTTCTCGCACGTCGTGCCGCATGAAGAGGTCGAAAAATACGGCGCGGACTTCGGCAAGCATCCGGTCGGAACCGGCGCCTTCAGGCTCGCCGAATGGACGCTCGGCCAGCGCGTGGTCTTCGAGCGCAACCCGGATTACTGGCACAAAGGTCTGCCGCATCTCGACAAGATCACCTTTGAGATCGGCCAGGAGCCGATCGTGGCGCTGCTGCGGCTGCAGAAAGGCGAGATCGACGTTCCCGGCGACGGCATTCCCCCGGCGAAATTCCAGGAGGTGATGGCCGATCCCGAGCAGAAGGCCCGTGTCGTCGAGGGCGGCCAGTTGCACACCGGCTATATCACCATGAATACCACCATGGCGCCCTTCGACAATGTGAAGGTACGTCAGGCGGTCAACATGGCGATCAACAAGGACCGCATCGTCCAGCTGATCAACAACCGTGCGGTGCCGGCCAATCAGCCGTTGCCGCCGTCGATGCCTGGCTACGACAAGGAATTCAAGGGCTATCCCTATGACGTGAGCAAGGCCAAGGCTTTGCTTGCCGAGGCCGGGCATCCCGACGGATTTGACACGCAGCTGTTTGCCATGAACACCGATCCCAACCCGCGCATCGCGCAGGCCATTCAGCAGGATCTGGCGGCGGTCGGCATCAAGGCCAGTATCCAGTCGCTAGCGCAGGCCAACGTCATCGCCGCCGGCGGCGACAAGGCCGGTGCGCCGATGATCTGGTCCGGCGGCATGGCCTGGATCGCCGACTTCCCCGATCCGTCGAACTTCTACGGCCCGATCCTCGGCTGCGCTGGTGCCGTCCCGGGCGGCTGGAACTGGTCGTGGTATTGCAACAAGGACCTCGACGCCAAGGCAGCCGAAGCCGACTCCATCGTTGACCCGGCCAAGGCTGGCGAGCGCGCCAAGATGTGGAGTGAGATCTACGGCAAGATCATGGAAGACGCGCCCTGGGCACCGGTGTTCAACGAGCAGCGTTTCACCATGAAATCAGCCCGCATGGGTGGCGCCGACAACCTTTATGTCGACCCGGTCCACATCCCGATCAACTACGACAATGTGTATGTGACCGATGTGCAATAACTGCGACTACACCATCCACGGGCGCCACCATCATTTCGGCTGGGACAATTCCTTTGTCCCGGCCGAACGAGTGGCGCCAGGGTCGACGATCGAGTTCCAGTGCCTGGACTCGTCCGGCGGGCAGCTGACGATGGAGAGCACCGTCGACGACGTTGCTGTGCTCGATTTTGCCAAGGTGAACCCGGTCACTGGGCCGATCTATGTCGACGGGGCGGAGCCGGGCGACGCCCTGAAAATCACTATCGAGGCGTTCAAGCCGTCCGGCTTCGGGTGGACGGCAAATATCCCGGGATTCGGTCTGTTGGCGGATGACTTCACTCAACCGGCACTGAATATCTGGAAGTACGACGCCGCCTCGCTCGAGCCGGCGCTGTTCGGCAAGAGCGGCCGGGTGCCGCTCAAGCCCTTCGCCGGCACCATCGGCAATGCCCCGGCTGAGCCGGGTCTGCATTCGGTGGTCCCGCCGCGGCGCGTGGGCGGCAATCTGGACATACGCGATCTCGCTGCCGGCACGGTGCTCTACCTGCCCGTAGAGGTCGCGGGAGCGTTGTTCTCGGTCGGCGACACGCACGCCGCGCAAGGCGACGGCGAGGTCTGCGGCACGGCAATCGAGAGCCCCATGAATGCCGTGCTGACGCTCGATCTGGTCAAGGATGCCCGGCTGCGGACGCCGCGTTTCACAACGCCCGGTCCGGTGTCGCGGCATCTCGACGCCAAGGGCTATGAGGTGACAACCGGTATCGGGCCGGATCTGATGGATGGCACCAGGAGCGCCGTCTCCCACATGATCGACCTGCTCTCCGGCCGCTACGGCATGGATCCGGTAGATGCCTATATGCTCGTCTCGGTTTGCGGTGACCTGCGCATCAGCGAGATCGTCGACATGCCCAACTGGGTGGTTTCGTTCTACTTCCCCCGCTGCGTCTTTGAATGAACGTGGAGGACATCAAACGATCCGGGCAGGCCGCCGCAAAGAGTGGCTCCATTAGGCCGGTACTCAGCGTCTCAGGTCTGAGCGTCGCCGTGCGTGGCGAGGAGGGCGAGCGCGACGTCGTTTCCGACCTGACATTCGGCCTGATGCGCGGCGAAACGCTTTGCATCGCCGGCGAGTCCGGTTCCGGCAAGTCGATGACGGCGCTGGCCATCATGGGCTTGCTGCCGCAGCCGGCGGCACGCATCAGATCAGGCTCCATCCGGCTCGGCGATCAGGATCTCGCGGCTCTCAGCGAGAGCGGAATGCGCCGCATCCGCGGCAACCGTATTGCAATGATCTTTCAGGAACCGATGACATCGCTCAATCCGGTTCTGTCCATCGGCCGTCAGCTCACGGAGGCGATCGAGGCACACACCTCGCTGTCGCGCTCCGACTCGCGGCTGAGGGCGCTCGAGGCGCTGAAGGCAGTCCGAATTCCGGATGCCGAACGGCGGCTCGAGCACTATCCGCACGAACTCTCAGGCGGCATGCGTCAGCGCGTGATGATTGCCATGGCTCTGGCCCTGAACCCGGATGTGCTGATCGCCGATGAGCCGACGACCGCCCTCGATGTCACGGTTCAGGGCGAGGTGCTGGAGCTGCTGCGCGACCTGCAGCGCGAGCACGGCACCAGCGTTATCCTGATCACGCACGACATGGGCGTCGTCGCCGAGATGGCGGACCGCGTCATTGTCATGCGCGACGGCCGGATGGTCGAGCAGGGCAGGGCGGCTGACATCTTCAATCGCCCGCAGGCCGACTATACGCGCGAGCTTCTGGCCGCCGTGCCGCGTATCGGCGGCGGACGGATGGCCGAAGACCGACAGGATGCCGCCAACATGCCGGCCGAGCTTGTACATGTCGGCGATCTTCACGTCCGCTTCGACCTGCGTGGCGGCTTCTTCGGCCGCGTCGACCGCAGGGTGCACGCGGTCGAAGGCGTCAGTTTCTCGATCGCGCCGCACGAAACCCTGTCGCTGGTCGGCGAATCGGGCTGCGGCAAGTCGACGACGGCCAAGGCGATCGCCGGGCTGGTGCCCTACATCGGCAGCATTTCAATCGGCGGCCAGGACTTGTCGGCACTCAGCCGAAAGGAGCGCAAGGCTGTCCGCCGCAATGTGCAGATGATCTTTCAGGATCCCTTCGCGTCCCTCGACCCGCGCATGCGAGTAGGCGATCTCGTCGCCGAGCCTCTGCTGATCCACGGCCTTGGCGACAGAGAGCAACGGCGTGCCCAGATCGCCGCCCTGTTCGAACGCGTGGGCCTCTCCGCTGACCAGATGGAGCGCTATCCCCACGAATTCTCCGGCGGGCAGCGCCAGCGAATCTGCATTGCACGGGCGCTGGCGCTGCGACCGAAGCTGATCATTGCCGACGAGAGCGTCTCTGCTCTCGACGTGTCGGTGCAAGCGCGCGTGTTAAGTTTGCTGAAGGAACTGCAGCGCGAATTTGGCGTCGCATATCTCTTCATCTCGCACGACATGGCGGTGGTAGAAAACATCTCCGATCGCGTGGCGGTAATGTATCTGGGGCAGATCGTCGAGATGGGCACCCGCGACCAGATCTTCTCCAACCCGTGCCATCCTTACACAAAGCGGCTGATCGAAGCCGTTCCGGTTCCCGATCCAGGCCGCCGGCGCGCCCGGTTCGCCCGCTTGGACAGTGAAATTCCAAGCGCTGTGCGGCGCATCGGTGACGAGCCCCGGAAGCTCAAGCTTGAAGATGTTGGCGACGGCCACCTCGTCGCCACTTGAGCGAGCTTAGGCTACCTCGTCCAGCCAATCCGCAGGGCTCGGGGACAGCAGCCTATGCGATGCTCGGGCGCGGGAAATGATCGGCGATGCTGCTGCCGTGACAGCGCCAGTCGGCGATGCCAGTTTACATCTGACATGTTAGCGTGCTAACGCTACGTGCACATTGATTTCAACGGAGTTCGCATTGCCTTCCCGCTTTGGTCTTTCGGTTGCCCTAACCACACCCTTCGACCCGTCGGGGCAGATAGCGCTCGCGCCGATGATCGCGCATGCCCGAGCCTGCCTCGGCGCCGGCTGCAGCAGTGTGACGCTGTTCGGCACCACCGGCGAAGGAGCCTCGGTCGGCACCGACGAGCGGCGGATCGTGATCGAGGCCATGCTGGCGGCCGGTATTCCGGCACATCAGCTCGTTACCGGCGTGCTGGTCGATGCAGCCGAAGATGCCGCCGATCAGGCCCGGCACGCTTTGCAGCGCGGCGTTCGCAACATTCTGCTGGCTCCGCCGAGCTACTTCAAGAATGTCGGCGAGGACGGGCTGTTCGGATGGTTTTCCGCCGTCTTCGCCGCACTCGGTCCGCTGGCGCGCGACGTGCTCCTCTATAACATCCCCTCAGTCACCATGGTGCCGCTCCCGCTTGGGCTGATCGGCCGGCTGCGCACCGCTTTTCCCGCCGCGGTGGCCGGGGTGAAGGATTCCGGTGGGGACTGGAGCTACAGTGAGGCGCTGCTTGAAGCGCACGGCGATCTGGTGATCCTCATCGGCGACGAACGGCATCTGGCGAGAAGCGTGCGCCGCGGCGGACAGGGTGCGATTTCCGGCATGGCTAATTTTGTTACCGGCGAAATCCGCGCAATGGTCGAAGAGGGCCGCGACGACTCACGCGTCGAGGACTTCGTGCTCGAATTGCTCAAATACCCGGTCACGCCGGCGGTGAAGGTCATGGTCGCGCGCAAGATCGGCGACGAGCGCTGGCTGGCGGTTCGCCCGCCCCTGGAGGCGATCGGCCCGCAAGGACAGCGGCAGCTTGCTGCTGCATACGACAGGCTGTTTGCGACAGAGGCGGCCTGACCGACAAGGCCGGGCTGACCGACAAGGAAGCGAGCTGAAGTGGAAGACGGCAGCGAACCGATCACTCTCCGGGAGAAAGCCTATGCCAGCTTCACGCGGCATTTGCTGGCCCGTGATCTGCGGCCGGGGCAATTCGTGTCACAGCGCGAACTGGTCGCTTTCACCGGACTGCCGCTGGGTGCCATTCGCGAGATCGTTCCGCGTCTCGAGGCTGAGGGACTGCTGACCACCATCCCGCAGCGCGGCATGCAGATCGCGCATATCGACATCAATCTGATCCGCGAGGCGTTTCAGTTTCGGTTGTTCATGGAACGCGAGGCAGTGGCGCTATTCACGACCAGCGCTTCTGATGCCGAACTTGCCCGCATGCGGCGCGAACATGAGGAGATGTTGGCTCAAGCTCTGGGACAGGCGCCGACGCCGGAAATGGAGGCCAAGGCCCAGAACATCGACTGGGCCATGCACGACACCTTCATCAATGCGCTCGGCAACGAGATTATCGCCAAGGCCTACCTGGTCAACTCGGTGAAAATCCGGCTGATCCACCAGGAGCGTTTCCGCATCGACGGACGTGTGGTGCCGGTGATGCGCGAACATTTGGCTGTCATCGAAGCTATGGAGAGCCGCAATCCGCAAAAGGCGGTTGAAGCGATCAGTCTGCATATCGACAATGCGCGCCGGCTGGCGCTCCAGATCTGAGGAAATATAGCCGCGCCGCGGGTTCGCGGCGCATCCACAACGACAGCAACCGGGAGGAAGAAATGTCGTCCAATCTGTTCAACCCAACCAGGAGGCAACTCCTTGCCGGAACCGCAGCGCTAACCGCTGCCGGCCTTGTGGGGCTTCGCCCCGGCTTTGCCGCAGGCGTCGACTGGAAACGCTTTGCCGGGACGACGCTTGACGTCAATCTGGTGAAAAGCCCGCGCAGCGACACTATCCTGAAATATCTTGCCGAGTTCGAGGAACTGACCGGCATCAAGGTCAATGCCGAGGCGACGCCCGAGCAGCAGCAGCGCCAGAAGACGGTGATCGAGTTGAGCTCGGGCAAGCCGAGCTTCGATGTGGTGCATCTGAGCTACCACGTGCAGAAGCGCCAGTTCGAGAAGGGCGGCTGGCTGGCCGACATCGCCGGCTATCTCGCCGACCCGTCGCTCACCGATCCGGCGCTGGTCGAAAGCGACTTCGCCGAAGCCGGCATGCTGTTTGCCAAGGACGGCCAGGGCGTGCTGCGCTCGCTACCCTTCTCGGTGGACTACTGGATCCTCTACTGGAACAAGGAGCTGTTCGAGGCCAAGGGCCTCAAATACCCCGAGGCCTTCGAGCAACTGGTGGCCGCCGCCGAAGCGCTGACCGACCCCTCGACCAATACATACGGCTTCGTCGCCCGCGGGCTCAAGAACGCAAACACGCCGGTGTGGACGTCGCTGATGCTCGGCTACGACATGACGCCGCTCGATGACAAGGGCAAGCTGCGCACCGAGGCTCCCGAGGCGGTCGAGGCTGCCGCGCTCTATCAAAGATTGATGACCAAGTCCGCCCCTCCGGGCGTCACGGGGTTCAATTGGGCCGAAGCACAGTCTGCCTTCCTGCAGGGCAAGATCGGCATGTGGTTCGACGGTGTGGGTTTTGCGCCGCCGATGGAAAACCCGGAAAAGTCGCGGGTGGTCGGCAAAGTCGGTTACGGCGTCATGCCCAAGGGTCCCAAGGCGCATGCCTCGGGCACCTTCGGCGACGGGATTGGCGTTACCGCCGCCAGCGAGAAAAAGGAGGCTGCCTATCTGTTCTGCCAGTGGGCGGTATCGCCAGCCATGGGTGCACGGCTGTTGCAGGCCGGCGCCGGTGTTCCGTTCCGCAAATCAGTGCTGGAGGATCCCAAGGTGCGCGAAGGCGTCACCATGCCGGCAAGCTGGCTCGATGCCGTGGTCGGCTCGGGCAATATCAGCCGGCTGGCGCTGCCGGTCATCATCCCCGTCACCGAATTCCGCGACATCTATGGCGTGGCGCTGACCAACATGATTGCCGGCGCCGATCCCGCCGCGGAGCTGAAGAAGGCCACCGAGCAGTTCCAGCCGGTTCTCGACAGGAGCGAGCAGGGCTGATGTCGGCCACCACCCCAGAACAGACCGGGGTGACGATGCCGGTTATCGACGGGAGCCAGACCATCCGGCTGGCTCCCAACTACTGGCCTTTCGTTGTCCCCGCACTCGTCGTCGTCGGCGCCGTCATCGTCTTCCCCTGGGCTTTCACCCTGTGGATGAGCGTCAACCGCTGGACGCTCGGCCAGTCGCGGAGCTTTGCCGGGATGGAAAACTATCTCCGCCTGGCCAGCGACCCACGTTTCTGGGAATCCCTTGTTCATACGTTGACCTACACCTTCCTCTCGGTTGCAGCGCCGATGCTGCTGGGCACTCTGGCCGCCCTGATTTTCGACGCCAGGTTTCCGCTGCGAGGCTTGCTGCGCGGCGTCTTCGTCATGCCGATGATGGCGACACCCGTTGCCGTGGCACTGGTTTGGACCATGATGTTCCATCCTCAGCTTGGCGTGCTCAACTACCTGCTGTCGCTGGTCGGCATCCCGGCTCAGGAATGGATATTCAACGCCAACACGGTCATCCCGTCGCTGGTTGCGGTCGAGACCTGGCAGTGGACGCCGCTGGTCATGCTGATCGTGCTCGGCGGGCTCGCCTCGGTGCCGCGCGAGCCCTTCGAAAGCGCCGAGATCGACGGCGCCAATGCCTGGCAGCAATTCCGCTATCTCACTCTGCCGATGATCGCGCCGTTCCTGATGATCGCGGTCATCATCCGGACCATCGATGCGTTGAAGAGCTTCGACATCATCTACGCGATGACCCAGGGCGGCCCGGGCACGGCGTCGGAGACCATCAACATCTATCTCTACAACACCGCCTTCTCCTACTACGATATTGGCTACGGTTCGGCCATGGCCGTGGTGTTCTTCGTCGTCATCGTGGCCCTGTCTTTTGTCCTGCTGATGCTGCGCCAACGCTCGCAGTGGATCGATACGGAGGGCAAATAGATGAGTTCACGGCTGCTCAACCAGATCGGTCTGTTTTTCGCTGCCCTGGTTTTCGTCTCGCCGGCGATCCTGTTCTTCCTCTGGATGATCTCGTTGTCGCTGAAATTCGAAATCGATAACGGTGCCTATCCGCCGATCCTTATCCCCGAACGTTTCGCCTGGTCGAACTATGTGAAAGTGTTCGAGGAGAACAATTTCCTGCTGTATCTCTGGAATTCGGTTCTGGTCACCGGCACGGCGACCTTGCTGGCGCTGTTGATCGGCGTACCGGCCGGTTATGGCATCGCACGGCTCAAGGCTGAACGATCGGCGGTCGTCATCATGATCGCCCGCATGACGCCCGGACTATCCTATCTCATCCCGCTGTTTCTGCTGTTTCAATGGATCGGGATCCTCGGCACGCTCTGGCCGCAGATCATCATCCACCTGGTGGTGACGGTGCCGATCGTGGTCTGGGTGATGATCGGCTATTTCGAGACCACGCCGATGGAACTGGAGGAGGCGGCCAACATCGACGGCGCCAGCTCCTGGCAGGTTTTCCGGCTGGTTGCCCTGCCCATCGCCAAGCCGGGCATCGTCGTCGCCTTCATCCTGTCCGTGATCTTCTCGTGGAACAATTTCGTTTTCGGCGTGGTGCTCGCCAGCCGTGAGACGCGCACACTCCCGGTCGCCGTCTACAACATGCTGTCCTACGAGCAGGTCAGCTGGGGGCCGCTCGCCGCGGCGGCGCTGGTGGTGACGCTGCCGGTGCTGATCCTGACCATGTTCGCGCAAAGGCAGATCGTCGCGGGGCTGACCGCCGGCGCCGTCAAGGGCGGCTGAGGACGCGGCCTGACATCACCCTTTTCCAGGAAAGATCCAATGGCATCGGTAACAATCAACAACGTGCAGAAGGCCTTCGGGGCCACCAAGATCATTCACGACGTCAGCGTCGACATCGCCGACGGCGAATTCGTCATCCTGGTCGGTCCGTCGGGATGCGGAAAATCGACGCTGCTGCGCATGATCGCAGGCCTTGAAACGATCTCCGGCGGAAAGATCGCCATCGGCGAACGCATGGTCAACAATCTGCGCGCGCGGGACCGGAACATCGCCATGGTGTTTCAGAATTATGCGCTCTATCCGCATATGACTGTTGCCGACAATATGGGCTTTGCCCTCAAGATCAAGAAAGCCGATCCGGCCGACACCGCTGGCCGGGTCCGGAAGGCAGCCGGCATTCTTGGCCTGGAAAAGTTGCTTGACCGCTATCCGCGCCAGCTTTCTGGCGGCCAGCGTCAGCGCGTTGCCATGGGCCGCGCGATCGTACGCGACCCACAGGTCTTCCTGTTCGACGAGCCGCTCTCCAACCTCGATGCCAAATTGCGCGTCCAGATGCGCGGCGAGATCAAGGCCCTGCACCAGCGGCTGGGTACTACGACGATCTATGTCACGCACGACCAGATCGAGGCCATGACCATGGCCGACAAGATCGTCGTGCTGCATGACGGCCTAGTCGAGCAGATCGGCGCGCCGCTGGACCTCTACGACCGTCCGGCCAACCTCTTCGTTGCCGGTTTCATAGGCTCGCCCGCCATGAACTTCATTGCCGGCCGCATCGAGGAGGGCGTGTTCCGCAGCGCCGGCGGGTTGATCCTGCCGTTGCCGGAAGGCGCCCGGCCGAAGGATGCCGCGGGACGCGAACTCGTCTACGGCATTCGACCGGAACATATCCGGGCAACCGGGCAGGGCGTGCCGGGCACGATCACGCTTCTCGAGGCGACCGGCTCGGAAATCTTCGCCAGGGTCGATTGCTCCGGTGAAGAAATCTCCTGCCTCTTCCGAGAAAGGCTTGCGCTCAAGCAAGGCGAAGGGGTGCGGATCGAAATCGATCGCGCATGTGCGCATCTGTTCAACGCAGCAACCGGTCGGCGCATCTGACTCGGTGGTTGGTGAATGCGTGGTTGGCCTTAGGTCGGCAATGCGAATTCACCGGCGAGTTCGATGGCGCGGCCTTCGCGGGCCGATCTCTCGGCGGCAAGACCCATGACGACAGCCCACCAGCCGTCTCGCAAGGTCACTTCCACTTTGCCTTGTCCGCGCACCGCAGCGGTGAAGCGAGCGTGCTCGAAAAAGGTCGAACCGTTATGGTCGCCTGCCTCGAGCAGCCGGGGGTCGACGGGAATCTCCAGCAGTCGTGGTCCAGGCGGATCGCGCGGGCTGACGATCAACTGGGGCACTGGCGCAGGGCCAAGGTGGGTCGGCCAGAAACGGCCTGGTCCGGGCACCAGACATTCGATCTTTCCGTCGCCGCCGACAGCGCAGAGTTCCTCCTGGTAGCGGCTGCCCTCGGCAAACATGCAGAGTTCCAGCATGGCGCGCGCGCCGCTCGCGAAATCAACCAGCACATAGCCATGGTCAAGGATATCCGGCCTCTCACCGCCATAGCGTTCGTCGAGATGGTTTACGGCCTGTCCAGCGCTCGCCATCACACGGACGGGATCCGATTCAAGGATCAGCCGCATCAGGTCGAAGAAGTGGCAGCACTTCTCGACGAACGTGCCGCCGGTGTTGCGGTTGAAGCGGTTCCAGTCGCCGACTTTGGCCAGAAACGGGAAGCGGTGCTCGCGGACCGTCAGCATGCGGATGCCGCCGGTGGCGTGGCGCGCCTGCTCGATGAATGCGGCGACGGGCGGCATATAGCGGTATTCCATGGCCACCCAGACAAGCGGAAGCCGAGCTTTCAGCGCCGCGATCCGCTCCTCGTCGGCGGCGTCGGTGAAGAGCGGCTTTTCCACCAGTACCGGCAGTGGTCGAAGTGCGGCGATCTGCTCCATCTGACTGAGGTGCTGGTGATTGGGGCTGGCAATCAAGACGCTGTCCACCTCGTCCATCGCCAGCAGTTCGGCGATCGATGCCGCCGATCGCGCGCCCGACGCCGTCGCCAGCGACGCCGCCAACATGCCGGGGTCCGGCTCGACGATCGCGGCCACGTGCGCGTCGGGCAACAGAGCGATATTGCGGATATGCTCGCGGCCCATCATGCCGCAGCCGATGATGCCGTAGCCGATCGATGATCTGGTCACGCTGCGTCTTCCTCCGGCCTATCTGAAACGCGTGACGTACCGCGCCGCGCCCGGATCGAACCAGCTGCTGGAATATTCCGCGCTGGCGCCGTCGCCAGCCCAGGCGATACGTTCTATGAACCCCACGACCGTCCCCGGCGGTGGCCTGAATTCGAGCGGGGCCCAGTCCGGCGCGGGTGCGACGGCAACATGGTCTTCGGCGCGAACGATCGAAAAGCCGAGAGCGAGCCGGTAGTGGAGATAGAGGGATTCCGACAAATCCTCGCGCTTGAGCCGCTCGGCGCGGCTGACGTCCAGCCAGATCTCCTCGACCGCGGCCGGCTCGCCGTCGAGCCGCCGCAGCCGGCGTATACGGTGGGCTTCGCCGGCGCTGCCGAATTGCGGCAGGTCGGCGGGCTTGCGCAGTCGCTCGACGGACAGCACGTCGGCGCTCGGCAGGCCGCCGCCGCCGATACGCTCCAGGCGAAAGAAAGCATAGACCCCGAGCAAGTCGCCGCGCGCCCGCACATAGTTACCCGAGCCCTGGATGCGGTCGAGAAGGCCCTTTTCGGTCAAATCTGCCAGCGCCCGCCTGAGCGTGCCGACGGCAATCCCGAGGCTCGCGGCCATCTCGCGCTCGGGCGGCAACCGCGCCCCGTCGGCCAGCCGTCCGGCCGCGATTTCGCGGATCAGCATTTCGCTGGTCTGCAAGTGCACAGGCAAGGGCCCGCGCATCTGGCTGGATCGGTGGCCGGGGTCAGCCCTTGTCAAATGCATCCCGCGTTCCAATCGCATCCCGGTTTCGGGTTTGGCTCAAATTGATACAGTATTGATCTACACCAAAACGAATGCTACGCAAGCCCTGTTCGCAGCTCCGGACCTCTTTGAAGAATGGCCCGAGCTTCTTTTTTGAAGAGTGGCAATGAGCATCGTCCCAATCACCTCGCCGGATCTCGATGCAGCCGAAGTCTCGTGGTTCGCCGCACTCTGCTCGGACGACTATCGCTATCTCGGTGTGCCGGACGGCGCGTTGCGCTCGAGCTGGGCGCATTGCTCCGAGATCGTGAAGGCGTCCGAGGAACTAGGTTTCCGCAACATCCTGTGTCCGTCGTCCTATCAGGTCGGCCAGGACACGCTGAGCTTCGCAGCCGGCTGCGCGCCGATCACCTCGAAGATCAATCTGCTCGCCGCTGTGCGCTGCGGCGAGATGCAGCCGATCATGCTGGCGCGCACGATTGCGACGCTGGATCACATGCTGGAAGGCCGGCTGACGGTGAACATCATTTCGTCGGACTTTCCGGGCGAGACAGCCGACAACGCCTACCGTTATCAGCGTTCGCGCGAGGTTGTGCAGATCCTGCGCCAGGCGTGGACCAGGGACAGCATCGATTTCGAGGGCGAGGTCTATCGCTATAAAGGACTCTCGACGGCGCCAGCGAAGCCCTATCAGCAAAATGGCGGCCCGCTGCTCTATTTCGGCGGTTATTCGCCCGACGCGCTCGAGCTTTGCGCCGAACAGTGCGATGTCTACCTGATGTGGCCGGAAACCAGGGAGGAACTTGCCGGGCGCATGAAAGCCGTCCACGAACGCGCCGAGCGTCATGGGCGGACGCTCGACTACGGCCTGCGCGTCCACATGATCGTGCGCGACACCGAGGCCGAGGCAAAGGAATATGCCCGGGAGCTGGTTTCGAAGCTGGACGACGAGCAGGGCAGGGCGATCCGCGAGCGCGCGCTCGACGCCCGATCGCTCGGCGTATCGCACCAGGCCAGGAACCGCCAGATCGCCGATGCCGAAGGCTATGTCGAGCCGCGTCTGTGGACGGGTGTCGGGCGAGCGCGCTCTGGCTGCGGCGCGGCGCTGGTGGGCTCGACCGATCAGGTTCTGTCGGAAATCGAGGCATATATGAAGATGGGGATCCGCGCCTTCATCTTTTCCGGCTACCCGCATCTCGACGAGGCGCGCCATTTCGGCACCAAGGTGCTGCCCCAGCTCAAGACATGCTCGCTCCCGCACGCCTATGGCCGGGTGCCGGAACGGATCCCGGCGACACCACTGGGAACGGGGGAGCGCCGCTGATGGAGCATGTCGTGTGCGATCCACGCCTTTTGCGCAATGCCTTCGGGCGCTTCGCCACAGGCGTAACGGTCGTCACCACTGGCACGGCCGACGGCCCGGTCGCAATCACTGCCAACAGCTTCTCATCCGTGTCGCTCGACCCGCCGCTGGTCCTCTGGTCAATCGGCCGCCACTCGCGCCGGTTCGAAGCCTTCGCTAATTCCGCGCACTACGCCATTCACGTGCTGGCGGAAGATCAAATCGATCTGTGCTGGCGTTTTTCGAAGTCGGGGACGGACTTTGCCGATCTTGACCTGTCGTGGAACGAGCACGGCGTGCCATTGCTGCCGCGCGCGCTGGCGCGGTTCGAATGCAGCGTCGCCGACCGTTTCCCGGCTGGCGACCATATGATCCTGCTTGGACGTGTCCTTGAACTGGAGACGCAAAAGGGTTTGCCGCTGCTCTTTGCTGGCGGCAAGTCGCGCGCTCAAGAGGCCAGTTGATGACCGCCGGCGCCGCTCCGGGCTGGTGCCGTCGACTGGCGCACCACGAGATTGCAGGCAAGCTCGACGCGGCGCGGCGGCGACCCCGAATGGGCCATGTCGTCGAGCAGCAGGCTAAGTGCTGCCGATCCGATCTCGCGCATGGGAATGTGCATCGCCGTCAGCGGCGGGTTGCAGAAGGCAGCGAGCGGCAAGTCGTCCATACCGACCACGGACACATCGCCAGGCACCGAATATCCGGCCTCCTGGACGCCGGCGATGGCACCAAACGCCAGGCTGTCGCCGGCCGTCAGCACGGCGGTGAAATCGAGGCCGCGGGCCGCGATGCGCTTGGTCACGGCTCTGCTCGCAAGTTCCGGCAGCCAGTCCTGCACCTCGACCACAAAGTCGTCGAAGCCGGCAATGCCGGCCGTGATCAGCGCGTCGCGCCAACCTTCATAGCGCCGCTCGATTGTGCGCCGGCCACGCCGCATCAGGAACAGGATGCGGCGGTGGCCAAGGCCGATCAGATGCTGCGCGGCAAGCATGGCGCCAGAGCGATTGCAGGGCGTCACGCTCGAATGGCGCATCGAGGGATCGTCGCCGTTGACGAGCACGATCGGCTTAGCGAAGCCGGCTGTCAGCGTCAGCACATCGTCATCGTCCAGCGTCAGAAACAGGCAACCGGCGACGCTGTCGTCGCGCTCGGATTCACGCAGCAGCGCGATTTCGTCCTCGGGCGCCGAAACCGGCCGGGTCACCAGTTCGACGCCCAGCAACCCGGCACGCTCGTTCAGTCCATCAAGGACATGGTAGGTGAACTGATTGCGGGCACTGTCCACCATTGCCACGCTGCTTGCGGCCAGGATGACCTTGCGGCCGGCAACCGAGGCGGGAATGGCGTAGTTCATCGACTTCGCCGTTTCGATGATCCTGGTGCGAAGCTCATCCCTCACGCCGCCGACGCCGCTCAGCGCACGGGAGGCGGTGCTGACCGACACGCCGCAACGCGCCGCGATCTCCTCAAGTCGAATGCGGCGGCTGGGGCGGCCGCGCTTGCCCTGGATATTCATCCGCTTCGTTATCTCCGGCAAAGTCATCCGATTAATGCAAAAAATTTTCAGATTGCGCAAGAAAAATGGCTGTGAAACAGTTCTGATGAAGCGGGAGAAACGGGAGGAGTGATGCCGCTATCGGCCGAACGCCTGAATTCCGCGCTTGCCAGCCTCGTGGCGGGCATGACCGGCTTGCGTCATGACGGGCGGTTCCATGAGCCTAATCTCGACGGCACGCCGGGCGACTATGTCAGCTTCGACAGCTGGGAATGGCCACAAGGCGTGGGGCTCTACGGGCTGGTTCGGCTGTGGGCGCAGACCGGCGACGATCGGCTGCTGCAGACGATCGAGACCTGGTATGATCGACGCATCGCTGCCGGTCTCCCGGCGATGAACGTCAACACCACCGCGCCTCTGCTGGCGCTAAGCGAATTGTGGCGACGGCGGCGCCAGCCGCGCTTCGAGCCGGTCCTGCGCGAATGGGCCGAGCAGGTAGTCATCGCCTTGCCGCGGACGCCCGAAGGCGGTTTCCAGCATGATGTTTCGGACCGGGTCAACGACGACGAATTGTGGGACGACACGCTGTTCATGGTGGCGCTGTTCCTCGCATCCTACGGCCAGGCTGCCGGCCAGCGTCGCTTCGTCGAGGAAGCAGAAAGGCAATTCCTGGTTCACGCCCGTTATCTCGCTGACCCGGCATCAGGGCTGTGGTTTCACGGCTGGACGTTCGCGGGACGGCACAATTTCGCCCGTGCGCGTTGGGCGAGAGGCAATGCCTGGATTACCGTCGGTATTCTCGAACTGGTGGAGTTCGCCGAAATTGCACCTTCGGTCCGGGCCTATCTGCTCGGCGTGCTGGACACGCAGATCAACGCCCTGCTCGAGGTGCAGGCAGGTTCGGGCGCATGGCACACTCTGCTCGACGACCCGATGTCTTACGAGGAGATTTCCGCCACGGCCGGCTTCGGCTACGGGTTGATGAAGGCCGCGCGGCTCGGAATCGGCTCGACAGAGTGCCGTGCCGCCGGCCTCCGCGCCTTGGAAGCCGTGGTGGCCAACATCGATGACAAAGGTGTGGTGGCGAACGTGTCCTATGGCACACGCATGGGCGCCGACCTGCAGTTCTATCGCGATATACCCATCCATCCGACGGGCTACGGGCAGGCGCTGGCCATTCTGTGCCTGACCGAAGGGGCGCGGCATCTGCAGTCGAAGGTGGAGGCGGCGTGATGCGGACGCTCTATGGCGCGTCGCCGGGCGATATTGCCGGCATGGACACGGACCGGCTGAGGGCCGAGTTCCTCGTCGACGGCTTGTTCCGGCCTGGCGCGATCGAATTCGTCTACACCCATGTCGACCGCATGATCTTCGGTGGCGCGATGCCGCTGGCCAACCCGCTGGCATTCGGCAACGGGGCCGAAGTCGGCACCCCGCTCTTCTTTGACGCGCGCGAGATGGGCATCGCCAATCTCGGCGGCAATGGCACGGTCGCGGTGGACGGCCGGCGCTTTCACGTGGCTAACCGCGACATCGTCTATGTCGGACGTGGAGCGCGTGAGGTGACGCTGGAGAGCGACGATCCGGAGAGGCCGGCACGCTTCTACATGAACTCGGTGCCGGCCGGCGCCGATGTTGCGCACCGTCTCATCGTCAGCAGCGAAGCCAGGCCGCTTGTGCTCGGCGAGGAGGCCCGCGCGAACAGGCGCACGCTGCGTATGTACATCCATCCCGAAGTGGCCCCGTCCTGCCTCTTGCTGATGGGGATCACCGACCTCGCGCCGGGCAGTGTGTGGAACACCATGCCGCCGCATCTGCATGAGCGGCGCATGGAAGCTTATTGCTATTTCGACCTCGCCGAGGCCGACCGTGTAATCCATCTGATGGGCCGGCCAGACAAGACGCGCCACCTGATGGTCGCTGACGGCGACGTCGTCCTGTCGCCTGCCTGGTCTATCCATATGGGTGCCGGGACCGGCCCCTATGCCTTCGTCTGGGGCATGACCGGCGAGAACCAGGCCTACACCGATGTCGATCCAGTTGCCGTGAAGGATTTGCGATGAGCGAGGCCGCGCAAAGCGTTCGGACGGACTTTACGCTGCGCCGGCCGCTCATGGCGGGGCAGCCAATCGTCTATTGGCGGCTCGGGTCTATCGCCGAGCAACGCTACGACGTGGCCGACCAGCCCATGCAAGGCGAGATGGATCCCTTCTTCTTCCTGACCAAGCACAAGAATTTCATTCCCCATGAATATCCGTGCCGCGCGCAGTTCGCAGCGGAACGACGCGGCAAGCGACCACAGGTCAGCGCCGAATTCGGCGCCGAGCGCATCTGGCTGCCCTTCGCCTCGCCGCGCATCGACCTATCGGGCTTCTGGTTCCGGCCGACGGTGCTTGGAACCTGGGCCGAGACCACCATCGAGGCGGCCTCGACTGGCGAGGCGCTGGTGCGGCTGCGCACATGCGGCGGCGCCACACTCTTTGCCAATGGCGAGGAAGCCGGCTGGATGGCGCCCTACGGCCGCAATCTGGAAAGTGCAGAGCATTTCAAGATCGCGCTGAAGGCCGGCCGCAACGACGTCCGGATATGGTTCGACGATCTCGCAGAGCGCGACGCCCGCTACTATTTCCAGCTCGATTATCTATCCGGTCCGGCTGCTTCGGTGGCACTGCCGATCGAAGTCGAGAGCGGCGTTGCCGATGCGATGGAAGCAGCCCTTGACGACATGCATTTCGACCGTCCCGCCTATGACGGCGGCGAGGTGGCGCTCGTCACCGGCGTGGCCCTGCCGCGCGACGCGCAAGTCGAGATCGAGATCGAAGGCGATTTCATGTCGATCGAGACGCCGGTGCGCTTCGCCTTCGATCTGCCGGCGGGCCAGACGCGGCTGCCGATCGCCGATACCGAGCAGCTGCCGGCCGACTTTCGCCATTTCAAGGTGGCGCTGACGGTCGCAGACCATTCCGTATCGCGTGTCTTCGGCGTCGAGATATGCCACGCGCGCCGTCAGGGCGATGCGCCGGAAACGCTTACCGCGCGTATAGATGAAGCCCTGCGCGAGGTCGCCGGTCACGCCGAGGCCGACACCGTGCGCGCGCTGGCGCGCCTGGCGATCGGGCGGCAGGGCGCCGAGACCGACGCCATGATCTCCGGCACGCTGCCGGCGATCGAGGATTGTCACGATTGCGCCGACTTCATCCTGGTGCCGCTGCTGTGGTGCCGCAAGGCCTATGGCGATCGGCTGGAAGCGAGCCTGCGCGCGCGCGTCGACAACGCCATCCTCGGCTATCGCTACTGGATGGACGAGCCCGGCAATGATGTGCAGTGGTACTTCTCCGAGAACCACGCGCTGCTCTTCCACACCGCCGCCTATATTGCCGGGGGCCTGTTGCCTGATGTGCGGTTCGTGCGGTCGGGCCGCCTTGGCCGCGAACAGTCCGCGGTTGGAGCCGCGCGTGTACGCGCCTGGCTCGACCATTTCGAGGCATGGGAGATGGCCGAGTTCAACTCGGCGCCTTATTTCCCGATCGACCTCAAGGGCCTGTGCGCGCTCTACGCGCTGGCCCCGGACAAGGACATCGCCGAACGTGTCGGCAAGGCAATCATACGCCTGCTTGAACTCGTCGCCCGCTCGGCGCACCGCGGCATTCTCACCGGGGCGCAGGGCCGCTCCTATGAGCACACGCTGCGCGCCGCGCGTTCCCTGGAATTATCCGGCATCTGCCGCATGCTTTGGGGCAAGGGCAATTACGGCATGCGCTTTCACGCGCTGCCGCAGCTGGCACTCTGTCTGCGGGATCACGATTTGAGCGTTCCCGATGGGTTGGCTGCAATTGCTTCCCTCACCGACGATACGGCGTGGGAATGGACTTTCGCGCAGGGACAAGACCGCTTCGCGCGGCTCTACCACTATAAGACGCGCAACCATGCGATGGGCAGCGCCGCTGGCTACCGCTGGAACCAATGGGGCTATCAGGAAACCGTCATTCACGCCCGGCTGGGCAAGAATCCGGATGCGCAGATCTGGATCAACCACCCCGGCGAAGTGCTGCAGTCGGGATATGGCAGACCATCATATTGGGGCGGCTCAGGCACTTTGCCCCGGCTTCACCAATACCGCGACCTCGCCATAGTCAGCTTCTCCTGCTCGGATGAACAGCCCGACTTTTCACACGCCTGGTTCCCCGCAAGTGCCTTCGATGCCGTGCAAGTGGGTGGCGATCGGGCGCTCGCGCAATCTGGCGACGCCTTCGTCATGTTGAAGACGGATGTTCCGCTCACGCAGGTCGTGGCCGGCCCGACCGCCGGCAACGAGTTGCGGGCGGCGGGACGCAGGACGACATGGATCGTCCGCCTCGGTGATCGGAATGCCAATCTGCCGGCGCTCGACGCGTGGGCGGGCGCCTTTGCCGGCCTGTCTGTGCGGTCGGGTCCAGACGGCGAGTTGACCGCCGAGGATCCGGAGTACGGCACGGTGCATTTCCTGGCCGACGCAAGGATTGTGGCTGAGGGACGTACACTCGATCCGGCCAATTGGACCGTGCGCGGTGAGGCGATGCGCATGAAGCAAAGAGAGTAGGGAGGAAATCGGCTGCGACGCTCAAGAGGAGAGGGCGTGGCCGCTTGAACCATCGGGGCGCCGCCCCGCTAAAGGAGGAGACCAAGCATGAATAAGACCCGCACTTTGCTGGCCGCGCTATCGGTCAGTCTGCTCGCATCGACCAGCGCGTTTGCCGGTGACGTGCGCATCATGTGGTATTCGGACGGTGTCGAGGGCGATGTCATCCAGGACATTCTGAACCGCTTCATGAAGGACAATCCCGAGATCCACGTCACGCTCGACAACGTCGCCTACAAGGTGATCCAGGAGCAGCTGCCCATCCAGCTCGAAGCCGGCCAGGGGCCGGACATCGCTCGCGTCACGAACATCAAGGAGCTTGCCCAGCACTGGCTCGATCTCAGGCCACTGGTGGCCGATCCGAAATACTGGGAGGCCAATTTCGCTGACACGCTGGACTGGATGCGCCCCGATGGCTCCAACGCCATCCCGGGTTTCATGACCCAGCTCACGCTCACTGGCGGCTTCGCCAACAAGACGCTGTTCGAACAGGCCGGCGTGCCGCTGCCCGGTGACAAGGCGACCTGGGACGACTGGATCGCCGCCGCCGCCGAGGTGGCGAAGAGCCAGCAGCTTCCGGCTGCCTTCGCCATCGACCGTTCCGGTCACCGCATTTCGGGTCCGAATGTCTCCTTCGGAGCGAACTATATAGGCCCCGATGGCATGCCGGCGAAAGTGGACGACGGCACCAAGGCGTTCGTCGGCAAGCTCGTCGACTGGACCGCCAAGGGCCTGATGCTGAAGGATACCTGGGTGTCGGCGGCAGGCTCGACCTATCGCGCGGCCGCCGACGACTTCATCAACGCCCAGATCCCGTTCTACTATTCGGGCAGCTGGCAGGTCGCCAATCTGTCGACCAAGATCGGCGATAGTTTCGACTGGGTGGCAACCGGCTCGCCCTGCGGTACCGCAGGATGTTCGGGGGTGAAGGGCGGCGCGGCGCTGGTTGCCATCAAATACACCAAAAATCCCAAGGACGTCGCCAAGGTCATGGATTATCTGGCCCGTGAAGACGTGGTGAAAGAATTCAGCGAGCGCACGCTGTTTCTGCCCGCGCACAAGGGCGTCGTAGACAAGGGCGGGCTGAAATGGGTCTCGGCCGACAAGAACGTCGGTCCGGCGCTCGACAAGTTCGTCAAGGCGGCGGGTGAAACCCTGCCGGCGGCCGATGCGCTGCCGCCGTGGAAGTGGGCCAACGCTTACTTCGCCGCGCTGGTGACGCGCGTCAGCCAAGTGATGGCCGGCGAACTCAGCCTCGACGATGCCTGGGGCAGAATCGACCAGGATATCGCCGACAAGGTTGCCGAGGCGAAGTGACCGCCGCCGCGACACTGAAGGCATGGACTGGCGCCGCGCTCGCGGCGCCGGTCGTCTGGCTGGCATCGATCGTCAACGTGCCGCTGAAGTTCTGGCAGCGCGCGACGGGCACCGGTGGCATGGCCGCGTTCTTCCTCGCGCCAAACATGGCGATCTTCGGCATTTTCGTCCTGGTGCCGATGATCATCAACTTCTTCTATTCGGCCACGTCGGGAACGGCCTACTTCCTGCAGGACCGAACCTATGTGGGGCTCGAGCAATACCGCCGCCTGCTCGATTGCGGCAACTACCTGGACACTGCCACTTGCCACGAGGATCTCTTCTGGAAGGCCGTGCACAATACGGGCCTGTTCGTCGTCGTGCAGGTGGCGCTGATGACGGCCGTGTCGATGGCGACAGCGTTGATCCTCAACCGCGAGATCGTCGGGCGCAGCTTCTGGCGCGCGGTGTTCTTCTTTCCGGTGCTGCTGTCGCCCGTCGTCACCGGCCTGATCTGGCGTTGGATCCTGCAGCGCCAGGGCCTGCTCAACCTGATCGTCCATGATCTGGGCGGCGAGCCGCACAACTGGCTGACGGACCGTTTCTGGGCCTTCACCGCCGCCGTCAGCGTTTCGGTCTGGGCACATATGGGCTTTTACACGCTCATCCTGCTTGCCGGATTGCAGGCGATCCCGCGCGACCTTTACGAAGCGGCCGAGATGGACGGCACGAAGCCGGCGCGGGTGTTCTGGCGCATCACGCTGCCGCTGCTGATGCCGAATCTGCTTGTCGTCATCGTACTGACGCTGATCCGCGCCGTGCAGATCTTCGACGAAGTCTATGTGCTGACGGGTGGAGGGCCGGGAACCTCGACCCTCTATATCACGCAGTACATCTATGAGATCGGCTTCGCCTCCCTGTTGCGCAATCCGGGGCTGGCTTCGGCGGCTTCGATCCTGATGGGGTTGGTGCTGGTCGTGCTCACCTTGGTTCAGCTGCAGGTCGGACGCCGGGGTGAGCGGAAAGGAGCCCGCGAATGAGCCGGGTCGTGACATTCCTGACCCGCCGGCGCGGCGGTCGCGGCTGGCACTGGACGGATATCGTGAGCTGGCTGTGGCTGCTCGGCGGTGTTGTCATCATGTTCGGCCCGGCCGTCTGGCTGGTGGGTTCGTCATTCAAGACGCCGGCACAGCTCGCCGAGTTCCCCCCGACCATAATGCCTTATGTCAGCCAACAGGCGACGGTCGAAGGCTACGACAAGCCGCTGGCCCTCTACAGGGTGAAGCTGCCGGATGGTTCGAGCAAGGTGCTGGCCGAGGTGCGGCGCATCGGCATCATGGCGCAGATGGTGGACCCGCAGGCGCCGAAGGATGTCGTCAAGATCAACATCGCCGACCGGCAGCCGGTGCGCGAAATTGGCTTCGCGACGGAGAACTACACCGAGCCCTTCGTCCATTTCGACTTCCTGCGCTATCTGCGCAATTCGATTTTTGTGACGGCAATGGCGACGCTGATCACGCTGCTCACCAATTCGATGGCCGCATTCGCCTTGTCGAAATACAAGTTCCGCGGTCGCGATCTGACGATGCTTGTTATCGTCGGTACGCTGATGGTGCCGCTGTCGGTCATCCTGGTGCCGCTCTATTCGGTGGTGGGCGCCGTTGGGCTGCTCGATTCGCTGTGGGGCGTGATCTTGCCGACCGTGGCGACGCCAACCGGCGTCTTCCTGCTGCGCCAATACATGCTGACCATCCCCGACGAGCTGCTCGATGCGGCTCGCATGGACAATGCTTCCGAATGGCAGATTTACTGGCGCATCGTATTGCCGCTTGCAGCACCGGCGCTCGCCGTGCTGGCGATCTTCTCGGTCGTCTGGCGCTGGAACGACTTTCTGTGGCCGCTGGTGGTGCTGTCGCGCAAGGAACTCTACACACTCCAGGTCGGCCTCAATACCTATGCCGGCCAGCTAAACGTGCAGTGGCACTACATCCTGGCGATGACCGTGGTGACGATGATCCCCGTCGTCCTCGTCTTCGTCTTCCTGCAGCGTTACATCACTTCCGGCATTGCCGGCACCGGGCTGAAGTGAGGATGTCATGGGACGGATAACGCTGACCAACATCGATCGCGCTTACGGCAAGATGAAGATCTTGCACGGCATCAACCTCGACGTCGGTGACGGCGAGATGCTGGTCCTCGTCGGCCCGTCGGGTTGCGGCAAGTCCACGCTGCTGCGGCTGATTGCCGGGCTCGATCGACCGACCGACGGCAAGATCGAGATCGACGGGGTCGACGTCACCAACGTTTCGGCCGCGCAGCGCGGTCTGGCAATGGTGTTTCAGTCTTACGCGCTCTACCCGCACATGAGCGTGCGCCAGAACCTCGCCTTTGGCCTCGAAAACATCCGTATGCCCAAAGCCGAGATCGACGCGCGGATCACGGAAGCGACGCGCATGCTGGAAATTGCTCCCTATCTAGACCGCCGGCCCGGTCAACTGTCGGGCGGCCAGAAGCAGCGCGTGGCAATCGGCCGTGCGGTGGTGCGCAATCCGACCGCCTTTCTACTCGATGAACCGCTGTCCAACCTCGATGCCGAACTGCGTATCACCATGCGCGCTGAACTGGCGGGCCTACACCGGCGGCTGGCAACCACGATGATCTACGTCACCCATGACCAGATCGAGGCGATGACGCTGGCGGACCGCATCGTGGTCATGCGCTCGGGGCGGATCGAACAGGTTGGCCGGCCGCTCGATCTCTACAACGCGCCGGCCAACCTGTTCGTCGCCGGCTTCATCGGCGCGCCGCGGATGAACCTGCTGCCGGTGAAGGTGCGTTCGGCAAGCGGCGCCGAGGTGCGTGTCGAAGGTCCAGGCGGGCTCTCAGCCTCGATCGCGGCCGATGGGGTCGCGCTGAAACCGGGAGACGACGCGACGCTTGGCATCCGGCCACACGACATCCAACTTTCGAATGGCAGCAAGGGATCGGTGGAAGCGCGTGTAATGCTGGCCGAGGCGTTGGGACCGGAAACCGTTGTCCACGCCACCATTGCCGGCGACAGCAAACTGATCGCCGTTCTCAAGCAGCAGGGCGTTGAAACGCAAGGGCCGCCGATCAACCTCGCTCTGCCGCCGGAGCGCATGCATCTCTTCGATGCCGCCGGGCTGCGCGTTCCACAGCGTTAGCCTCACGCGAGGCCATCGTTAGGGGCCTCGTAGTGGCGATATCTCCGCGCAATACATGGATTTCCATGAGATGCAGCCGAGGCATGGCGGAACTAGATTTAGGCGGTGAGTTCGCCTGTCCAGATATTGAAAACAAGTGCTATATCAAGCGCTGACGGTCCCCAGGCTTTTTTGTCCGACAGGAGAAGCCAATGACACCAGCGTCCAACTCACTTGGCGAAATCGACCCCGAAGCAACGCTTGCGCTGCAAATCATCGAGAGCATGCCCGGCCACGCGTGGGCAGCCGATGCCGCCGGAAGATTCACCTATGTCAGCCCAAACACCCTGGCGTTCCTCGGCAACACGCATGAGGATCTCAACACTTCCGAAGACGACGATGAGTTCGGCTGGCGTCGAGCTGTCCATCCCGACGATTATGATCCTGTAGCCGCCAGATGGCGGCATTGCCTCGAAACCGGCGATCCCTATGATACCGAGCATCGTCTGCGGCGCGCCGATGGCGTCTATCGCTGGTTTCGAAGCTCAGGACGACCTTTTCGCGATAGCCAGGGGCGCATCATTCAATGGTACGGCACGACAATAGACATTGAGGATCAGAAGCGGGCCGAGTCAGCATTGCGCGACCGGGAGGGGGAACTCTCGCAGCTCGTGGATATGGTCCCGAGTCACATCTGGCGGCTCGATCCCGACGGCGAGCCGATCTTCTTCAATGGGCGCATGGTTGACTTTCTTGGCCTCGACGTAGCGGATCTGGACCGACCGGGCATGAGCCGGCTGGCGGCGATGATACAGGCCGCCGTTCATCCGGACGACGCGGCAGCATTCGGCGATGCACTCCGCGGTTGCTTCGCTACCGGTGCGAGCTTCGCCATGCGCTATCGCCTGCGCCGTGCCGATGGCGTCTATCGCTGGATGTCGAGCCGGGCGGAGCCGATGCGCGATGACGCCGGCCGCATCGTCCAGTGGTATGGCCTCTGTCACGATATAGACGATCAGATGCACGCCGAAGCGGCGTTGCGGCAGAGCGAGCAACAACTTCGGCACATGATCGACGCCGTGCCGGTCCGTATCTGGAGCGTGATGCCGACCGGCGGGCCGGTCTACTTCAACAAGCGATACCAGGACCATTTCCGCTCCGTTATCGCCAACTTTGACGCGCTCGGCGAGCCGGGAATCGAAACGTTGCTGTACGAGGTGATTCATCCCGAAGATGCTCCCGAGGTGCAGCGCACGTTGCTGAGTTGTTTCGAAACTGGCGGCGGCTCCGCGATGCGGTTTCGCTGGCGCGAAAAAGACGGCACCTATCGCTGGGCTGAGTGCAGGGTCGAGCCGCGGCGCGATGACGACGGAACGGTCGTGCAGTGGTACGGGGTTTCTCTCGACATCGACGATGAGGTGCGCGCGCAGGCGGCGTTGCGCAAAAGTGAGCGGCGCCTTCAGCAGCTTATCGACACCGTGCCCGCTTTGATCTGGAGTACGACACCGGAAGGGACGCCATCCTACGTCAACAAGCGGTTCACCGATGTAACCGGGGCCACGCTCCATGACATCACGGCCCCGGACGGCTCGCCGTCGCTGAGCGTCATCCACCCAGACGATATCGACACCGCACGGCAGGCGATCCGCCATTCATTCGCAACGGGCGTGCCTTACGTTCAGAGATATCGCCAACGGCGGGCCGACGGCGGCTATCGCTGGACCGAGACTCGCGCCGAGCCGCTGCGCGACGAAGATGGCAGCATTCTCCAATGGTACGGTGTGAGCGTCGACATCCATGACCTGGTGACCACGCAAGCGGCGTTGCACGACCGGGAACGAGAGCTCTCGCAACTCGTCAACATGGTTCCGAGCTACCTCTGGCGGCTGTCTCCCAACGGTGAGCCGACCTTCTTCAACAAGCGCCTGATAGATTTTCTCGGCCTGGACATAGCGGACGCGGAAAAACCGGACATGAGCCTGCTGGCGGCCTTCATTGCCACCGTCGTCCATCCCGACGATGCAGCCAGCCTGAAGGAAGCACTCGACAGCTGCTTTGCCACCGGCGAGCGCTTCTTCATGAGGTATCGCCTACGCCGTGCCGATGGCGTTTATCGTTGGATGGAGGGCCGCGCCGAGCCGCTGCGGGATCACGGCGGACGCATTGTCCAGTGGTACGGTCTTACGCACGACATCGACGATCAGCTGCGCGTCGAAGCGGCGCTGCGCGAGAGAGAACGCGCTCTCTGGCAGCTCGTTGAAACGCTGCCGGCAATGATCGATTGCGCCGCGCCAGATGGCGAACCGATATACCGCAGCCAGCAGCTCCGCGAATTCCTCGGATACAATCTTGAGGAATTGGACGAAGCGGGAAAGTCGCGGCTGGCTGGCACACTCGACGCCGGTGTTCATCCCGACGACCTGACAGGCGTCAAAGAAAGATATGCCCATTGTCTGTCCACAGGCGAGCCGTATGCGCGACGGCACCGTCTGCGGCGCTTCGATGGTGAATATCGCTGGGTCGAGACGCGTGCCGCGCCGATGCGCAATGCCGAAGGCGCCATAGTGCAATGGAACGTTATCTGCCTCGACATCGAAAATGAGGTGCGGACACAAGAGGAGCTTCGACTGGCACAAGAGAGACTTGCGCGTGCGAGTCAGGCGGCGAGCCTTGCCGAACTCTCCGCATCCATCGCTCATGAGGTGAACCAGCCGCTGGCCGCCATCGTCGCCAACTCGAACGCATGCCACCGTTGGCTGTCCGCCGAGCCCCCGAACGTCGAGCGCGCGAAGATCACGGCCGAGCGCATCATCCGCGACGCCAATTCGGCGGCGGATGTCGTCAGCCGCATCCGTGCCTTGTTCAGACCTTCGCTTGAAATGAGAACCAGTACGCCGATCCCCAGCGTCGTTGCGGAAGCCCGTGACCTTATGGCCGAGGAAGCCATGCGGCGTCGCGTTCGCATGGACATCGACGTCGAAAGCAACCTTCCGCTGGTTGCGTTCGATCGCGTCCAGATCCAGCAGGTCCTGGTCAACCTCATTCGCAACGGCATGGAGGCGATGGACACCACCGCGGGCGACAAGGTTCTTGGGATGCGCGTGCACCGGATAGAGGACACGATCCAGACCGAGGTCAGCGACCGAGGCCCGGGTATCGAACGTCCTAACAAGATATTCGAGCCGTTCTTTACAACGAAAGGGAACGGGATGGGCATGGGGCTCGCGATCTCCCGTTCGATCATTGAGTCTCACGGCGGACGCCTTTGGGTGGAAAATAGCGTGCCGCGTGGGGCGACATTCATCTTCACTCTCCCGGTTGAAGCGAAAGCTGCGCAATAAGTCGGGCGACACCTCGGCCACCGGCGGCGCTCAGTAAGCGCTTGGTTTTTCGGCTCTCGGTGAAGGGGCGCCGCCGCCCCGTGCAATGCATGGATTTCCATGAGGTGCGGTTGGGGCGTGGCGGGATTAGGGTGGCGACGTGAGTCCGTCAGCCCAGTCCAGCTATCAAGAACAAGTGCTACACGAAGCGCCGACAATCTCCAGATTTTGTTTGTCCGTCAGGGGCACCCGATGACGATAGCGCCCAACTCACTTGGCGAGACCGATTCCAACGCAACGCTCGCGTTAACGCATGAGTTGGACCGATCCGGACCGGGAAGTGGCCGACCTTTCGCGACGAATGAACCGGGCCTGATTCGCGGCAACATGATCAGCGATCTTGAAAGAGGCAGGTTGTCGCGCGTCTGGTCGCACCGTCCTCAATTCTTGCATCTGGGGCTTTTTATTACGGCCTATGTCCTGGGCTGCGGCTTCGCCCAGTCGCTCGCAATCATACCTGGAACAGGGATTTCCATTTGGCCTCCGAGCGGGCTTTTCATCGCTACGCTTGTCTTCGCCTCCAGGTATAGCTGGCCGTGGTGGGTGCTGGGGGCCTGTGTGGCAGAACTGTTCAGCAACTTCTTGTGGTTCCACACTCCGCTGCCCGCGGCCTTCCTGATCTTTGCCGGCAACGCTCTTGAAGCGGTGACCGGCGCATGGCTTGTGAACCAGACCTGCAAGCGCCCAGTTCGGCTGGAAACGTTGCGGGACGTCCTCGCATTCGTCGTACTGGCCGCTGGAGTTGCGCCGGTTGCAAGCGCCACGGTCGGAAGTGCGGCGCTTGCGTGGTTTGGCATACAATCGCAAAGCTTTGCGACGGCTTGGCCGCTGTGGTGGATCGGAGACGCGACAGGAGTCCTGATCGTAGCGCCACTGGCGCTGGTCGTGTTCCAGAACTGGCGCGGCAAGGCGCAGCTCTCGGCAGCGCGGTGGATGGAAGCTTGCGTCCTAGGGCTGATCTTTCTTGGGATCGCCGCCCTTTCCTTGAGCGGCTATCTGCCGTTCGCCTACATCATCATGCCGCCTCTTCTTTGGGCCGCGGTGCGCTTTGAGTTCCGAGGCGCCGCCGTAGCATTGACCGTTCTCGCTCTGATCACGGCAGTATTCACGATATCCGGCGCCAGCCAATTTGCCGGCGATCCCGAGTCCCAGAAGCACAACCAGATCATGCTGCAGCTTTTTCTGGGCATCTCTGCATTTTCGGCGCTCGTCGTGGCCGCCATTTCCAGGCAGCATCAGGCGGCGGTGCTCACTTTGCGCCAAAGTGTGGAGACCTTGCGGGAGCGGGAGCGAGAACTCTCGTTGCTGGTCGAAATGATCCCCGCTCACATTGCCCGCATGGCGCCCAACGGCGAACCAACCTTCTTCAGCAAGCGCACGACAGACTATATCGGCCTCAACGACATCGCGGGCTGGGACAAGCCGGGCACGAGCCGCCTGGCGACCGTAGTCGCGGCAGCCGTCCATCCCGACGATGGACCCAGGATGAGAGAATGGCTCAGCCGCTCACTCGCCACCGGCGAACCCTATCCCATACGGTATCGCCTGCGTCGCGCTGACGGTGTCTACCGCTGGAGGGAGGGCCGCGCCGAGCCGCTGCGGAACCAGAGTGGAGCGATCGTCCAATGGTACACGGCCAGCATCGACATCGACGATGAGGTGCGCGCGCAGGAGGCATTGCGCGACCGGGAGCGGGAGCTCTCGCAGCTTGTCGACATGGTTCCGAGCCACGTTTGGCGCCTGACGCCGGACGGCGAGCCGACCTTTTTCAACAAGCGAATGGTCGACTTTCTCGGCCTTGACGTAACGGATTTGGACAAACAGGGCATCGGCCGGCTGGCGGCGATGATAGCGGCCACCGTCCATCCGGACGACGCAGCAGCATTCGGCGACACGCTCAGTCACTGCCTTGCTACCGGCGAGCGCTTCTCCATGAGGTATCGCCTGCGCCGCGCCGATGGCGTCTATCACTGGATGTCGAGCCGGGCAGAGCCGATGCGCGATCACGCTGGCCTGATCGTGCAGTGGTACGGCCTCTGTCACGACATAGACGATCAGATGCAAGCCGAAGAGGCGCTGCGGCGGAGCGAATTGCAGCTTCAGCAGATGATCGACGCTGTGCCGGTCCGCATTTGGAGCGCGGTGCCGACCGGCGGGCCGGTCTACTTCAACAAGCGATACCAAGACCATTTCCGCGCCGTCATCGCCAATGTCGAAACACTCGGAGAGCCGCGCATCGAGGAATTGCTGCAAGAACTGGTTCATCCCGAAGATGCTCCCGAGGTGCTGCGCACGTTGCTGACTTGTTTCGAAACAGGCGGCGGTTCCGCGATGCGGTTTCGTTGGCGCGAAACAGACGGCTATCGCTGGGCGGAGTGCAGGGTCGAGCCGCGGCGTGATGAAGACGGGGCGGTTGTGCAATGGTACGGGGTTTCCCTCGACATCGACGAAGAGGTGCGCGCGCGGGAAGCGCTGCGACAAGCCTCCGACAAACTCGCGCAAGCCACTCAGGCTGCAAGTCTCGCCGAGCTTTCCGCTTCGATCGCGCACGAGGTGAATCAGCCGCTGGCCGCGATCGTCGCCAATTCCCATGCATGCCACCGTTGGCTGGGCGCCGTCCCGCCGAACGTCGAACGCGCGAAGATTACGGCCGAGCGCATTATCCGGGACGCCAATTCGGCGGCGGACGTCGTCGGCCGCATCCGCGCGCTGTTCAAGCAATCCACCGAGACGAGGACCAATGCCGCGCTCAGCAGTGTCATCGCAGAGGCACGCGACCTCGTGACCGAGGAAGCGATGCGGCGGGGCGTTCGCATCAGCGTTGATGTCGAAAGCGACGTTCCGCTAGTCGCGCTCGATCGCGTCCAGATCCAGCAGGTTCTGGTCAATCTCATTCGCAACGGCATCGAGGCGATGGACTCTGGTGCGGATGACGGAGTTATCAGCATCCGCGTGCGCCATATCGGGGATGTTGTCCAGGCCGAAGTCAGAGATCGCGGCCGGGGCGTCGAGTTTCCCGACCGGATATTCGAACCGTTCTTTACCACGAAAGAGCAAGGGATGGGCATGGGACTGGCGATCTGCCGTTCGATCATCGAGTCGCACAGCGGGCGTCTATGGGTCGAGAAGAACGAACCACGTGGAGCGACGTTTATCTTCACGTTGCCGGTTGAAATGGAAGCGGCGTCATGACGACGGACGGCCAAATTGTCTTTATCGTAGATGACGATGAACGCATCCGGGAGGCGCTTAGTGAACTGCTGGCCGCACATGGCCTGCGTGCCACAGCGTTCGGATCGGCGGGCGATTATATCCGCGCTGACAAGCCGGACGTCCCTGCCTGCCTCATCCTCGATATCGAGTTGCCGGATATTAACGGCCTCGATCTGCAGCGACAGATTGCCGAGGGCGATCATCCGCCGATCGTTTTCCTGACAGGACATGGCGATATCCCGTCCTCGGTGCGTGCGATCAAGCACGGCGCCGTGGATTTCCTGACCAAGCCCTTCAGCGATGCAGACCTCATGGCCGCAATCCATGCGGCGATTGCCCAGGATCGGGTACAGCGATCGGAGCGCGCCGAGCTGGGCGTGTTGAAGCAACGTTATCTTGAGTTGACGCCGCGCGAACGTGAGGTGCTGCCGCTGGTGGTCAGCGGCCTGCTCAACAAGCAGGCCGCCGCTGAACTAGGGATCAGCGAAGTTACGCTGGAAATTCATAGAAGGAACGTCATGCAGAAGATGATCGCGGCGTCGCTCGCCGACCTAGTGCGCATCGCCGAGCGATTGGGAATACCGATCACGCACTCGCGCCGGGCAGGGGGGAGCTGAGGGTGAGCAAGCGGAGGCCTGTCGTTGCGATTGTCGACGATGACCCAAGACTGCTCGAGTCGCTGGAGGACCTCTTGGAGTCCGCCGGCTATGTGGCCCGCAGCTTCTCGTCGCCGGGGGCATTGCTGGTCAGCGGCCTGTCTGGATTGGACATGCTCATCACCGACATCGGGATGCCCGGCATGGACGGCTTTGAACTTCGTGACCTGGTCAAGAAGGCGCGTCCGGACCTGCCTGTGTTCCTGATCACCGGTCGCCACGAGATAGTGGATCAGCACCGCGCCAAGGGCATTGGCGGGCTTTTCTGCAAGCCCTTCGATGGCCAGGCCCTGCTTGCGGCGATCGGCGATGCTTTACGCAACCCAAAAACGGAGCCTAAACATGACAGTTGACCAATTGCCATTACGGAGATCGACGCCGTCATCACAGCAGCGGAGGGCTGAAGCCGAGCAGCCGCTGGTCATTATTGTTGATGATGATGCCTCTGTTCGGGAGGCGCTGTCGGAATTGATCCTGTCGGCGGGTTTCCTGCCGGTCAGCTTTACCTCGACCCGCGAATTGCTTGACGCCGATGTGTTGGAAGGTCCCGGCTGCTTGATCCTCGACGTGCGCATGCCAGGGACGAGCGGTCTCGATCTGCAGCATCATCTTGCGAAAAACGGCAACCCCAAACCCATCATCTTCCTGACCGGACATGGCGATATCCCGATGACTGTCCAAGCGATGAAGGCCGGCGCCGTGGACTTTCTCACCAAGCCGGTGCGGGATCAGACCCTGCTTGACGCGGTGATCACGGGCATTGCGGTGGACGCCAAGCGGCGGGCGGATGCGGTGATCGTCAAGCGCAATGTAGAGCGGGTCGAGACGCTGACGCCGCGCGAGCGCGAGGTTCTGCGAGAAGTGGCGCGCGGACGCCTCAACAAGCAGATCGCCTTCGACCTCGGCATCAGTGAAGTGACGGTCAAGCTGCATCGCGGCAATGTCATGCGCAAGATGGAGGCCGCTTCCATCGGTGAGCTGATCAGGACATGGGAAACGCTGCCCGCGCCGATGCGCCAGGCCTAGAATTTGGCACAAGCCCATCCATGCCCCATCCAATAGGATCGCCCGGCGCGCCCGGCTGCTTCAGGCTGCGGGAAATTGCTACCTCTGCGCGCCCAGGCCTTCCTGCTGTCGGTACGCTCGTGCTGGTGCGGGTGATCCTGATGTACATCGGTGGTCCTGTTGGGTGTTTCGCGGCAAGGCCCGCGCCAACATCGGTTACCATTGAGCGGCGCTCCTTGGCGGCCCAGCCTGACCGACAAACTCGCAACATTCCATGCAACAACAACTGACGCCGGCCATGCCGCGGCGGTCCCCGCGCCGCTACCCAAGCCTAAATTGACGTGTGTCTATAAGAGCTTGCCTTGGCCCGCCCCTATCCTCGGCGTGCCTGCCCTGCACCTTGGCATCGTATGACAGATGCTTCGGTAGAATAGGTTCGCGGCCCGGATCGGTGCATCCTGTTCCTCGCAAGCCATCACGACCGTCGCGTTTCTACCGCTCCTCGCTCGCTCCTCCCCGAACGCGACCGCACAGGCCGACTCGACGGTCGTGATGGTGAGCAGGATGTTCAGAGCACATGGATGGACATGATGAACAAAGACGGACTTTTCTCCGTCGGCGGATCTCGCCGCGATGTCTTGTTGGCAGGCCTGATCTCTACGGTAGCCAACGGACTGCCCCGCGCTGCTTCGGCAACGAGCCGAAAACAAACGCTTTCCTCTTCCCCCTCAATCAAAGGAACCAAGACGATGAGCACCATCACGACCAAGGACGGCACCGAAATCTACTACAAGGATTGGGGCAAGGGTCCTGTCGTCACATTTTCGCACGGCTGGCCGCTGAATTCCGACGCCTGGGACGGCCAGATGCTCTTTCTTGCCCATAACGGCTTTCGCGTCGTCGCGCATGACCGGCGCGGCCACGGCCGATCGAGCCAGGCGACGTCCGGCAACGACATGAACGGCTATGCGGACGATCTTGCAGCCGTGATCGAGGCGCTGGATCTCCGGGACGCCACGCTGGTCGGCCATTCCACCGGAGGAGGCGAGGTTGCTCGCTATATCGGACGGCACGGGACGAAGCGGGTGGCCAAGGCTGTTCTTATCGCCGCTGTTCCGCCGATCATGGTGAAGACGCCGGCCAATCCGGAAGGCCTGCCGATCGAGGTATTCGACGGCATAAGGGCTGGCCTCGTCAAGGATCGTTCGCAGTACTACCGCGACCTCGCACCGTTGTTTTATGGCGCGAACAGGCCGGGCGCCAAGGTTTCCCAGGGGACTCTGGATCAGTTCTGGCTCTGGAGCATGCAGGCGGGTCTCGTCAACGCGTACGAAAGCGTCAAGGCGTTCTCCGAGACCGATTTTACCGAGGACCTCAAAAAGTTCGACGTACCAACCCTGGTCCTGCATGGCGAGGACGACCAGATCGTCCCCGTCAAGGACTCGGCAGTCAAGTCGGCCCGATTGATCAAAGGCGCAAAGGATATCTATTACCCCGGCGCGCCCCACGGGATCACGGCCACACACCAGGATCAGGTCAATGCTGACCTGCTCGCCTTCATCAAAGGATAGTACGCCCTCAGACACGACCGCATGTTGTCCGCACTTCCTTGGAGCCGCCGATGACCACCTTTGGCAATATTTCGCGCGCCCTGAACAGCATTTCAGGTGGCGCGCCAGGTCAAACCTTGTGCGCTCGCATAGCCGAGCGGTGGCCTGAATGCCGGTCTGTCGGCTCATGTCCCGGATTGTGGAACCGAACCACTGCGCCATCGAGTTAGAGCGCTGGCAAAGGCGGCAAACATATGCTGCGACAGGGCTGCCATTCGGGCAACTGCGCCTGTGCAGCGCGGAGGCGATCGCTGGCGTTCGACACTACGTCGCGCTGTCGGGGGTCGCCGCCGCGCCTTGAAGGCCAAAGCGCTCTCGATGACGTCAAACTGGCTAATCGCCGGGAGTTTATCAATCGGTAGCCGTTTGCGATTGCCGCTCATTTTGGCGGTCTCAATTCGGCGTGAAATTTTCTTGGCCAGCAGTTGCGACCATCGCAGCAGCACCGGCACAATTTTTCGAAGGCAGGAACGACATGGGCGCACTCTCAGGTAAGATCGCGGTGGTCACCGGCGGAAACAGCGGGATCGGACTATCGGCTGCTAAAATCTTTGCGGCCGAGGGCGCGCAAGTCGTCATTACCGGCCGCCGGCGGCAGGCGGTCGAGGAAGCGGTCGCACAGATCGGGGCAGGCGCGCTGGGCATTCAGGGAAATGTGGCCGACGTGTCGCACCATGACGAGGTAGCGCAGCAGATCCGCCAGAGGTTCGCGGCGCTCGACATCTATATGGCGAACGCCGGCATAAACACCATCACGCACTCGGCCGACGTCTCCGAGGCAGAATATGATGCGCAATTTGCCGTTAACACGCGAGGCGTCTTCTTCGGCGTCCAGAAGCTGATTCCGATCATGCGGAACGGCGGCGCAATCATCCTCACAGGCTCGCTCGCCAGCGAGAAGGTCCTGGATGGTCATGCTGTATACGCGGGCTCGAAGGCGGCCATAAATGCCTTTGCGCGCGCTTGGGCGATCGAACTGAAGTCTCGCGGCATCCGGGTCAACGTGCTCAGCCCAGGTCCGGTGGATACGGCTATTCTCGATAAGCTAGGTATACCGTTTGAGCAGCGCGGGCTGTTTGAAAAGGCGATGGCGGAGGCAATACCCCTGGGCCGGATGGGGCAGCCGGAAGAGCTGGCAAAAGCTGCTCTGTTCCTTGCCTCGGACGCGAGCAGTTTCGTCACGGGCATCAATCTGCGGGTGGATGGCGGGATGGCAGTGCTCTGAGCCATGACTGCGAGATCGCGCCAATAGACTGCCGGTTATCGGCTGAGCAATCGGTCTTCCTCACGAAAATTTTTTGGGAAGCTGCCGCACGACTCGCGCCAAATAGGTCGGAGGCGACACGTTTTGTCGACGTGGCGCAAATTGAGCCACGTAAATAGCAAGTCGCATTGCAGGGATCGACGCGCAAGAGAAGTCGGATCGCCAGGTCTCGCCACGGCGGCAGCGGCGTCTTGCAAACACAGCTCTCCGGCCGCGCGCCCTCAGTGTCTGTTCCGGCGTCCGCCGACAATGCACACCCGGCATAGATACCTCAATTATGCTGCAGGGCACCTGATCTCCCCGGTGACCTACCCTGCACCTTGGCATTGTATGACAGACCCTTCCGCACAATAGGTTGGCGGGCAGCGTCGGCGCATTCTCTTGAGCATTGGTCACCACAGGCCACACGGGAGAAAGCAAATGCGAAACATAACTCGAGCCCTGGCGCTCACCGCAGCGCTGGCCGCGTCGGGCGGCGGGATGGCGCAGGCCGCCAATTCTCAGCCCAAGCCGACGATCGTACTGGTGCACGGCGCCTTCGCGGAATCGTCGAGCTGGGACGCAGTCATCACCAAGCTCAGTAAAGACGGTTATGTAGCGATAGCCGCAGCTAATCCGCTCCGCGGCGTTGCCAGCGATGCGAAAGCAGTCTCAGCCATCGTCCGGTCGGTTTCCGGGCCGGTCGTGCTGGTGGGGCATTCCTACGGCGGGCCTGTCATCACCGAGGCCGCCAATGGCAATCCCAACGTAAAGGCGTTGGTCTACGTGGCGGGTTTCGCGCCGGATACCGGCGAATCGAGCCTTACGTTGTCCAGCATGTTTCCCGGCAGCACCTTGGGGAGCGCGCTTGCTCCGGTAGCGTTGCCGGACGGCGGGCAAGACCTCTTCATCGAGCCGGCCAAGTTCCGCGCCCAGTTCGCCGCCGACGTTCCGCAAGAGCAGACTTTGCTGATGGCTGCCACTCAACGTCCTGTTGCGCAGGCGGCTCTGGCTGAAACCTCGGGCGTCGCCTCATGGAAGACGCTGCCGTCCTACATGATCTACGGCTCGGATGACCGCAACATCCCGGCAGCCGTCATGAGCTTCATGGCCAAGCGTGCGCACGCGGTAAAGACCGTCGTCATCGAGGGTGCGTCCCACGCGCTCATGGTTTCGCATCCCGACGAGGTCACGTCACTCATCGAGGATGCTGCTGCATCGGTCAGTCAGTAGCAGGCTGGAAGCGCCTGCATCCGATCGAGCAACGAAAATAAACACGCAACACCAGGAGACCAGACATGAAGATCGTCGTCATCGGCGGAACCGGGCTGATCGGTTCAAAGACCGTGGAGAGGCTGCGAAATAAAGGACACGACGTGCTTGCGGCGTCGCCGAATTCGGGCGTCAACACCGTTACGGGAGAGGGTCTGGCGGCCGCGCTTGCCGGTGCGCAGGTCGTCGTCGACCTGGCGAACTCGCCGTCGTTCGAGGAAAAGGCTGCCCTGGAGTTCTTCGGGGCATCCGGGCGTAATCTTTTTGCCGCCGAAACGGCCGCCGGCGTCCGTCATCACGTGGCGCTGTCGGTCGTCGGTACCGACCGGCTGCAGGGCATGGGCTATTTCCGCGGCAAGTTGCTTCAGGAAAAGCTGATCAGGGAATCAGGAATTCCTTACACCATCGTTCACGCCACTCAGTTCTTCGAATTCACCGCCGCCATCGCAAACACGGGCGCCGTCGGGGATACCATTCATATGTCGCCGGCCTACTTCCAACCCATGGCGGCTGATAATGTTGCCGATGCGATGGCGGACGTCGCGCTTGCCGCGCCGTTGAACGGCATGATCGAAATTGCCGGCCCGGAGCGTGTTCGCATGAGCGAACTTGTCGAGCGCTTCCTGAAGGCCACCAACGACCCGCGCAAAGTCGTCCCGGATCCCGGCGCGCTCTACTACGGCCAAGTGGCAATCGACGACCGAACGCTGGTGCCCGGCGAGAATGCGCGCATCGGCGCCGTGCGTTTCGATGATTGGCTCAGCCGATACACGCCACCGAAATAAGCAATCACCGGATAGGCCATTCTCACAATAAGGAGACCAGACATGATCAGAACACTTCTCTGCGCCGCGCTCACCGCCGCTTCCGTCACCGCAGCAATGGCCAATGACGCCGCCAGCGTGAAGCTTGTCTACGACCAGGCCCTTCCAAACGTGCCCGGCAAGAGCATGAAGGCCGTGCTCGTCGAGTACGCGCCGGGGGGTACGTCGCCGGCCCATACCCATCCCAAATCCGCGTTCATCTATGCCACGGTTCTGGAGGGGGCGATCCGAAGCCAGGTCAACGATGGGCCGGTGAAGACTTATCGCGCCGGCGAGAGTTTCTCCGAATTCCCGGGCGACCGTCATGCCGTCAGCGAAAACGCCAGCAAGACGGAAGGCGCTCGTCTGCTTGCTATTTTCGTCGTTGACACCAGCGAGACGGAACTGACGACGAACGCGAAATGAAATCGCGGCCCCCGGACCATCGTATGCGAAAGGACGGTCAGTGACATGAATTCGATCGCCAGCCGCACACTTGCAGGGATTTCGGTCCCCGATACACCGCTTGTTGGCCGAGCGATCGAACATGCCCGCCAGCGATGTGAGCCCTACCTGTTCAACCACGTTGTCCGATCCTGGCTTTTCGCGGCCCGGATCGGACAGATTCAGAATATCCAGCACGACGCGGAGGTTGTTGCCGTTGCAACCCTGTTGCATGACGTCACGCTCAATGAGGACTTCGCCGGGCCGCGCCGTTTCGAAGTGGAAGGCGCCGATCTTGCCCGCACCTTCGTTCGGGAAGGCGGCTTCGACGAGCGGCGCGCCCAATTGATCTGGGACAGCGTCGCCCTCAACTCGACGCCGTCGATCGGCCTCTACAAGGAGGCTGAGGTGGCGCTGTGCACAGCCGGCATCTGCCTCGATGTCGTCGGCTTGCAATACAGCCTCGTTTCGTCAGCCGAGATTGCAAAGATCGTTGGCGAATTTCCGCGCCTCGGGATGAAGCGGCGGATGACGCGATGCTTTTGCCATATCGCCGAGGTCAGGCCGGAAACCACCTACGACAACTTTGCCCGGGACTTCGGCGAGCGCTTTGTTTCAGGCTACAAGGCGACTTCGGCAGTTGATCTTGTGATGAACGCTCCCTTCGAAGCGTGAACGCAGTTTCGATCCAGGTTCAATCGACACCGGTCGGTTCAGCCTCGCCCTTCAAGTGACCCAAACGCTGTGCGCCTGTCGCATGCCTGCGGCAAAGCGAATTGCCGAGGGCAGCGTTCCACCGCTTCCTATACTTCGGTTTAGGCGCGCCGACCTATTGAATGGCAATACATATCATCGGGCACGATAGTAACAATTTGGCTCACCGATCATCCTTACGCTGCAATGGATTGCAAACACCTCAAGGAGATAAAGTAATGAATATTGAAGCGTCACCGGTCGCTCCGAAAGGAAAAGCCGCCGCCCAACGCGCGAGTTATGCTGAGCAGTCGCCCGAACTTCTGAAGAAATTTATTGAATTTCTTGGTGCGACGCGAGAGGGGTCGATCGAAGAGCCAATCCGGGATATTGTTGCCGTCCGAGCCGCGCAGATGAACGGGTGCACCTTCTGCCTCGATATGCACGTCAAACAGGCGAAGATTCATGGCGAGCGCGAACTGCGCCTTTACCACCTGGCAGCCTGGCGGGATTCGACCTTGTTCGTTCCTCGCGAGCGTGCAGCCTTGGCATGGACGGAAGTCTTGACGAAGTTGCCCGAGCAGGGTGTCCCGGACGAGATCTACGATCGGGTCAGGTCGCAGCTTTCCGAGAAGGAAATCTCCGATCTGACCTTCGTTGTCATGGCGGTCAACTCTTGGAACCGTCTGAACATCGGCTTCAAACCCGTCCCGGGCTCGGGCGATGCGAAGTTTGGCCTGAGCAAAGCAGCGCTGAGCTAATCTTTGGAATGGGTCAGAATGGCGGTTGTTTGTGAGCCATTCTGAGCGGCCGGGCAAAGTCGCCGAGCTCGGCGACCAACACTGGAACCGATCTCAGCCTCCCGGCCACGGCCGCGAGGCGCTCTCAGGAGGGCGTCATGCGCATTGACAGTCTGCATCCAGTAATATCGGCCCGTCTCATGGTGGTCGATGTCGACGCTCCACTCCGCAGTGCGGCACTCTCACTTTCCAGGCCCGCAATAGGCCTGGTCGTGGTGTGTCACGGCAGTGGGGAGGCGGCAGGCGTGCTGAGCAAGTCCGACCTTGTCCGCCATCTGGCCAATTCAGGGTCAACAGAAGCGGCGATTGCGGCATTGATGAGCCGGTCCATCGTGTCCTGTGGTCCCGATGATGATCTTCATTCAGTCTGGCAGACCATGGCCGCGCAAGGCCTGCAGAATGTGCCGGTGCTCGGGGCTGACTCGAAACCGCTAGGCGTCCTCGATATCCGTGATGCGATGAAGGCGCTCTTTAAACAAGAGGAACTGCAGGAACGGCTGCTTGCCAACTACATCAGCGGGATCGGCTATCAATAGAGCATGGTCTCGCGATTGAATATACGGAAGTATGCATCGGCGTCTTCTTAGATATAGTAGAAAATAAAGGTCGTAAATTATAGCGTATTGGAGCAAATAGGTGACGACTTAGCCAGCGGGGAATGAAATGTTTCGTCCGGACATAAAGGAAGATGTCTTCGACGGCCCGCCCGATGGCCCTGGCAGTGGTATGTCCGTGCAAATGTCGACGGTCGGCATCGTCCATGACCTGGGCAATCTCATTCAGGTCGCCTCGTCGGCGTTGAACCACCTGGCCCGCGATCCGAACATCCAAGCGGCTCCGGCACTTGGGCCTGTAATTGCCGGCGCCAAAACGGCTTTGGAGCGGGCTGGTGGCCTTGTCCGGCAAACCATCAGCCTGGCCCGAGAGAGCCACGCTGAAATCGAATACACAAACGTAGGTGCTTGCCTGGCTGAGATCGAAACCCTCGTACGGAGCGCCTTGGACGCCAATTTCGGTCTTGAGCTTCGGGTCGGGTCCGACCTGCCTTTGGTGCGATGCGATCGCTTTGGATTGCAAAATGCGGTTCTGAATCTTCTGTTCAACGCGCGCGATGCAATGCCTGACGGCGGTTTCATCTCGATCGATGCCGGCTTGGCCTCTGAAAACTCCGCCGCCAGTCAGGTAGATATCCGTGTCGCGGACAACGGTATCGGGATGACCAGCGAGACGATGGTCTGCGCCTTCGATCCGTTCTTCACCACCAAAAGCGAAGGCCTCGGCGGCGTCGGATTGCCGATGGTGAAGCACTTTGCCGAGCAATCAGGCGGAAGCATCGATATTCAGAGCACACTTGGGGCAGGCACGACCGTCACTCTGCGGTTGCCTGCGATGCGATAGCGGCCCCGCCAATCTGCCTCCGGTGATAAACGTGACATACAATCGAGAGATAAAGATGGATGCACAAGTCGTCGAAAACGTCCAACAGCATCGTTTCGAGCTGCCGATCGCCGGCGATAGGTTTGCGGCGGCCTATTATCGGCTCGAGGGCGGGAAGGTTGCGCTGATACACACCGAAGTCCTGTCGGAATTTTCCGGACAGGGGATCGCGTCGCAATTGGCCCAAGGGACCTTCGAACTGCTCCGCAAAACCGGCCGTAAAGCGATCTTGAAATGTCCCTTCATGAGCCGCTTTTTCGCCAAGCACCCGGACTATGCAGATGTCGTCGGCGGCTAGTCATGGGCACGAATGTTGAGGGTTTCCCAAGGATCTATCCAAATGCCTGACGAGTATGATTTGCAGAGGTTCGTCAGCGCACAGGATCCGGTCTACGACGACGCGCTGGCCATTCTACGTCGAGGGATGATGTGCACTCCCTACATGGAGTTCATTTTCCCAAGGTTGGCCACAAGGCAAAGTGGTGCAGCGCCTGAGCCATATGCAATCACATCGCTCGACGAAGCCAGCGCCTATCTCTCATTTCCGATCCTCGGACGCCGTTATCGGGAATGCGTTGGCACCCTGCAACGGCTCTCCGGCCTGAGCGCTCGCGCTGTCTTCGGTGAGGTTGATGCGAAGAAGTTGCACGCGTCCCTCACGCTGTTTTCCGAAGCAAGCAACGACGAGTTTCTGCTCGAGACAATCTTCGACGTCTGGTTCGACGGTTTGCTCGACGAGGAAACGATGAACGATCTCTACTTGATGTCGTAGTGGTCTGCTCGTGCCAGCGGCGTAAAGCCGTCGCGGCGCAGAGGTCACCATCCGCTGCCTTATCATGCGGTGCCATTTCGAAACCGTGACCTGCGTCGAATATAGCGGGGCCGAAATGGTCGAACAGGACGAAGGGCCCGATCATGAGGCGATTCGAGGAGGGCAATACGCGCCCTACCTTCAGTCCGTCCGCAAAATCAAGGATAGCCGGCTGGATCGATGCCTGTGATATCGCTTTGGCGGATGGTCATGGATCTCTGTCCTTCTGCATGCCTTGTCAGCCAGGTGCTCGAACGCGCTTGAACGGAGCGGCTCGAAAGACCGTCTGAATGGCTTTGAGGAGCGCGAATTTGGAGCTCGTGTGATGCTGTCCCGCGATGCCGCTTTCATTAGAAGCCGACACCCTCATCGACAGGATCGCGGCAAGATCTTCGGCCATTTCGGGCCGGTCGTGCAGCAGCGGTGCAAAGCTTTCCTGGTCTATCTCGTAAACCGTGACAGGGGTCATTGCCCGCAAACTCGACATCTCGCCAATGCCGGCGAGCAAGCCGGTCTCGCCGAAGAAATCGCCAGGTGCAAGCCGGCCGATCTCCTGCAGTTGATCGTCGTCCTCGCCAATTTGCCGGACGATGACGCCCGTCCGTACGATCATGAGCGACGGCAGCATCTCTCCCTGTCGTGCGATGATCTCGCCCTTATGGTAGGTGTGAACCGAGGCCGCTTTGGCGAGCGACTCCTGCTCGGTACCCGTCAGTGCCGAGAACACCGGTATGGAATTGATAAGCTCGATCGGGGTGAAGCCTTGCGAGGCTGCCGTCTCGTCGCTCGGCCGGTTGGTCATGGCAATCGAGCCCGAAAGTGGCTGCGCCAGCAGCATGCCGGTCGACTTTGAATGGCGATAAATGAGATCGAAGATGTCGTTCCGAGCGGCACTTCGCTGGTCAATACTTGCGACGCGAAACGACAACTCGATCTCGATAGCTGCGGCATCCAGGCTTCTGATGGTAACCGAAGGCGAAGGGTCCTGGAGGATTGAATTGCAGCTCAGCAAGACAGTGCGCATGAGATCTACGATGATCGCCGGCGTCTTCGTTGGCGCCACCTTGACGGTGACGGCAAGTCCATGGCTCTCGTCCGGACCACTTAAATTTGTTACCCCGATCTTGGCGAGAAGGCTGTTTGGCAGCGCGACGACATTGTGGGTCGGGGTCAGGAGTTGGGTCGACCGCCAGTTGGTCTCGACAACGCGGCCTTCGGTTCCGTCGCCCAGAATGATCCAGTTTCCAAGCACGTAAGGGCGGCCGAGGTTAAGCGCGATCCCCGAGAATACGTCACCAAGCGTATTCTGGAGCGCCAGTCCCAGGATGACGGCAAACACGCCCGACGTGGCAATGAGCGTTCCGACCGGCACTGCAAAGACGAACGCCAGGATCGACAGGAACATTCCAGCATAGACGATGCCGACCACGACGTCCTGCAGGAGACGTGCCTCGCGCGGCTTTCGCTCAAAGACGAGATAGATACGGACAAATCCGATCAGCGCCCAGGCAAGGTGAACCCACCAGAGCAGCTTGACCGAGCCGATGAGGATCGCTCCTCCGGTTGTCTCGTTGTCCCCTGCGGCCTCGTACGGCACGACGCGCAGGTGGAGAACCATGGCCGACATCGCGACGAAAAAGGCGAGTTGGACGACCAGCTTCGCATTGGCGAAGCGTCTGGGGATGAGAGACCAAACGACGATCCCGGCGAGGCCGAGCAACACGATGTAGACCAGAGGAGAGTTCCACCAGTTCATGAACAATCACCGCAATGCCCAGTTCAACGTTTGGTCTCCGGCCCGGCGATCGGGCCTCTGCCCCTGGCCTTGCCTTTTTCGAGCACTGCTTCGGTGATCGAATTCGGCAGCCGTCGCGGCTTTTCGATCAGCCCGAGCACCGGCATGGCGATGATGAAGAACGCGAAATAGTAAAGCGTCGCCAGTTGGGACATCACGACGTATGCGCCTTCCGCCGGCCGGGAGCCGAGCCAGCCGAGAAAGAGGGCATTGGCAACGAACAGCCAGAAGAGCACCCTGTACCAGGGGCGATAGACTGCCGAGCGCACCTTCGAGGTGTCGAGCCACGGCACCAGGAACAGCACCGCGATCGAGCCGAACATCGCGAGCACGCCGCCGAGCTTGGAATCGATCGGCCCGATATTGAACGTGATGGCCCGCAGGATCGCGTAGAACGGCAGGAAGTACCATTCCGGCACGATGTGGGCCGGCGTCTTCAGCGGATTGGCGATGCTATTGTTGTCGGGATGCCCGAGATAGTTCGGCAAGTAGAAGACGAAGTAGGCGAAGAAGAACAGGAACACGAGGATGCCGAAGGCATCTTTGACGGTCGCATAGGGCGTGAAGTCCACGACATCGGTTTTCGATTTGACCTCGATGCCGGTCGGATTGTTCTGGCCGACGACGTGAAGCGCCCAGATATGCAAGGTCACCACGCCCGCAAGCACAAATGGCAGCAGGTAATGCAGCGCAAAGAAGCGGTTCAGCGTCGGATTGTCGACCGCGAAGCCGCCGAGCAAAAGCTGCTGGAGCCAGTCGCCAACCAGCGGAATGGCCGTGAAGAAGTTGGTGATGACAGTAGCGCCCCAGAACGACATCTGTCCCCAAGGCAGCACGTAGCCCATGAAGGCCGTCGCCATCATCAGCAGGAGGTTGGTGCAACCGAGCACCCACAGCAGTTCACGCGGCGCCTTGTACGAACCATAGTAGAGCGCGCGGCAGATATGGATGTAGACGGCAATGAAGAAGAACGACGCGCCGTTGGAATGGAGATAGCGCAGCAGCCAGCCCGAATTCACGTCGCGCATGATCTTCTCGACCGAATTGAAGGCCAGCCCCGTATCAGGAGCGTAATGCATCGCCAGCACGATGCCGGTCAGGATCTGTGAAACCAGCATGATCGTGAGAATGCCGCCGAACGTATAGGCGTAGTTCAGGTTGCGCGGGACGGGATAGACGATGAAGCTGTCATAGACCAGCCGCGGCAGCGGCAGGCGGGCGTCGAGCCAACGTTCGATTCTGGTTTTAGGCGTATAGGTCGAGTATTTGTCGCCGCTCATCGAAATGCCCCTGCCTCAGCCGATACGGATCTTGGTGTCGGAAACGAATTGGAACACTGGTACCGCCATGTTCTCCGGCGCCGGCCCCTTCCGGATGCGGCCGGCGGTGTCGTATTGCGAACCATGGCAGGAGCAGAACCAGCCGCCGAAATCGCCTTCCTGACCATGCGGGATGCAGCCGAGATGGGTGCAGACCTGGATCATCACCAGCCAGGCCTCCTTGCCCGCAATAGTCCGGTTGGCGTCGGTTGCCGGCGCGTCGGCCGGCAGGTTGGCGTTGCGGGCAATTGGATCCTTGAGCTCGGGGAGACTGACCGCCTCGGCGTCCTTCCTCTCTTTTTCGGAGCGGTTGCGTACGACCACCGGCTTGCCATGCCAGTCGACGATCAGCGACGTTCCCGGCGTCAGCGATGAGACGTCGACCTCGATCGCGGCGGGCGCTTCGACGCGCAATGTGTGCTCGGCTGTGGAGGTTTCGGAAAGGTCGGCCATGGTGGCGACTCCTGTTGCTGGAAGCTGCGTCATCGCGTTGGTGGCAATCGAGCAAAAGCAGGCCATGGCTTTCGCCTTTCCAGTCTGCTCATATCGCCCAAATATGCCGGCCGTGGCCGGGTGTGAGCCATCGTGCCAACGGCACGTGCGTCCAATACTTTCGTTTAGGATTTCCTGAGCGAAGGACTGGCCGGGCTGGCGATGATGCCATCATGGAAGGTCGTGGATTCCTCCAGACAACCGTTGGTCACTGAGCTGGGATATGCCCCGGCATTGCGCACGGCGATCCCAAACTTCAGCCCGACCATACCTCGGCATAGGCACGTCTAGCTGTCGGTGTCGTAGTCGTGGTCTCCGCCAGATGCGAGTTTCTGGAGCGGTTGTCTCGCGTGGCAGGTTTTCCGCCCGGCGAGGACCAATTGCGCAATTCAATCGGGTTCAGAAAAGGGAAAAGCGGTGAAACTCTACTACAGCCCTCTCGCCTGCAGCCTGGCCGACCACATCGCGCTGGAGGAGGCTGGTGCATCCTTCGAGCGCGAAACCGTCAATCTCAAAACCAAGCGGACGGCCTCCGGGGATGATTTCACCACCGTGACGCGCAAGGGGTATGTTCCAGCCCTCGTGCTGGATAGCGGCGAAACGCTGACGGAAAACATCGCCGTCCTCGATTGGCTCGCGTCGCGATACCCGGCACTGGGAGTGGAAGGGCCTTTGGGCCGTACGCGCGTTCTCGAAGCGCTGACCTACGTCTCGACTGAAATACATCGAAGCTTCAAGCCGATGTGGCACCAAAGCAGCGATGCTGAAAAGGCCAAGGCGAGCGCGACGATTACGAGCCAATTCGAGTTCTTCGCTGACGGGCTCAAGACCGACTATCTGTTCGGCGACAAACCCAGCGTCGCGGATTTTTATCTTTTCGTGATGCTGCTTTGGGCGGCCCGCTTCCACGTCCCCGTTCCCGCGCCTTTGCAAGCCCTCCGCGCCCGAATGGCTGCTCGACCGGCCGTGCGCATCGCAATGGATCGTGAGGGCCTCGTCTGAAGCCGAGGGTGGCCGCGAGCGTAAGATCAGACGCAACATATTCTCTCGCCCCAACAGAAGATCAGGAGTCATTCTCATGCTGCCGTTTCTGCGGATGCTACATCCAGCCGCTTCCAAGCGCGGGGACGGCCTACATCTCGAATTTGTCCGAAGGGAAATCGAGGAAACGCTTGACCTTACTGACATTCCGTCAGAGCTCGCCGCACTGCCCCCTGGCCGAGTGGTTGCGAATACCGGATTCGCCGCAGTCACCGTCGAAATAAGCGCAATATTTCCTGTCGGCCGATGAGGCGGGCGGGTCTCGTCGTTCCCGCTTGTTGGTCATCATAGAGCTTCATCATGAATGCGAGTAAGGCTCCGACACGGTCGATCATCGCCGCCGGCGCATTGTCGGTGCGACAGCAATGACGTTCGCCGCCACGATCAGGCAAGCTGAGTGAGCTGCCGATACCTGCGCTGGATGGGCGGCGAGGACATGATGTTTGCGAGCTGAACATCGAGGTGCGGCCCTGGTCCCACATCGACGTTGCGCTTGACTCGTCCATATTATTGGTAATAAATCATACATATTGCCTTCAAAAAAGACGGCAGGACTGGGAGGACCGATGAAAATCACGGCCATCAAGGCGCGCGTCTGCAATGCGGAAATGCGCAACTGGGTCTTCGTTCGGGTCGAAACCGGCGAGCCCGGGCTGTTTGGCTGGGGTGAGGCGACGCTGGAATGGAAGACCCGAGCCGTCGTTGGGGCGCTTCAGGATCTTGAGGCCCTGCTCGTCGGGCAAGATCCGCGCAACGTGGAGCAGTGTTACCAGATACTTACGCGCCACGGCTTTTGGCGTCTTGGCGTCGAGGGAATGTCTGCCGTCAGCGGCATCGAGATCGCGCTCTGGGACATCCTGGGCAAGTCATTGGGCGTCCCCGTCTGGCGCCTTCTGGGCGGCCAGGTCCGCGACTATCTGCGCACCTACACGCATCTCGGCCTCGGGGACATGAAGGCGGTCTATGAGACCGGATCCGCGGATGCGATCGTGGAACGCGGACGCATCGTGACGCAAGCAGGCTATGACGCGGTCAAGGTCGTCTGCGTTCCCTACACCCACTACGTATCGCCCGCCAAGGCAGTCGACTCCGTTGCCAATATGGTTGGCTCGCTTCGCGAGGCGGTGGGCCCGGATATCGACATCATGGTCGATTTCCACGGACGCCCTGCATCGGTTAACGCGGCGATGGATTATCTCAACGCAATCGAGCCGGCCCGCATCATGTTCGCGGAAGAGCCCGTTCCACCCGAAGATGTTGCCGGACTGGCGCATATCACCGCGCGATCAGCCGTGCCGATCGCCTCCGGCGAGCGGCTGATCGGACGTCGCGAATTTACGCACTCGATCGCAGCCCGCGCCTTCAACATTGCCCAGCCTGATATTTGCCACACTGGCGGTCTGCTCGAGACGAAGAAGATCGCGGCCATGGCGGAAACCGCAGGCATCGGCCTTGCGCCGCACAACCCGCTTGGTCCGATCGCCGGTGTGGCTGCTCTTCATTTCGGCATATCGACGCCGAACGTTGTCATTCAGGAGGAGATGTCCGGTGCCGTCGCCTGGTACGACGACGTCGTCACCTGGCCAATTCAGCGTAAACCAGGCCGCTGGGATCTGCCCGAACTGCCGGGCCTTGGCGTTACCGTCAATGAGGACGTGATCGCGCGCCACCCCTTCAAGCAGGAAGTGCTGCATGCCCGTAATGCCGTCATGCCGGACGGCACCGTGGTCGACTGGTGAATGCGATGGCAGGCCGGCTGCAAGGAAAGATCGCAATCGTCACGGGAGCGGGCCAGGGCATTGGTGCCGCCACCGCCCGCGCCTTTGCGATGCATGGGGCAAAGACCGTTATTGCCGAACTGAATGCGGCAAGCGGGAAAGCGATCGCCGACGAACTGCTGGCACAAGGCGCGGACGCTCTGTTCGTCGAGACTGACGTCACCGACGCATCCGCGGTCGCGAACATGGTCGCGCGGACGATCACGGTCTATGGCGGCGTCGACATTCTGGTCAACAATGCCGGTGCCAACGTCTTCTACGAACCATTGATGATGCCGGATGAGGAATGGGAGCGCTGCCTTAATCTCGACCTCCAGGCCGCGTGGTTCTGCGCCAAGGCGGTTTTGCCGACGATGTTGGCGAAGGGCTCGGGGTCCATCGTCAACATAGCGAGCTGTCACGCCTTCCAGATCATTCCCCATACGTTCCCGTACCCGGTCGCCAAGCATGCACTTTTGGGCCTGACCCGTTCGCTGGCCATCGAATACGCCGCACGCGGAATCCGGGTGAACGCGATCGCGCCCGGCTATATCGAGACGCCGATCGCGGAGGCCTACTGGAACACGTTCCCGAACCCCGCCGAGGAGAAGCGGCGAGCCTACGACCTCCATCCGCCCAAGCGCATCGGCCGGCCGGACGAGGTTGCAATGACGGCGGTTTTCCTCGCTTCGGACGAAGCGCCGTTCATAAATGCCGAGACGATCACCATCGATGGTGGGCGCTCGGTTCTCTACCACGACTAGCAATCACCAAAGAGCTCTCAGGGAGGATCTTCATGAAAACCACAACAAAGGCTTTGGCGACATTTGCGGTACTGGCTGCCGGACTGATGAGTGGCGCAGCAAGCGCAGACGAAATCAAGATCGGCTACATCAACAAAATGGGTGACCATCCATGGTTTGTCGCCGAAGTTGGTGGCGCCAGGAAAGCGGCTGAGGCGGCCGGGGCCGCGTTCGTGTCGCAGAACGTCCAGTTCGACGCCAATTTGACGATCACGACCTTCGATACGATGGTCGGCGATGGTGTGAAAGGCATCGCCATCGTCGTCCCCGACAAGGCGCTGGGACCAGTCATCGCGGAGAAAGCAAAGGCCGCTAAAATTCCCTTGGTGGCGGTCGACGACGATATCTACTACCAGGATGGCACCCAGGTCCCCTATGTCGGCATGAATGCCTACAACATCGGTGCGCGGGTGGGCGAAGAGCTCGCCAAGCTCTACAAGGCCGACGGCTGGGCGGGCAAAGAGGTGCGCATCGCCTCGATCGAGGATCGCAAGGCGGATACCTGCATGCAGCGCAACAAGGGCGCGGAAGAAGCGTTCTTGAAGGCGGTGCCCGATTTCAAGCCTGGGAATATCCTGCGCGTCCCCTACGACAACACGATGGTCAACGCCATCGACGTGATGACCACCACATTGACGGCCAATCCCAGCGTCACGAACTGGATATTCTACTCATGCAACGATGATGGCGTGCTGGGTGGTGCGCGAGCACTGGAGAATGCCGGCTATACCGCAGACCAGGGCATGGGGATAGGCATCGACGGGAGCCGCGCCTGCGACGCCTTCGGATCAGGAAAGCCATCGGCATTCCGTGGCACGATGTGGCTCAACTCGGAAAATCACGGCGCGCTTGCGGTGAAGATTCTCTTGGCCTCGATCAAGGATGGAACGAAGCTGCCGGTTCAATCCTTCACCGACCCGGAATACATCACCGCCGACAATTTTGCGTCGGACTACAAAGCCAAGCTCTGCCGCTGAACCGGCTACGCGTCATGCGCCGCAGGGCGCATGACGCTTTTTGGGCCCGCAGTTGTCAGCGCGCACACGCCACCGACACGGGATCGATCCTCGGGAGTGAGCTTTGATGCAATCGGATTTCTTCTCGCTCGATAGGATATCGAAACGCTTCGGCGTCGTGCAGGCGCTTGACAACGTCTCGATTGCCTTTCGGCCGGGAGAGGTGCTCGCCCTGGTTGGCGAGAATGGGGCCGGCAAATCGACGATGATGCGAATTCTCGAGGGCGTGTTCGGGCCTGACAGCGGCACTGTGCGGCACGGTTCCACGCCGATCGTTTTCGGCGAACCGCGCGACAGCCATAGAGCGGGAATACGCGTCATCCATCAGGAGCCGGAGATCGTTCCGAACCTGACCGTGGCCGAGAACATTTTCGTTGGGGAACTGCCGCGGCTGGCGGGCGTCCTGCTCGACTGGCACAGGCTGGAGGAGCAGACCGATAAGGTGCTTGCGACCTTCGGCATGCAACAGGATATGCGGCCGCGGCAACTCTGCAGCACGCTCGGTCGGGCGCAGCGTCAGATGATCGAAATCATGCGCGCAATACGTGCCGGCGGCCAGTTGATCGCATTCGACGAGCCGACCTCGTCACTGACCGACGACGAAGCGCGCCGTCTGTTTTCAGTAATCCGCCGGCTGCGCGAAGAGGGCACTTCGATCGTCTACATCTCTCACCGGCTGAACGAGATCATCGACCTAGCAGACCGCATTGTCGTTTTACGGGACGGCCGGCTGGTCGACGAATCCCCCGCTGCCGGTGCCAGCGAGCAGACCATAGCCAAGCTCATGGTGGGCCGCGACATCGCCGATCTGTTTACGCGCGAGACGTGGCAATCGGGGCAACCGTTGCTGGAGGTGACGGGCCTGACCACCGACCACGTCACCGATGTGAGCCTCAAGGTCCGCCGCGGGGAGGTGCTCGGCATCGCCGGCCTTATGGGGGCGGGCCGATCCGAACTGGCGAAGGCGATCGTCGGCTATGATCGGCGCCTCGGCGGAACCATAACGATGAATGGCGTGCCCGTTGGCTCTAACAGCCCGCATGCAGCGATCGTGGCGGGCATCGGCTTCGCCCCGGAAGACCGCAAGCACGAAGCCCTGCTGCTGTTCCGCAGCATTCTTGACAACGCTTCGCTTTGCGTGCCCGACAGGACATCGACCTTCGGCTTCTTCAACCGGCGCAAGGCGCTGGAGATTGTCTCACCGCTCGCAGCAAAGATGTCGATCAAGGCGCCTAACCTCGACGAACAGGTTTCGAAACTGTCGGGCGGCAATCAACAGAAGGTCGTTCTCGCGCGCTGGCTTGCGCGGCAGCCGATGCTTCTCCTCCTCGACGAACCGACCCGCGGCATCGACATCGGCGCCAAGGCGGAAATCTATCGCCTGGTCGATGAACTCGCCGCCAGCGGCATCGGCATAATCCTGATTTCCTCGGAAATGCCGGAACTGATCGGGCTCGCCGACAGGGTGCTCGTCATGGCTGGAGGCCGGATCACCGCCGAACTTTCCCGCCCCGACATCGACGAGGCCACGATCCTGAAACACGCAATGCCGCAATCTGTGCCATCGCTCGGAGGACAAATTCAGTGAATAGCCTTGAACTCAGGACAGCAACAGCACAAACCGACAAAAGGCGCGCGTCCTTACGCATCGCGGAGCGCATCGGCATTCACAACATAAGCCTTCTGGTTGTTCTCGCCATCCTCGTGCTCATTTTCGGCATCCTGAGAGGCGACGTGTTCTTCTCCAGCCGAAACCTGCTGAACATCGGTCTAGGTATTACCATCCTGGGCGTTCTGGCGATGAGCCAGACCGTGGTTATTGTCGCCGGAGGGCTCGATATCGCTGTCGGCGCAATTGTCGGTCTGACCACAGTATCGACCGCAATGGCCATCCAGGCCACCGGATCACCCGCGGTGGGCATTGTTGCCGGCCTGGTCCTGGGCGGTCTTGCCGGTCTCGTGAACGGCATCATCATCACCTATGGGCGGGTCAACGCAGTCATCGCGACTCTCGGTACGATGGCGATCTTCCGCGGCATCGCATTCATCATGTCCGATGGACAATCGATCGCGATCTTCAGCGACACATTCCGCTTCATCGGGATCGGAAAAATCCTCGGCTTGCCTCTGCTGATCTGGATTCTTTTGCTGACCGCGATCGTGTTCCATCTCTTCCTTGCCCGCTCGATCGTTGGGCGTAACATCTATGCCCTGGGCGGCAATCCCGTTGTCGCGCGCTTCTCCGGCATCAACATCAACCGCTACCGCGTCGGCATCTACATCATGAGTGGAGTGACGGCCGGATTGGCCGGGATTCTGTTGGCTGCCCGTACCGGCTCGGGGCAGCCCGTATCCGGATCCCAAGGTCTGGAACTCGAGGCCATCACAGCGGCCGTGCTGGGTGGCTGCGCCTTGCAGGGCGGGAAGGGTACGATCATCGGCGCGCTGCTGGGCGTCGCCATCATTGGCGTCCTCAACAACGGGATGATACTGACGTCCGTGCCAACCTTCTATCAGTTGCTTGCCAAGGGCTCGCTGCTGATACTTGCTGTGGTAATTGCCGAGTACCACTTGAACAGGACATGACGATGGACGCGGCGATCGCTTCGACTGGCCAGGGCAAGCAGGACATTCCTGCCGCGGATGGCACCACGTCATCGCTCAAGGATCGCATCGCACGCGATCTAGGACAGCGCATCCTCGCCGGTTCCTACGCGCAGCATTCCGTGCTGCCAACGGAAGCCGAACTTTGCGTCATCTACGGGGCGAGCCGCACTGCACTTCGCGATGCTCTTCTGACGCTTTCGGCGAAAGGACTGATCGAGGCACGCAAGCGGGCCGGGACGCGTGTGCGCGCGTCGAGCGAATGGAACAGGCTGGATGCACAGGTTCTGGAATGGATGCGCGATATCGAGCCCGACCTCGATTTCGTCCGCGGATTGATCGAGGCGCGACTGGTCATTGAACCCGCTGCCGCCCAACTTGCGGCCAAGATGGCGACGTCAGGCGATCTCGCAGTCATCGAAGCGGCCTATGAAGCCATGCGCATTGCTCCGCAGGACGATCTCGCTGCGTGTCTCGATGCCGACGTCAGGTTTCATACCGCCATTCTTCGTGCCAGCCGCAACCCGGTGTTCGCCAATCTCGGCAATATGCTCGCGGCCGCTCTCAGCTTCTCCTTCCGCTTGACCACATCGGCCACCGCCAATTACCAGCAGACGCTCAGCGCGCATGGCGACGTGCTGGAGGCAATTAGGATGCGCAGGGCCGACGACGCTCACGATCAGATGAAGGCGCTCATCGGGATCGCGTCGAACGACCTTCTTGCAGTGGCTCGCAAAGGCCGCCGTCAACAGCCGATCGCCGCTGCCAAGGCCGACACCGTCCGAAACTGATGGTCCGGACGATCAAGATCAGAAGCGGAGACCTGTCCGCTGAAATTGTCCCATCGCTTGGGGCAGGCCTTGCGAGACTGGACTATGGGCGCGTGCCGCTCTTCCGGCCATGGCCGGATGGCGGGAGCAGCAACCCGTTCGACCTTGCCTGCAACCTGCTTTTGCCGTGGTCGAATCGCATCTCGGGCGGCGGGTTCACATTCGACTCCAAATTCCACGAACTGCCTGCCAATGTTGCAGGCGAGCCATTTCCCATCCACGGCAACGGATTTTCCAGCGAGTGGGACGTCGACAGCGCAGCGCAGGACAACGCGAAGCTGTCCCTCATCAGCAACGGGCCCGGCCCATACCGATATCGCGCCGAGGTGAGCTACGCGCTGGCCGGACAGGGGCTCGAGTTGAAGCTTCGCATCGTCAATCAGGCATCGATCAGATTGCCGTTCGGGCTTGGCATCCATCCGTGGTTCCCGAGAACGGCACGAACCGCGCTTCATGCGCTGGCCTCGCAGGTTTGTCTCGAACTGCCCAGCCATCTCCCCGAACGATTTGTGGATGTCAAAACCCATGCCGATTGGGATTTCGGCGCCCCAGTCGTATTGCCGAGTGGATGGATAAACAATCTGTTTGCCGGTTGGAGCGGCGTCGCCACCATATCGTGGCCGGAGCACAGTTGCAGCCTGCGGATTGAAGCTTCATCGCCCTTGAATTTCTACCTGGTCTATTCGCTATCGGACGAGAGCGACTTCTTCTGTTTTGAACCGGTCAGTCATGCTGTCGATGCCCACAATCGTGGTTCGATCGACAAATGGAATGGACTGTCGGTGCTTGCGCCTGGCGAGGGCCTGGTAGCCCGTTGCAGCTTTGCCGTCACTTAGGCGGACCTCAGCTGCGCCCTCGAATTGGCGGATCTCGGCCAGGCTAGCCGTCGGCGATCCAATCCGAGAGGCTGCGGGCAAAACTTCGCGGCACGATAAGTTCACACGCGGTCTCCCCGGTGCGCAGGAAGAGCACGGACACGTGATGGAAGGATGTCAGCACGGCGCGGCCCGGAGCGGCGGCCGGCGCGTGCCAGTCGACGGCAATGCAGCCGGACAGAAGACTTGCGATATCAGGGCCAGCCATTTTCAAACGAACACGACCTTCCCCGAGGGGAACGGAACAGCCGAGATCGGGGTCGACGACGAGGGCAGGCGGTTGCGTGCCTTCGTCGAGAGCCAGCCAGAGGCGGCGAGGTGCAACGCGGATAATTAGAAGCCCCTTGTGGCGAACCGTCTCTCCGACCGAAGCGGGAAGTCTCTTGCCCAGCGGCGCCGAGACGCTCTTTTCGAATTGCGTCAATGTCGCGTCCCAGCCCTCGATCTGGATAAGCGGACAATCTGCCACGGACAGGCTGAAATCCCGAGAAGAGGTCAAGCTAGTCATGCAGCCGTTCTCCTTGTGGATCGACGAATACCGGCGAGACAACGCGGGCGCGAACCGTTTCGGCCTTCATCGGATAAACCGCTACGACGTCGCTTCCTTCTGCCGCGACATCGCCGGCAAGCAGGGCCAGCCCGACATAATGGCCGCGTTCGGGGCTGAAAGTGACGGAGGTGACGCGACCGCGCCCATGGCCATGGGGTTTCTCATCCGGCAGGAACAGGATGGCGCCGCCGCGCAGGCGTTTTCCGTCCTCAATGCATTCCAGTCCGACCAGGCGCTGTCGGTTGGGGGCCTGGAGGGCAGGGCGCCGTCGCAGGACGTTGCCGACGAAGCCGCTGCGCTTGCCCGCCATGCGGCCGAGGCCGAGATCGTCGAGCGTAGTGCGCCCGTCGATCTCCGGTCCGGCGACATGGCCCTTTTCGACCCGCAGCGCGCCAAGCGCCTCGACCCCGTAGGGCTTCAGCCCGAGCAGTCTGCCGGCTTCGACCAGACGGCTCCAGAGCTGTTCACCGGCAGTGGCGCCGACATAGATTTCGTAAGCGCGCTCGCCGGAATAACTGAGACGCAAGATGCGGAGCCCACGGCCCTCCCACTCGCTTTCGAGTAGTCCCATGTGCGGAAGTGCCCCATCGGAAACGTCAAGGGCAGGAAAAGCGGCACCGAGGATTGCGCGGCTGTTAGGCCCGGCAACCGACATTGCCGCCCATTCATCGCTGACCGAGGTGACGGCCACACGCAAATCCGGCCAGGCCGTGTCGAGCAGGAATTCGAGACGCGACAGCACATCGGCGGCCCTGGCGGTCGAGGTCGTCATGAAGAACCGGTTTTCCGCCAGCCGCGTCGTGGTGCCGTCGTCGAAGACGATACCGTCGTCGCGCAGCATGATGCCGTAGCGGGCGCGGCCTACCGCCAGTTTGGCAAAGCCGTTGGCGTAGACGCGGTCGAGGAAGATTGCCGCATCCGGGCCCTGGACATCGATCTTGCCGAGCGTGGAGATGTCCATCAGCCCCGCGGCCTGGCGCACATTCCGCATTTCGGCGACATAGGCGTCGTTCACGTCACGTCCCGACTGCCGGTAGAAATAGGGCCTCATCCAGAGCCCGACCTCGAGCATCTCGGCGCCGTTCGCCATGTGCCAATCGTGCATCGGCGTGCGGCGGATCGGCTTGAAACGATGGCCGATGGCGCGCCCGGCAAGCGCCCCGATGGCAACCGGCGTATAGGGCGGGCGGAAGGTTGTGGTGCCGGTCTCAGGAATCGTTGCGTTGCGCAGCGCTGCCATCGCGGCAAGTGCGGGAAAATTGCTGGTCTTGCCCTGGTCGGTGCCCATGCCGAGCGTGGTGTAGCGTTTCAGGTGCTCGACCGATTCATAGCCCTCGCGATGGGCGAGCTCGATATCCCCGGTCGTCACGTCCATCTGGAAATCGACGAAGGCTTTTCCACGTCCAGCGGGCAGGGCTTCGCGAAGGACGCTCGAGCCGGTCTCACCGAGATCGAGTTTCGATGGAGCGGGCACCGGCGCCGACTTGCCGCAGGAGGCTGCCGCTTCGATGCCGGCGCGATGGCCGTCCTCGATGGCAGCGACTGTCGCATAGGCTCCTATCATTGCACCGGCGCCGAACTGGCTGGCTGAAAGGACGCCCGGCACGAAGCCATCAATGTCGTCGCGATACACGGGTTTGACACCGAGGTGTGAGGTGAGATGCACGGTTGGCGACCAGCCGCCGGAGATGCAGACCAGGTCGCAGGCGGCCGAAGATTGTCCCTCCGGACCATTGAGCGTTACGCGCCTGATCGCATGGCCGCCATGCAGGTCGACGATGCGCGTTGCGGCGCGCACCACCACGCCGAGCCGTGCGGCTTCTGCGGCAAGTGCTGCGGGCGGGACGGGGCGCAGATCGGCAACCGTCACCTCCGCGCCGGCTGCGGCATAGTCGAAGGCGGTGCGCCAGGCACCGTCATTGGTGGTGGCGACGACGATTTTCTTGCCCGGCAGGACGGCGAAACGGTTGAGATAGGTCCGGGCGGCCGAGGCAAGCATGACGCCGGGCCGGTCGTTGTTCGAGAACACCATCGGCCGCTCGATGGCGCCGGTGGCGAAAACGATCGAGCGGGCGCGCAGCATGGTGACTGTTTGCCGTGTCTCGCCATTCGGCTGCGGATTGGTTGGATCGCGCTGTTCGACCAGTCCAAGGACATTGCCGTCATAGCTGCCGAAAGCGGTGGTCCGCTTCATCACCCTGATGGTTTCAAAGCCCTCCAACTCGGCCTCGGACTGCCGCAGCCATGCGGCCGCTGCGCTGTCGGACGGTTCAGCCAGAAGCTGGCCGCCAAGCAGGAAATCCTGCTCGATCAGCGCGACCCGCGCGCCGGCCGCGGCGGCCGCCCGCGCCGCCGATAATCCCGCCGGGCCGCCGCCGACGATGGCGACATCGGCGAAGGCATGACGAACCTCGTAGTGGTCGGGATCCGCGCCGGTGCCGGCCCTGCCCAGGCCGGCCGCCTTGCGGATGAAATGTTCGTAGAACATCCAGGCGCGGTGCGTCGGGCCCATGAAGGTCTTGTAGTAGAAGCCGGCGGACAGAAACGGTGCCAACAGTCCGTTGACGCTTTGCATGTCGAAGGCAAGCGATGGCCAGCGGTTCTGACTCTCCACGACCATACCGTCGGCGAGTTCCAGTGTGGTCGCCGGCAGGTTCGGCTCGCGCCTCCCGGCGGTCCCGAGCGTAACCAGCGCATTCGGCTCTTCGGGGCCGGCGGAAAAAATGCCGCGCGGGCGATGATATTTGAAGCTGCGCCCGACCAGCGTGACGCCATTGGCGAGCAGGGCGGAGGCAAGCGTGTCGCCGCGATATCCAGCCAGCTTGCGGCCGTCGAAGGTAAACTCGACCGGCTGCTCGCGAATGATGCGGGCACCCACCGACAGCCGTTTGCGGTTTGAACTCATTCCGGTGACTTCCTGAGAGTTGATTTCCTGGCCCACAATTTTCTGGCGAAGTCGACGGCTGCGATGGCATGGTTGCGGGTGTCGCGTTCGACCACCAGCCATTGCCGGCAACCGGTCACGTGCTGCCAGAATTCACGGTGCGGGCCGGCCGGGTTTGTCCTGACATAGACATAACGGTACCAGGCCTCCGGATCGGGATCGTCATGGGCCGGACGCTTGACCGAGGCATCGCCGCCATAGCGGAACTCGTCATGGTCACGCGGGCCGCAGCAGGGGCATTCGATGCGCAGCATTTTGTCCCGCCTCCTATTGCAGCCAGGCGGAAGGGCCGGCGCCGGCCTCATCGAGCGTGTGGCCGGTGCGGAAACGATCGAGCCCGTAGGCCGCGATCAAGGGATGCGGTTTGCCGGTGGCGATCGTGTGGGCGAAGCACCAGCCGGAAGCCGGCGTCGCCTTGAAGCCGCCATAGCACCAGCCGCCGTTGAGATAGAGTCCCTCGATCGGCGTCGGGCAGATGATCGGGCTGGCATCGGGGGTCATGTCCATGACGCCGCCCCAATGGCGAAGCAGACGGACGCGCGAAATGCATGGCATCAGCGCAATCGCTGCCTCCGCCACTTCGCGCACGACGCCGAGATTGCCGCGCTGGGCGTATGAATTGTAGCCGTCGAGATTGCCGCCGAAGACCAATCCGCCCTTGTCGGACTGGCTGACGTAGAAATGGTCGGCGCCATAGGCCACGACGTGATCTACCAGCGGCTTCAGCGGCTCGGTGACGAAAGCTTGCAGCACATGGCTTTCGATCGGCAGTTCAAGCCCAGCCTTGGCGCCGAGCACGGACGTGTGGCCAGCGACCGCGAGGCCGACCTTGCCGGCGCCAATCCGGCCTTTCGTCGTTTCGACGCCGACGATGCTGTCGCCGTCACGGACAAAGCCTGTCACCTCGCAGTTCTGGATGATGTCGACGCCATGGCTGTCGGCGGCACGCGCATAGCCCCAGGCGACGGCGTCGTGGCGTGCCGTGCCCGCGCGGCCCTGAAAGATGGCGCCATGGATCGGGAAGCGGGCGGTGTCGGAAAAATCGAGATAGGGCACCAGCCGGCGCACGTCTTCGCGATCGAGGATGTCGGCGTCGATGCCGTTCAGCCGCATGACGTTGGCGCGGTGGCTGAAACCGTCGAGCTGATCGGCCGAATGCGCGGTGACGAGTTGACCGCGCTGGGAGAACATTACGTTGAAATTCAGCGCCTGAGACATGTCCTCCCAAAGCTTCATCGAGAATTCGTAGAACTGGGTGTTGCCGTCGAGCAGGTAGTTGGAGCGGATGACGGTGGTGTTGCGGCCGACATTGCCGCCGCCGACATAACCCTTTTCGAGCACCGCGACGTCACGGACGCCGTGGTTCTCGGCGAGGTAGAAGGCGGTGGCGAGGCCGTGTCCGCCGCCGCCAATAACGATCACGTCATAGGACGATTTTGGCTCCGCGGCCCGCCAGGCTCGTTGCCAGTTCTTCTGGCCTGACAGCGCGTTGCGGAGAACCGAAAATGCCGAGTAGCGCGCCATTCGTGCAGGCCTATCGAACGATCGGGCCGGCCGGCGTGCGGGTAAGCACTTCGGCGCCCGCATCGGTCAACAGCACCGTGTTGGAGACGAAGTCATTGCCGCGACCAGTGCCCATCAGCCACGACAGGATGTGGAAGCTCATCCCGGTTTCGATCTCGAGGTCGGAATCGTGTCGCAAGCCGGTCACCGAATTGCCGCCGGTCCATGACGGCGGCTGGCCGGCGCCGACAAGGTAACCGCAGTGATGGCGGCGATAGTGGGAAAGACCGGCCTCGTCGGCGACGGCCTGCCAGGCGGCGTAGACATCGCGCGCCTTGGCGCCCGGCCGTAGCGCCTCGACGACCGCGTTGAACGCCTTGGCGGTCACCTCCGCCATTGTGGCGTCTTCATCGCTGATGTGGCCTATGCGAACGAGCCGGCCGAGCGGGGCGTGGTAGCGCGAGATGCACCCGGACAGTTCGACAAAGACGGGCTCGCCCTTGCGGTAGATCCCGTCGCCCCAGGTCGTGTGCTCTTCACCCAGGCGCGCGGCCGGGCGGATGAACGGTCCGAAGCCCGGCGCATGACCGCCGGCGCGGATCATTGCCGCAACACATTGGGCGGCGACCTCCTGTTCGGAAGCGCCATCGGAGATCGCAGCGATCGCGGCACCGGCGGCGGCGTCCGTCACTTGTGCCGCCCGCCGCATCAGCGCCTGTTCTTCGGCGCTTTTCACCCGCCGCATTTTGTCGATCAGACCGGAGACATCGCTCCACTTTGCATCGGCTTTCATCTGGAGTGCCACGGCAAGTCCATGGCTAAGGCCGGCTGTCCAGTATTCGAGGCCGATCCGCTTGCCGGATAGGCCGAGCTCTGCCAGCACCCGCGCGGCAAGGTCGGCCGCCGTTTCGCTGTCGGAATGGCCACGGAATTCCGCTGCCTTCACCTGCTTCTCGATCGTCACCTTCTCCATCGAGCGGGTGACCAGGACAGGTTTTCCTCGGAGCGGGACAATCAGCAGGTGAGGGGCAAAATACCCCCAGTGATCAAGCCCGGTGAGATAGAAGACGTTCTCCGGCGAGGCAAACACTGCCGCGTCGAGCTCACGCTCAATCAGTGCAGTACGGACCTTTGCCAGGCGGCCTGCGATTTCGGCTTCGGAAAAAGGATTGCGATCCATCGGGCGTCCTCATGCTTGTTGCCGGCTTGCTGGCGGGCATAGTCTTTTCGGCAGCCGGTTTCCCGGCCCCTATGTCAGTCGATGACGATGAGTTCGCGCGCCACATCGCAGAGGCGTTCGCCGCCGCGTTCCGTGACGACGAACGATTCCGAGATGGCGATGCCGAAATCGTCGAGCCAGACGCCGGCCATGAAATGGAAGCACATCCCAGGCTGCATCTCGGTAGTATCGCCCGGACGAAGGCTTGCGGTGCGTTCACCCCAATCGGGCGGATATGCGAGCCCGACCGGATAGCCGACGCGGCTGTCTTTCTTCAGCCCGTTCCGTCGCAGGACTGCCTGCCAGGCGGCTTCCACCTGTTCGGCGGTGTTGCCGGGGCGCGCGTTCTCGAGGCCAGCGTCGACGCCCTCGACGATCGCCTTGGCCATGTCGAGCATGGCTTGCGGCGGCTTGCCGAAATGTACCGTCCGGGTCAGCGCCGCATGGTAGCGGCGGCGCACGCCGGCGATCTCCAGAATGGCGAGGCCGCTGTCCGGCAGCGGCGCGTCGGACCACGTCAGGTGCGGCGTGCTAGTGCCCTCGCCAACGGGCATCAGCGGACAGATCGCGGCATAGTCGCCGCCTGATCCGGGCACGCCCATGATCTGCGCGTGATAGATTTCCGCAATGGCGTGGTTCTGAGGCACACCGGGCCGCATTTTCTCGATGGCACGGTTCATGGCATGCGTGCAGATCGCACCCGCCTCGCGGATCAGCACCAGCTCGGCTTCGGATTTGATCAGCCGCGCCCAGTTGACGAGATCGTGGTTGTTGGCGAAGTGCGCGTCGGGCAGTCCCTCGACAAGGTGGGCGTGGCAGCGCGCAGTGTAATAATGCGCGTCCATCTCGACGCCGATACTGGCCTTTTCCCAGCCGCGCGACCGGATCAGTCGGGCGAGTTCGTCATAGGGGTGTTCGACGGGCTGCTGCACCAGCCGCTCCGAGAACGGCACGATGTTTGTCTCCGGCAGGCCGGTTGTCAGGCGCGCGCTCTTGGCATCCTGCGCCCTGCCGAACCAGATCGGCCGATCCTCCTCCAGATGGACGAGGACGCACTGCGGAACATAGAACGACCATCCATCATAGCCGGTCAGCCAGCACATGTTGGCTGGATCCTGACAGACGATGAGATCGAAGCCGGCTTTTTGCATGCGTGTCTTCACGCCGGCGAGACGCTGCCCATACTCCGCTTGCGTGAATGTCCCGAACCCGTTCGCGGTCGCCACCGAAATCCTGCCTTCCAGGTACGCCGCTTGCCCTTTGATCAACATGGGCAAATAGGCCAAATTGTGCACAACTCGACGTCAATTTGTTGGCTAACTACGAATTATCGCCGAGTTTTCATGGTTTCTATATCTCTGCTTGCGAAATGTCTAGGGCAGTTGTATACGTCTTATCAAGCAGGCGTCGACCTCGAAGAAGGCCGCGCCCTGGGAACCATCCACAGTTGTCCAATGGGAGAAAAGCATGCTCAATTCATCAATATCGCGCCGCATGGTCGTGAAAGCGGCTGCCTGCATCGCGCTCGCCGCGACGTCATTGACGCCGCTATCCGCTCACGCCGAAACCACCCTCGAACGGGCCAAGAAGGACGGCTACATCCGCGTCGGTTTCGCCAACGAGGCGCCGTTCGGTTACGCCACGCCTGACGGCAAGCTGACCGGCGAGGCTCCTGAAGTCGCCAAGGCGGTGCTCGCCAAGATGGGCATCCCGCAGGTTGACGGTGTGCTGACCGAATTCGGTTCGCTCATCCCGGGTCTCAAGGCCGGCCGCTTCGACATCATCGCCGCCGGCATGTTCATCAACCCGAAGCGCTGCGCCGAGATCAATTTCTCCGAGCCGTCCTACGGCATCGGTCAGGCCATGCTGGTCGCAAAAGGCAATCCGAAAGGCGTGAAGGACTTTTCCAGCTTCAAGGAAAATCCGGATCTCAAGCTCGCCGTGATGGCCGGCGCGGTCGAAGGCGGTTACGCCAAGGACGCGGGCGTCGCCGATGGGCAGATCGTCGCCTTGCCCGACCAGTCCAGCCTGGTCGCGGCCGTCCAGTCGGGCCGCGCCGACGCTGCTGCGCTGACCGCTCTTTCGATCGCCGACATGGCCAAGAAAGCCGACGGCGTCGAATCGACCAAGCCCTTCGGCGAGGTTGCCGGCAAATCGGTGAAAGGCCATGGCGGCTTCGGCTTCCGCAAGGAAGATACAGATCTGCTGGAGGCGTTCAACGCCGAGCTGAAGAAGTTCATCGGTTCGCCGGAGCATATCGCGCTGGTCGAGCCGCTCGGCTTCGGCAAGGACTACCTCCCCAACAAGACCACCGCGGAGCTTTGCGCGGGCAAGTAGGTTCCCAACTGCTGGCGGCGCGAAAGCGCCGCCCTTTTTCCCCGGGGTAATCGCATGGGTATCCGTACGCTCGTTGCCATGCTGGTCATCGCGCTCGTCGTGATCGGCGCGTTGGCAACACAGGAAAGCTATCGAGTGTTCATGCCGGGGCTGCTGCAAGGCGCGGTCCTGACAATCGAGATCGCCGTCCTCGGCAGCCTGCTCGCAATCGTCATGGGCGTGCTTGCAGCACTTGCACGGATGTATGGCCCGGCGCCGCTCAGATGGCTGGCCACGGTCTATGTCGAGATCTTCCGCGGAACGTCGGCATTGGTACAATTGTTCTGGCTGTTTTTCGTGCTGCCGCAATTCGGCGTCACGATCAATGCTTTCGTGGTGGCAGTCCTGGCACTCGGCCTGAACGTCGGTGCCTACGGGTCGGAGGTCGTGCGTGGTGCGATCCTTTCGGTCGCTCGCGGCCAGTGGGAGGCATGTACGGCATTGAACATGAGCCGGCCACAGATGTTGCGCCGGATCATCCTGCCGCAGGCCTTTGTGGCGATGATCCCGCCCTGGGGCAATCTGTTCATTGAGCTTCTGAAATCGACAGCGCTGGTCTCGCTGATCACGCTTTCCGACCTCGCCTTCAAGGCGCAGCAAATGAACCAGAATACGTTCAAGACCATTCCGATCTTCACACTTGTCCTTTTGATGTACCTGGCAATGTCGCTGGTTCTCACCATCGGCATGCGGCTTCTCGAAAGGCGGGCATCGATCGGACTGGCGCGAGGCAAGGCAGCATGATTTGGGACTGGGCATTTGCTTTTGAAATCCTGCCGGTGCTCGCCCGCGCGGCCATCGTCTCCATCGAGGCGACGCTGATCGGCTTTGCACTTGCCGCCTCGCTTGGCCTGGTGCTGGCCGTCGTCCGTATCGCCGTGCCGTGGACCGGCTGGACAATTTCGGTGCTGGTCGAACTGATCCGTTCGACCCCGCTGCTTATCCAGATATTCTTTCTCTATTTCGTCTTTCCGAAATTCGGTGTCGTGCTCGACGCCTTCACCGCCGGGGTGCTGGCCATCGGCATCCACTATGCCGCCTATTGCTCTGAGGTCTATCGCGCCGGTTTCGACAACATCCCTCGCGGCCAGTGGGAAGCCTCGATCGCACTTAATCTTTCGGCTTGGACAACGTTCCGCGACATCATCATTCCGCAGGCGATTCCGCCGATCGTTCCGGCGCTCGGCAACTATCTGGTTGCCTTGTTCAAGGAGACGCCATTGCTGTCCGCAATCGCCGTGCTGGAGCTGATGCAGACGGCCAAGATCATTGGCTCCGAAACCTTCCGCTACACCGAGCCGATGACGCTGGTCGGTCTGTTTTTCCTTGCCATGAGCCTGGTTTCTGCTGCGCTCATTCGCTCCCTCGAAGGCCTGCTCAACCGGAGGACCATGCGATGACGGAACAACCGATGGTTCGCTTCGACAATGTATCGAAACGCTACGGCACGTTAACCGTTCTCGACGGGCTTAATCTGGAAATAGCACGCGGCGAAAAGGTCTCCATCATCGGCCCGTCCGGCTCCGGCAAGACGACGGTGCTGCGCATGCTGATGACGCTGGAGACGATCAATGACGGTGTCATCTGGGTTGAAGGCGAGCCGCTGACCCATATGGAGAGGAACGGCAAACTTGTTCCCGCCGATCTCGCCCACATCCGCAGGATCCGCGCCAAGATCGGCATGGTGTTCCAGTCGTTCAACCTGTTCCCGCACATGACGGCGATGCAGAACTGCATCGAGGCACCGATAACCGTGCTCGGCATGAAGCGGGCCGATGCGGAGGCGCGTGCCGCCGAACTGCTCGACATGGTCGGCTTATCGGATAAGAAGGACCACTATCCCTCGCAGCTCTCCGGTGGTCAGCAGCAGCGTGTCGCCATCGCACGCGCTTGCGCCATGCGGCCCAAGATCATGCTGTTCGACGAGGTGACCTCGGCCCTGGACCCCGAACTCGTCGGCGAAGTGCTTGAAGTCATCCGAAAACTTGGTAAGGAGCATGACCTCACCATGCTGATGGTCACCCACCAGATGGGATTTGCCAAGGAATTCTCCGATCGTGTCTGCTTTTTCCACGCGGGCAAGATCTGCGAGCAAGGGCCGCCAGGCGAGTTGTTCGGCACCCCCAAGAACGAGCGGACACGGCAGTTCCTGCACGCTGTCCTGGAGGCTGGATGACGCTTGAGACAGATGCCACGCCCACAGCCGTGACCGCCGCGCCGCCACGTCCGCTCTCGGCCCGGGAGCGATTTGAACGCATTTACCGGATACTGCGCGACCGCATCTGCCTGCTCGATTATGCGCCGGGAAGCCATCTGTCCGAGGAAGAACTTGCCCAGGAATTCGAGATCAGCCGCACGCCGGTCCGGCGTGTCCTGGCGCGTCTCGAATCCGAGGGTCTGGTTCAATCCGTCCACGGCGTCGGCACGATCGTCACCGATGTCGATATCGAGGAATTGCAGCAGGTCTATCATTTGCGCCTGGAGCTGGCGCTCCTCGTCGGCAAGCTTTCGCCGATCCCGCGCACGGCGGACGAACTCGACCGGATACGGGCGCTCATCGCGCGTTGCGATGCCGATATACTCAATCCCGACCAGCGCGCTTTCCTGCGCCTCAACATGGATTTTTTCTACGAGCTCACGGCGATGACCGGCAACCAGCCGCTGCGCGAGATCAGCGAGCGCCTGTATTTTCAGGTCGCGCGCGTCGTCCTGAAGATGATGCCGCAGTTGGGCCTTGTCGAGGAGTTCACCGCGTTCCGCCGCGAAATGGAAGAGGTCCTTGCCGCCGCCGAGATCGGTGACTGGGAGTCCATAGGGCACATAAGGCGGGCGCACATCTCAATGAGCTTTCGCCGCATGATGCGTCATGCAGGCGAGGCGAATCTGGATAGAGCAACATAGTCAGCCCCTCGGGGTTGTGCTGGCCGCCAAGGTCGGCGACAGCGATAGTCAAAACCGAATGTGCGGTTTCATAGCAGTCTCCTCTGGTCGAAGAACGCGCCGAGGTTTCACTCGCTGTGCAGAAGATGATGAATCCGTCGCGGGGTGCTTCCCGTCAGGCGGCGGCTCTCGCGGACAAGATGCGCCTGGTCGGAATAGCCCGCTTCGGCCGCCAGCATGGCGGTGGAGCTGCTGGAGCGGCTCGAAAGCCGCAGAAAGCGCTGGTAGCGGAGGATACGGTCAAGCGTCTTGGGGCCATAGCCGAAGCTCGTGTCGAAGCGCCGGCGCAACGTCCTTTCGCTCATCTCGAGCGCGCGCATCAACCAAGGGACGAGCGGCGCGTCGGGTGGCGGCCCGCGCTCGATCAAACGATATGCCGCCTGCATGGGAACGTCGGTCGCGGGCGCGGGCACCTCCTCGGCGACGACCTGTTGGAGCGAGCAGGCCAGATCCTCGAGACTGTCGCTGGCGCGCACGCGGCTGGCGAGGCGGCGAGCTCGCGCCCCCCACAGATCGTCGAGCGACAGCCTCTTGCCGACCAGCTCGATTTGCGGCACGCCGAGCCATGCCGCCGCCGCGGCAGGATGGAAGCGCAAGCCGATCACGACCTCGTCCGCCGCTAGAACCTCGGTCTGCGGTTCCTTGTCAGGGCCGGCAATTCGGAAGCTGCCTCCGATCCATTGCAAATCGATCGTTGTGTCGGGCATGATGACGATTGGCGGTGAGCCCGCCGGGTCCATTCGATGCACCCACACCGAAGCAAAGCTCCCGCGAAGCCGCGCCGACGCTGGACGTTGCTGAAATGAACCCGTTGCCTGCGCTGGGACGGGATCGCTCATCTCGCTCCCCTTCGGATTAGCGGCGGTGAACCTACGGCGCAGCGGCTGCGCCCGGCCGTCGCTCGAGACAACGTCTTCCAATCGAGAACGGTTGCAAGAATCGGTTGTTTTCTTCCGGCCGGAACGAAGAGGGCAGTTGGGGGGCGATGCGACGTGCATCGCCAGTGTGCGGCTCATACGTCAATGGCCGTTCTGTTCAATAAGGCAAGCGAGATGCGTGCTTATCTTTCGGCGTCGTACATCACATGAGAGGTATGCGTCATGAGCAACAAAAACGACCAACGGATCGACTACGTCGAATTCAACGTGAAAGACATTCAGCGGTCACGCGACTTCTACGGAAAGGCGTTCGGCTGGACCTTCACCGACTACGGCCCGCAATATTGCGAGTTCAACGACGGGCGCTTGTCAGGTGGCTTTGCTGCTGGCCCAGCGAGGTCCGGAGGAGGCCCGCTCGTCATTCTCTATGCCGATGATCTGCCGGGAACGGTCAAGCGTGTCGAGGAAGCGGGGGGCAAGATCGTCAGGCCGATTTATGGGTTCCCCGATGGCCGGCGCTTTCATTTCGCGGACCCGGACGGTTACGAGCTAGCGGTTTACACCGAAGATGGCAGCAATGAATGATCGCGTTCCTCCCACCTCGGGTTGGTTTTGCTCGGCGGCGTCTTGATTTGGGAGGGCGCCGAGCATGTCCTCAGATTCCGGGCGATTGCAGCGTCCCTGGCCGGGCGGGGCTTCCTGCTCCCAAGCCTCTTCTCGCGGCCGGATCGTTTGCCTCGCAACGGCCTTGGTGGACCCTTTCCCGCCGCGGCCTTGGCCGTATTCACCATTACGGCGTCGTTCATGGCGCTCAACTTCTGGCCTACAGCGGCGATGAACGCGAAGCGCTTCGTACCGGCTTCACCAATGTTGCCGTCTTGGGCGGGTTGATTGTCGCCGCGACCACTAGCCTGTGATCATCATTTCGGGGCGGCGGCTTCGTCTTCATCTGCAATCAGCCGCTGGTCGTTGGTGATCCGGTGTTGTTGCAGCATCCGCCTATCGCTGCCAGAAGGGCAGCTTGGCGATCTCTTCCTCGGCCTGTCGCCTCGTCAGACCGATATCGTCGATCAGATGGGGATTGGTCTGCGCCAATCGCTTGAGATCCCAGCGAAAGCGTGTCGGCTCGCGCCAGGCCGCGATAATGCTTCGCAGCGTCGCCAGGCTGTAGCGCCGAGGCGATGCTTCCGCCGGCCGCGTTGCCTCAAGCGGGGCCGAGGCAAAGGTGGGAATATCGTTCATGGCAACCTCCATATGGTTTGAGGGGGCCCATACGATTTTGGGAGTGTGGGGCCCTCGACCTGAAAGAGGCTGAATTCTGCAGGATACGAACCGCGCCGTAATTAAGCTCTCCCAAATAGTTCTCAAAACTTGCAAACGGGCTATAGATGCGCCGTATGCAGGGATCGCGCTTTGCCTTTGGTCCGTTCGTGCTTGATCCGGGTGCGGGAACGCTTATTCGGAACGATGTCCCCGTTGCCGTTAGCTACCGCGGGCTAAAGCTGCTTGCGGCGCTCGTCGGACGGTCCGGCGAAATCCTTGAAAAGGCTGAGTTGATGGACGCGGCGTGGCCGGGTACAGCCGTCGAGGAAGGCAACCTAACCGTCCAGATCGCGCTGCTGCGGAAGCTGCTTGGCCCGGCCGCCGACGGCGGTGAATGGATCGCCACGGTTCCGCGCGTCGGCTACCGCTTCACGGGAGCCGTCGAACAGCTCGGCGTCGCGAAGCGAAAACCTTTGCCGCTGCCCGACAAACCATCGATAGCCGTGCTGCCCTTCGTCAATGTCAGCAACGATCCCGAGCAGGAATCCTTCGCGGATGGGTTGACCGAAGACCTGATCACCGACTTATCCAGGATCTCCGGCCTGTTCGTCATCGCACGCAACTCGGCCTTTGCCTACAAAGGAAAGGCGATGGACGTGCGCGGGATCGCTGAGGACCTTGGCGTGCGCTACCTGCTGGAGGGTAGCGCAAGGCGCGCCGCAGGGCACGTGCGCATCAACGCACAACTGGTCGACGCGGTGAGTGGCGATCATGTATGGGCGGAACGCTTCGATCGCAGCCTGGAAGATATTTTTGCCGTTCAGGACGAGGTTACCGGCAAGATCGTCGAGGCGTTACTCGGCCGGCTGCGTGCACCGCCGCCGCGCAATCGGCCCCAAAATCTCGAGGCCTACGATCTCTGCGTGCGAGCGCGCAAGCTGATGGATGATTCGCCGCAGACGGCGCAGGAAGCGCATCTGATGCTCACCCGCGCGGTTTCGCTCGATCCGGAATATGCCGAGGCCTATCGCTGGCTTGCCATGAACCACTGGATGGGATGGGTGCATTCCGGCGGACCAACCGAAACATCCCGTAGCGCTGCTTTGGAACTCGCGCGCAAAGCCGTGGCGATCGACCCCAACGATGCCGGCTGCCGCTGGGTTTTGGCTTACCTGCTTGCCTACGAGCGCAGCTTCGCCGAGGCGGATGCGGAATTCGCCAAGGCGATCGAGCTTGACCCGAACGAGGCCGATGCCTGGGCGGCATTGTCCGACATCGCGGTCCTGGCCGGACGGGTCGAGGAGGGTCTTGAGCACATTCGCAAGGCGTTCCGGCTGAATCCGTTTCCGGCAAGTTGGTATTATCTCGCGCTCGGCCAAGCGCAATATGCAGCCGGCGAATACGAATCCGCTATCAAGACACTGCGCAGGGACGAGACCTATCGTACAAGCTCTCGCCGTTTCCTGGCGGCAAGCCTTGCCCAACTCGGCCGGCTCGACGAGGCGCGCGCAGAGGTCGAACTGTTTCTCGTCGGCAACCCGCATTTCACAACCCGCCACTGGGCGGCGACGGAGCCATTCCGCGACGCTGCGACGCTTGAGCATTTCGTTGACGGCTTCCGTAAGGCCGGCCTTCCGGAGTGACGCGCCGGCGCCGTCGCACGGTTCGTGCGACCTATTCCTCAAAGCGACCCGTGGCGTCACGATCGCGCTCGTATCGTCTCGTGAGCGGAAACGGCGGCAACCAGGACTCGCGACGGATGATCCAGCTTTCGTAAGTTGGCATCAGTTGGTCAGGCGCGTCCAGGGATCCGAGGTTCACTTCGACTTCGTCGGCGGTGCGGGCGAAAACGGTCGAGCCGCAGCGGGGACAGAAAAACCGCCCGGCATAGTCGCGTGTTTCGCCGTCGATCGTCACCGCATCTTCGGGAAATATCGCGGAAGCGTGAAAAAGGGCTCCATGATGCTTGCGGCAGTCGAGACAGTGACAAAGGCCGACCCGGTATGGGCGTCCCGAAGCGACAATTCGGACGTTCCCGCACAGGCACCCGCCGGTGAATCGGTCCATGCTGCGTCTCCTCCAAAATCAAGCGGCCGGAATGGTTACAACGACCGGCACTGTTGTTGCAATCGCCGCCGCGGGCGGGGACATGTCGTTCTTCCGTGGCGATGACATTGCAGCCGCCTCTCTATGCCTTATGCGAGCTTGCCGCCGAAAACAGGCTTTGGTTTGTCATATGGAACGAAACGGCGCGTTCCATTGAGCCGCCAACTCGGCGGCCGAGGCGAGCCTGACTCCGCAGTCGGCGAGTATGCGTGCGACCGTCGCTACCGCCTCGGCGTTGGACGAGGCTATGCTGCCGTTCGGAAGGAAAAGGTTGTTTTCGAAGCCGACCCGGACATGGCCCCCAAGCAATGCGGCGGCGGTCGCGCACGCCGCTTCGTTGCGGCCGAAGGCGCAGACGCCCCAATGGTCGAAGCGCGGCATGTTCGCCGCGAGGAATGGCAAGAGATCGGCAGGAACGGACGTCTGTCCCGGCGTGTAGCGGCCCAGCACGTAGAGAACCGGTATGCTTGCCCAGGGGATCAGTCCGCGCTGCTGCATGTCCGAAAGCCTGACGGCCTCCTCGGGCGAATAGAGGATGATCTGTGGCGCAACCCCCTCGGTGTGCAGCCAGGCCATGAAGCGCACGAAGGCGAGTTCCGATCCGGCATCAGGAACGATTTCGCGAAGCGCCAGGGAGACAGCTTGCGGCTTCACATCTTGTACGACGGCCATCTGTTGGGCCGGCGAATAGATACCGAGTGCTTCGGAGGTGATCTGGATTACCAAGCGGTCGCCGGCAGCACCGCGGATGGCGGCGATCGCCTGGCGGTAGGCGTCGGCGTCGAGCAGATGATTGCCGCTTCGGTCGCGGACATGAACGTGGATCATAGCCGCACCGGCATCGGCGCATTCCGCGGCCGTCCTCGCAAGTTCGGCTGGTGTCAGCGGAATCGCCGGATGGTCGGCCTTGCTGCGACGTCCCCCGTTCGGGGCGACGGCTATGGCGATGCGGTCGACACCATGGGCCGGCTTCATGGGAACGTTCTGTAAGCGACAAGATTCATATGAATCAATCTTTGATCACACTGAAACAGACGTTGCAATCGCTGGTCTGGCGAGCTAGCAATATCCATGGACCAGGAAGAGCTTGCTGGACAGATCGTCACTGCCTTCGACGGCATGTCGGCGCAGCTTCGGTCCGCTGCGCGCTATGTCCTTGATAAGCCGTATGATGTCGCGCTGTTGTCCATGCGCGAGCAGGCCCGGCACGCAGGAGTGCAGCCGGCGACGATGACGCGGCTGGCCCAGCATCTCGGCCTTGATGGCTACGAGGCGGTACGCGATATCTACGCCGCCGCGATCCGGGACGGCGAAATCGGTTTCGCCGGCAAGGCGGGCCTTCAGGTCGCCAGCCAAAAGCTCAAGGGCGACCACGCGCTGGCGGCCGATATTCTGGATTCGATTTCCAGCCAGCTTGCCCATCTCGCCGAACGCAGGTCGATCGACCGTCTGGTCGAGACGGCCAGGGCGCTGAGTGCGGCAAGGCGCGTCTATTGCCTCGGCCTGCGCTCGAGCCACGCAGTGGCCTGGCATCTGCATTACATCCTGTCGCTGATCGGCGAGAAATCGGTGCTGCTGCACGGCATCGGCGGAACCGATGGCGACGCTCTGGCCCATGCGACCAGGGACGACGTGCTGATCGCCGCCAGCGTCCTGCCCTACACGCGCTTCACCATCGAGCTTGTCGAGTACGCTGCCGGCCGCGGCGTACCGGTCATTGCGATCACCGACAGCGGGGTAGCGCCCTTGGCGCTGCTTGCCGATCACCTGGTCGTCGTGCCGACCGGCAGCCCGTCCTTTTTCCACACCATGACGCCAGCTTTCATCGTTGCTGAGGTCCTGGGTGCTCTTGTCGCAGGGCAGGCAGGCGAGGGCGCTGTTGAGTCGCTGCGACGTTTCGATGAGCAGGGCGCCGCCCTCAAGACCCATCTGAACCAGCGTCCGCCGAAGAAAATGCCCATGAGGGACCGTCGATGACACACATTCTTCATCGAACCATCCACTCGACGCTGCCGGTCGCCGCTCGCGGCCAAGGCATCGAACTGTTCGATGCCGAGGGCAAGTCCTATATCGACGCGTCGGGCGGCGCTGCCGTGTCCTGTCTCGGCCACGGTCATCCCGACGTGATCGCCGCGCTGCACGCCCAGCTTGACCGCATCGCCTACGCACACACCAGCTTCTTCACCACCGAGGTGGCGGAGCGCTTGGCGGATCGGCTGGTCGAGGACGCGCCGAAAGGGTTGGACCACGTCTATCTGGTCAGCGGCGGCTCGGAGGCGGTCGAGGCCGCGCTCAAGATGGCCAGGCAGTATTTCGTCGAGAAAGGGGAGCCGCAACGGCGCCATTTCATCGCACGCCGGCAGAGCTATCACGGCAATACGCTCGGCGCTCTCGCCACCGGCGGCAACGAATGGCGGCGCGCCCAGTTCAGGCCGTTGCTGATCGAGACCCACCATATCGACCCCTGTTACGCCTATCGCTATCAAAAGCATGGCGAAAGCGACGAAGCCTATGCGGCGCGCGCCGCCCAGCAGCTCGAAGACAAGATCCTTGAACTCGGCCCGGACGAGGTCATCGCCTTTGTCGCCGAGCCGGTGGTGGGTGCCACGCTCGGCGCCGTGCCGTCGGTCCCCGATTATTTCAAGCACATTCGCGCGATCTGCGACCGCTACGGCGTGCTGCTCATTCTCGACGAAGTGATGTGCGGCATGGGCCGTACCGGCACGCTGCATGCGTGCGAGCAGGACGGCATCGCTCCCGACCTGCTGACCATCGCCAAGGGGCTCGGCGGTGGCTACCAGCCGATCGGCGCGGTGCTGCTTGGCCGGCATATCTTCGACGCCTTTGCCCAGGGCTCGGGCTTCTTCCAGCATGGACATACCTATATGGGGCATCCAATGGCGGCGGCGGCCGGCCTTGCCGTGCAGGAGGTCATCCGGCGCGACCGCCTGCTCGACAACGTCAGCGCAATGGGCGCGCAGCTCGACGAACGCCTGCACCAGCGCTTTGATAACCACCATCACGTCGGCGACATTCGCGGACGAGGTCTGTTCAGGGGAATCGAGCTGGTGGTCGATCGCGCCAGCAAGGAACCGTTCGACCAGAGATTTGAACTCAACGCTCGCATCAAGCGCGAAGCAATGGCCCGCGGCCTGATGATTTATCCGATGGCCGGGACGATTGACGGTGTGCGGGGCGTTCATGTGCTTGTGGCGCCGCCTTTCATCATTTCCAGACAGGATATCGATCGGATCGTCGAACGGCTCGGTGAGGCGATCGACGCTGCGATCGCTTCAGCGGCCTGACCCGCACGACGCGGACCGCCTCAATCAGTTCCAACGCGTCATCGGCGATGGGCCGGGACACCCACCAGAGAGGTAGCAACCATGTACAGTTCGATGAGAATCCTGATCGGCGCGGCGGCTTGCATGCTGCTGGCGCTGCCGTCCGTCGGAGCCGAGCAGCGCTTCGTCACGGTCGGCACCGGCGGGGTCACCGGCGTCTACTATGCCGTCGGCGGCGCCATTTGCCGGCTGATGAACAAGGACCGGCAGAAAACCGGCATCCGATGCTCGACGGAGTCGACCGGCGGTTCGGTCTTCAACGTCAACTCCATCCAGACCGGCGATCTCGATTTCGGCTTGACCCAATCGGACGTCCAGTACCAGGCCTATGAGGGGACCGGAAATTTCGAAGGCAAGCCGTTCAAGGATCTGCGGGCCGTCTTCTCCGTCCATCCCGAGCCGTTTACCGTGCTGGCGCGGCCCGATGCCGGCGTCCCAAATTCGAGGACTTCAAAGGCAAACGCTTCAACGTCGGCAATCCCGGGTCAGGCACCCGCTCGTCGATGGAGGAGTTGCTGAAGCAGATGGGCTGGACGCTCGGCGATTTCTCGCTTGCCGCGGAGCTGAAGGCGGACGAGCAGGGCAGCGCGCTGTGCGACAACAAGATCGACGGTTTCTTCTACGGCGTTGGTCATCCTTCCGCCGCGATCCAGGATCCGACCACGGCCTGCGGCGCCAAGCTCATCCCGCTGACCGGTCCGGCAGTGGACGCGCTGTTGGCAGCTCATCCGTACTATTCGGTCGCCACCATCAAGGGTGGCATGTACGCCAACAACCCGGACGACGTGAAGACATTCGGCGTCCGCGCCACCGTGGTGACGAATGCCAGCACGCCCGATGAGGTGGTCTACGAGCTGGTGAAGTCGGTCTTCGAAAATTTCGACGACTTCAAGAAACTGCATCCGGCTTTCGCCAATCTCGATCCCAAGGAGATGATCAAGACCGGTCTGTCGGCGCCAATGCATCCGGGCGCGGAGCGCTATTACAAGGAGAAGGGCTGGCTCTGAGGCTTTCAATGCGAGGCGCCAAGGGCGCCTCGCATCGCAAATAAATGTGGGGAACGATGACAGATCAAAGCCAGCGGGCGGCAGCGCCTGACCAACCCGTTATCGACATCGACAAGCTCAGCGAGATCGTCGCGGAAGCCGACACCGGTGGGCGCAAGCCGACCGGCCGCACCGCGAAGCTGATCCTCGGCGTATCGCTTGCATGGTCGCTGTTCCAGCTTTGGTATGCCTCGCCCCTTCCGTTCATGCTCAATTTCGGCGTTGTCAGCGACGGCATCGCCCGCTCCATCCATCTGGCCTTCGCCCTGTTTCTGGCGATGCTGACGTTTCCCGCCTTCAAGACCTCATCGCGCAGCCGCGTGCCGCTACCCGACTGGGTGCTAGGCATCGCCGGGGCGGCGTCCGCCCTCTATCTGCTGGTCTTTTACAGCGATATCGCCCACCGGCCGGGGCTTCCCACTACCGCTGACCTGGTCATATCTATCGCCGGCGTCCTCATCCTGCTCGAGGCCGCCCGTCGCGCCGTCGGGCCTGCCATCACTGTCATCGCGGCGATCATGCTGATCTATATTTTCGCCGGGCCTCACCTTCCTGGCCTGCTCGGCCACAAGGGCGCGACGTTATCGCGCGCAGCCTCGCAGATGTGGCTGACGTCCGAGGGGGTGTTCGGTGTCGCCCTCGGTGTGTCCACCAATGTCGTCTTCATGTTCGTTTTGTTCGGAACATTGCTGGAGCGCGCCGGCGCCGGCGGCTTTTTCATCCAGCTTGCCTTCTCGCTGCTCGGCAAATACCGCGGCGGTCCGGCTAAGGCCGGTGTCGTGGCTTCCGGCCTGACCGGCATGATTTCCGGCTCTTCGATCGCCAATGTCGTGACCACCGGAACCTTCACTATCCCGCTGATGCGGCGGGTCGGATATTCTGCGGTGAAGGCGGGCGCCATCGAATGCGCGGCCGGCGTCAATGGTCAGCTGATGCCTCCTGTGATGGGCGCCGCCGCGTTCCTGATCGCGGAATACGGCGGCATCTCCTATGCCGAGGTAGTCAAGCACGCCTTCTATCCGGCGCTGCTGACCTATGGATCGTTGTTCTACATCGTCGATATCGAGGCGATGAAGACAGGGATGAAGGGCCTGCCGTCACGCCGCACGCACTCCGCATTTCAGGGTGCGCTGCGCGGGCTGATGGGCATATGCGGCTTCATCGTCCTCGCAGGGCTTGTCTATTACGGCATTGGCTGGACGAAGACCGTTTTCGGCGCGGCCGCGACCTGGATGATCACTACCGCGCTGATCGCCGTTTACATCGGCCTTGTCGCCTACCGGGCGCGCTATCCCGACCTGCCGCTCGAGGATCTGGAGGGCGAGATCGTCAGGATTCCGCACTTCGGCGAGACGGCGCGCACCGGATTGCATTTTCTGCTGCCGGTGATCCTGCTGATCTGGTGCCTGATGGTGGAGGAGCTGTCGCCGGGCCTCTCGGCATTCTGGGGCGTTGTCGCCCTGATGGCGCTGATCGTCACGCAACGGCCGCTCACCGCCTTTTTCCGCAAGGACCGAGCGCTGGCACGGCATTGGCTTCACGGTTTCGACGATCTGGTCGGTGGCCTGTCCGCCGCTGCGCGCAACATGACGACGGTCGGCATTGCCACTGCGACGGCCGGCATCATCGTCGGCACGGTTCTGCTCACCGGCATCGGGCTGGTGATGACCGAGCTCGTCGAATTCATCTCGGGCGGCAGCTTCATCGTCATGCTTTTGTTCACCGCGGTGATCTGCATCATTCTCGGCATGGGCATGCCGACCACCGCGAGCTATGTCGTCGTCGCCACCTTGATGGCGCCGGTCATCGTCGATTTGGCGGCGCAGAACGATCTTGCCGTGCCGCTGGTCGCCGTCCACATGTTCGTTTTCTATTTCGGGCTGATGGCGGACGTGACGCCGCCGGTGGGGCTGGCGGCTTATGCTGCTGCGGCAATTTCAGGCGCCGATCCGGTGAAGACCGGGATTCAGGGTTTCAAGTACGAGATCCGTACCGGCCTCTTGCCGTTCATCTTCATCTTCAACACCGGACTGCTGATGATCGATCTCGAAGGGCCATTCGACTTCGTTGCGATGGTCGTGACATCGACGCTGGCCATGGTCTCGTTTGTAGCAGCGACGCAGAATTGGATGCTCGTGCGCAACCGCTGGTACGAGACGATTGCGTTGCTTCTGGCCTGTTTCATCTTGTTCAGACCGGGATTGTTGCTCGATCAGGTGAGCGAACCTGATCGGGCAGTGCCTGCCTCCGAACTCAGCCGTATCGTCGACAAGACAGCCGAAGGCGGAGCGGTTCGCCTGCGCCTGACGACACTGAAGCTCAACGGCGATGAGATATCGAAGCTGGTTCGGCTACAACTCGGGCCCGCAAATTCATCGGCCGAACGCCTGAAGGCTGTGGGGCTGGACGTCAGCGCGCTCGGCGACAGCGTGACGGTCGGCGTCGTGCGACTGGGCAGCCAGGCGGCCAAATTCGGCCTGCAGCCCGGCGACGAAATCAACCAGGTGCTAGTGCCCGCGGAGCGGCCGTCGCGTTACTGGTTCGCGATTCCAGCCCTGCTGTTGCTCGGTCTCGTCTTCTGGGTTCAGAAGCGGCGAAGGCGGACAGTCGGCCCATAAGCGTCTTGTGAGCAGAAGAGGCTCGCCAGCATGTCAGTAACAAGAGAACCAAACGGCGCCGCGGAACCGGCTAATGCGGAAATGCGCATGACGACGCGCGACCGCCCCTTCGAACCCGTCGACTACGGGCTTTACGCGCTGACGGTCATTGCGTGGAGCGCATCGTGGTTCGCGATCGAACTTCAGGTCGGCAGCGGCATGTCGAACGAGGTCAATCTGGTCTGGCGCTTCGCCATCGCCACGCTGCTGATGTTTGCCTGGGCGGCTTTTTCCGGTCGGCGGCTCGGCTTTCCGATCACCGATCATTTGCGCTTTGCTGTGCTTGGCATCCTCATCTTCTCGTCGAACTTCCTGTTTTCTATTATGGCGCCGGCTATCTCGTCAGCGGCTTGCTCTCGGTCGTCTTCTCGCTCGCCTCGGTCATCAACATGCTGCTCGGTGCCTTGGTCATCGGCGAGCGCCCGGCGCCGCGCATTCTCGCCGGCGGCGTCATCGGCTTCGCCGGCATAGCGCTGATGTTCTTCCCCGAAATCGCTGCCAACGGGCTTTCCGGCGGCACGTTGGTGGGCCTTCTTCTGTGCCTCTGCGGCACCCTGAGCTTCTGCACCGGCAATCTCGTCTCCGTCGCAAACCAGCGCCGCGGACTGCCGCTCGTTTCAACGAGCGCCTGGGGCATGCTTTATGGCACTTGCTGGTCGGCGTTCCTGGCCTTCCTGCTAGGTGAGCGGTTCGTGTTCGCGACGACCGCCTCTTATATCGGCTCGCTGGTCTTCCTCGCCGTCATATCGACGGTCGTGGCTTTCGCCGCCTACCTGACGCTGCTCGGACGCATTGGCGGCGCCCGCGCCGGCTATGCGACCGTCATATTTCCCGTCTTTGCGCTTTTGATCTCCACGGCGCTGGAAGGCTATGCCTGGACTGCGTACGCGATCATCGGGCTCGTCCTCGTCGCCGCCGGAAACGTCCTGGTCATTCGAGGAGGACGACGCTGACGCATGCAATGCGTCGCAATGCGCCGCCTTCCGCTGCGCGGGCCCCGCCACATACGTGCACCGGCTAGATGGGGCAGGGCGCCTTCTTCGTCTGTCTGTTTATCCAGCTTGACTCTCTTGGTCGTCAGTTTAGGCTGCGGTCAATGGGTCAGACCAATGTACCAGGGCGGCCGGGGAGGGGAATTAGACGCGCATGCCGATCCAGGCTGTTGAACCTCGCCGGCTATACCGACAGGTCGCCGATCAGCTCAGGCAGTTGATCGATGCCGGCGAGTTTTCCGTCGGCGACCGTCTGCCGACCGAGCGGGATCTGGCCGACCAGCTCGGAATTTCCCGCCCGACGGTCCGTGAAGCGCTGATAGCGTTGGAGGTCGAAGGCCGCATACGCATCCGCGTCGGCTCGGGTATCTACGTCACCGATCCGCCGAGCGCCGCCGCCTCCGAACCCGAAGTCGAGGAAGGCCCGTTCGAGCTGTTGCGCGCGCGCGAATTCGTCGAAGGCGCGATCGCCGCCGAAGCGGCCCTCCATGTCCGGCCTGCAGATATCGAACGACTCGACGACGTGCTGCGCCGGATGGAGGCCATGCGTCACCCCAACAAGATGACCATTGCGCTCGACCGGGAATTCCATACCGCGGTCGCCGGCATTCTCGAGAACGCGGTGCTGGTGCGCTTCATCGGCGAGCTTTTCGACCAGCGCATGAACCCGTACTTCGAACGCCTGTCGATCTATTTCGAGACCAGCGATTCCTGGCAGGTCGCGGCAAGGGAACATCGTGCCGTGCGCGATGCAATTGCCGCGCGCGACCCCGAGCGGGCCAAGGCCGCCATGCAGCAGCATCTGCGCCAGTCGCAAATCAGATTCTCACGCAATTTCGATGAGAGAGCCGCAGCCAAGGAGGTTGCGGAATAGCAGTTGGCCTGGGGGAGATCCGGCCGTCAAATTCAACCAGGGAGGAATTAGATGCTGAGAAAATACGCAGTTCTGCTCGGTGCGATCGCCGCAATTGCCTTACCCATGGCGTCGGCCTCGGCGGAAACGGTCCTGAAATGGGCACATGTCTACGAGACGACGGAGCCCTTCCACACCGAATCCGTGTGGGCTGCCGACGAAATCAAGAAGCGCACCCAGGGCCGCTACGCCATCGACGTCTATCCGGCCTCGCAGCTTGGCAAGGAAGCCGACATCAACCAGGGCCTGATGCTCGGCACCGTCGATATCATCATTTCCGGATCGAGCTTCGCGGCGCGCGAATATCCACCGATCGGCGTCACCTATTTCCCGTACACTTTCCGCGATGCCGACCATCTGCTGAAATACACCAAAAGTGACGTCTACAAGGCCCTGACCAAGGGCTATGAGGACAAGACCGGCAATCACATCGTCGCCACCACTTATTACGGGACGCGGCAGACCACCTCGAACCGGCCGATCGCCAAGTGCTCCGACATGCAGGGCTTGAAGATGCGCGTCCCCGACGTGCCGGCCTATCTGGCCATGCCGCGTGCCTGCGGGGCCAACACGGCGCCGATTGCCTTCGCCGAGGTCTATCTGGCTCTGCAGAACGGCACGGTCGAGGCCCAGGAGAACCCGCTGACCACCATCGAGGCGAAGAAATTCTACGAGGTGCAGAAGAATATCGTGCTAACTGGCCATATCGTCGATCATCTCAACACCATCATATCGGCGTCGCGCTGGGCCTCGCTGTCCGACGAGGACAAGAAGATCTTTACCGAGGTGATGCAGGAGGCTGCCGCCCGCGCCACGGCGAAGATCGTCGCCCGCGAAAAGGAACTGGTGCAGGTATTCAAGGACCGCGGCATCACCGTAACGGATGTCGACCGTGCCGACTTCGAGAAGAATGTGTTGGAGAAGGTCACCTTCGAGGAGTTCGGGTACAACAAGGCCGATTGGGAAGCGATCCGCGCTATCAAGTAGAGCATCGGAAACTGGATGCTCTATCAAGAGGATAGAGCGGCAATCGGATTCGCCGCTTTAACCCGCCCATCCGTCCGGCCTCAAATTGCGCCGGACGGCCTTCCAATCCTTGACGATCCAACAGCTTCGGGAGTGCGCGCCAATGGCCGAGGAACACCACACCGAGATCACCGTCGAAGAGATTGCGCATGCCTTCGAGGAAGTGCCGATACGCGTCGACCTGTCGGACCACGGCATCGAGGACTGGGTCACGCTTGCCGTGTTCTGGGGCATGGTCGTCTGTGTCTTCCTGCAGTTCTTCACCCGTTATGCGCTGAACAACAGCTTTGCGTGGACCGAGGAGATCGCCATCAACGCGCTCGTCGTCGTTGTCTTTCTCGGCGCCGCCATGTGCGTGCGCCTTTCGCGCCACATCCACGTCGACGTGCTTTACCACTATCTGCCGGAGCGCGTCGGCCGCTGGCTGGCCCTCGCCGTCGATATCATCCGCATCGCATTCTTCGCCTACGGATCCTGGCTGATGTGGCGCTACGTCACGATCGTGGCGCATGAGCGCATGGTCACCGTCAACCTGCCGCGGCGCTGGTTCTTCTACGCCGTACTGGCCGGCTTCGTGCTGATGCTTCTTCGCTCGATCCAGGTCTTTATCGGCAATTACCGGCGCGGCTATTCGGTGCTCGAGCGTCCTGGTGCGTTCGAGACGGCGGGGGTCTGAGCGATGCTGCTTCTGGTCGGGGGCTTTCTTGTCCTGATGCTCATCGGCGTGCCGGTCGCTGTTTCGATGGCGGCCGCCTCGATCCTTTACCTCGTCATCTACGGCGTTGCGCCCGACATCATCGCAGCCCAGCGCATGATCGCCGGGGTGGAGAGCTTTCCACTGCTCGCCGTGCCCTTCTTCATTCTGGCCGGCAACCTCATGAACATCGCCGGCGTCACCGGGCGTATTTATTCCTTCGCCCTTGCCCTGGTCGGCTGGATGAAGGGCGGCCTGGCGCAGGTCAACATCATCGGATCGGTGATCTTTTCCGGCATGTCGGGTACCGCGCTCGCCGACGCCGCCGGTATCGGCACCATCGAGATCAAGGCGATGAAGGACCATGGCTATCCGATCGACGCCGCGGTTGGCGTCACCGCCGCTTCTGCCACGCTCGGCCCAATCTTTCCGCCCTCGCTGCCCTTCGTCATCTACGGCATGATGGCCAATGTCTCGATCGGCGCGCTGTTCATGGCCGGCATCCTGCCCGGCATGGTCATGACCATGCTGATGATGATTACGGTTGCCATCTTTGCCTACAGTCGCGGCTGGGGCTCCGACACGCCTTTCGAGCTTCGGCGGCTCGCCGAAGCGGCGGGCGAGGTGCTGGTGGTGGCTGCCTTTCCGATTGGCTGTTACGTGCTTGTGCAGCTTGGCCTGTCGATCAACGTCGCGGTCGGCATCGCGCTGCTGCTGCTGATCGCCGCGGACTGGTATTTCGATTTCTCCGCGGTCATGGCGCTGATGACGCCGGTCATCCTGATCGGCGGCATGACGATGGGCTGGTTCACGCCGACGGAGGCGGCAATGGCGGCTGTGATCTGGTCGCTTTTCCTCGGGCTGGTGCGCTACCGCACGATGACGTTTCGCTTGCTTGCCAAGGCCAGCTTTGACACGATCGAGACGACCGCCTCGGTGCTTTTCATCGTCACCGCCGCATCGATCTTCGCCTGGCTGCTTACCGTCAGCCAGGCGGCACAGCTGTTTTCGAACTTCATTTTCGCGCTCACCGAAAACAAGTGGGTCTTCCTGATCCTGGTGAACATCCTGATGCTGGTGGTCGGCTGCTTCCTCGATACGATCGCCGCGATCACGATTCTGGTGCCGATCCTGCTGCCGGTCGCTGCCGTCTACGGCATCAACCCGGTGCATTTCGGGCTGATTATGACGCTCAATCTGATGATCGGGCTTTTGCACCCGCCGCTCGGCATGGTGCTGTTCGTGCTGTCACGCGTCGCCAAGCTCTCGGTCGAGCGCACCACCATGGCGATCCTGCCGTGGCTGGTGCCGCTTATCGTGGCGCTGCTTCTGATCACCTTCATACCCGCCATCACGCTTTGGCTGCCGACCGAGATGGGCTTGATCCGGTGAGTGGCCAGGTGATCGCCGCGACACTATTCGGCCCGCAGGACCTCCGCGTCGTGGAGCATCCGCTCGAACCGCTGGCACCAGGCATGGTGCGTGTGCGCTTCGGGGCCGGGGGCATCTGCGGCTCCGACCTGCATTATTTCCGCCATGCCCGCACCGGCGACTTCGTTGTGACCTCGCCGCTTGTCCTCGGCCATGAAATCTCCGGCGAAATCGTCGAGATCAACGGCGCGGCACCCGGCTTGGGCGTCGGCGACCACGTCGCGGTCAATCCGTCACGCTGGTGCGGGCATTGCGCGCGATGCCTGGAAGGCCGCGCCAATCTCTGCGAAAACATCTACTTCATGGGCTCGGCATCGAAGACGCCGCATATGCAGGGCGGCTTCGCCAGCCTGTTCGACGTCACGCCCGCGCAATGTTTCAAGGTTCCATCTGATGTGGCCTACCAGGCGGCCGCACTTGCCGAACCGCTGGCGGTCAGCCTGCACGCCGTCGCGCGGGCCGGCGACATCAGGGGCCGCAACGTCGTCCTGTTCGGTGCCGGTCCCATTGGCCTCTTGACCATGCTCGCGGCCAGGCTTGCCGGCTGCGCTGAACTGACCGTCGTCGATATCGCCGCCGCGCCGCTCGCCTTCGCCCGCAGGTTGGGCGCCGACAGGACGATCGACCTTGCCAGCGGGGACGCCGAGATCCAGTCGCTCGCGGCCGGCGGTTCGCTCGATGTGGCGTTCGAGATTTCAGGCACTGCCGCAGGCCTTGCCGCGGCAATCGCCAGCGTCCGGCGCGGCGGCACGGTGGTCCAGGTCGGCAATCTTCCCGGTGGCCAGATCCCACTGCCCGCCAATGCGGTGATGGCCAAGGAGATCGACCTCAAAGGCACCTTCCGTTTCGGCAGCGAGTTCGGTCGCGCAGTCGACCTCATTGTGTCGCGGGAGGTGGACGTCCTAAAGCTGGTGACGGCGGAGCGCACGCTTTCCTCCGCCCCCGATGCCTTCCGACTTGGCGCCGACCGCGCTCAAAGTGTCAAGGTTGTGCTGACCGCGGACTGATTGAGGATTCGCAACGTCCCTGTTTTTTACGAGCCCATTGGCGCTTCACGGTGCAGGTACAAACAGAGGATGTGCGACGGAGCGGCGTCGCGCCTTCCAAACGTGGCGTGTGGGCCATGCCGGCGCGCGCGAAGACGCTGGACAGGTTCGAACGACCAGGAGCGATTCGTACCTGATTCTATGTTCCTTTCACGACTCTCGGCTTAATCGGCCGGCGGGATTGGGCCGCGCTCTCGAGTGTCAAGGCCAACCGCTTCTCGTCTTCGATGGCGCGATCGACTGCCTCGATTTCCTCTTGGAGGACCTTCAGCTCGACTCCGTAGCTGGAGCCGTCGCTGTCGCCAATTTGAAAGCCACTTGCCCGCATTGCGTCGCGAGTATGGTGCACGTTACGGACTCCTTCGCGTCGAGTCGCGACCAGAATTTCCCTGAATTCTCTAAGACGTTCAACGTGATTGCGAGCCATTTGCGTTCTCCTATTTCGTCGTCATCGTCGCTGACGGCGATTCAGCCGACAAAAACCTACGGCGCAGAAGGTTTAAGCGCCTCTAAGAGATACGCTCGACAGAGCATGAATGCGGAAGGTCAAATTTGAACGTCTTGCAATAGTTTGAAGCACGGCAGCTGGAGAGACGCTTCGGCCGAGCGCCTCTGCTGCTCGGCGCTCTTGCTGGTTCCTCCGGCTTCAGGATTGCGAGGGTCCATCTGTGAGCGTGCAGCGCCGCATGGTCTCATGTCTGCTAAGCGGCGCAGTCACGACTACAGTTGGCAAATCGCCGGATCGGCCCATCACTCCCAACGGCGCGCCTGAGATCGCCTGCGCTCGGTTTTATTGGTCCGAAAACCTCACGCTCACTCCGCGCTGCCGAAAATAAGCCTGCATCAACTTGCGGCCCGAGCGATTGTTCTGCGCCAACTTGGTCGGATCGAACACCGCCTGTTTTATCCCCTCTCGTGTGAGCGCTGCCTTGAGCGTCGCGATACCTGCGTCGATGTCGGCATTGCCCGCCCGGAGCGAGGCATAGATACTTTCGGTCGCCTCGGCCACGGTCAGTTCGCTCACAGATGTCGTCCTTTCGTACAGGGCGGCGGCTTAGCATGGATTCGCGGCTCGCCGATACCGATGAGACCGTCATTGGAATCCTGTCGGCGGCGCTGACGTAGCGGTATTACTCGACCGGCGACGAGGGCGTGCTGCGGCTCGGCGTGATGACATACCTTTATGGGGACCTAGTCTAACTGCGTGAGAGATCGAAAAGACCTTCCACGCCAGCAATTTACCCCGAACCAACAAATCACTGAGGAGACAATTCCCATGAAAGCGATCGTAGTGACGGACCAGGCTGCAGGAACGGCCGGAATGAAGCTGGGGCAGCGGCCCGAACCGCAGGCGGCAATAAACGATGTCGTCGTACAAGTTCATGCGGCGGGATTCGTCAACACCGAACTGGAGTGGCCTTCGACCTGGGCCGATCGGGCCTTCCATGACCGGACGCCGTCGATCCTCGGCCATGAGCTGGCCGGTGTGGTCACGGCCCTCGGCTACGGCACCACGGGGCTTTCGATCGGTCAGCGGGTGTTCGGCCTCGCCGACTGGCATCGCGACGGCACGCTCGCGGAGTATGTCGCCATGGAGGCACGCAATCTCGCACCGCTGCCCGGCGACGTCGACTTCACGGTTGGCGCAAGCTTGCCGATCTCCGGCCTGACCGCGTGGCAGGGACTGTTCCAGCACGGCCGCCTTCGGGCGGGGCAGAGCGTTCTCGTGCATGGCGCGGCCGGTGCCGTCGGTTCGATGGTGGCGCAGCTTGCAAGGGAGGCCGGAGCTTATGTCATCGGCACCGGACGCGCCGCCGACCGCCAGAAGGCGCTCGACTTCGGTGCAAATGAATTCATCGATCTCGGGAATGACACCCTGGAAGAGGTCGGCGGTGTCGATCTGGTGTTCGATGTCATCGGCGGCAATATTCAGAAACGGTCCGCAACGCTGGTCCGGGCCGGAGGAACGCTTGTGACAGTCGTCGGACCAACGGATATTCGACCTGCAGATGGCCTGACGGTTGACTTCGTCGTCGAGGCTGATCGAGCCCAGCTTTCGGAGATAGTTCAGCGGATCCGGGATGGACGACTGCGGACGAACATCGGCAAGGTCTCGAGCATGGATGATGCCGTCGCCACCTTCAACTCAACCGAGCGACGCACGGGAAAGACAGTCATCAGCGTTCGTCCGTAAGAACTCGGGGAGAGAGGGCGGTTCCTCTCTCCTCGTCTACTCCCATCAGCAAGATACCATCAGCAAGATAATTGCCTCGGCCATGCCAGTCTTCGTCGCTTAGACTCTCCGTGTCGCTCGGTGTATTGGCGCTGTTCCCCTCCGCGAGGCCCCGCGATGGCTGCAGGACTATGCGCCGGACCTCCAGTCGGCCGTGTCGGTGAGCGCAGGGTGGAGCGTCTTCGCGATGGAGGACGGAGCGGTCTACAACACCTACCGCCGCTATCCACCGCTTGTGGGGCCGCCCTACGCGCCGTTGCTCGAGTTCGTGCCAAAGCCGTGACATCCGCAACTTGCGCGCCTGCCTTGGCGAAGCGGGCATTCGCCGATAGAGAGCGTGTCATGCAAGCACGTGACCGCTTCTTATCGCGGGGATGTTCCTAAGGCGGAGGCCCTAAAATCAGCCGCGAGCGAAGAAGACGCAGATGCGGAATTAGCGTGCCGTCCTCGCCGCTTCCGCCTCGGCAGCGCGAGCAAGGTCTTCGACCCACTGCTGATGATAGCGGTAGAGCCCACCGGGGTGCTTGTGTCCGAGCACGTCGAGGAACCAAGGGCCCTGCTGCGTCTCTTCCGTCAGCACATGGCAACCCGTGTCCTTGGGAGTGATGACCCAACCGTGATAGGCGGTCGAGCCGGTCTCGTCGCCGTCGACCACCGTTTTCCACGCGAGCCTGTGGCCGGGCTCGCACTCCGTCACGACAAGGCTCATCGGAAATCCAACCGTCACCCGACTGAATCTGGTTCCGAGCGCCAGTTTAGGTTCACCGGTCAGGATCTTGACCTGATCCTCTGGAGGAAAGTAGCTCGACCAGTTCTCGGCGTCGACCAGCAGCTCCCACACCACTTCAGGCGGCGCTTTCACGTCAATGTCATTGAGCGCGTAGATCGACGAAATCTTCGGGTCGAAATGGTCAGGCCATTTTACACGATCATACATGGCTCAAGCCTGCTTCTTGAAGAGATCTTTGAAAATTAAAGGCGCCCAGGTGTTTCCTCGCGCCTGAATGAGCAGCCCACCCTCTGCGAGCCTTCCAAGGTTGACCGGTGCATAGCCGAGTTGCTCGACCAGCGTGGGCACCACCGGAAGGGCGCTGTCATTGTCGCTGGAGAGAAAAACCACTCGCCGCCACCGCCGATGGAGGGCTCCTGAGCAAGGACGCCTGCAGGCAGGTGGTTGAACGCCTTGACAAGCGCGGCAGCGCCAAACGCCTTGGCGATTACGGCCGAAGACGGGAGGCTGCCCAAATCGTTTGGTGAGACGCCGTAGGCGTTCGTCACATCGATAATGATCTTGCCCCGCCAGTCCTTGGCAGTGTTCGCAATCTCCCCGTGCGCCCAGAACGGAACAGCCAGCAGGATAATGTCGGCCTTGAGCGCTTCGTTCAGGGAGCTGGGGATGACCGTGGTTCCGATGGCCGTTGCGAGCGGCGCGAGCGCCTTGGGCGCACGTGTGCTTGCTATGGCCACTTCGATACCCTTGCGGGCGAACCTTTTCGCGAGCGCCTGACCGACGGCCCCGGCGCCTATGATTGCGTAAGTCATTTCATATCTCCAGATCGGCGAATTGCCGGTACGTCCTGGAGCTTAGCTAAGGTCGTGGAGCCTCAACCGGGATTGACGATTTCTCAACAGCGGCTGTGCATCGGCGCACCATTCACGGATTGGTCGCGCTTCGGCGTCCCAGTGGAGCTCGACACCCGTGGCCAAGGACAGCGAACTCGAGGACTCCCTCACCCGCATCCGTGAGACGATAGCCTGAGGGTAGCTTCTCGAACAGGTACGCGCCGAGGCGCTGTTCCAGTTGGGCAATGCGTCGCAGCACAGTCGAGTGGTTTACCTTGAGGCGCTCAGCGGCGGCCCGAACCGAACCTTCGCGCGAGATGACAAGAAAGTAGCGAACGTCGTCCCAGTCGATCATGTGGTGCAACCTTGCACCGCAAGGTGCGGTGTTGAAACACGTATTAAATAGCATGAATGGTGCGAACCTCTTCGTCGACCTCCACAGTTCTAGTTTCGCTGCAGCTCCCATACCTCGGCAATCGGCTATTCTGCGGCATTCGCAGCCAGTGCGAACACCATCCCCTGGGAACAGGCGGTGCGCCAACGCACAGCCGCTGTCGAGAAATCGTCAATCCCGCCTGAGCGCGTTCGATCCCATTTGCTTGCGAGGGGGCGAGATGATCGTCGGCCCTGGACGAACGAAAAGGAGAAACCGACATGGGAAGACTTGATGGTCGGATAGCCGTTGTCACAGGTGCGGCAAGCGGCATCGGCCTTGCCACCGCGAAGCGGTTTGCGGCCGAGGGCGCAGTAGTCGTGATGGTGGACCAGCACGGCGAGAAGGTTCGACGTGCCGCGCAGGCGTTGGGGCGGGGCCTGGATCCGGTCCTCGCCAACATCACGAAGATGGCAGATCTCGCTGCTCTTCGCGACCACGCCGCCAAGACCTACGGCTTCGCCGACGTCCTGTTTGCCAATGCCGGCGTCGCTACGTTCGCGCCGGTCGGCGAAGTGAGCGAAGAAGCGTTCGATCGAACCGTCACGACCAATTTGAAGGGCACATTCTTCACCGTGCAAACGCTGTTGCCGGTGCTCCGCGACGGCGCCTCGATCATTCTCACGTCGTCCGTGTCGGGCTCGAAGGGCGCTCCGGCTTTCAGCGTCTACTCGGCCACCAAGGCTGCGGTCCGCTCCGTCGCGCGGACCCTCACCTCGGATCTGAAAGCCCGTCATATCCGCGTAAACGCGCTCGCCCCCGGCAACACCGAAACGCCTGTCGGCATAAATGCCGGTCTGTCCCAGGAGCAGAGCGATGCCTTTTTCGCGCACACTGCCCTCGACACGCCGCTGGACAGGAACGGTCAAGCCAACGATATCGCTGCGGCCGCGCTCTACCTCGCGTCCAACGACAGTTCGTTCGTGACCGGCATCGAGCTGACCGTCGACGGGGGCTTCGCGCAGGTGTGAGCCCGGGCCGCTGGCGCTGAGGGGCCGCCGCTAATGTCGGCATCGGTCGACCACTTCGCGCAGGCAGGTACGGCACTTTTCTCGCTTTTGTCCCAACACGGAGAACAACATGTTCGAGGCAATCAAATGGCCGGCAGACCTGACGCCCAGCCGATCCCCGATCCATTTCACCAACGAACTTGAGGTCGCGGCCTCTGCTGAAACGATCTGGTCGTTGCTCGTAGATCCCGCCGCTTGGCCTGGCTTCTACCCGGGCGTCGAACACGTGCAGTTGCTTGATGGGCACGAATCGCTTCGCCTTGGCACACGGTTCGAAACCAACCTGGCCGGCCAGGACGTCTTCGCGTCAGTGCAGGAGTTCGAGCCCATGACGCGCATCGCGTGGGGCGGCTACCCCAAGGCGGCGGTGACTTCGAAGGCCTATCACGCATGGATTATCACACCCACGGCGAATGGATGCCACCTCTGGACCGAGGAGACGATGCAGGGCCCGTTCTGGATCGAATTGGCCAAGAAGGCCCCCGACGTTTTTTGGCGCACGCACGAGAAGCTCCTTGAGGATCTCGCCAAGGTCGCAACCGAACGCACTGCCTCACACATCAAGTAAAACAGCCGTCGCTGTCGCAGTCCGAAATTGAAGGAATAGACTCATGAATATCGATCTTAAGGGCCGCAAGGCCGTTGTAACGGGTTCCACGGCGGGCATCGGTCGCGCCATCGCCGAAGGACTGGGGCGCGCGGGCGCTTCGGTTGTGATCAACGGCCGCGGCGAGGAACGCGTCGCCACAGCGCTTCGCGAGATTCGCGAGCTTTTCCCACAGGCTGGTCTGACGGGCGTTGCGGCTGATCTGGAGACAGCCGAAGGGGCCGGAGCTCTGTTCGCACAGGCGCCCGATGCGGATATCCTCGTCAACAATGTGGGGACAGCGCGCCCGAAGACTTTCTTCGATCTCGCCGATGACGACTGGCTAAGCCTCTTCCAGCTCAACGTCATGAGCGGCGTTCGCGCCGCACGCCACTATGTGCCGAAGATGACAGCGCGGGGTTGGGGACGGGTCGTATTCATCAGCAGCGAATCCGCACTCAACGTCCCGAAAGAGATGATCGACTATGGCATGACCAAGACGGCGCAACTCGCTATTTCGAGGGGGCTTGCCGAAGCGGTCGCCGGAACGGGTGTCACAGTTAACGCGGTCCTCCCCGGCCCAACGAGGTCCGAAATCCTGTCGAATATGATGAGTGAGCTGGCGCACTCGCAAGGCATCAGCCAAGAGGAAGCGGAGCAAGTGTTCTTGACGACGATGCGCCCGACAACACTGATCAATCGATTTGCGACGACCGAAGAAGTAGCCAACATGGTTGTTTACGTTTGTTCGGAGCAAGCGTCAGCGACGAGTGGCGCCGGTCTGCGCGTCGACGGCGGTGTACTTCGGTCAATCGTCTAAAGTGTACGGATTATAAACCAGCTTCCCTAGCGCGAGTCGACGTCGCCAGTGAGTTCCGTCGCGGCCGAGATCACTTTCACCATCTCGCGCATCCGACCCTGCAGGCGCTCGATGACGGGTTACGGAGTGTGTTGCGGTGGACACCGTCAACTGGGCCAGGTTGGCCACCTTCACACCCAGTGCCTGCGACAGGTGCTTCGGCGAGATATAAAGCGTGCGCGGCTCCTCAAGGCTATCGACAAAGCCTGAAACCACCGTGGAATGTGCGAGCTGTGCTTGGCAAGTGAACAGAGGCCTGACGCCTTCCAGCGCACTGCTGTCCGTCCTCATCCGTAGCGGTTGTTAGCGCACCACTACCACACTGCGGAACTCGACCAGTGCGCCATCGCCTGTGCGCTTGATCAGGCGTCCGTTGTGGACTGCGATGGTCGGGTCGATCAGGTCGCTGCGCAGTGCCCGCGACCTGGCCAAAGTACGGTCTTCATCCGCGCTCGCCGGCCGGCTGTACCCGACCACGTCGGCGGCGAGGATCGCGGCTAACTTGCGGTTCTCGCTCATAGGGGGGCATCTTCTCGTGTCCATAATAACGGGAAGACACGTGATTACTGAAGGCCCGCTTCTGATAATCCGAGCCTCGAAGCTGCCAATCCGCCTCCGGCTCCAAATCGAGACCCTCCTTGCTTGTCGCGAAGTATCGTCAATGCGCCATGCGACCTTCCAACTTGAGACTGAAACACGTCATGGCCCTCTCTTTTCCGTTAACGGTGAGCGAGGCGTTTGATCGGGTGGAATCTAGCGCCGTAGATAGGACAAAACATCGAAAAACATTGGAATTGAATGCCGCGAAGCCCCAAACGTCGTCCGGGCCCACCATTACCATTATTTATCAATGCTTTATAGCATGGTCGCCACGAGGTTCGCCGATTCGTTCAGGCCTCTACTACTATTGTCTGCGCGCCGGGCCTGGCATGGCCGATGATGCGAGCCGAAGGGTAGCCGTCCGCGACGATCCTCTCGACGAGCGCGGCTGCGCAGTCGGTCTCGCAAGCAACCAGCAACCCGCCCGAAGTCTGTGGGTCCGTGAGAAGGTGGCGTCGCCACTCGGGCATGCCGGGAGGTAAGCTTACCGCGTCGCCATAACTCGCCCAGTTGCGCCAGGATGCGCCGGTAACGTGGCCGTCGACCGCGAGCGAGGCAGCCTCGGAAAACAGCGGCACGTCGCGGCTGCAAATTATCAGCGTGCACCCGGAACCGCGTGCCATCTCGAGGGCATGTCCGAGCAAGCCAAATCCGGTCACGTCGGTGACCGCGTGGACGCTCGCGTCCTGCGCCAGCTCCGCTCCGATCCGGTTGAGAAGGGTGGTGGAGGCGATCATTTCGCGATAGCCGCTCTCGGAAAGCGCCTGCATCTTGATGGCGGCGGAATAGATGCCGACACCGAGCCCTTTCGTCAGGATCAAGGTGTCGCCTGGCCTGGTATCAGAATTGCGTCGGATATCCTCGGGTCGGCATGTGCCGATGACTGCAAGGCCGTAAATCGGCTCCGGCGAGTCGATTGAATGGCCGCCGGCAACCGGGATTCCGGCGTTGGCGCAGACAGCTTCGCCACCTTTCAGGATTTCGCGGACCATGAGCGTCGGGATCTTGTCGAGAGGCATGCCGAGTATAGCCAACGCCATGATCGGCCGGCCACCCATCGCATAGATATCGGACAGGGCGTTGGTTGCGGCAATCCGGCCGAAATCGTAGGGGTTATCTACCATCGGCATGAAGAAGTCGGTGGTCGCAATGACGCAAGTCGCGCCGTCGAGCTGCCAGACTGCCGCATCGTCGCCGGTCTCCGTGCCGACGAGAAGCTGATGATAGGGACTGGCAGCCGCCGGATCGGCGAGAAGCTGCTGCAGCACTGACGGCGCCAGCTTGCAGCCGCAACCGCCGCCATGGGCGAGGCTGGTCAGGCGCACAACGGGCGCTTCCGTGACTTCAGGCGAGAGGGCGATTGCCATGGTCGTCGAGCCTCCTCTGCTGCCACGCTTTAGTAGGGATCAAAGTCAACCGGAATGGAAAATACGATCGCCCGACGCACGGCACGTTTGGAGCACGCTTACTCTCAGCGGATTTTGTTGAGTTAGGAAAGGCAAGGACCGTATCCAGCGTGCGAGGCACCGCCGTCATTGGGTATAGATCGAAAGGCGCCCCGACCCGCGGGAGCTGTTTCATCGCCACGCTTTACTTTATGATAATACGTTCGTTTTCGTCAATCGCAGTCGCGGTCACGAAAACAAGACAACAAATTCGACAATAATACACAGTGCCGATTTGCGGGCACAAACCTGCTGCGGGAAGGCCGTTCGGAGGGCACTTTTGCTGCACCGTACGCATCTCGTTCTTTGGCATTGATTTTATTTGGTCCGAGACTAGTTACCCGGATTGAACCGTTGGTTCGAGTTGCCTTGTGGGGCATCGGCTTCGGGAGGAACCCATGAACATCGATCTTTCTCGACGCGCGTTCCTGCAAACAGCAGGCGCGGGTCTCGCCGGTACTACGCTCGGAGCCCTCGGCTTCGGCGATAGCGAGGCCGCACACGCGGCGGCCATACGGTCCTTCAAGCTCGCGAACACCATCGAAACACGCAATACCTGTCCATACTGCTCGGTGGCTTGCGGCATAATCTTGTATTCGAAGGGCGATCTCAGAAAGGGCGAGCCAGCCGAGATCACCCATATCGAGGGTGACACTGATCATCCGACCAATCGCGGCACCTTGTGCCCCAAAGGGTCGGCCCTGCTCGGATTTGTCAAGTCGCCGACCCGTCTGCAACATCCGATGATCCGCAAACCGGGCTCGGACAAGTTCGAGCCGATAAGCTGGGAAGACGCACTCGGCCGCATCGCCCGCCTGATGAAGGACGATCGCGATAAGAACTTCGTCGCGACGAACAATGACGGCGTGACGGTCAACCGGTGGATCACCACCGGCTTCCTCGCCGCCTCGGCTTCGACCAATGAAACCGCGTTCGCGACCTACAAGGTGGTCCGCAGCGCGGGCATGCTGGTGTTCGACAACCAGGCACGTGTCTGACACGGCCCGACGGTGGCGAGTCTCGCCCCAACATTCGGCCGCGGCGCAATGACGAATTCCTGGACCGACATCAGGAACACGGATCTCGTCGTCATCATGGGCGGCAATGCCGCCGAAGCGCATCCTTGCGGCTTCAAATGGGTCACGGAGGCGAAGGCCAACCGCGGCGCCAAGCTCATCGTCATCGACCCGCGCTTCACACGCTCGGCTTCGGTATCGGATCTTTACGCGCCGATCCGCCAGGGAACGGACATCGCCTTCCTGCTCGGGCTGATCAACTACTGCATCCAGAACGACAAGGTGCAATGGGACTATCTGAAGGCCTTCACCAACGCGACATATGTTGTGAAGGAGGGCTTCACCTATCAGGACGGCCTCTTCTCCGGCTATAACGAGGCGAAGCGAGACTATGACAGGTCCAGTTGGGACTATGACATAGGCTCGGACGGCTTTGCCGTTGTCGACACGACATTGGCCAATCCCCGCTGCGTCTGGAATCTGCTCAAGAAGCATGTCGCGGTCTACACGCCGGAGATGGTCGAGCGCATCTGCGGCACACCGAAGGACCGGTTCCTGAAGGTGGCCGCGATGGTCGCCGAGACGTCGTCTCCGACCAAGGCGATGACCTCGATGTACGCGCTCGGCTGGACGCAACACTCGAAGGGCTCGCAGAACATCCGCGCCATGGCGATGCTGCAGCTTGTTCTCGGCAACATCGGTATACGCGGTGGCGGCATGAACGCGCTTCGCGGTCACTCCAACATCCAGGGGCTGACCGACCTCGGGCTGATGTCGAACCTGCTGCCCGGCTATCTGACGCTGCCGACTGAGAAGGAGGTCGATCTGGCAGCCTACATGTCGACCCGGGGCTTCAAGCCGCTCCGGCCGAACCAGATGAGCTACTGGCAGAACTACAGGAAGTTCTTCGTAAGCTTCCAAAAGTCGATGTGGGGCAACGCGGCAACACCGGAGAACGATTTCGCCTATGACTTCCTGCCGAAGCTCGACCTGCCGGGCTACGATCTGCTGCGGGCTTTCGAGCTTATGCACCAGGGCAAGATGAACGGCTATTTCTGCCAGGGCTTCAACCCACTACAGGCAGCTCCGAACAAGAAGAAGGTGATCGAGTCCCTCTCGAAGCTCAAATACCTCGTCATCATGGATCCGTTGGACACGGAGACGGGCCGGTTCTGGGAGAACCACGGGCCGTACAACGATGTCGATCCGTCGCAGATTCAGACGGAAGTCTACCAGCTTCCCTCCACCTGCTTCGCCGAGGATGACGGGTCGCTGGTCAATTCGGGGCGCTGGCTGCAGTGGCATTGGGCCGGCGGCACGCCCCCCGGCGAGGCCAAACGCGATACCTGGATCATGGCGCAGCTCTATTTGCGCCTGAAGGAACTCTACACCAAGGAAGGTGGTGCCTTCGCCGATCCCATCGTCAAGCTCAATTGGCCTTATGCCGATCCCGGCGATCCGAAGGCCGAGGAGCTTGCCCAGGAGATCAATGGCAGGGCGCTCGCCAGGGTAACCGATACGGCCGACCCGACAAAGGTGCTGGCCGAGGCCGGAAAGCTCTTGCCGGGCTTCGCCGCGCTGCGCGACGACGGCTCCACCTCCTGCGGCTGCTGGATCTATTCCGGCTGCTTCAACGAAAACGGCAACAACATGGCCAGGCGGGACACCGCCGATCCTGACGAAACCGGCGCCTATTCCAAATGGGCGTTCTCATGGCCCGCCAACCGCCGCATTCTCTACAACAGGGCGTCGGCTGACCTCGCCGGAAAGGCTTGGGATCCAAGCCGCAAGGTGATCGAATGGGACGGCACGAAATGGTCGGGCTACGATGTCCCCGACATCTTGCCAACGGCAAAGCCCGATCAAGTAGGCCCGTTCATCATGAATCCGGAAGGCGTCTCGCGCCTCTTTACCCGGGGCATGATGCGCGACGGACCATTCCCGGCGCATTACGAGCCATTCGAGTCGCCCATCGCGAACCCGATAGCTCCCAAAGTCCGCGGCAACCCCGCAGCGCGGGTGTTCGAAGGCGATATGGCCCAGTTCGCCGAATCGGCTTCGCAGGAGTTCCCCTACGCGGCGACCTCCTACCGACTGACCGAGCATTTCCACTTCTGGACCAAGCACGTCATCACCAATGCGGTGATGCAGCCGGAGTTTTTCGTGGAAATTTCGGAACAGCTTGCGGCCGAGAAGGGCATCACCAAAGGCGGCTGGGTGCGCGTCTGGTCGAAGCGCGGTTCCGTTGTGGCGAAGGCCATGGTGACCAAGCGGATCAGGCCGCTGACCTGCGATGGCAAGACCGTCCACATCGTCGGGATACCGCTGCACTGGGGCTTCACGGGAGCGGCGAAGAAAGGCTTTGGCCCGAACATGCTCACCCCCTTTGTCGGCGACGCCAACATCGAGACGCCGGAATACAAGGCGTTCCTTGTCAACATCGAGCCCATCGCCGGGCCGGTAGCGTAGGAGGCGTAAGCGATGTTTCCTCCACTTCCAAATCCTTCGACGACGAATACCGCACCGCGTTTTTCCGACAAGGACCTCATCCGCCGCTCTGCCTCGAGGGTTCCCGCACCCGAGCAGCACTTGACGGAGGTCGCCAAGCTCATCGATGTTTCGAAATGCATCGGCTGCAAGGCGTGTCAGACGGCCTGCATCGAGTGGAACGACACGCATCCGGAGATCGGCTTCAATGCCGGCGTCTATGAGAATCCTGCCGATCTCACGCCGGACATGTTCACGCTGATGCGCTACAGCGAATGGGACAATCCCGAGACGAACGAACTCGAATGGCTGATCCGCAAGGATGGCTGTATGCACTGCGCTGACCCGGGCTGCCTCAAGGCTTGTCCGGCGCCGGGCGCCATAGTGCAGTATTCGAACGGCATCGTCGATTTCGTCCATGAGAACTGCATCGGCTGCGGCTATTGCATCAAGGGTTGCCCGTTCAACATTCCGCGCATCTCCAAAGTCGATCACACGGCCTACAAATGCACGCTCTGCTCCGACCGCGTGGCTGTCGGCCAGGGACCAGCCTGCGCCAAGGCCTGCCCGACCCAGGCGATCGTGTTCGGCACGAAAGACGAGATGAAACAGCACGCCGACGGCCGCATCAAGGACCTGAAATCGCGCGGCTACTCGAATGCCGGCCTCTACGATCCGCCCGGCGTCGGAGGGACGCATGTGATGTATGTGCTGCACCATGCCGACCAGCCGGAACTCTATTCTGGTCTGCCGAGGGAGCCGAAGATCAGCCCGCTCGTGGAGGCGTGGAAGGGCGTGACCAAATATGCCGGCCTCACCATTCTCGGCGTGGCGGCCGGCGTCGGCCTGCTTCACCATCTGGTCATGGGACCGAACAGGGTCTCCGAGACGGATGAGGAGCATGCCGAAGAGCTGACGGAAGGCGACTACGATGGCCGCGTATGACGTGAAGCCGAACGAGCAGGTACATCCCGGCAAGCCAGTGATCGTGGACCGCTACACGGTTGGCGCGCGGATCAACCATTGGATCACGGCGGCCAGCCTGATCCTGCTCGCCTTGTCGGGCCTTGCCATGTTTCACCCGAGCCTGTTCTTCCTGTCGGGGCTGTTTGGCGGCGGCCAGTTCACGCGCTTCATTCACCCGTGGATCGGCGTCTTGCTCTTCTTCAGCTTCCTTGGGCTTTTCCTTCGGTTCTGGAAGGCCAATTTGTGGAGGCCCGAGGACGGAACGTGGCTCGCACGTTTCCGTGACGTATTATCCAATCACGAGGACAACGTCCCCGAAGTCGGCAAGTACAATGCCGGCCAGAAGCTCGTCTTCTGGTCAATGTCGATCCTCATCATCATCCTGATTTCGAGCGGCATTGTCATCTGGCAACAATATTTCGCCGCTTACACCACGATCAGTCAGCAGCGGGTGGCGCTGCTTGTTCATTCGATCGCTGCCGTGGCGATCATCGGCGTGTGGATTATCCATTTCTATTCGGCCATCTGGGTACGCGGCACCATTCCCGCCATGACGCGCGGACGGGTGACCGGCGGCTGGGCTTGGCGGCATCATCGCAAATGGCTGCGTGAACTGATCGCACGCAAACCGGACGGACGTTCGGGATCGAATCCCGCCGAATGAGCGGGCATTTATTTTTGCGCAATTCCGGACGGAAAGCCGTTATACTTTTCGTGGAATTGCTCTGGAGCAGTATCAAGCCGACCACGTGGCCCGTGAGGTTCGTGAGGTTGAAATGCCAAAGCAACAAGATCCGTCACGCCCTGACCCGACTGTAATCGGCGAGGTCTCGGCCCCACCCTTTGCGCGCCTGCCTGATCCGCGGACCTTGTTCATTCGCCGCTCCGAGCGATTGAATGTGTTGGCGGATGACCACCAGCTCGGCCCCTATCTCCGCTTCCTCGCTGCACTGACGGATGCGCAGCACCGCATCCAGGACGGCTTGCCGGATGTCGAATTGCCGACCGCGGAGGCGCGCGAGCGTGCACGAACCTTCGGTATGCCGCCGCTCGATCGCAACCAATTCACTTCGGATGCCGCCGTTGGAATGACGCTCGGCCGCCTGTTCGAAGTGGCAGCCACGATCGAAAAACCCGAGGCGGCCGCAGCCGCCTTGGACAGGCTGGCGGATATCGATGCGTTCGGGGTCGAATCCATGGTGCGCAATGTGCTCACCGATGCGATCCCAATGAACGCGCTTGCCGAGCATGTCTATGTCGCGGCCGCGCTGCAGGTTCACTTCGCCCGCCTCGCGGCATGTCTCGACAGCTCGAAGCTGGTTCCGGTTGCCGACGGCGCCTGTCCGGCCTGCGGTGGGCCGCCCGTATCCTCGATCATCGTCGGTTGGCACGGCGCACACGGGGCGCGGTTCTGCGCCTGCGCGCTGTGTGGAACATTGTGGAACCACGTCCGCATCAAATGTACGCTGTGCGGCTCGACCAAGGGGATAGGCTATCAGGAAATCGAGGGAGGCTCTGGCACGGTCAAAGCCGAGACCTGCGATGCATGCGGCTGCTATGTAAAGATCCTATCCCAGCACAAGGATCCGGCTCTCGATCCGGTCGCCGACGACGTGGCGACGCTCGGCCTCGACCTGCTCGTCCGCGAGGGTGGCCATCGCCGCGGATCGTTCAATCCGTTCCTGGTTGGCTACTGACGATACGATGACCGCTTCATCCGCAAACCCTTTACGCAATCTTCCGTCGGTCGACCAGGTGCTGAGGACCCCGCTGGCGGTGGCCGCAATCGAGCGCTTCGGGCGGCAGGCCGCGACGGAGGCCATTCGCCGAGCCGTCGCCGATGCGCGAATGGCCTCCCGCAATGCTGGAGCGATCGTGCCGGAGGCAAACGATCTTGCCGGCGACGCACTCTTGCAGCTCAAGGATGGCGAACGACCTTCCCTGCGCCCCGTTTTCAACCTGACCGGAACGGTGCTGCATACCAATCTCGGACGTGCCCTCCTTGCGAAGGAGGCGGTCGATGCTGTTCGGCTGGCAATGAGCGAAGCGGTGGCTCTCGAATTCGATGTCGAGAACGGCGGGCGCGGCGAACGGGACGATCATCTTCGATCGCTCGTTTGCGAGCTGACCGGAGCCGAGGATGCAACCGTCGTCAACAACAACGCGGCCGCCGTTCTTCTCGTCCTCAACACGCTGGCGCTCGGTCGCGAAGCGATCGTTTCGCGGGGCGAGTTGATCGAGATCGGCGGCTCTTTCCGGATGCCCGAGATCATGACGCGCGCCGGCGCCAGGCTTGTCGAGGTCGGCACCACCAACCGCACGCATCGCAAAGACTATGTCGCGGCGATCGGCCCGGAGACCGGGCTCATCCTCAAGGTGCACACATCGAACTACCGGGTCGAAGGATTCACGGCCGAGATCCGGGCACCCGAGCTCGCTTCAATCGCCAAGGTGCATGGAATACCGCTGGTCCATGATCTCGGTTCGGGCACGCTGGTCGATCTAGCCCGCTACGGCCTTCGGCGCGAGCCGACCGTGCGCGAGGCGGTCGCCGACGGCGCCGATCTCGTCACATTCTCCGGCGACAAGCTGCTCGGCGGTCCGCAGGCGGGTTTCATCGTCGGCTGCAGGGACCTGCTCGCAGCGATCCGCCGCAACCCGATGAAGCGGGCGCTCAGGGTCGACAAGCTTCGTTTGGCCGCGCTCGAAGCGACGTTGAAGCTCTACCGCGACCCAGACCGCTTGGCCGAGCGCCTGCCGACGCTAAGGCTGCTCTCGCGCTCGGTGAGGGAGATTGCAGCGCAGGCAAAGCGCCTTGCTCCCCTGGTTGCTGACGCCGTGGGCGAAGCCTTTGCGGTCGACACGGTGGAGTGCCGGAGCCAAGTCGGATCCGGCGCGCTGCCGCTCGAAACTGTGCCAAGCGCCGGGCTTGCACTCAAGCCGCGCTCAGGGAGCGGCCGGGCGCTCGAAGCGCTTGCGGCTGCGCTGCGTGGGCTGGGCGTCCCCGTGATCGGGCGCATCGAAAACCAGGCGCTCGTGCTCGATTTGCGCTGTCTGGAAGACGAGGCGAACTTCATCGCCAATCTTGCCGGCTTAAATCCGGGAGGAACCGATGCGCTGGCTTGATCGCCTTGCGCGCCGCCCAGCCGAGACGCCTGTGGCCGCACGCATGACCGAGGCCCTCGAAGCCGCGCGGCGAGGCGACCATGCCGTGGCTCTCTCCATATGGGAGCCGCTCGCTCACCGGGGCGTTGCCCGCGCTCAGAACAATATCGGCGCCTGCTTCGCCGAAGGGCTCGGCGTCAAGCGTGATGCGGAAATGGCCTTTCGCTGGCTGGCGCTCGCCGCCGAGGCAGGGGATCCTGTCGGGCAAAGAAATTTGGCGTCGCTTTATTTCCGCGGCGAAGGCGTCGAGCAGGACTTTCGCCGGGCGGCCGAGCTCTATCGGGCCGCAGCGGAAACTGGCGACGGACCGGCGCAGGATATGCTGAGCTGGATGCTGCTGGAGGGCGAAGTGATGCTTCCCGATGTCGGCGAGGCGCGACGCTGGGCGCTTGCCGCGGCCGATCAAGGCATCGCATCCGCGATGACCCGGATCGGCATGCTTTATCACAATGCGCTCGGCGTGCCGCGCGATCCCCACGAGGCTGTCCGCTGGTGGCGCCGTGCTGCCATGCGAGGAGACGCGGAAGGGCAGGCAATGCTCGGTGCCGCCTGCCATCTTGGCACGGGCGTGCCGGCTGACGCGGTCGAGGCGCTGGTTTGGCTCCTGCGTGCCCAGGCAGGCGGCAGCGCCCTTGCCGGCCGCTATCTGGCTGCGGTGCGGGCCGAATTGAGCGCGGGCGATGCCGCCGAGGCCGAGCGTCGCGCCGCCGCGCCGTGGCCGGAGGCCGCATCATCATGATCGTTGGCACGGCGGGACATGTCGACCATGGCAAAACTGCGCTGGTGTATGCGCTGACCGGTATCGACACCGATCGTTTGCAGGAGGAAAAGACACGCGGCATGACGATCGATCTCGGCTTCGCCTATTTGCCGGTGCCGGGTGGGGATAGCATCGGTTTCGTCGATGTTCCCGGGCACGAGCGTTTCGTACACACGATGCTCGCCGGCGCCAGCGGCATCGACTTCGTGTTGCTGGTGGTGGCCGCCGATGACGGCGTCATGCCGCAAACTCGGGAGCATCTCGCCATCATCGATCTGCTCGGTGTCAAGCGCGGCGCCGTCCTGCTCACGAAATGCGATCTGGCCGGTCCCGAGCGCCGCACTGCGGTGGCGAACGATATCCGCTCGGTGCTTGCCGGGACGATGCTTGCCGAGGCCCACCTGATTCCCGTCTCGGTCCTTACGGGCGAAGGTATCGATGAACTCAGGTATCTCTTGTTCGAGGAGGCGTCGCATCTTGCCCGGCGTACAGATTCGGGCCGTTTTCGATTACCGGTGGACCGCTCGTTCACGCTGCGCGGCGTGGGCACCGTCGTGACGGGCACCGTGCTTTCGGGTTCTCTCGGTATTGGGGACAACGTGGTCGTAAGCCCCTCGGGATTGCTTGCGCGAGTTCGATCGATCCACGCCCAGAACCGGCCGGCCGAACGTAGTCGGGTGGGAGACCGGTGTGCGCTCAATCTGACCGGCGAAAGGGTTTTCAAGGAGGCGATCCGGCGCGGCGACGTGATTGTCGATCCGGAGCTTCACGCGCCGTCGGGCCGGATCGACGCAAGCCTTCGCGTTCTGCCGGGGGAACGCAAGCCGATCGGCCAATGGTTTCCGGTGCGGCTCCACCATGCCGCGACGGAGGTCGGGGCACGCATCGTACTCCTCGGAGACGAACCGATCGGGCCTGGCGGCACGGCCAATGTTCAATTGGTGCTGGACAGTCCGATCGCGGCCGCTGCCGGCGACGTTTACGTGGTGCGGGACACCTCCGCGCAGCGAACCATCGGCGGCGGACATTTTCTCGATCTGCGGGCGCCCAGCCGCAAACGCCGCGCGCCGGAACGGCTGATCCAACTCGATGCCCATGCGCTATTGGCGCCCGAACTGGCCGCCGCCGCACTCCTTGATGCGCCGCCCCACTATTTCGACCTGAAGGCTTTTGCGCGCGACAGGGCGCTTAGTGACTGCGAGACGGAAGGCCTGATCGATCAACTCGGGCTTGTCCGTTTTACCGTTGGAGAAATGCTTCTCGTGCTGTCGCCGGAGCGCTGGTTGCGATTTAAGCGCGACTTGGCCGCGACCCTGGGGACCTTCCATGCCGACAATCCGGATTTGCCCGGCGTAGGAATGGAGAGACTGCGTATTGGGCTTGATCCACGTCTGCCGGCCTCCTCTTTCATAGCAGTTCTGCGGAGCCTTTCGCACGCTGGAGAAGTTGCCTTGGACGGCGCCTGGGTGCGACTACCCGGTCATGAGGCGCACTTGACGGCAAAGGATGAAAATCTCTGGCTACAGATCCAGCCTCTCATTGGCGGACCCGAACGATTCCATCCGCCGAGGGTGTGGGATATTGCCGAGGTGCTGGGCTCGCCGGACACCGAAATCCGCCGGCTTCTGAAGCTTGCCGGCCGCATGGGGAAGGTCCACGAGGTCGCTCATGACGACTTCTTCCAGCGCGAGGCATTGGCGCAAATCGTCGAGATCGCGCGCGACCTCGCTGCGTCGATGCCCACAGGGCAGTTCACCGCTGCTCAATTTCGCGATCGCGTGGGCAGCGGACGCAAGGTCGCCATCCATATCCTCGAATTTCTCGATCGGCACGGCGTGACGCTGCGGCAGGGAGACTTGCGCCGTCTGAACAGGCGCAGGCTGGACCTGTTCCGCCTGACAGGCGAGGGTGAGCCGCCGATGGCGCAAATTTCTGGAGGAGCATCGTCCCCGGTGGGGCGTCCGGACTTCAAATCCGGGAGGGGCCGCGAGTCGGTCTCTGGTGGGTTCGACTCCCACTCTCTTCCGCCATCCTAGTGAGCCAAGATGAACCCGACGGCTTCCTTTCTGAATGACCTGAAAACGACGGCTGAGACCGCCAGGACAACCGAGGCAAGCTTCAGGCGACAAGCGGCCAATCAGATCGCGGTTCTGGAACAGGAGCGCGCTTTCGCCTTCAGGCGGCTCAACCTCATGCAGGATATCTCCGACGCCGTGGCCTCGGCCGAAAGTGAGGAGATCGCTGTGGCCAGCGCTTTGGCCGTCTTGCGCTTGCGGCTCGGCTGGAATGCGGACAGCGAGGCGCGCACGGAAGCGATCACGCATTTTGGCCCGGTTGCGCTTGCGTTGTTCCAGGCCGCGAAGTTGCCCGACGTCGAACCCGCCACCAATATCGGCGAGGCCCTTGCGATTTTTGAGCATTGGTACTCCGAATCCCAGGGATCGCCGTTCTGGGCGCTGTTCGAGCACCAGATCGTTGACACGCCGCTGGTCGACTTTTGACCGACGGACTTTTCGGCATACCCGGATGTGGAAGCAGAGAGCGCAACGTCGCTTTACCGACAAGATACGGTAACTGGCGCCTCGGCCACCGCCGTAAGCAACTGCTTTGGGCGCGGATGCCGGAAGGCGTTCACTCCCATGACAGACGCGGCGTAGTGCGGTCGCGTGGCCAAACGGCCATGCCGGTGGCGAAGGACATCGGCCGCTTCCAGCTATATCAGCATGAGAGCGGCGTACTGCATGGTCAGATCGAAGCCTCTACCCGAAGCCAGGGCGAGCGATACCGCCGCCGCCGGACCGCCCAGCGGCAAGCGCGTCTATGATACGGCCCCAGACACCAGCCCGACGCCACCTAACGAAGTGGTTGTAGCAAGTGGCAATATCCCGCTCCTTGGGTGATGAGCACAGTTACATATATAGAAGCATAACCAATATCCTCACAGAACCCCTTGAGGGGGCTGCGCTGGATAAAGGTAGGCAGCGGGGGAATTCGCGTCGGATTCGCCGATAAACAGATAGCTTCAGAACGCGGCTATCAGCGTAGCTCCGTTATGCTCACCAGCGCGTCCCAATGACAGCCGGGCGGATGCCGGCAGTGCCGCCGACGCTATCCCTTGATCGCCGAACCGACGATCGAATCCACGAAGAAGCGCTGCAGGAAAACGAACAGCACCAATGGAGGCAGCACAGCAAGTGTGGCGCCGGCCATCACCAGTCCAGTATTGAGGGCGCCTCTGTTGTAGCTGAGCAGGCGGCTGAGGCTGATGACGATCGGATAGTCGTGTGCATTACCCTGTAGAACCGTCAGCGGCCAGAGATAGCTGTTCCAATGATACACGAAGGCAAACAGCGCCAATGCTGCGATCGCGGGCGCCACGCTCGGCGCGACGATCTTGAACAGGATCACAAGTTCCGACGCCCCATCCATCCGTGCCGCGTCGATCAAATCGTCTGGCACGCCGGCGATGAACTGGCGCATCAGAAAGATGCCGAAGGCATTGGCGAGGTTGGGCACGATGATGCCGGCAAGGCTGGCATTCAGGCCGATCGATCCGACGAGCCGGTACAACGGGATCAGCGTGACGATCGGCGGCAGAAACATGGTGGCGATCAGCACGGAAAACAGCAGCGAGCGACCGGGAAAGTGGTGCTTGGCGAAGGCGTAGCCAGCCATCATGCTGGTGACCAGAATGCCTGCGGTGGTGATCGAGGCGATCACCAGCGAATTGCACATCGAGCGGCCGACATTGATGACGCCGGAGACTTTCTCATAGGCTTCGAGGCTCGGCGTGCGCGGTATCCACACCGGCGGCACCTGCATGGTTTCGGCCGGCGTCTTCAGGCTGGAGAGTACCATCCACAAGAGCGGGAAGGCGGAGGCCACGGCAACCAGCAGCATCAGCGTGGCGAGCAGCGCTCTGCGGCCCGCCAGGCGTTTGCGCGCCAACCGGCTCGATCCTGTGCGGCCCCGCGCGCTCATTCGGCGTCCTTCCGGTTGGCAAATGCAAACAGCGCGCACACAACGACGATCAGCGCCAGCATCAGCATCACTGCCATGGCCGAGCCCAATCCGCCTTGCGCGCGCTCGATGCCGACACGGCGGATGTGATAGGTCAGCACGTTGGTCGAGCCGACCGGCCCGCCTTGGGTGATCAGCGCGACCGGCTCGAATACCTGCACGGCGTTGATGATGGCGATGACGGCGCTGAACAGAAGCGTGCGCCGCAGTAGTGGCAAGGTGATGAAGCGGAACTGTTCGCGCCGGTTGGCGCCGTCCAGAGTCGCCGCCTCATAAAGACTGCCCGGGATCTGGGTCAGCCCGGCAACCGCCAGCACCGTGAAATAGCCGATCTGCTGCCAGACATTGAGCACGACGATCGAGATCAACGCCGATCTTGGCGTGGACAGCCACGGTTGCGGGCCGATACCGGCCAGGCCGAGTATCTGGTTGAGGGGCCCTTCGCTCGGCGAATAAAGCTTCGACCAGACCAGCGTCACGGCGATCATCGGCACCATGTAGGTGGAAAACAACACGGTCCGCAGCGCCGCGCCGCCTGCGACATCGCTCTGGTGGACCAACAAGCCGAACACTACCGAAAGGGGCAGGATGAGCATCATCGACAATGCCGTGTAGATCGCGGTGTTGAGCAGTGCTCGCTTGAAATCCCGCCCGACCGAGGTCGGTCCGAATATTTCGCGAAAATTGTCGAAGCCGATGAAGCTCGCACTGGAAAAAGGTGTTTGCGTCGACCAGTCCTGGAATGACAGCCAGATGGTGAGCAGCATCGGCAGCAGGATGAAAACGCCGATCAATGTCACGGCGGGCGCCAGCATGATGCCCGCCGAGGCACGATAGGTCTTGATCATCGCTCTGCTTCCAAAGCGTCGGGCTCACGAAACGGCGCCTTCGCTATTTGGCGGCACGCTCCAGGATCGAGACGGCATCGGCCTGCGCGTTCGCCTGCGCATCCTTGGCCGAGAGCTGCCCATACTGCAACGCCTCGAGCGTCTGCTGGAGCGATTCGCTGAACTCCTGCCCTCCCGGGACGACAGGGAAGGGCTTGGCGTCGGCAAGCACGCTGACATAGCCGGACAGGAACTCGGAACCGAGCTTGTCCTTGTGGGCTTCGATGTCGGAGGTCCGCGTCGGCAGGATGCCCATCGACATCAGAATATCCGACATTGCCGAGGCGCCGTTCTTGCCGGACTTCGGACTGTTCAGCCATGCCAGGAAATCCCATGCCGCTTTTTGCTCGGCCTGACCGGCATTGGCGTTGACGACGGTCATCCACGAATAAGAGATCGAGTGCGGTTTGTCGCCGCTCGGGCCGACCGGGATGGGTGCGGTGGCGATATTGGAGAACTTGTCGCCCATGCCGCTCTTCAATGCGCTTTCCCACCAGTTGGCCATGATGATCATGCCGGTCTTGCCGGAGACGAAATTGTCGAGGAAGGGACCGGTGGTGTTGGCGTCGGCCGTGGCCATCGCCGGATCGCTGGCGCCCGACTTGATCAGATCCTCATAGAGCTGGAAAGTCTCACCGGATTGAGGACTGTCGAGCATCGGTTTGCCGTCCTTGACCAGCTCCCCGCCATTGGAGGCCAGCAGCGAGGCGAAGGGATGGACGACGCCCGCGGCCCAGGAATTGATCATGCCGAAACCTTGCTGGCCGGCGTCTTTCCGGGTCAGCTTCCGGGCGGCATCCTTCAATTCGGACCAGGTCTTCGGTGCGGCCGTAATGCCGGCCTGCTTGAACAGCTCCTTGTTGTAGTTCAACGCATAGACGTCGATCTCGTTTGGAATGCCGTAGAGCGTGCCGCCGACCGATGCCGCACTGACGACACCGGCCGGCCATGCGCTCTTGACCTCGCCGGCAACCGCATCGGGGGCCGGCGCGACCAGCTTGTCTCGCGCCAGTTCGGGCAGCCACAAATCATAGATGCCGCCGATCGTCGGCCCATCGGAACTGCCGCCCTGGGAACGCAGTGTCGTCAGGAGGTCGCCGAAGGGGACGGCGCGGATGGTGACGGTCACATCCGGATTGCTCTTGGCGTAGTCCTTGGCCGCGGCGTCCAGCAAAGCGACCGTTTCGGGCGACCAGTGGGTCAGATAGGAGATGCTGACCGATTGCGCCCATCCAGCGGTGGGCGAGGCTAGTAGCCCTGCAGCCAATGCCAGTTTCGAAATCCAAGCCAAAGACATCCGGGATCCTCCGCGTAGGCGCACAGCGATATGAACGACGTTATGACAACTTGAAGCAACGATGCAAGGGCTATCTTCGCGGAGAGTTCCTGGCCGGCGCCGTGGGAGATTTCTTATCTGGCCTGTGAGGGAGAGATATGTCATTGAAAACAGATAATTAGCTGCGATAGCTAGGGTTGTTTATCACTGCCGGAAATGCCCAAACGTGCCGCAAGAGCTCTTGCGAACAAAGTCATGTCGTTATAATGACACTTACCCCGCCGCAAAGGAAGCCGATGTCGAATGAGAGACGGATCATGGTTCATCGACGCGCTGCGCCCAGCCTGATCGGCGGCTTCGCCGTCGCGTGCACCGGGGTCTGTATCGCACTGCCGACCAGAGCCGACGACACCGTGAGGAACTGGCGCGCCGAGGACCGGGCGGCTGCCAATCGGAGCCGCTCTCGATGACACGCGTTCTGGCCATCGATCTTGGCGGCACCAATTTGCGCGCCGCAATCCATACCGGCGATGTTCGCTGGCTGGAGATGCTCAGCCGCGAGCCTGCGCCGGCAAGCCTTGATGCCTTCGTCGCCCGTATCGGCGCGTTGCGCGCCGAGGCCGGTCCGGTCGACGCCCTTGGCCTGGCGGTGCCGGGGCTTGTCGAAGGCTCGGTCTGTCACTGGGTTCCGAACCTGTCCTATCTCGACGGTGTCGACATCGCGGCGTTGTTTCCTCGTCTGCGCTTGTCCGTTGGCAATGACGCACAGATGGCCATGCTGGCCGAAGCGGTCGAAGGTGCTGCAAAGGGCCTGTCCGATGCCATCCTGCTGGCAATCGGCACCGGCATCGGCTCCGCCGTTCTGGCCAATAATCGCATCGTCGCCGGCGCACGTGGCGGCGCCTGCTCATTCGGCTGGGCCTGCGCCGACATCGAGGATGAAGGCGAGGACCGCAGCGGCTGGCTGGAGCGCTTCGCTTCCGGGCGGGCGTTCGACGCCGCGGCGCGCCAGATCGGGCTGGCCAATGGCGGCAGGCTGGTCGAGGCCGCCCGGGCCGGCAAGACGGCCGCCCTTGACGCATTGGAGTTGCCGGCGCGCCGGCTGGGCACCGCCCTTGCGAGTGCGGTCGCGCTGCTCGATCCCCAGGCAGTCCTGATTTCCGGCGGCCTTGCCGATGCGCTGGACGTGGTAGGGCCGCCGCTGCTTGCGGCATTGCGGCGTCAGCTGCCGCCGCATCTGCGCGGCGTCGTTCTGCGGTCCGGCGAATTCGGTTCCCGCGCCGGTCTCGTCGGCGCCTCGCTGGCCGGTCTCGCCGGAGCACAGTGGAGGCAGATAAGATGAGCGAGCCGAGCTTTCAGCAACCGGACCGCAAAAGGCCCGAGCCGCTCTGGTATCAGGTGGAAGAGGCCATCCGCGCCATCGTCAAGAGTGGCGAGTGGGCGACCGGCGACCAGATTCCGGCCGAAGACAGACTGTGCGCCCTGTTCGGGGTGAGCCGCATCACGCTGCGCCACGCGCTGCGCAATCTGGAGGAGCACGGGCTGCTCAGGCGCGAACATGGCCGTGGCACCTTCGTGCGCTCCACCACGCTGGTCGCCGGCACCCGCGAACTGACCAGCTTCACGCAGGAAATGGGCAATATGGGCGTGGTCGCGGGCTCGCGCTTGCTCGACTGCAGCCTGACCACCGCCAATGCCGCCGCGGCCGGAGCGCTGGAGATCGAGGAAGGCGACCCGGTGGTGCGCGTCCGCCGGCTCAGGCTCGGCAACAACGAGCCGATCGGTATCCAGACGGCGCAGCTCTCGGCCGCGCGCGTGCCCGGCTTTCTCGATGCCGGCCTGCTGCAGGGCTCGCTCTACGAAGCGCTGGAGCGCCATTACGGCATCGTGCCGGTCGCGGCACGCGAAAACTACCGTGTCGGTGCGGTCGGGGCGGCGGATGCCGAGTTGCTCGATCTGCCCGCGGGGAGTCCCGCTTTCGTGGTCGAGCGCATCACCACCGACGAGCGCGGCCCGTTCGAATTCACCGTCTCGGTCATGCGTGGCGACCGCTACGAAATCCGCTCGACGCTGCGTGCCGGTCGCGCCGCGCCAACCGCAAGAAGCTGAGCCATACCCAAGCCGACCCATAACAGGAGTACCGACGTGTCCGATCTTTACATACCTCGCCTTGCCGCCCTCATCGAACAGGCCTCGAAAGCCAATGCCGAAGCTTTTGGTGAGGCGGCCAGCCGCTTTGCCGACACACTCGAGAGCGGTGGCTTGGTTCATCTCTACGGCTCTGGCCACTCGGTGTTGCCGGTTCAGGAAGTGTTTCCGCGCTACGGCAGCTATGTCGGCTTCAATCCGCTGACCGACCCGCGTGTCATGTGGCATAATGTGCTCGGCGCCGGCGGCGTGCGCGAACTTCTGTGGCTGGAGCGGACCGAGAAATACGCCGAGAAATTCCTAGATCACCAGCCGCTCAACAAAGGCGATTCGATCATCATCTTCGGCCACAGCGGCCGCAATTCGTCCGGCATCGACACCGCGCTTTACGCGAAAAAACGCGGCATCTTTGTCGTTGCGGTGACCAGCAAGAACAATCTCGACAAGCCGGCGACGCACTCTTCCGGCAAGCGGCTTGCCGATGCCGCCGACCTTGTCATCGACACCTGCTCGCCGATCGAGGATGCCATCGTGCCGGTCGAGGGCTGGAGCCGGCCGGTCTCCGGTTCGTCGACCGTGCTTGCCATGATCCTGGCGCATGAGTTGATCGCCCGCACCGCCGAGGCGCTTTCGAAGCGCGGCATCGAGCTGCCGGTTTTTGCCTCGCCGACGATTGCCGGCGTCACACTGCACGACACCGACGTCATCTATGGCGTCTATCGCGAGAAAATGCTCGAGGCGCAGAAGAAGCACCTGCCCACCTTCCAGGCGACCATGCGCGGCGAATAACCGGGGAGGGCACGCAAATTTGCGAGGCCTTCCGAAGGGCGTAGTCAGGTCACGAGGCGGCGACACCCCCGCGCACCGCTGGAGCCGATCAGTTTCGGAGTGCAGGATCAGGAGGAGCTGTTTTTGGGGACAGCGGTGAACCGTCGACCAGGTCTGGGCCGCCAGATTGCCCGCCATTCTGAATCGCTTGTTCGCGGCTCGTATCATGGTGCAGCTCCGGAACGGTGAAAACCGGCACCTCACCCTTGAAACCCTGGAGCTCAAAGGCGCCCGCCTGGACGACTGGCATCGATGCTCCCTTCGCAAAGCCGGGACCAAGCACCAGGGGGATGCGCAGCTTCTTGGTCGTCGATTCGAGCCGTGCCGTGCGGTTCACCGGCGAGCCGATCGCGGTGTAGTCGAAGCGCCGCTCGGAGCCGAAATTGCCTACCGAGCAGATGCCGGTCTCGATGGCGACGCCGATTGCGATAGAGGGGTGGCCGTCGGCGGTGAAAGCAGCGTCTTCGCGCTTTACCCGTTCTATCAGGGCTAGCCCCGCGTCGAGCGCGCGCTCGCGATGATCCGGCTGATCAAGCGGCGCGTTCCAGAAGGCCAGCACGGCATCGCCCATAAATTTGTCGATGGTGCCGTCGCGCTTGAGGATCTCATCGGTCGCAATGCCGAGGAAGTGGTTGACCACCTTTGCGATTTCCTGGGTATCGAGTTGTTCGCTCATCGTCGTGAAGCCGCGTATGTCGCTGAGCAGGATTGTGATCTCGCGCTTCTCGCCGGACAGGATGGCTTCGGTGTCCGAGCTTGCGAGGCGCTGCACCACGGAAGGCGACAGATACTGGGAGAACTGCCGTGCCAGGGTGGACCGGCGCTGCTCGCTGCGCCTGTAGAGGACATAGCCTTCGAAGCTGGCTACCAGGATCGTCGCAAGCGCCGGCTGCAGCGGGTCATAGAGTGTACCCTGCATATTATATTCGAGAGCACCGAACACGAACGGCGTGACGGCCAGCAGCGCGAGAGCCAGGGCACCAAGCACGACACGTTCGGCGAGCATTCCGGAAAGCCCGATGAACATGATGGCAGTGAGGACAAACCAGAGCCGCTCCACCGTGCGCGCGTGCATTGGCTCCGCCAGGTAGCGCCCGGCAAGCAACTGGCCGATTGCATCGGCGTGGATGTCCGCGCCTGGTCGCGCTGGACGTGTCGGGGTGGGCAGGTACTGCGTCAGTCCCACGGCCGACAGATCCACAATGACAATGGCATCCCGCAGCCGCTGATCGCTGTCGCCCGAAAGGATAGTGCTGGCAGATATGCGTGGCGTATCGGTGCTGGTTTCCCAAAGGCGGATGGTCCCCTCTGGCTCGAGCGGCACGATGGCGCCGGCCATCCTGAGCGCGTCGAACCCGGCGGCATTCAGGCGGGCTATGTAGCCGTCCTGTCCGGCATAAAGGCGCAGGAGTTCGAGTGCGAAGGACGGCCACAGCTGCACGCCTTGAGCGGTGTTGCGAAGCCAAAGCAGCGGCACATGGCGCAGTACGCCGTCTGGATCTGGCAGGGTGCGAATGACGCCGAGGCCCGCGGCCGCGTTCGAGAATTGGGCAAGCGAGCCGGTCAGGCCGGTGAAGCCGGGAAGTGTGTCGGGTACCTGCCCGACGATCGACCAGCCGGCTTTGGGCTCTGCTTCTGAAACTGTCGCCTCGTTGCCCAGGCTGACGGCAAGCGCCGTTCGGTTTTTGGCCAGCGCCGCTGCCAGGCGCTTGTCTCCGGCGATGCCCTCAGGCGAGGTGTCGGCCTCGGGCAGCACCAGCGCAAGCCCGATCACCGCGGCGCCGGATGCGGTGATGCCATCGACCAGATCGGCCAGGAGGCCACGGTTCCAGGGCCATCGCCCATGTGCCTTGAGGCTGGCGTCGTCTATCGAGACGATCACGACAGGATTGCTCGTCGCTTGGCGCGGGGCGAGAAACTGGTAGAAGTCGTATGTGCGTTCGCGGAGGCGCGACAGCGGCCCGTCGAAAGCCAAATGGCAAGCGAGCAGCAGGAGCACGACCGCAAGACCGGATATTTTGCGCCTGCCAGCTTGCCGCCAATCAGCCCAGCGCCAACCGACCAAGAGGCTCATGTCGTGCGGCCAGGCCTAATTGCAGTAGTAGCAGCAACCTTCACCCTCACACTCGCCATCATCCTTCACCCCGCCGCCCACAGGTGGCGTTAGGCTGTCGGGGAACTCCATGACCACTCCCGGTAATGCGCCGTCGGTGGACTCGCAGACTTTGAGCGAGCCGCCGAGTGCCGACGCACAAATCGCGCTTACATCCAGTCCAGGACCCGGTGCGCCTGGCAGGCCGGTGCCGGCTATCCGGTCGATGCTGTCCAATATCGGGAATGTGTCGATGCCGCCGTAGCCGGTCAGCAGCTTGCCATCGTCCGATGTGCAGGCGTAGCCCGGGTTTGTGATGACCAGCCGTTTGCCATTGATCGTGCAGGTCATGCGGCCGGCGCGCAGTATGCCGACGGTCTGGCCGGCTGCCACCAGCACTTCGATGATGCCGCCTCTGGCGCCGAGCACCATATGCGGCGTCGCAACCTGCATGACGCCGCCTTTCGAAACCTGGCCGCCATAAAAACGGGCCAGGCCGCTGTTCATCCCGATGTCGATTTTTCCAGATACGGAGCCCGGATTGTAGACGAATTCATCGATCGTCAGGCTGGTGTTCGGACCAATCTTGGCGCTCGATTCGTCCCGGAACACCAGCATTCCAAGACCGGTGGGATCGCTGCGCAACTGATCGCCGAGTTCCACGCCGGCACCGACGTTCATTGTCCCGCCGTTGTTGCGGACGATGTTGGTCTGGTAGGCCGTCATCGACCCGATCGTTTCAGCGGCGGATGGTGCCGCGAAGGCAAGGCAGGCGACAAAAATGGCGATCTGACGGTACGGGGTCCTCATCGCGGCCTCTTTCAATTGAGCGTCAACGTGTAGCTCATGAGCATTTCGAACGATTTCCGGTCGCGGTTGGCGATGTCGAAGTTGGTTTCGCGATAGGCGAGATCGACGCTGATCTTCTGCGACTCCGTCAGCTGAAAATCGCTTTCCGAGGCAATGCGCCAGAAGTCGCTCTTGATATTTGTGCCGATGCCAACGGACAGATCGGGAGTGTTGCTGTGGCCGGCCGAGAACGCGACCTGGTGCGACCATGCGAAAAGATCCGGTACGGTCATCAACAGGCCGCCATAGCGGATCTCGCCCGTGTAGCTGTGGCCGATTTCGCCAGATCCGGAGGCGAAGTCATTTGACCCGACAAAGCGCAGTCCGAGCGCCTGGCCATTGCGGAAGCGGTAGCTGCCGCCTGCCTCATAGAAAACCCTGCTATCGGCGAAAATGCCTTGCGAGGCGCTTAGATCGATGTAGCCGCCGCCTGCAAAAAGCGTCGTCTCGACCGTCGGGCGCACAAGAAAGCGTCCACTGAGGCCGATGCCGGTTTCTTGGATATCGCTGTCGAAACGATCTGTAAAAGTAAACGCCGAAAGCAGCAGGCGCAGCGAATCGATCCCACTATTGGGCAGCCCCTTGTCCCAGGTGATAGCGGCGTTGCCGTGGACGAAAGTCTCCTTGCTACCCGGAACCGACAGGTCTTCCGTGAAAAAGCGCTGTGTCGCAGTCAACGACCCCGAAAGGACCAGGGCGTCGGCGCTTGGCGTGCCGAGGTCCCATCGCACAAAGCCTTCCGCCCGCCCATAGGGCGAGACGAAGCTGTCCTCGTCCTGCGCCCCACCCGGCTCAAAATCGGTGAATGCGCTGAACACGCCGCCGGTCAGGGCGAGTTCCCAGGTGACGCCACGCAACGCGCGCTCGATGCGGGCAAGCAGGCGAGCAGCTTCCTGCTGCTCAGCCGCGGACAGCCCCCCAACCTCGATGCCGTACTGCACCTGCCGTCGGGCCAATTCATAGGAGCCGACATGATAGTACAACCGGCTGGCCGCCAGCCGGGCGCGCGCATCGCGGGGATATTTGATCAGATACTGCTCGATTGAGGAGATCGCCTGATCGTATTGTCCTGCATTGACGGCAACCGTGACGAACTGGGCGAGCGTTCCGTTGTCGGCCGGACTGGCGATGCGGGCTGAAAACGCATCGTCATAGGCCGAAAAAAGACCCTGCGCGCCAGCCGGCAATGCGCTGCTACAAAGCAGCGCCGCGGCGCAGCCGACGATTGTTCGAAACGAAGATTGCATGCCGAGAACCACCCCAAACCCGACCAGTGCGAAGGACTTAGCACGACCACAAGAAAAAAGGCGACTGAACTTTGGCGAAATCGTCCGAGTTTTCAACAGCTGTTGCAGCCGCGCAACAAACTATCGGGTCCATTCGTATTTCGGCTGCGCTGGTTGTCAAAACATCTTCTCAGCGTTTCTGTAACAATGGAAGTATTCGTCACCAGCGGCAACTAATTCAATCATCACCAATCGTGGATCGCACACCCGACAAGATTAATATTCTCTGCGCGTATCTGGTCACCGCCCGACACATATAGCTCATCCAAAGGTCTTCCTTGGGCGTTGCGCAAGCGGTCGGAAGCTGCAGGGCCGATGCTTGTCGCAACGGCCTGTGCGATTGCGGGCTGGTCTTCGCAATTTCGTCCGCCGCCGACGTAGTCAGCTTATAGGAACCCATCGCCCAGGGAATGCGTCACCGGACGCGCCCTTGCTACAGCACGAGCATAGTGGCCAGCCCCAGCATCAGGCCCATGCCTACGATATCGGTCACGGTGGTGAGAAAGATCGCCGAAGCGACCGCCGGATCGGCGCCGACCCGGCGCAGGCCCAGCGGGATCAGCACGCCGGAGATTCCGGACATGAGGCACGATCCGGACATGGCGAGCAGGATCACGAGTGCCAGCATGGGCGCCTGGGCCGCCGACTCCGGTTGCCGCGAGGCGTAGAACCACATCGCCGCAGCCGCCACAAGACCGACGAGCACACCGTTGGCGATCCCGAGCGCGCCCTCCCTCATCACCAGGTGCAGCTTCGATCGTTTGTCCACATCGCCAAGGGCAAGGCCACGCAGCGTCATAGCCAGTGCCTGGCAGCCGGTGTTTCCGCTCTGCCCGGCCAAGACCGGGAGGAATGCCGCCAGGGCGACGATCTTCTCGATCGTGCCTGTGAACGAGCTGACCACGAAAGCGGCCATGAAGGCCGTCAGTAGGTTGAGCTGCAGCCACGGATGCCGCTTCAAGAAGGCTGAAAACAGGGGCGTAAAAGAACGCTCCTCCTTCTGGACACCCACCATCTGGCCCGACTGGGCAGAAATCTCGATGATTTGCTGCTCGAACAGCCGCCAGCCGCGGACCTGCCCGAGCAGCCGGTTCTCCGCGTCCACCACCGGATAGACAGGGTAGTGACGGCGTACCGCCGCCTTGCATGCGTCGCTCAAAGAGAGATCGGCGGGGAGGGCGAACGGCTTCGGCAGCATGATCTGATCCACCGTGGCGTCCGCTTCGCTCAGCATCAGATCGCGCAGGACCACGAGGCCAACCAGTTTATCGCCCTGGTCGGTGATGTAGAGATAAGTGAGCTCGGTCGGCACCGGGGTGCGTCTGACGGCCTGCACTGCGGCGGCTACTGTCGTGCCGACGGGAACGCTGGCGGGAATCGGGTCCGTCAGTTCGATGAGCGACTCGGGGACCGCGACGTCCTTGCCATCGCCATGAGGCTTGACGGGCCGCATATGCGGCGGCAAATGCTCCGCCACCTTGCGGGCGTGCCGGTCTGGCAACAACTTTAGTGTGTCCCGGATGAACTCGGGAGACTCTCGGGCCAGCAATACCGCCGCGTCATCAGGTGCTCGAGCACGCAGCGTGCGTACCAGCTTCTCAACGTCGTTCTCTTCCTTCATCTGTTCCCCCAATTGCGAGTGTCTTGCCTCTGACGGTATGACACGGATCGGATCGCTCTGTCCTGGCGCAGTGGCCCATGCGCCTCGATCCGGAAATTTCGCCTCTTTGGGTACCGAGTGGACCGAACCGAGACAGATCTGAGCCATTGCGGGGTGCATACAGGCGGGCTGTAACGTCAGAGTGTCGCCGAGAATTTGACGTGTTGCGAACTTCACCGGTCTTCCGGGCTTTGCGATCACGCCGCAGCAATAAGACTTAAACCCGGAAATTCTGCAGAGGCAGGATCTCGGGCGTTCGAACCTGATTGCCTCATCCGGCGCATCTTGCCAGGTTCACCAGCTATTGACGCCAGCAGACATCTACCGGTAACTATCTGGGTCCTTGGCCTTCGCGGCCTGGCAAGCAACCTTACTCAAAGCAGCCTTACGGTAAGCGCCTTCAAACACGCGGATAGCCCTCTCGAATTTAGCCGGATTAGGCACCAAGTGTTTATCTAGCCCGTCGTACAAAAGTATGGAGACGGCCATCATGGCTTTTCCACTTTCGCTTCGTCTCAGCGCCGGGCACGCCATAGATGTTACCTGAAATTGCTGCAGCCCGATGCAATTTGCTATCTGACATACGTGCCAAGTAATTGATGTTTTGCTGCTCTCCCTGCCCGGCTGAAGCAGTCGATATTGTGAAGCAGATTGCTGCGATGACCGTTACCAAAATGCGGGTCAAACGTTTCCCCTCTTCTTGCAGTCAACTCGCCCTACTAATCACCCCTTATCATAGCTTAGCCTGAGCCTCAAAAGCTCGCCAACCGACGCCAGCGGGCGCAAACGCCATTTTGCTCGATGTCTGCGGATCGGACCCGCGTACGCTTGGCTGGGGCGCCAGGATTCGAACCTGGGAATGTCGGTACCAAAAACCGATGCCTTACCACTTGGCGACGCCCCAACAGCCGGAGCGTGCCCGCTGTGCGCGCGGCCTTATAGGACGAGCCGCGAGAAAGCTCAATGCCGACATATCGACTATGCGCGACCGACCCGCCAGTTTTGCAATCGTCACTTTGAACGGACCTATTCACCCCAAACCGCCATTTCATTGCCGGCCGGATCGACGAAATGGAACCGCCTGCCGCCGGGGAATGAAAAGATCGGCTTGAGGACGGTGCCGCCGGCATTCTCGACGGCGCTTAGTGTTTCCTCCAGCCTTTCGGAATAGAGCACGGGCAGCGGCTTGGCCGGCGCATCTTGGCCATCCGCCTGAAAACCGCCGTCCAGCCCTTCGGCAAAAGCTGAATAGGTCGGCCCGTAATCGGTGAACGACCATGAGAAGGCTGCGCTGTAGAAAGCCTTCACGCTGTCCAGCGTTCCGCCTGTCGCCGGCATTTCCAGATAATCGAGCTTTCCGGCCATTCTCATCGTTCTGCCCTTTTGTTCTTGTTATGTTCTACAACAAAGCTTTCCAAAAAGCAAGTCTTTTCTGTGCCGCTTTTCCTTAATCGATTGTAGAGGCCGGCCGGCTTGGCCGATGCCTTGCCTTTCGCACTGCAGCATCATATCGCTCGATTTGCCGATCTTTCCAATCTCCTGCAACCGGGGAGCAAGCATGACCAAGTGGGTCTACACCTTTGGCGATGGCGCGGCGGAGGGCCGTGCCGGCGACCGCAATCTGCTCGGCGGCAAAGGCGCCAATCTGGCCGAAATGTGCAGCCTAGGCCTGCCGGTGCCGCCAGGGTTCACCATCACCACCGACGTTTGCAACGCCTATTATGCCAACGGCCACACCTATCCGACTTCGCTGGAGGCGGACGTTGCGGTCGCGCTCGACCATATCGGTCGGCTGACCGGACGCCGTTTCGGCGATCCCTCGAAACTGCTTTTGGTGTCGGTTCGCTCAGGGGCGCGCGCCTCGATGCCAGGCATGATGGACACCGTGCTCAATCTCGGCCTCAACGATGAGACGGTGGAAGCCCTGGCCGCGGATTCAAGCGATGCGCGGTTCGCCTATGACAGTTACCGCCGTTTCATCCAGATGTATTCCGATGTCGTCATGGGTCTCGACCATGAGGTGTTCGAGGAAATCCTCGAGGACCAGAAAGGCGGCCTCGGCCATGAGCTCGACACCGAACTGACGGCGATCGAATGGCAAGGCGTGATCGCGCTCTACAAGGCCAAGGTCGAGGAGGAGCTTGGCAAGCCCTTTCCGCAGAATCCGCACGAGCAGCTCTGGGGCGCCATCGGCGCGGTGTTTTCCAGCTGGATGAATAACCGCGCGATCACCTACCGGCGCCTGCACGATATCCCCGAAAGCTGGGGCACGGCGGTCAACGTCCAGGCCATGGTCTTTGGAAATATGGGCGACACTTCGGCCACCGGCGTCGCCTTCACCCGCAATCCGTCGACCGGCGAAAAGCAGCTCTATGGCGAGTTCCTGGTCAATGCCCAGGGCGAGGATGTCGTTGCCGGCATCCGTACGCCACAGAATATCACCGAGGCCGCGCGCATTGCCGCCGGTTCCGACAAGCCGTCGCTGCAGAAGCTGATGCCGGACGCCTTCCAGGCTTTCGTCAGCATCTCCGACCGCCTGGAAAACCATTACCGCGACATGCAGGATCTGGAATTCACCATCGAACGCGGCAAACTGTGGATGCTGCAAACCAGGTCCGGCAAGCGCACCGCCAAGGCGGCGCTGAAGATTGCCGTCGACATGGCCAGGGACGGACTGATTTCAAAGGAGGAGGCCGTCGCCCGCATCGACCCGGCCTCGCTCGACCAGTTGCTGCATCCGACAATCGATCCGAAGGCGGCGCGCGATGTGATCGGCGTCGGCCTGCCGGCCTCCCCGGGCGCTGCGACCGGCGAGATCGTGTTTTCCTCGAACGACGCCGAAGAGGCCAAGACGCAAGGCCGCAAGGCGATCCTGGTCCGCATCGAGACCAGCCCCGAAGACATCCACGGCATGCATGCGGCCGAAGGCATCCTGACGACGCGCGGCGGCATGACCAGCCACGCCGCCGTGGTGGCGCGCGGCATGGGCAAGCCTTGCGTATCAGGAGCCGGCTCGCTGCGCGTCGACTACAAAGCCGGCACGCTGATGGCGATGGGAGCGACCTTCCGCAAGGGCGACGTGATCACCATCGACGGCGGCAACGGCCAGGTGCTGAAGGGCGCCGTGCCGATGCTGCAGCCGGAACTCTCGGGCGATTTCGCCGCCATCATGGAATGGGCCGACGGCGCGCGCCGCATGAAGGTGCGCACCAACGCCGAGACGCCGCTCGATGCGCGTATGGCCCGCTCCTTCGGCGCCGAAGGCATCGGGCTTTGCCGCACCGAGCACATGTTCTTCGACGGCGACCGCATCGTTGCCATGCGCGAGATGATCCTGGCCGATACGGAAAAGGACCGCCGAACGGCGCTGGCCAAGCTGTTGCCGATGCAGCGCTCGGATTTCCTCGAGCTGTTCGAGATCATGGCCGGCCTGCCGGTGACGATCCGCCTGCTCGATCCGCCGCTGCACGAATTCCTGCCGAAGACCGAGGCGGAGGTGGCCGAGGTCGCCGCAGCCATGAACGTATCCCCGGACAAGCTCCGGCGGCGCACCGAAGCGCTGCACGAGTTCAATCCGATGCTCGGCCATCGCGGCTGCCGGCTTGCCGTCTCCTATCCCGAAATCGCAGAGATGCAGGCGCGCGCCATTTTCGAGGCAGCCGTCGAGGCCGGCAGGAAGGCCGGCGCGCTGGTGGTCCCGGAGATCATGGTGCCGCTGGTCGGCCTGGCGAAGGAGCTCGAATTCGTCAAGGCGCGCATCGATGCCGTCGCCAAGAGCGTGATGGAGGAAACCGGCGTCAAGATCACCTATCTGACCGGCACTATGATCGAACTGCCGCGCGCTGCGATCCGTGCCCACGTCATCGCTGAGGCGGCCGAATTCTTCTCCTTTGGCACCAACGATCTGACCCAGACCACCTTCGGCATCTCGCGCGACGACGCGGCCTCGTTCCTCGAGACCTACCGGCAAAAAGGTATCATCGAGCAGGATCCGTTCGTGTCGCTCGATATCGAGGGCGTCGGCGAACTGGTGCGTATGGCGGCCAAAAAAGGCAGGGCAACGCGGCCGGAGATCAAGCTCGGCATTTGCGGCGAACATGGCGGCGATCCAGCGTCGATCCATTTCTGCGAGGAGGTCGGCCTCGACTATGTCTCGTGCTCGCCCTATCGGGTCCCGATTGCCAGGCTGGCCGCCGCGCAGGCGGCAGTACAGGCGGCAAAGAACGGCCGCGGATAGAAGTTGGAGTCCACCGGCGTCTGACCTTACCGATTTGTAACCAAATTCACGCGAACGTGCGCGTGACGGCTCCAAATCCCGACATCGTTTCTGCCCAGTTTCCGGCTCCCGAACCCGTCCCGGTGCCAGAAACAGATGTTGCAGAACCCGCCCGCGCACGTCCGCTCGATTCTTATCCTCCAGACGAAATTCATCGGCGATCTTGTCCTCGCCTCCGCGCTCGCCAGAAACCTGCGCCTCGAATATCCAAAGGCCAGGATCGTGTTCCTTTGCGAGGCGAGCTTTGCCAGTTTCCTGACGGCTCATGGCATCGCCTCGGACGTGGTGGCGTTCCGGCGCGCCCGGATGCGTGGCACCCCACTGGAGCGTGGCCGCGAGCTTTACGCGATGGTGCGCGCTCTGCGCCGGTTCCGGTTTGACCTGACCATCGACCTAGCCGATTCCAAAACCTCACGCATCACCGTCAGGCTCGTCAACGCCAAGACCCGCGTCGGATATGATCCTCCCGAAAAACCGTTGCGCTGGATGGAACGCCAGCCCGCCAACGTCCTGGCCAAGCCGTTTGGCTTTGGTGGCCGGCATTATCTCTACCGCTATCTATCGCCGCTTGAGGCGCTTGGCGTAGAGTTGCGCGCGCCGGTCCCAAAGATTGAGCCGCTGCCGCTGGAGACCGCCAAGGCATTGGCGCTTCTCGACCGGCATCATCTGCGGCGCAACGCCTTCATAGCCGTTCATGCGGGAGCGAGCTTCCGGGGCCGGCAATGGCAACCGGAACGTTTTGCGCTGGCGATCGACGAGCTCTCGCGACAGACCGGGTTGGACTTCCTGCTTGTCGGCGGCCCCGGTGAACAGGCATCTGCCGAGCGCATCGTCGCCAAGGCCGTTTCGCCGGTCGTCAATTTGGTCGGGGCGCTGTCGCTGGCAACGCTGCTGGCGGTCCTCGGCCAGGCACGCCTGTTTCTGGGGAACGAGAGTGGCCCGATGCACATGGCGGCCGCCGCCGGAACGCCGGTTGTCGGCCTCTTCGGCCTGACCGACCCCGCCGTCTGGGGTCCTGTCGGCGTGGCCAGTGTTACGCCGCGGCCCTCCATGCCTTGCGAGTGCATAGCCAGGGACCTGTGCCGCCGTCCCGATCCGAGCAAGGCTTGCTGCGTCTGGCGACTAGAGGTTAAAGCGGTTGTCGACGCGGTGCGCGCGATCCTTTCACGTACGGTTAAGGACGTCGAGCACGCATTGTGACCTCGTGCTTGCCAAAGGTCAGGCCGGTGGTCAAATTGCCGCTGCCGACGCTTTTGCAGGGGCATCGTCCCGATTTCCGCCTTGATGCCGGTCTTGGGGTCGCCGCTTCAACTTTGATCCGGCGACCTGGAAATAGTCAATGCGCCTGTTCCAAAAGCATTTTTGCGCCATTGCGATATCGCTGTGGGCTGCTTCTCCCAGCAACGCCCAGTTGCTCATCGAACCGACGCTGCACATCAAGGCCGAGGCGGGCGGCGGCCGCGTCGCGCTGACGCTCGATGCCTGCGGCGGGCGGACCGATACAAGGATTCTCTCGGCGCTGGTGGAAAACAAGATTCCCGCTACCATTTTCGTCACCGGCATCTGGCTGAAACACAACGCCGCCGCCGTCGAGATCATGCGGGCGCATCCCGAACTGTTTGAATTGGAAAACCATGGCGGCCGCCACGTCCCGGCCGTCGACACGCCGCAAAAGATCTACGGCATTCGCAGTGCCGGTAGCCCGCAGGCCGTGCTGGCCGAAGTCGAATCGGGTGCTGCCGCTCTTGCCGCGACCGGCGAACCGGCGCCGAAATGGTTTCGCGGCGCAACCGCCGAATACAGCCCGTCGGCAATCGCGATGATACGCAAGCTTGGTTTCAAGATCGCCGGATTCTCGATCAACGGCGACGGCGGCTCATTGCTCGGTCCAAAAGAGACCGCCCGGCGCATTGCCGCGGCAAAGGACGGCGACGTCATCATCGCTCACATCAACCAGCCGACCCATGCGGCCGGCGAAGGCGTGGTCCAGGGACTTCTGGCGCTGAAGGCGAAGGGCCTCACCTTCGTGCGGCTCGACGACGCTGACGGCATCGGCGATGAAGGCACCACCGACTGATCAGCCGGGCGTGGCCTCGATCGTCACCTTGTTTGGATAGAACGCGCCGTAATCGCGGATAGCGGCCATCTCGTCGAACGGCCGTTCATAGGCCCACATCGCGTCCTTGCCGGCATCGCCGGCGGGCAGCACGCTCCAATAGCTGGCATCGCCCTTGTAGGGGCAATGGGTCGAGTGTTCGGTCTTGCCAAGCTGGTTGAAGTCGATGTCGTCGAACGGAATGTAGAAAACCGGAGGGTAGGGCGATTCGGTCAGCACTTTGACCTTGCTGGACGAGGCGATGACGGTATCGCCGGCGCGCACCGTCACGGTGCCCTTATAAGGCTTGACGGTAATGACCTTGTCCGGATTGCGTTGAAAGCCGGGTGCCGGGTTTGCGATCTGGTCCATGTCGGATCTCCTTGCCTCAACCCAAGATGTGTCTGGCAAGAGCCTCGCGCAAGAGCTGCCTGCCACCTGGCGGGGTCGCCCGCAGTTGGCAAGTCTTGCGCTCGCCTCCGGTAGCCCGCCTGGAAATCAGGCCGCGGCCTGGAATGCGTCCATCAGCCCGGCATAGGCGGCGGCAATGCCGGCCACCGGATTGGTGCTTTTCGAGGTGGTCTCGACCTTCAGCGCACCACCGCTGGTCGGCAAGGTGAGCAGCAGGAATTGACGATTGCCGCCATCGCCGACGCAGGCGGCAGCGACGTGCTGGGCTTCGCCCTGGTTCTCGACGCACATCTTGAACAAGAGCGTGCCGCCGACCGCCTCGAGGGCGCCACCGACGACCTCGACGAATTCATCTTCGGAAACGGTTTTGGCGTCGGGCACCAGATCGGCCTGCGCGACATCTGCTGCAACCAGATCGGCCAGACTTTCAGCAAGCGTATTTTCGAGGGCTTCGTCGTCGAGCTGCGCGTCCATGCGACACCTCTTTCATTAGCCAATCGCGCTCCGCCCGTTAATCAACGTTAACGCCGAGGATGGCCGGATTGTGGCGAATTCGGCCTCATTTCGCCCTATGCACCGCTCCAGCCCGGTCACCGCTGGACAATCCGCCGGTTCGTCCCACAATGGCGCAAAAAAATAACGGGAGGAACAAGATGCTCGGGTTGATGCAGGAATGGCCGCTGCTTTGCCATAAGCTGATCGACAACGCCGAGAGGCAGCACGGCAGACGCGAGATCGTGTCGCGCTCGATCGAGGGGCCGATCGTGCGCAGCACATATGCCGAAATCCATCATCGTGCCCTGAAGGTCGCCGAGCGGCTCGAGCGTGATGGTTTCGGGCTTGGCGACCGCATCGCGACCCTGGCCTGGAACACCGCGCGCCACATCGAGGCCTGGTACGGCATCATGGGTGTCGGCGCGATCTATCACACGCTCAACCCGCGGCTCTTTCCCGAGCAGATCACCTGGATCATGAACAATGCGGAGGACAAGGCGATCTTCGTCGACCTGACCTTCCTGCCGCTGCTCGAAAAGATCGCCGGTGCGGTCAAGTCGCTGAAGCAGGTTATTGTGCTGACCGACACGGCGCATATGCCGGAGACTGCGCTGCCCAATGTGGTTGCCTATGAAGAATGGCTTGCTGAAGCCGACGGCAACTTCGCCTGGAAGACATTCGATGAAAACACGGCCGCCGGCATGTGCTACACCTCGGGTACGACGGGCGACCCGAAAGGCGTCCTCTACAGCCATCGTTCGAACGTGCTGCACGCCATGATCGAGGCGATGCCCGACGCCATGGGCCTGTCGTCGCGCGATACCATACTGCCGGTCGTGCCGATGTTTCACGCCAATGCCTGGGGCCTTGCCCAGAGCGCGCCGATGATTGGCGCCAAGCTGGTCATGCCCGGCTGCAAGATGGATGGCGCTTCGCTCTACGAGCTGCTCGACACCGAGCAGGTGACCTTCAGCGCCGCTGTGCCGACGGTGTGGATGATGCTCCTCCAGCATCTGGAAGAGACCGGCAAGAAACTGCCCTATCTGCAGAAAGTGGTCATAGGCGGCGCGTCTTGTCCACGCGCGATCACGACGAAGTTCCAGGACAATTACGATGTCCAGGTCGTCCACGCCTGGGGCATGACCGAGATGTCGCCGCTCGGCACGCTGTGCACCCTGAAGCCGGACTACGCCGGGCTGAAGGGCGAGGCCCGCCTCGGCGTCCAGCAGAAGCAGGGCTTTACACCGTTCGGCATCGAAATGAAGGTGACGGACGACGCCGGCAACGAACTGCCATGGGACGGCAAGACCTTCGGCCGGCTCAAGGTCCGCGGGCCGGCCGTCGCGCGCGCCTACTATGGCGGCATCGGATCCGAACAGTTCGATCAAGACGGCTGGTTCGATACCGGGGACGTCGCGCACATCGATCCCTGCGGCTATATGCAGATCACCGACCGCGCCAAGGACGTGATCAAGTCGGGCGGCGAATGGATCTCGACCATCGAGCTCGAGAACGTCGCGGTCGGCCACCCCGATGTGGCAGAGGCCGCCGCCATCGGCATTCCGCATTCCAAATGGGGCGAGCGGCCTTTGCTCGTGGTCGTCCGCAAGCCGGGCAGGGAGCCGACCAAGACGGACATCCTCGCCTTCATGGACGGCAAGGTGGCGAAGTGGTGGATGCCGGACGACGTCGCCTTTGTCGGCGAAATCCCACACACCGCTGCCGGCAAGATCCAGAAGATTACCTTGCGCCAGCAGTTCCAGGATTATCACCTGCCGACGGATTGACCGGAGATGCGGCGTCTTTGCGCCTTCAAGCCGCCGCTGAAAGGCACTATGCCTTTGTTCGGGTTGGGGCAGCGCGGAAAACAATGACGGGAATTCCCGAGCGACAAACGTCGAGGGCTGCCGGTTGGTCGCGGCGCGCCGGCGCGTTTTCGGCAGTCCTGCTGCTGACCGCTCTCGTCGGCCATCGCTATGACTTCGTCGAGACCCCAGCTTTCCTATGGGTGCTTGGCATTGTCGCCTTGCTGGCCGCATTTGCGCTTCTGTTTGCCGGATTTGCCTTTGCGCGATTGTGGAATTTCGGCGATCGGGGCGGCCACGACCTGACCGCCGGCGCCTTGCTGGCGCTTCTGGTGCTCATTCCTTACGGCGTCGCGGCCTATTGGGCGGCGACTTATCCGCCGCTGCGCGACATCTCGACGGATCTGGACGACCCGCCGGTGCTCGATATTTCTACCCGATCAAAGGACATGAACGAGCTTTTGCCGCCGACGCCCGGCGAGCAGCGCCTGCAAATCGAAGCTTATCCGCTCGTTACCGGACGCAGCTACACCTTGCCTTTCGATCGCGTTCTGGAGGCGGTCAAAACCGTGCTCGATCGGCGCGGCTGGCAGCTCACGGCGCCATTCCCCGACGCAGCAGGGCAAAGCGACGTGACGGTCGATGCGCTGGCCAAGAGCTTGCTGCTCGGCCTTCCCGCCGATGTCGCCATCCGCGTGACCGACGACGGCGACGTGGTCATCGTCGATATGCGCTCGGCCTCGCGTTACGGCCGCCATGATCTTGGCGACAATGCAGCGCGCATCACGGACTTCCTTGCCGAACTCGACCAGGAAGTCGCCGGCCAGGTGGGCGTGGCGCCGGCGGAATGATATCGGGAGGGTACTACTTTACCGGCGAATAGATGCCGTCGATAGCCGGCGCGCCGTCGGTGTGGACCAGGCCGCGCGCCACCAGGTCTTCCAGATGGGCAAGTACCGACAGGCCGGCCGCGCCATGCAGGCGCGGGTCGGTGTCTCGATAGATCACCTCCACCATGTCCTTGATTGCCCGGTCGCCGCTGTTGATCCGCTCCAGAATTGCCCGTTCGCGCATTTTGCGATGCGTTTTCAATCCGCGCATGAAGTTGCGCGGCTCGGTCACCGGCCCGCCATGGCCGGGCAGCAGCAGCCGGTCGTCGCGTTCGATCAGCCGGTCGAGCGATGTCATGTAGTCCGCCATCGCGCCGTCCGGCGGCGCGACGATCGTGGTTGCCCACGCCATGACGTGGTCGGCCGAGAAAAGGATGCCGGTTCCCTCCAGCGCAAAGGCTGCGTGGTTGGCGGTATGGCCGGGCGTCAGCACCGTCCGGATCGCCCAGCCGTCGCCGTCGATCACCATATCGTCTGGCAGCGCGATGCCAGGAGCAAAGTCGGTGTCGGCGCTGGCATCGAGCGGACTGACCTCGCCGGTACGCAACGGCCGCGCCGGACGATGTCGGCCTTCCGCCAGAACCGCCGCACCCGTATGCTGCTTCAGCCGCGCCGCCAGCGGCGAATGGTCGCGATGCGTGTGGCTGACGAAGATATGGCTGACCGGCCTGGTCCCGATCGCTTCGAGCAGTGTTCTAAGATGTGCCTCGTCATCCGGTCCGGGATCGATCACCGCCAGTGTCTCACGTCCGACGATATAGCTGTTGGTTCCGTGAAAGGTGAACGGGCTTGGGTTCCTGGCGGTGATCCGAAGGACGTCGGGTGCAACGGCTACGCCCTGGCCGTAGGCAGGGTCGAAGTGTGTGTCGAATTTCAGTGCCATGCGAACGTCGCGACCTTTTTTGGGGCGAGGGCAAAACCGATTGCCGCTTAGCACGGAAGCCAATATAGGAAAACGCAAGGCCGCGTTCGGCGGCAATCCGGAACGGGGAAGACCATGGCAATTGCAACGACGATGCGTCCGCTCATTTCTCTCGCTTTGCCCGAAAAGGGCGCAGCCCGCCTGGCGGGACAGCTTCTGCTGGCGTTCGCCGGAACGCTGCTGCTGGTCTTGTCGGCCAAGACCAAGGTCATGCTCGGTCCGGTCGATATCTCAATGCAGACGCTCGCCGTCTTCCTGATCGCTGCCTCCTTCGGCATGCGCCTCGGCGTCGCAACGCTGCTTCTCTACATGGCTGAGGGCGCGATGGGCTTTCCGGTCTTCCAGAGCACGCCGGAAAAAGGCATCGGCATCGCTTACATGCTGGGTTCGACCGGCGGTTACCTAGCCGGCTTCGTCGTCATGGCGGCGATCGTCGGCTGGGCTGCCGACCGTGGCTGGGATCGCCATCCTATCAAGCTCTTCAATGCCATGCTGGTGGCCGAGATCGTCATGATGGCAATGGGCTTTGCCTGGCTGGCGCTGTTGATCGGCCCGGAAAAATCCTGGCAGTTCGGGGTGGTGCCCTTTATCGTCGGTGATCTGATCAAGGTTGCGCTGGCCGCGAGCCTGGTGCCAGCTGTCTGGTCGCTGCTGAAGCGTTCGTGAAGCCGGTCGAGCGGAACTTAAGTCAAAAACGGACCTGCATGTTGCATCGCTGTCGCCATGTTATTGCCTGAAGCCCCATGACTCGATGGTGACCCGTTCTGCGCGAAAATCTGCCGAATGGTTTTCGCCGTAGTTGGTGCGGCCGTGCAGGATCTTTGTCGCTGGCGGCAGGCTTGTGCGCGACGCCATCCGTCACATTAGCTTCAAGTCGACGGACTAAGTACCAGAACCAACGGGCGATTCGTCACGACCAGCGTAACCAAGCACTTCCGTATGGAAATAAATTGCTCGACATAGCATCTCAGCCAGCTGAAAAAGAAAGCGGCTCGGTGATTATTTAGGCACAGCTAAATTTCTGGGCAATGTGTAGGAAATTCTTAACCCAACCGCCTTGACTCTAGTGGCTTGGTTGTTTGCTGGTATCCACACACTGTCGTAACCGTTGAGCTGAGATCATGCCGCCGACCGCCGAAGGGAGACACGTGAGTAGCGCGGAAAAAACAACGAGCAAGGCAACAATCCCGTCGCCTGAGCCGACCGCCGCGCCGGCAACCCGCTGGTATGCGGCCAGCGTCTTTCCCGGAAAGGAGCACGTTGCCGAGCGGCATCTCCGGATCCAGGGGTTCCAGCCCTTTGTGCCTCGCTGCGAGAAAACCGTGCGTCATGCCAGGCGGCTCGAAACACGAGTTGCGGCTTATTTCCCCGGTTACATGTTCATCGCCCTTGACGTCGCGCTGCAACGTTGGCGCTCGATCAACGGAACGTTCGGTGTGCGCTCCCTCGTCATGCAGGGGGACCGGCCTTTGCCTGTCCCCTCCGGTCTGGTAGAGCGCTTCATTGCATTGACCGGCAGGCATGGCCTGCTTGATTTCAGCGGCGGCCTCGCAGCCGGCGCTTCGGTTCGGATCCTTTCCGGCCCTTTCGCAGAAATGATCGGTCGCCTTGACCGGCTCGATCCAGCCGGAAGAGCTCGGGTTCTGGTTGCCATCATGAATGGCGAGATACCTGTCGATCTGGATACCAGGGATCTCGTCGCCATCGCATAGCCGTAAGCACCGAGGTGCGGCGAGGCGATGCAAATTGTTGTAGGATCGGCTCTCGGGTTTTTCACCCGGGAGTGCGGTAGCCGTTCTTCGGTGGGACTAGGCGCTGTGTGGCGAGATCGTCTCGTCGGCGCTGATTGAGGGTGCGCGGTATGCGAATAACAATGATTGGTGCCGGCTATGTAGGGCTCGTCTCGGGCGCCTGTTTCGCCGACTTTGGCCATCAGGTCTGCTGCGTCGACCGGGATGCGGAAAAACTTGCCATGCTCAAACTAGGCAAGATACCGATCTACGAGCCAGGGCTTGACGACCTCGTCACCACCAACGCCGCGCAAGGCCGCTTGCGTTTCGACGACAACCTGGCCGACGCCGTTTCTCAATCGGATGTCGTCTTCATTGCCGTAGGCACGCCATCACGGCGTGGCGATGGCCATGCCGACCTGTCCTTCGTCTATGACGCGGCCGCCGAAGTTGGTCGCGCGCTCAAGGGGTTTACGGTCGTGGTGACGAAATCGACCGTCCCCGTCGGGACCGGCGATGAAGTGGAACGGATCATCCGCGAGCAAAATCCCACCGCCGATTTTGCGGTGGTCTCCAATCCGGAATTTCTTCGCGAGGGATCGGCGATCGAGGATTTCAAGCGGCCCGACCGCATCATTGTCGGCACCGATGCCGACCGGGCCAAAGCCGTCATGGGCGAGATCTACCGCCCGCTCTCGCTGAATGTCGCGCCGATATTCTACACGAGCCGGCGTACGGCTGAGCTTACGAAATATGCCGGCAACGCATTTCTGGCCATGAAGATCACCTTCATCAACGAAATAGCCGATCTCTGCGAGCGGTTGGGAGCCGATGTGCAGGACGTCGCGCGTGGCATCGGCATGGACAACCGCATCGGCGCAAAGTTTCTTCATGCCGGGCCGGGCTATGGCGGTTCCTGTTTCCCGAAAGATACGCTGGCACTGGTCAAGACCGCGCAGGACGCGGCAAGCCCGGTGCGGCTGATTGAAACGACTGTCTCGATAAACGACCAGCGCAAACGGGCGATGGCGCGCAAGGTGGTCGAGGCCTGCGGCGGCTCGGTTCGCGGCAAGACCATCGGTATCCTGGGCCTTACGTTCAAGCCGAACACCGACGATATGCGCGATGCCCCCTCATTGGCCATCATTCAGGCCCTCAAGGACGCCGGCGCCTCGATCAAGGCCTATGATCCGGTCGGCATGGAGCAGGCACGCAAGATGATAGAGGGCATTGAATTCGGAGAGAGCGCTTACGCGGCGGCCGAGGGCTCGCATGCGATCGTCATCGTCACCGAGTGGAACGCGTTTCGGTCACTGGATCTGAAGCGGCTCCGCGCACTCATGGCGACGCCGGTGATGGTTGACCTGCGAAACGTCTATCGCGGCGAGGACGTCGTGAAGGAAGGCATAGCCTATTCGAGCGTCGGCCGAGAGCGGCTTGTTGTCAGGTGAACGTCCAGCAACTTGGAGTTCGAGTTGCCAGGGTTGTGCAGAGAACAATGAAAGCAGCCAAAACGCATTTGGAAGAAACTTAGATCCAGTAGCCCGCAAGAGAGCGTTTTAACTTGAACATAGTCATGATGAATCGGCCGAGACAGCGGCACCTTGTGCACAGGGTCAGGTTTCAACTCCTGGGCGGTTTGGCGTTCGCAATCCTGCTTCCCGCGCTGATCCGGATTCTGGTTGACCCATCCCTTGCGTATTATACAAACCTGCAGATTACGATCTTTGCGGGCATCGTTGCTCATACAATAGGTTACTTCTCTTTTCGGCGCATAGGTAATTTTCCGGGTATTGCAGCTTCTGGTTATATCTTTCCGACATTTGCATTGTCGTATGGGTTTGTTTATTTGGTCATTTTCTTAGCGCGAATTGAATATAGTGGCTTCCAGGCGGCCAGCAGCTTGACGTTGTCAATTCTCTGGTACTTTGTGCTGACCATCATAAGCCGGCGTCTTGACCCTTACAGTCTTGCTGTGGTTCCAGGCGGCGCCGTTGGTCGCCTAGAGGAGATAGGTGGGGTAAACTGGCATTGGCTTGTTTCCCCTGACATGATCATTGAACGCGTCAACGGCGTCGTTGCCGATCTGCGGGCGGATCTGTCCGACGATTGGGAGCGCTACATAGCCGATCGGGCACTTGCGGGAGTTCCGGTCTACCATGTCAAGCAAATCACCGAATCGCTGACTGGCCGCGTCGAAATCGAGCATTTATCCGAAAACACGCTAGGCTCGATTAATCCCAACCAGGCCTATATCAAGATCAAACAGGCGATCGACTGGGTCTGTGCGCTGTCGGCGCTGGTCGTGCTGGCGCCTTTGCTATTGTTGATCGCGCTGATGATCAGGCTGGAATCTCCCGGACCCGCCATATTTCGCCAGGAGCGCCTGGGCTTCGGCGGAAAATCATTTACGGTCTACAAGTTCCGGACGATGACCGTCAGTGAACCTGAGGCGGCAAACGTTCGCAGTCTCGCCGTCACCAAGCCAGGTGACAGCAGGGTTACCCGGCTCGGTCGCTTCCTTCGCAGAAGCAGAATTGACGAACTGCCGCAGTTGATAAATATCGTTCGTTCGGAAATGAGCTGGGTCGGGCCTCGCCCCGAGGCGACAGTGTTGTCATCCCATTATTCGGTAGCGTTGCCATTCTACCGCTACCGAAATATCGTCCGTCCCGGAATTTCCGGGTGGGCTCAAGTGAATCAAGGATATGTCTCGGAGGACGACGACGAGACCGAGAAGCTGCACTATGATTTCTACTACATCAAGAATTTCTCGCCGTGGCTTGATTTCGTCATCGTGTTGAGAACGTTGAAAACTCTGCTAAGTGGGTTCGGATCTCGATAGAGACCGTGCTGAATTTTGCCTCCATCAAAATTTATCTGTCGAACACAGCGCCAGGACAATGCTTGGCCATCATGTGTTTAAAGCTGCCGAAGGGTATGAAATGAGCCGAAAAACCGCGCTAATTACGGGCATCACCGGCCAGGATGGTGCCTATCTCGCCGACCTCCTGCTCGCCAAGGGATATGCAGTCCACGGCATCAAACGGCGTTCGTCGTCTTTCAATACGGGTCGTATCGATCATCTCTATCAAGACCCGCACGAAACCAGCGTCAATTTTTCACTTCACTATGGCGACATGACCGATGCGACGAATCTGATCCGCATAATCCAGGAAGTGCAGCCTGACGAGATTTATAACCTCGCGGCACAATCGCATGTCCAGGTGAGCTTCGAGACCGCGGAATATACGGCGAATGCCGACGCAATCGGCACATTGCGGCTTCTGGAAGCCATCCGGCTGCTTGGCTTGACAAAAAAGACGCGGTTCTATCAGGCATCGACCTCCGAGCTCTATGGCAAGGTGCAGGAAGTTCCGCAGAAGGAAACGACGCCTTTTTACCCTCGCTCGCCCTATGCGGCCGCAAAGATCTATGGCTACTGGATCACGGTGAACTACCGCGAAGCCTATGGCATTCACGCCTCCAATGGAATTCTGTTCAACCACGAGAGCCCAATGCGGGGCGAAACATTCGTGACCCGCAAGATCACCCGAGCCGCCGCGGCGATCAGCCTCGGCCTTCAGGACAAGCTTTATCTCGGCAATCTCTCCGCCGAGCGCGATTGGGGACATGCGCGCGACTATGTCGAAGGCATGTGGAGGATCCTTCAGCAGGAAACCCCGGACGACTATGTGCTGGCCACAGGGATCAAGAACTCCGTTCGGAAATTTGTCGAACTCGCCTTCGCCGAAGTTGGGGTCCGCATTCAGTGGAACGGTTCCGGGGTTGACGAAAAGGGCGTCGACACGAAAACCGGCCGAATATTGGTCGAGGTCGATCCGCGCTATTTCCGGCCGACCGAGGTCGACCTGCTGCTCGGTGACCCTTCGAAGGCCGAACGGATACTTGGCTGGAAGGCGACGACGTCGCTAGATGAGATGGTGCGCGAGATGGTTCAATCCGACCTCAAGGTGGTGGCGCGCGAATTCGAGCATCGCCGGCTTGACGAAGAGCACAACCGCAAAGCGGCCCGGTAGCCGCGACGAGCCCCCCGCGAAGATGAAGATTTCCGTTCTAACGGTCTGCTGGAATTCGGCGGCGACGATTCGTCATACGCTCGACAGTTTCTTTGCCCAGGATTACGAGGACAAGGAACTGATCGTCGTCGACGGTGCCTCGACCGACGAGACGCTCGCGATTGTCCGCTCCTATACTGGGCAAGGATTGCAGGTCATCAGCGAGCCCGACCGCGGCATGTATGACGCGTTGAACAAGGGGCTGGCGCTTTGCACGGGGGAGGCGATCGGGGCCCTTAACGCGGACGACGCATTTCACGATGCTTCCGTGCTCGGCAAGATCAGCGAGGCGCTTGCTGAAAGCGATATCGTCCACGGCCACCTCGACTTCGTTGAAAACCATGAAAGCAAGCGAGTGGTCCGCCGCTGGCGAGCAGAGCCAAGACCCAGTGACGGGTTCCGCTCCGGCTGGATGCCTGCCCACCCGACCTTCTATGTCCGCCGCGCCGTTGCCGAAAAGAACGGGCCGTTCGATCTGACGCTCAAAGTCTCCTCGGACTACGACTGGATGCTGAGGGCCGTCGAGCTCCATGGCTTCAGGATCGCGACAATCGATCAGGTCCTCGTCGACATGATGGTCGGAGGCGCCAGCACAAGGAGCTTCCGTTCGCATATCGGGCACAACCTCGAAGCGTTGCGTGCCAGGCGCCGTTGGCTCGGCTCCGGCGCTGTCGACTATGCGCTCATCGCCAAACCGGCGCGGAAAATCCGGCAGTTCGTTTTCGCGCGGCGACGCTAGGCGAGGTGTGCTGTGTTCTGCCGCGAGGAAGCTAATCACGCGACTTGTCGTCACTTGCTGCGGGGCGGACCGGCCTAGTGCAATCAGTCGCTTTCTCTAAACCTGGCAAGGCCGAATGTTTCGAAGCATCTTGACGGTCCTGTCGGGGTCGGTAATTGCACAGATCATTGCAGTTGCCGTTCTGCCCGCGCTTACACGACTCTACGATGCGGAAGCATTCGGTCGCTATCAGATCTATGTTTCCATACTGAACGTAGCGGTCATCTTTGTCGCTTTCCGTTACGAATTGGCGATCCTAAGCGCGAGACCGGGGCCGATTTTGGAGAACCTGCTGAAATTAACATTTCGGCTCTGCGTGTTGACCAGCATCATTGCACTTTTTGTCGCCGGCATCGTCGATTTGTGGATGCCAGGCGTGGCATCATCTTTGAAGGGCATCCTCTTCTTTTTGCCAGCCGCGATGGCAATCGCGGGGATCTATCAGATGCTCAGCTACTTGCCGATTCGCGAACGTGACTACCGGCTCAGTGCACGTTCGAAGATCTCTCAATCGGTGGGTTTCTCGGTCGGTGCACTTGGATGTGCCGTTCTGTCTTTCGTAGGAGTAGGCCTGGTTCTGGCCGACACGTTCGGACGAGTAGTCGGAAGTATTTCCATCCTCCTCGGTAGCGGCAAGCTCTGGCGAACGTTGATCTCTCCCGCCTCTTTTCCTGTAATGAAAATTACGGCAATTCGCTTCCAAAAGTTCGGGTTCCTCACGTTCCCGGGAGCCCTTCTATCTGCGCTCAGCGCGGCCATCGTACCGTTTGCCTTTTTTGCCCTATTCGACCTCACAGTTGCGGGACAGTACGCACTTGTAGAGCGGTTCATTTTGATGCCCGTCGGGATCATCGCGATGGCGATCTCGCAAGTCTTTACAGGGGAATTCTCTACGCTCTATCGCTCTGACAAAAGGAGCTTGAATCGCGCATTTCGACGTTCGCTCCTCTACTTGCTCGCCGTCGGCCTTTTGCCAACGATTTTAGGAATGCTGCTCTCGGCGAAGGTGGTTCCCCTTATCTTTGGAACGGACTGGGCACTAGCCGGAAAACTGTGTGCCATCGGATTTCCGATCGCATACATGCGTTTCGTAGCAATCGCGGTTACCATGACTCTTGTCGTTGTCGATCGCCAATCGCTTCAGTTCACCTGGGAACTGAGCCGGTTTGTCTTTACGCTGTGTGTCTTCGGCTGGGTCTGGTGGGTGGATCCCGGCAGTCCAGCAATCGTCATGGTCTGGTATGGTCTGGCAACTGCCGTCAGCTATGCTCTTCACTTGGCATTTTGCGACCGGGCGACGAGAGCGGTAAGTCTGCAGGCAGAGATGAGCGAACGGGTAAAGGCATGAATCTAAGGATAGCAATGTAGATGCTGTCTCCCAATCAAACTGTTGGCACGAAGGGTGGCGCGGTGGTTCTCAAGAGGTTTATCGGTTGGAACAGGAGCGCCGCCGCCTGGCTCGAACGCCGCTTGCCCAGGGTTTTCGGCGCCCCATCCTACAAAGCGGAGCTCGAGCGCCGTATCGCCGACGACATTGCGCGGCTCAGGCCTTCCGCGATCCTGGAGGTCGGCGGGATCGACCGGCCACTTCTGCAGCGCGGTTACGGCTTTAGCTATATTGGCCTCGATATCGAGGAAAGGCCTGACTGCTATACCGTCTACGATCAATTTATCGTCCAGTCGATCGAGCAGCCGGTCAATGTCGAGGCAGATATGCTTATTTCCATCACGTTGATGGAGCATGTGCCGGACAACAAAGCCGCATCGGGCTCGATGTTTTCCGCATTGCGGCCAGGCGGTGCGATGCACCACTACATGCCCTCGAAATGGCATCCTTATTCGATCGCGCTGCGGCTCGTCGGGCCAGTCATGCAAAAATGGCTGATTCCGTACCTCCGACCGTCGGCGGTGGGCGTTACTGGGTATCCGGCCTTTTTCGACCATTGCTCGCCCTCAGGTATGGCAAAGGTGTTTCGGCAGCAAGGATTCGAGAAGATCGACGTCATGCCATTCTACCGTGCCAGCGATTACTTCGCTTTCTTTCTGCCTGCCTATGTTTCCGTCGCTCTATTCGAGAACCTTTGTGCGGCCTTGAACTGGCGCATCTTCTGTTCAGGTTTCGTCATCAGCGCCATAAGACCCGCAGACTAGCTGCGAGCAAGAACGAGGCCATGCGACTTTTTCAAAATTCCGGGATCAATCCTGTCTATCAACCGCGGCTGGCCGATCTCGTCGGCGGCACCAGCGGATTCGAGCAGCAGAAGGACGTATTTCTGAACGATCGCTACGGCGCCGCGCACATCCTTTTGCCGGTGCTCGACCGTCATCCGAAGGCGTTCTTTACGAATGGCGATGACGAATCGCTGCAGCGGGCGTGGGCACGCGAAAACGGGCTTGGCGAAGACACGCCATTGGAAGACATCCTTCTTGCCCAGATCGAGCATCATAACACAGAGGTCTTCTACAATCTCGACCCATTTCGTTACGGCGCCGCTTTTGTGCGCCGCTTGCCTGGGCACGTGAGACGAAAGATTGCCTGGCGCGCCGCACCAGGCAAGATCGACTTTTCTGGTTATGACCTCGTGCTTTGCAACTTTCCATCCATGCGACAGATCTGGGAAGAGCAGGGCGCCAGGACGGCGGACTTCTTTCCGGCTCACGACCCGGAGCTCGATAGAGTGGCTGCGAATCGGAACAGAGACATCGATGTCCTGTTCTTCGGCGGTTATAGTCGCCACCACCAGCGTCGGCGAGAGATTCTGGAAACGGTGGCGTGTCTTGCCGGCCGCCGCCAAGTTGTCTTTCATTTGCATTTGTCACGCTATACGCCGCTCGCAGAGACGCCGCTTGGCTGGTTCGGTCCGCTGAGTGCGGTGCGCCGCCCGCCTGCGATCCGCAAAGTCAGCGCGCCTCCCGTATTCGGTCGCGCCATGTATGCAGAGCTTGGGAGGGCCAAGGTCGTGATCAATGCCTCGATCGATATGGCAGGCCCGGATCGTGGCAACATGCGCTGTTTCGAAACGATGGGAGCTGGAGCTCTGCTGGTTTCCGACTCCGGTAACTACCCCGGGCCGATGCGCGATGGCGAAACCATGATTGTCTACGAGCAGCCGCAAGACGTCTTGAAAAGAATCGAGCAGCGGCTGGACGATGGGAGCTGGGACAGGATCGGCTGGGCCGGCAACCGTGCGATTCGTGAAGAATACAGCAAGCAGCGCCAATTCGAGCGGTTTGTCGAACTGGCGTAGCCCGTTAGCCCGTTGACTGCCAATGGCGACGTTGTGTTTTGATGGCTGGGAATCCTCTGTGTGCCAACGAATTTTGGTATGCTTGCTCTGAAGACCTGCAGGAATTTCTTGTCATAGCCGACCCTTGAGGCTCCTTCGTGGGAGGCGAGCCTTTGTCAGACGATTAGTTTTTGGAGATACGCACATGTATGGAAAAATTGCCGACGAGGTCGAACGGCGCCTGGCAACCTTCGGGTTTCGTATCGCCACCTGGGACGATGCGCGATCGTGCGGCAAGCTCTACGCGGGGCGGCTGACACGCAATCTCCCTCAGTTCGATACGCATATCGGACTGACGCCCTACAGCCCGTCACCTCGCAACATCAATCACGATGTGACGCAGCCGATGCCGCTAAAGGAATGCATCGATATTTATCAATCTGAGGATGTCTTTGAACACGTAGCGTACGAGAAACTGCCGCAGATTTTTGTGTACATCCATACAGTGCTGAAGCCGGGCGGCTTGTTCCGGATGAGCGTGCCCGATTATCGTTTCGATGTTTACCGGGATCGGTCCGTCAGGGATGGCGACCGGTTCATATTCGACCCTGTCGGCGGCGGCAAATATGAAAATGGCGCCGTCACCGGCGGCGGGCATTTGTGGTTTCCGACGTACGAAAGCGTCACTGCACTTGCTGCCGCAAGTCCATTCTCGAAATGGGAGGTGCTTGAAGGTTACGATCCGGACGGCAACGCGATCATCAAGCCCGTCGATGAATCATATGGACGGGTGCTGCGCACTTCCTATAGAGACCCCCGTGTCGCGAGCCGTCCACGCCCATTGTCCATGATCATGGACCTTTGGAAGTAGCTCGACCGCTACGGTGCGGAATCAAGCTAACGGCAACTTTAGCCAACATGCCTGACGAGCCGGTGCCAACCGTTGTCTCAACTCGACAAGGCATGGTATCGCTGTTGCCGTTTAACTAGTGAACCTCCACCATCATGTACATCAGCAAACACGTTCCGATCTACAAGGACTTATGGGCCTGGAGTTTCGCCCTGGCGGTTGCCGGTTATCCACTAATAGGAGTTTTCTCGTCTGCTACGGGGCGGGAGGACGCAAAATTATCGATCGCCTTCCGCATCCTGGTAATTGCTCTAAGCGGCATCGCATTTTTTTGGTCGGACCGGCACAAGGCATGGCGATTCGGAGATGTGTGGCTATTTGCCTTTGCCGCGCTCTACCTAACAAAACTCGGCATCGATGCCGATTACAACGTCGATGGAGCGTCGGACGCGCTCGTATTTGCCCTGATCACTTCGATTGTGCCAGCTGCTCTTCTGGCGTTGTCGACAAATACGTGGTCGGAGATCAACGTGGCGTGGGCACTTTTCACCGTTGGCGCATTGAGTGTGGCGGGTATCGTTTGGCTCCAATACAGTGGTTCAGATGCGGTGCTGGTCGATACGACGGATCGTGTCTATTTCGAAAGATTGAATCCCATATCCGTAGGTCATGCCGGCCTGACTACACTTATAGCATCATACACCCTGCTTAGGTTTGATCAAAGCAAGATCATAAAGATTGTTATCCTGAGTGTAGTGTCTGCCTCGGCAGTCGCTATCTATCTAGCGGCGGCCCGCGGTCCGCTTGTCGCTCTGGGGTGTTGTATCGTTTTATTTCCCTTACTCCGGCCGAATTTTACAACCATGCTCGTGTGCTTAGTGGTTGTTGCCGGAGCGGTATTGGCGTTGGCCATCACGGACATAACGCCGTTGCTCGACAAATTCCATCTGACGGTGATAGGAAAGGACAATTCGACCACCGAACGGCTCGGATCGATCTCGCTGTCGTGGGGACTGTTTCAGCAAAGCCCTTTGTTTGGCTGGGGCACGCAATTGCCTCTGTTCGTATACCCCCACAATATGTTCATGGAGATCCTCCAATCGGTTGGCCTTCTCGGTATGGCAATATTTATCCCCGTTTTCGTCAAACTGGGAATGGCGATAAAATTCCTAGCCGACAAACGCCTGGTGCTTTTGCCGCTTCTGGCAACGCAAGCCATCGTCGGCGCGCAGTTCTCCGGGTCCCTTTGGGGGTCAGCATTCCTCTGGATCGTCGTTACGGTCTTGATTTTCCGTGTCAATGCCATGAGGTCATTTGACCAATGGTCGCAGCGGCACATGGCGTGGCGCACCCCTGCTCGATTCGGTGTGCCCGGAGAGGGTTGGGCAGCGAGTAATGTTGCCGTTCGGAAGTGAGATGCACGTTCGCCTGCGATACCGTTTGTTCGGCACTATTGCGCTTCGTCAATCTCGCTCAGGAATTTCAAGGTAGCCTGCCACCATTCGGCTTTTTCGTCCCATTTCACTGGCCCGTCGCTTAGACCGCCACGCATCGTACCCCAGATGACGATCCCGTCTGCCAACCTTCTGCAAGTATCTAGTTGAGCATACCAGAAGTCGCCGGGCAGGAAAGCGAGCGTCTTTTGAAACTGCGGCCATAGGAAGCAGTAAACCGGCTTTCCTTGTGCGACCCGTCGGGCTTCACCGATGTTGGCTTGCGCATAGGCTATCCAGGCATCCTGATCCCCATAAAACGTGTAGAGGGATGGAAACAGCGCGTCGACGTAGGGGACAAGGGCGGAGGCGATCCTGGTGTTTTGCTGCTTCCAGTCCTCCTGAGCCGCAGCACCATCATGGCCGATCGCCCTCCAATGATCCCTGATCGGCATGACGCCGTAGAAGCCAAGCTTGACGTTCGGGTCTGCCCTTCTGAAAACGCTCAAAGTTTGTTGATATTTAGCAATTGAAGATGCTTGATCCGGGCCTTCCAACGGCCAGTTTTCGATGTCGATCACCAGGAAATGGTTGCTTCTTGGCAGCTCTAGAGCTTGCCGCACCTGGTTGGCATTCGGCACGTCCAATCCCAGGACGTGTGGATCCGCAATCGTGAGATGGTCCAGGCCGAACGAGCGGAAATCTTTTGGCCCGTTCTCAAACAGCAAAGTCTCGAAGACCTTGAACGGTTCGCGCGTCTGCGACGTCGCGGGCCACGTGCCGGCCAAAAGGCACATCACACAGGACATCGTCTTGAAAAACGAGACGTTGCGCATCCGGCCTCGCCAATTCGCGAACGTTTGCGCTGGTGAAAATCGCATGGATTGAATTCCTCATGACCTGAGCTTGACGAGTCAAGAAACGGTAGCGTAGCTGGAAAATTCGAACAACGTCCTGGTGAAAGAGGGATGCATTGTCGCAGGGTGACAGGGCAGGCCGTGCTTCTTAGCAGCCGGAAATTATCCGCGGTGGAACAGTGGACGAGCGAAGCACGCAAGCCTATGACCGAGCCGCTACTGCACGCGCCACCTGGGCCTCGCGGCGGCTGTCGTGGACGCATCTGACAAATCTGACGAGGAGATCGAGATCGCTGTGACAAAGAACGTGCCGCCTTACGCAGTTGCCGAACATCCGGCGCGGAATCATTCAGCACGTGGTTTCTCTCGATGCCTGAAATGGCCATGACTTGGGAAGATGCCGTCCGCTGGTGCATGAGTGAGCCTTCGATGAAGGATCTCGCCCGCGCGGCCTATTTCGATGATCCGGTCGCCGCGGCGCAGCGTTACCACGAAAGTGCGGAGTTTCAGGCGGTTCGCGGCATGATCCCGCGCAAGCCGGGACGTGCTCTCGATCTCGGCGCCGGCAATGGCATCCTCTCTTATGCCATGGCGCGCGAGGGCTGGTCGGTAACCGCTGTCGAGCCCGATCCCAGCGCGCTCGTCGGTGCCGCTGCAATCCGGACACTTGCCGAAAAGACCGGCACGCGCATCGATGTGATCGAAGCGTTCGGTGAAGCGATCCCATTGAGCGCTGCAGGCTATGATCTCGTCGTCGCCCGGCAGGTGCTGCATCATGCGCATGACCTGCCGGCGTTCTGCCGCGAAGTTGCGCGTCTGTCCCGCGATGGCGCGACGTTCCTGTCGTTGCGCGACCATGTGATTTCCGGACCGAAACAACTGGAACCGTTTCTGCGCGCTCATCCGTTGCATCATCTCTACGGCGGGGAGAATGCCTTCACACTGGCAAACTACCGCGCTGCTCTCGAAGGGGCAGGGCTGACGATCGATCGTGAAATGAACTCTTTCCAATCGGTTGTGAATTATGATCCGATGACAGCATCCGAAATTCGCGAGAGGCTCGCTGTGGCCTTCGGTCCCCTGTCGGGGCTCGCGCGCCTGACTTTGTCCCCACTGCCCTTCGGTGCCGTTGTCGCGGCAGCGGCATTGCTTGACCGCCGGCCCGGGCGGCTGGTCTCTTTCCTTTGTCACAAGTAGGGGAAGGGCTGATTTGGTGGCGAAGTTGAACGAGGCGAAGCCTGTCTGGGTGACTGGAGCCGGTGGCTTCATCGGCCTGCACCTGTCGCGATTTCTTGCCCAGCAGGGCCAGGTTGTCCTTGGCTTCGGCCGAAGCGAAGCGCCTGGGTTCGCCATCGCAACTGGCGGCGCTTTTTTTTCCGGCGGCGTGACCGCGGAAACGATGGGCGCTGCTCTGGCCGCATATGGTCGCCCGGCGGCCGTATATCATCTGGCAGGCGGCTCTACGGTAGGCCGGTCGATTGCCGAGCCGCTGAAGGACTTTGAACAAAGCGTCGGTTCCACGGCTTGTGTCCTCGATTTCCTGCGTCGCCACGCACCCGGGGTCTCCGTCGTTCTCGCATCGTCCGCCGCCGTCTATGGCGGTGGCCATTTCGGCCCGATCGGTGTCGATGCAGCGCTCGACCCCTATTCCCCTTACGGCTATCACAAACGCATGGTGGAGGAGTTGGGCCGGTCATATTGCACGACATATGGGCAACCGGTCTCGGTTGCACGGCTTTTCTCCGTCTACGGCGAGGGGCTGCGCAAGCAACTTCTCTGGGACCTCTGCGGCAGGCTCGCGGCCGGCGAAACCGACATTGTGCTTGGTGGCACCGGAGCGGAAATGCGGGATTGGCACCATGTCTCGGATGTCGTGCGATTGATCCATCGCGTCTTGCCCGCCAATGCAGCAAGCTTCGCTGTCTATAATGGCGGTGCGGGCGCCGCCGCGTCCGTCAGCACGATTGCCGGGATGGTCCTGGAAGCCTGGGGCGGGAAGCATCGCCTCTCCTTTTCAGGAGAATCCCGGCGGGGCGACCCTGTCAACCTGATCTCGGATCCGTCGGGTGTCCCGGAGGGGCTTCGGCTGCAGGTGCCGCTCGGCCAGGGCATTGCGGGATATGTCGATTGGTACCGCGCCGAGGTTCTCGGCGAGCCGGTCGGCGATTTGCGACGCTTCGCGCCTTGATCACCGTCGGCTTCACACTCATCGGCCGCGGAACCTGGTCAGGCGGCGAGTCCTATCTACGCAATATGCTGAGCGTCATCGCCTCCGAGCTGGGCGGTAAGGTTCAGGCGAAGCTGTTTTTGACGCCCGAGCAGCGCGCGAGCGTTGGCGCATCCTTTGATCACATGTTGGCCGCGCCGGCTATCGTCGACGACCGGGTCACGGGCGCCGGGCTTGGCAAGCGAGGGCTGATCGCTTTCGCTGGCGGAACTGACCGCCCTTTTGCCGATCTTATGGTCGCACACGCCGTCGATCTCGTATTTGAAGTCGCTCAGTGGTTCGGCAACCGATTTCCACTGCCGGTCATTTCCTGGATTCCGGATTTTCAGCACCGTCGCCTGCCCCACCTCTTTCCGCGTCGCGCCTGGTGGCGCAGAGATCTCGGCTTCCGTCTGCAGACGTCCGGCAATCGCACGATAATGCTCTCCAGCGAGGATGCGCTTGCCGATTGCGGAACATTCTACCCGGCCTCGCGCGGCAAGACTGCCGTGGTGCGCTTCGCCATCGATGTCGATCCAGGCGCCGTCATGGCGCGCACCGAAGCCGCACGCCGGGCGCACGATCTGCCCGAGCGCTTCTTTTTCCTGCCCAACCAGCTTTGGATCCACAAGAATCACGGACTGGTTGTCGACGCGTTGAGGCATGTAGACCGGCTTGGGGCGTTGGATTCAGTGCCACCGATAGTCCTCACGGGGCGCACGACCGACCCACGCGATCCCACCTTGTTCAAGCGTCTGATGGGCCTTGCGCAAACGTATCGGGTTGAGAGCCATTTTCGACACCTCGGATTGATCCCTTATGACGACGTCGTCGCCCTGATAGGTGCAACGGACTGTTTGATAAACCCGTCCCATTTCGAGGGGTGGTCGACCACCGTTGAAGAGGCGAAATCGCTGGGCGCGCCCATGTTGCTGTCCGACATCCGGCTGCATCGCGAGCAGGCTCCGGACGCGCTCTTCTTCCCGCCGGACAACGCAGAAATCCTGGCGCAGCGGCTCCTTGAAATCGGGCGGCAGCCGACTGTTGTCCGCGACAGTGTCACTGTGCTGCAAGGCCGGCAACAGGTCCGCCGACGGGGTTATGCAGCAGCACTGCTTGCCTTGTTTGAAAAGACCAAAACCGCCGCGCGTTGATTGTTGAATCGGGAGTGAGGAATTGTCGATCGGGAAGATGGTCGTACTTGCATTCATAGCGTTGGCGTTTGCGGGCGGCTTTCTTTTCATCGCTATCAACAAGGGAACGAATATTCGCGCACAGGCGTCGAAGCCGGTGGACGTCCCCACATCGTTCGATGGCAAGCTTGACGTCCAGTCAATCGACGATCTGCGGGTCGGTGGCCGCAAGGTCGTGCTGTGCGGCGTCGCATTTGCTAAGCCCCAGTCAATGCGGGTCATGGTCACCGAAGCCATGCGCCGGGGCTATCAAGGACTCGCTTTGACATGCAAACCCGTAGGCTTGGGGACACCGTGCGACGGCAATGTCGCGCCAAAATTTCGTGACGCCGTCGTCGTGCAGTGCCTCGCCTCCGACGGCGCGGATCTGGCTGCGAAGCTCGTCGAGGCAGGCATTCTGTGCGGGCAGCCCGCGCAGGCGGGCTCGACCTATAAACCTTGCGCGCCGGGCTCGTAGCTCCTGCGGACCCGTGGCGTAGCCGTCGAAACGAAGGTGACGCCAGCGCCCCAAGGAACGCCGGATTGGCTCGCTGGCAAACGCGCTCTATTGTGGCCGACAGTAAAGATGATACATTTCGATATTCTAATGGTGTGTTCAATCAACCACACCGAAACCAAAAATTATCTCGCATTTGCGAAATGGGTTGGAATTGGCGCAGAAAGCTGTTACGCGCTTTTGAGTACCTTAGCGGTTGGGTGGGCCTCAGGTAACGTGGGACAGAAGGATTGATGCGGATGAATCTAGTTGTTAAAAGTGCGTTGGCCGGAGTTGTTGTGTTGGCCGGCTTCGCCCCGGTGTCGTCTTTCGCGCAGGATGGGTCGTGCACCTGTGCAACCGCCTATAACGGCGTAAATCCGATTGGATCGCTCGGCAGCGTCAATGGCGACGTGATGATCTCGCAGGTGGCTGGCTATGGCCCGGCGCAAGCGGGCGGCGCGCTTGATTTCGGCAGCCGTGTCGTGGTTGGCGCCAAGGGCTCGGCTTCGGTTCAGGTCGGTGGCTGCAATGTGAAGGTCCCGGCGAATTCGACGCTCGATATTTCGCGTGTCGAGAACAAGATTTGCCTCAATGTCCTAGGCTCTGAGAAGACCGCCCAGACGGGCAATCCTAACACAAACACCAATAACACGCCGCTCTTCATTTTTGGCGGCATGGCTCTTGGGGCTGGTGTTCTGGCTGCAACGGCGGATAAAGATCACGGCCACGCCGTTAGCGACTAAGTTGACCGCGTAGTAAATAACGCAACGGCAGCAGCGGCGTGTGACGCTTCTGCTGTGTTTGTGTTGGCGACAGAGCGAGCTTGGCGTGTATGCTGGTATCGCGCTGCCGCATCGGTCGGATCGCCTAAGCCAAGGCGACATGCGGATGTCTGAGGCTGGCGAACATGCCAGGATGAGGGGCGAAGCGCCAGTCTATCCAGGCAAATTTGTTGAATCGCAATCTTTTGCTGCTGCAAGTTGGTACAAGTTTCGGATACGAACGCGACGGTCAAGATCAATCCTGCGGAGGGCGGCATGTGTGTAGCGCTCGAAACATCAGGCGCAGCTTTTGCCGCTGTTGTGGCGCTGATCATCGGCCTGCATGATGACGACGACTCTGTCCGCCAGTAACCGGGACCTACCATCTATCGTATCGCATGAACTTGACAAATGCGTCATTCGCTGTCTTGCGGATGACGCATTTATACTTTTTGGGGATGACGTCGCCACGTTGCTTCGCTGCAGTCACAAACGCCCATGATCGATCTACATTCCCATATCTTGCCCGGCCTCGACGACGGCTCGCCCAGTCTTGTAGAATCACTGGAAATGGCTCGACTGGCGGTGGCCGACGGAACGACCCATATGGCGTGCACGCCACACGTGACACCCGGCGTATACGAAAACGGAACATCGAACATCGTTCGGGCGGTACAAGAGTTGCACCAGGCGCTGCGTAGCGCCGCAATACCACTTGCTCTCTACGTCGGTGCAGACGTTCACATAGCGCCGGATCTTCCGGACCAATTGGCGGCGGGCAGCGTGCCAACCTTAAATAGGTCGCGTTATTTTCTGTTCGAACCGCCGCATCATGTTCTACCTCCACGAATGGAGGATCTTGCCCTACGCCTGATAAACGCCGGCTTTATCCCGATTCTTACTCATCCGGAGCGTTTGACCTGGATCAAAACGAATTACGACGTTATCGAGAGGTTGAATGCGGTCGGCTGCCTCATCCAGCTTACCGCGGACTCGATCGTTGGTGCTTTTGGACGCACGGCGCTCTATTATTCGGAGAAGCTGATTGACGAGGGCAGGGTGGATATCATCGCATCGGATACTCATAGCGCAACGCGCCGCCGTCCGGGGCTTTCCAAGGCGGTTGCTGCTGCTGCCAAGCGATGTGGGGAAGACGAGGCCCGCAACATGGTGTTGAAACGTCCAGGCGAAATATTGGCGAACCGGCCCCTTGAGCCGATCGGAAAAGCACGTCCGAAAAACCCAACCGCCGGTAACGCCGGCCGTTTTGGAGGATTGGGCCGCCTATTCAAGGGCGGGACCGCGTGATGGGCATTTTTCATTTGGTAAAAAGCCACATAGGCATGGCACTCGTCTTGCTGGCTTCGCTTGCAACGTCGGCATGCACGAGCACCTCGTCGACGACACCTACTTCCTCGAGTGCGGTGGATGCGCTGCAATTGACGTCGTCATCGACGCCACTTTCAGGCGGCGGCGCGCTGAAAGTGGTGAAGGACCTGCCTCCGCCGCAGAACACCCAGAACGGCAACGAGCAGCCTTTGTCTCCGAACGATGTGCTCGAAGTGAATGTATTCCAGGTCGACAATTTGAGCCGAACAGTTCAAGTCGACTCCAGCGGCCAGATATCGCTTCCGCTTATCGGAACCATTACCGCGGCAGGCAAAACCGTTCGTCAGCTGGAGCAAGAGATCGAGACGGCCTACGGCGCCAACTACCTGCAGTCACCCGATGTGACGATCTTCGTAAAGGAGTCAATTGGGCAGCGCATAACAGTCGATGGCGAAGTCAACAGGGCCGGTATCTTTCCGGTAACGAGTAATTCCTCGCTTCTGGACGCGATCGCTCTGGCAGGAAATTTCAGCCCAGTTGGGGACGCAAGCAAGGTCTTCGTCTATCGCAATATCGGCCAGAATACCTTGGTCGCAAATTACAACGTGGAGGAAATTCGTGCCGGCAAGGCCCGTAACCCGCGGATCTACGGTGGGGACAAGGTCGTCGTCTTTGCTTCAAAATCGAAGATTGCCGTGAACAATCTCAAGGACGCGCTAGGCATAGCCTCCAGTGCCGCGCGAATTGCCGTCATCCCTGGGATATAGTTCGTAGCCGGTCAGTCGAATAGGATCACTCCGCACCATGCTCGATCGAAACAGGCAGCATCAAATTGCAGGTCCAGGACATGGCCAAGCCTTGTCCGCCGACCTCTATTATGACGGCGGGCAAAACTACAGCCCTTACGGTCGGGATTATTCGGAGCAGGAACAGGGCTTCAATCCACTCAAGCTGCTCTTCTACGTCGTCCAGTATCGGTGGCTGTTCGTCATTATGGCGGCAGCCGGGCTTGTCGCCGGTGTCATCATCACGATGATGCAGACGCCGAAATACCAGGCAACGACGCAATTGGAAGTGCTGGTCCCTTCGGCCAAGGTCTTCCAGGACATCGAGGTAGTTTCTGAAAATGCGGACGTGCGGGCTTTCCTGACCGCACGTGAAAAACTCAAGAGCCGCGCATTGGCGCAGCGTGTTGTGTTTCAACTGGGTCTCAGCGAAAAGCCGGATTTCCTTTTTCCCACGCCAGCCTTTTCCCTCAGCAATATTTTCTATCGCGCGTTCGGTATCTCCAAATCGCCTTCCTTTGAGGAGAAGACCCCAGAGGAGCGCGAGGAAATTGCCATCAAGCGTGTTTTGGACGACCTCACGGTCAACCTGGTCACCAACACGAGCCTGCTATCGATCACCTTCGTCGATCAGAAGCCGAAATATGCAAGCGATATCGCAAACCAGGTCGCGCAAAGCTTTATTGACCAACGCCTCGACCAGACCAGCGAGACATCCGACCTTGCACGACAGTTCATCCAGGAACAGGTTCTGCAGGTGAAGCAGAAGCTCCAGAAATCGGAAGAGGATCTGGTCGCTTACGCGAAGGATGCCGGCATCACGATAACCGGCGACGACAAGTCGCTGATAGGATCGAACATCGAGGCGCTGAATACCGCCCTTGCGACAGCGATCCAGGACCGTCTCGACGCAGGACGTGTGGTGGACCAGATCGATAAAGGCCGCGGTTCGAGCTTGGCCCCCGTCCTGGAAAGCGAAGGTTTGCAAAAGCTGAGTGAAAAGCTGGCGGATTTGACCAGCCAGTACCAGCAGAAGCTGGGCATTCTCAAGCCCGGTTTTCCCGAAATGCAGCAGCTTCAGTCCCAGATCAAGGAGTTGCAGCGGCTCTATAACAACGGCGTGCTTGCTATAACGGATTCACTGCGGCTGAAATATCAGGAGGCGCAGAACAAGGAGGCCGATCTCAAGTCTAAACTTGCTGAGATGGAAAAGCAGCAGGTCATCTTCAACGACAAGAACATTAAATACACAATTCTCAAACGCGAGGTCGATTCGAACCGATCGCAATATGACAATCTTATCGCCAAACTGAACGAAGTTGGTGTCAGCTCCGAGCTCAAGACGCAAAGTGCCGCAATAGTCGATTTCGCGTCACTGCCGGATCGGCCATATTCCCCGCGCTTGAGCATCAATCTTGCAATCGCGCTGGCCCTTTTCATGGCTCTGAGCGCGTCTGTCATTTATGTTATCGAACTGCTGAACAACACCTTCACCAATCCCGAACAGGTTGAAAAGGAGCTCGGCTTGGCGATGCTCGGCATCTTACCGCTCGTCGATGACCGGGAACTCATGGCCAGTATTGCCGATCAGAAGTCCGGCCTGTCGGAAGCCTATCGTTCGCTTCGAACATCGCTACAGTTTTCCGGTGCGGAAGGTGCCCCACGATCGCTGGTCGTCACGAGTTCGGAGCCTTCGGAAGGCAAATCGACCACATCGTTTAAACTCGGACAAGATTTTGCAGCACTCGGCGCAAGGGTTCTCATTGTCGACGGCGATCTCCGTAAACCAAATCTTCATCGCTTGTTTGGTCTCGACAATACGATCGGGCTAAGCAATCTGCTGACAAATACCGTGCGCAAGGAGGATCTGGCGAGCATCTTCAGGGCGACGAAATATCCCAACGTGACCGTTCTGACTTCGGGAACAATCCCTCCCAATCCTGCGGATCTGCTCTCCTCACCGAAGATGGCTCTGATAGTAACCAATCTCGGCAAGCGCTTCGATCTTGTCATTATCGATGCGCCGCCGATTGTCGGTCTTTCTGATGCTCCTATTCTCAGCCGACTGGCGGAGGGCACATTGATGGTCATCTCTACAAATCAGGTGACGCGCAAGTCGGCCAAGACCGCGTTGAAGCGCCTGCGAGCTGCTGGCGCGAACGTGGTCGGAGCCGCGATGTCAAAGTTTGCGGTGAACAAGTTCGACTACAATTACGCCTACAAATATATGAACTATCAGTATTATAACTACGGGACGGACACGAATACTCCCAAGATTGAGGGCAAAGTCGATGATGGAGCAAGCCAGCCCGCTTATGCTAAGTCTCCGACATTCAGTCGTTTGGTTCGTCGCATCCGTTCTAGTGTTGGTGGCTTCCTCGATCGGGCTAAGTCGATTTCTTGAAACAGAAACACCGGCTGTTTCTCTTGTGCTGGACCCGCTCAACACCGACGCATTGACAGCTGAAATCAGCAGTGACCTGAACGATACGAATAATGCTACCGATCTTGGTGCCTTGCTTGCCAAGGCCAAGCGCGCGCTCGCCTTCGATTTGGCCGATGCACGTCTCTATAGCCTGATTGGTGAGATCAAATACCGGCAAGGCGAAAAAGACGAGGCCTACCAGCTCTTCGATCAAGCCCGAAAATTGTCCAAGACAGAGATCCATGCGCTACAGAGGTCAATTGGCCGCAACATCGAAGCAGGTGATTTGCCCAAGGCCGTTGGCGAGATCGACATTTTGCTGCGCCGCTGGCCGGACCAATTTCCGGCGATCGCCGAGGGCATGCCGCCAATTCTCTCGAACCCCGATGGCTATCAAGCCGTGCTGACGGCCATCAGGGCGCAAGCGCCCTGGAGAGCCAGTCTGATCTACGCTCTTATCAAAACTCCTGAGCAGATCAATTTCGCAAATCGGCTGCTGCTCGATTTGACCGGATCAAGCGCACCACCGAATTCGAGTGAACTCACAGCCGCGATCAGCGGCTATATTCGTCAGAAGCAATATGAACCAGCCTATCGGCTGTTTCTTTTCACCCTGTCCGAGCAAGAGCGAAAATTAGGCGGATACATTTTTAACAGCACGTTCGAGCCGGTCCCCAGCGGCAAGCCCTTCGATTGGCAGGTTCCTGGTCAATCGGGCTTGGAAGTGACATTTGCAGCATCCCAGGATGCTGTGGAGGGCGAGGGTGGGGCAACGGTCCGGTTCTTGAACACCCCGGTCAAGAACACTGCCCTCCAGCAATATGTTCAATTGCCTCCAGGCTCGTATAAGATTTCCCTCGTTGCCTCTGCGCGAAACCTGAAGCTTCCAAAGGAATTGTTCTGGTCGATCAAATGTTTGGGGCCGGCTGGCGAAATAGCACGGTTCAACATCCCCGAGGGCACATATAACCGACAAAAGCTGAGCCAGGACTTCTCGGTTGTACCGACTGGCTGCCCCATGCAACTATTGACGCTGCAGACCGCCGCCATTGCCGAGAGCTGGCGATTTCGATATGTCGGCACCTTGATAATGCACAAAATGAGCGTTGAGAGACTTCCATCTTGAACGACCGGCCGTCGGAATGGGATAAATATCTCCTCGGCACGGTCTTGTTTGTATCGCTGCTGATCGGTGGTGGTACTGCGAGCGGCCTTTACACAGACACTCTGATCGAGGTCGCGGCGATAGTTTCGGCCGCGGCCGTCTTTTCGCAACCCCCCGGCCAGAGAATCGCCCGGCCTGTTCTGTGGCTGCTGGTCTTCGCCATGGCGTTGATCGTTTTGCAAATCGTCCCACTGCCGGCAGCCATATTCAACGGGTTGCGGCCGGAACTGTTGCTCGGAGATCCCTGGGTTGGAGAAAGCCGATTTCGCTTCATCAGTGTTGGGGTCGGCCGCACGGTCGAATGTCTGCTTTATCTTCTGGCCGCCGCAGCGTTTTTTTTGGCCGTATTGCGTTTGCGTGCCGAGCAGGTCAGCGCGCTCCTTCCGTTTTTCTTCATGGGTGTTATCTGCAATGGTTTGGCGGGAGCGATTCAATATTCGCTCTCCGACGACGTCGCTATTGTCGGGCTGTTGCCTTTTACGATCAATGCCGGCCTTTTTGCTAACGTAAATCATTTTTCGGCGTTGCTTTTTGTGTCTATTCCCTTCGTCGTCTATTATGGTCTGTTCCGCGGACATCTTTTGTCCGGATCCTTCGGCTTGATCGCCCTTTTGCTGCTTCTTTTGGCTGCCGGTTCTCGCGCCGGCGTCCTGATCGGTTTGGCGATCACCGTATTGTCTGTGGTCTTTCTCTCAGCTCGTTCGTGGGCGAGTGGGTTCGGCGTTCTCCTGATTTTTATCGCGCTTTCGATCTACACGATAAGCGCCTGGACCAAGCTGGATGCACAGGCGCTTGATCCGGCGTTCGGGCGAGGAGAATTTGCGCGAACCACAATCGAGGGCATCAAAGACAATTGGGCGACAGGCATTGGATTCGGGAATTTCCAGAAGGCCTATCAGATATACGAAAGAGCAGGCATGATTTTCAGGGAGTATGTGAACCATGCTCACAATGAATACCTTGAAATTACCTTCGAAGGTGGAGTTCCGGCTATCCTGCTGATGGTAGGGTATTTCGTGTTGCTTCTGGCTGCATTGGCTAGGGTTCGCCGTGACCCGCTGCAGAAAGCGGCATTCCTCTCGGTATCTTTTCTTCTCATTCACTCGCTGGTTGACTATCCGTTGCGAACCGGTGCGCTGGCGATGACCTTTGCCTATATGAACGCCATCATCTTCCACAAAGGATTTGCGGAACGCTTGAGCCGCAAGAGCGAGATGATGGAGATCGATCACAACGGTGACAAGTTGCTTGTTCCCATCGGCACTTCGTCTTAATGACCTCCTTGCTACGGCTGGTGTCGCCAGAACGTGGCGGACCGCTGTGAGGGGAGCCGGTTCCTGGCTCTCGGGTTCCGAGGCTCAGGCAACATTTTCCTTCCTCTACCAAGTGCAATCGCTCGCTGAGCAGAAATTTCCCGAATTTATCGGCTGTATGGAAAATTCATTCCCGAACCATCCGCCGCCGGCTTGTCTTGCATTGTTCTGGACAGGAACGATCTGCTAGAACGCCCGCACGAATAGATTGTCCGGAAGTGCAGTCTGGCCCTTCCGTGGATCGGTACGAAAGAACGCTCGCAGTCCATGAACATCGCACTTACGCACCTTCAGCGGCTTGAGGCCGAATCCGTCCATATTTTTCGCGAGGTGGCCGCAGCCTTTGCCAAGCCGGTAATGCTGTATTCGGTCGGCAAGGATTCGTCCGTGCTCATGCACCTGGCTATGAAGGCGTTCTATCCGGCCAAGCCGCCCTTTCCCTTTCTCCATGTCGACACGACCTGGAAATTCCGCGAGATGATCGCCTTTCGCGACCAGATGCAGCAAAAGCTCGGCTTCGACCTCCTGGTCCATGTCAATGAAGACGGCGTGCGCGACAACATCAACCCGTTCGACCATGGCTCCAACACGCATACGCATGTGATGAAGACGGTGGCGCTGCGGCAGGCGCTCGACAAATACGGGTTTGACGCTGCCTTCGGCGGCGCGCGACGCGATGAGGAGAAGTCGCGCGCCAAGGAGCGCATCTTCTCGTTCCGCAACGCCCAGCATGCCTGGGATCCGAAGAACCAGCGGCCGGAGATGTGGAAGATTTTCAACACCCGCATCGCTGCCGGTGAATCGATCCGGGTGTTCCCGTTGTCGAACTGGACCGAGCTCGACATCTGGCAATACATTCTCCAGGAAGACATCCCGATCGTGCCGCTGTATCTGGCCAAGGAGCGGCCGGTGGTCGAGCGCGATGGCATGCTTATCCTGAGGGATGATGAGCGCATGCAGCTGCGGCCCGGCGAAACAGTGGAGAACCGGATGGTGCGGTTCCGCACGCTCGGCTGCTATCCGCTGACCGGCGCGATCGACTCGGACGCCGACACTCTGGAGGCGATAGTCGGCGAAATGCTCACCGCGCGCACGTCCGAGCGGCAAGGTCGCCTGATCGACCGCGACGAAGCCGGCTCGATGGAAAAGAAGAAGCGCGAGGGGTATTTCTGAGTATGCGCCACATCATGGCCAAGAGCCTCGCCCCGACCGACGGCGTCCGCGACTATCTGGCGGCGCAGGAACGAAAGTCGCTGCTGCGCTTCCTGACCTGCGGCTCGGTCGACGACGGCAAGTCGACGCTGATCGGGCGCCTGCTTTCCGATACCAAGCAGATTTTCGAGGATCAGTTAGCCACACTCGAGCGCGATTCGCGCAAGCACGGCACCACCGGCGACGACGTCGACTTCGCGCTGCTGGTCGACGGCCTCGAGGCCGAGCGCGAGCAAGGCATTACCATCGACGTCGCCTATCGCTTCTTCGCCACGCCGATGCGCAAGTTCATCGTCGCCGACACGCCCGGCCACGAACAGTACACGCGTAACATGGCGACAGGTGCATCGACGGCGGATCTCGCCATCGTGCTGATCGATGCCCGCCAGGGCGTACTGCGCCAGACCAGGCGGCATTCGATCATTGCCTCGCTGCTTGGCATCCGCCACATTGTGCTCGCCGTCAACAAGATCGATCTTGTCGGCTTCGACGAAGCAGTTTTTGAACGGATCGTCGCTGATTACGGGCAGTTCTCACGTGAGCTCGGTTTCCGGACGATCGTGCCCATCCCGATGTCGGCCCGCTACGGCGACAACGTTACGGGCCGTTCCGTTAGGACAGACTGGTATTCCGGCCCGACGCTGATCGAACATCTCGAAATCGTCTCGGTCGACGAGGCCGCGGTCGAATTGCCGTTCCGGTTTCCTGTCCAATATGTGAACCGTCCCAACCTCGATTTCCGCGGCTTCGCCGGCACCATAGCGTCCGGATCGGTTGCGCCGGGCGACGAGGTGGTCGTCGCGAAATCCGGCAAGTCCTCCCGTGTCAGGCGCATCGTCTCGCATGGCGGCGATCTTCAGCAGGCTATTGCCGGCCAGGCCATCACCCTTGTCCTCGACGACGAGGTCGAGGTCTCGCGCGGCAATATGCTAGTATCGCCGGCGGCGCGGCCGCAGGTCGCCGACCAGTTCGCCGCAAACATCGTCTGGTTCGACGAACATGCGCTGCTGCCCGGCCGCTCTTACATTCTGCGCACCGAAACCGACCAGACCAGTGCCACCATCACCGACCTGAAGTACCGGGTCAACGTCAACGACTTTGCCCATGAGGCGGCCAAGTCGCTTGAAATGAACGAAGTCGGCATCTGCAACATCTCGACGCGGTCGCCGATCGCCTTCGATCCGTTTGCCGAAAACCGCACCACCGGCGCCTTCATTCTGATCGACCGTATCACCAATGCCACGGTCGGTGCCGGCATGATCCTGCATTCGCTGCGCCGCGCCGAAAACATCCACTGGCAGTCGCTCGATGTCGGCAAGCGCGCGCGTGCCGATATGAAGAACCAGCGGCCGGCCGTGTTCTGGTTCACCGGGCTTTCGGGCTCGGGCAAGTCGACCATCGCCAATCTGTTTGAAAAGAAACTGTTCGCCACCGGCCGTCATACCTACATTCTGGATGGCGACAACGTCCGTCACGGACTCAACCGCGATCTCGGCTTCACGGACGCCGATCGTGTCGAGAACATTCGCCGCGTTGCCGAAGTCGCGCGCCTGATGGCCGACGCCGGGCTGATCGTCATCGTGTCATTCATTTCGCCGTTCAGCGCGGAGCGGCGCATGGCGCGCGAATTGATGGCCGATGGCGAATTCATCGAGGTGTTTGTCGACACACCTTTCGAGGAATGTGCCAGGCGCGATCCGAAGGGCCTCTATGCGCGGGCGTTGAACGGCGAGATCAAGAATTTCACCGGCGTCGATTCACCCTATGAGGTGCCGGAAAAGCCCGAAATCCATCTCAAGACACTCGGCAGATCGGCCGAGGAGATGGTGGACGCCCTGGAACACTGGCTGAACGAGCGGGACATTGCCGAAGACCAATATGACAGCGGCGGCGGTATCTGACGACGAAGCAATGCTCGCCGTCTTCGAGCACCTTGCCTTGGCGGCGGGACGCGAGGTGATGCGCGTCTTTCGTGCCGGCTGTGCGGTCGACAGCAAGTTGGACAGTTCGCCGGTGACGGAGGCTGACCGCGAGAGCGAGAAGATTATTCTTGCCGGGCTGCGCGCCGCATTTCCCGAGATTCCGTGCGTGGCCGAGGAAGAAGCTTCGGCCGGCATCATGGCACCGGATCTCGGTGACGCCTTCTTCCTGATCGATCCTCTCGACGGCACCAAGGAGTTCGTCAACCGCAGGACCGATTTCACTGTCAACATAGCGCTGGTTCGCGATGGCGTGCCGGAGATCGGCGTTGTCTTCGCGCCTTGCACCGGCCGCTTCTTTTCCGGCCGGCCGGGCAAAGCGGAAACGATCAAGATTGATGACAACTATGTGATCGTCGATCGCCAACCGATTTCGGCAAGGGCCGGTATGATGCCGCTGACCGTCGTTGCCAGCCGCTCCCACAACACGCCGGAGACCGACGCCTATATCCGCGCGCTTGGCGCGGCCGAGATCGTCTCGGTCGGCTCGTCGCTGAAATTCTGCCTTGTCGCCGGCGCCGAGGCGGACGTCTATCCGCGCTTCGGCCGCACCATGGAATGGGACACTGCCGCGGGTGACGCGGTGCTACGCGCTGCCGGCGGAATGACGCGCACGCTGGATGGTGCGCCGCTCGCCTACGGCAAGCGTAACCAGAGCGACGACGAGGATTTCGCCAACCCGCATTTTATCGCCAGCGGCAAGGCGGCTGGATCTGGCTAGACGATGACTGCGCAACCAAAGGAACGCGTCAGACCTGTCAGCGTTCCTCTCGCACGACTTGTCGCGACGTAAGCGCAGTTCCAGCCCCATGTGTGAAAGCGAATGTGTTACAGTGACTTATGACCGCGATCTCAGGTGCTGACCGAGGCGTGTAAACACCACGATAACGCTCCCCATCCGGCCTGGGGGCGACGTTAGCGACCCACATCAAGCTAAAGGAGTCTGCAGCATGGCTCGACCAGTCATGATTAAGTCCTTGCGGGCCTCGTCGTATTTTTCGTGATACCAGCCGGGTGCGTCAATACCGGCGGCGCATGAGGCGGCTTTGAACCCGACTTTGTGTGGCTGGCCAAGGTCCAGATTGCATCACGTTCAAGACCCTAAAATGCGGCGGGCTTGCTTCGGATGGATAAGGCTAGGAGCGCCTCCGAAAGTCGTTTCTTCGCCCGCTCGACCCCGTTCTCGTCGATTGCCTCAACATCGAGGAACAAGTCGAGGCCAGTCGCGTGCTCGCTGATGACCTGAGGACGCTGGGCGAGCTCACCCAGGAGGCCCTCGACTTCGTAGGGGACAACCTCCCGGCTGATCCCCTTCATGGCAATCGGTGCTAATGGACGCGCCCGGACAAGGTCGCGCACGAGCGCGTAAGTCTCATAGCTGAGGCAGATACCGCCGGGCTCGGCAATCGACTGCAGCCGGGCCGCCAAGTTCGCCTCGGCTCCAATGATCGTGTAGTCCATCCGATCATCGGAACCGAAGTTCCCGACATTGCAATAGCCCGTGTTAATCCCCATGCGAGCTCGGAAGGGCCGTTCAACTCCGCGGTCATGCCACACCCTGTTCAACTGCTCCAGCCGACGCTGCATGTCGACAGCCATGCGCAAGCAGGCTCTCGCGTCTTCCTCGACGCCTTGCGTCTCGGGGTCTCCGAAGAACACAAGAAGCGCGTCGCCGATGAACTTGTCGACGGTGCCCCCGTGTTTGAGCGCGATCGTCGACATCTCGGTGAAGTACTCGTTGAGGAGAAGCGTCAGGTCCTCGGGCTGGAGACGTTCCACGATCGCGGTGAAATCCTTGACGTCGGAGAAAAAGATCGTGAGCTTCTTGCGCTCGGTCGCGATGGTGACGTCCTTCTGGCCGCTGAAGATGCTTTTGTAAATTTGAGGCGAAAGGTATTTGGCGATCTTCAATGAGATCGCGGCCAGGAAGTCGTTTGCCTCCGAAAGCTCCTTGTTCATGCCTTGAATCAACGCGGACTGCCGACGCTGCAGGAGAATGAACGTCAGACCCGCCGCCGCCGCGAAACCGAAATATAGGAGCAGATACTTGAAAGTCAGCACGTTTGCAGCAATAGGCTGATTGACTGATATCTCCTGGATCCCTCGGACATCCCCGACCTTCCAGTCCGTCTTGGGGCTATCCGGGTGTGAGTTATGGCATGTCACGCACACTTGTCCCATTATGACAGGGGCCGCGGCGCGGACCTGCCGGTCAAACAGTGAGCCCGAGACTTCGATGATCGGCTCCTTCGGGTTGGCGCGCAAAGCCAAGATTGCGTTCCGCTCGAACGCATCGAGCTGGTGGGGCGCGCGACCTTTGAAAGGCAGATCCGAGACGAACCGATATTTGACCGAGCCATCGTGAGCGCTGATGCGCTTGCCGAGTTCGATCGAGAGGGTTGCCGGAATAGGGATCGCACCTGGTACGTCCCGGTAGTTGTGCGTCGCAGTCACGGCGCCGTCTGCCTGCAGCACGCGTCCCACGACGTCGCTGCCGTAGAATCCGCGCATTTCGTCGATGATCCGGCTGATTTCGCTGGCTTGCCTGCGCAGCATCCGTTCCGACAGGTCTCGGAGGTCGAGCCAGGCTGCAACGGGCAGACCGATAAGGCCGATGACCACTGCCGCCACCAGGAGCGGTCCCATGGTGCGCTGCTGACGCGCAATCTGTTCACCCAGTCCAGCCATTGTGCAAGCGCCCGGCCGTCTTAGTATGTGAACTATAGCTCATTCCCGGCACGGTACCAGAGTCAGTCTTGGCTCGATGAAAACACGTCAGCCCTGCAACGTGGGACCGACCTTGAGCGGTTGTTGCTAAGCCCCGACGCTCACAGCGGATTTCGCATTCTGGCGCAGACGGACAGTGAATCAGTGAAGGGATGTCGCAACGTCGGTTGTGGCCGGAATGCGCTCCGAGATAACCGCTCAGGGGTCAAAAATTCACCTCTAGCAAGGTTGAGACTTCTGGGGTCGGAGAGCGGGTCGGAAAAGAGCTGCCCCCGCAAAATTATCCGCGCTTCGGCCGCACTATTGGAATGCGACCCTGCGGCGGGTGACGCGGTACTGCGCGCTGCCGGCGGCATGACGGGTACGCTGGACGGTCAGCCACTCGCCTGCAGCGCAACCAGGGCGATGACGAGGATTTCGCCAATCCGCATTTCATTTGCCAGCGGCAAGGGCTGCCACGGCCGCTTAGCCACCATGATGAACTCGGATCCCATTCCGGCTCGTCCCCCCAAATGACGCCGTCGCGCATGCGACGCCTAGGTGAAACATTTATTTTCAGTCGAACCGTTGCGCTAGGAATAACCCTACGGTGTGGATCGTGGCAGCGCTTTCGCGTGTTAAACTGCTTGCATGGAGATCGACACCGACAAGATCGACGATGCCGTTATGGGCCTGCTTTGGCTGACGCTGCATGAAGAGAGGCGCGCCTGGAAGGGGTTGGATTGGAATGCCCTGGATCGCTTGCACCAGAAGGGGCTGATCGCGAATCCGGCAAACAAGGCGAAGTCAGTGGTTCTGACGGATGAAGGACTGCGGCGTGCTGAGGAGCTATTCCGAACCCTGTTCACTCGCCCGGCGCCCTGAGCCAGAGCGCTGGACGGGCGCCTGCGAGCTGATAGCGCACATGGCTGAATTTTTCGACACCGGCGGCGCGCTGACCCCAGGCGGGACGGCGATGTTCTCGCCATGGCGGCCAGTCACCTACGCCAACGGGGGCATTCTGTCTGTCAAGGCAGTGGCAGATAACACCGCAGCCGCGACCCTCAAACGTCAACGGCATTGACGCGAAGTCCAGCCGCGAGCTGCTCTCCCGGCGAATCGGGCGTCCAACGCGCTGAGTTGCAGCCAGCAGCGGGTCTGTGCCGCTGCTGACACATGGGATGTTAGTGGGGCAGATTGCCACTCGCGATGCGAAATCTCTATGGCTGCGGATTTCCGAAGGCAGGTTTCTCAAGCACGAGCACATGACTACCAAGGGGCGATGTGTGAGTGCTCTTGACCTGGAACCCCTCGTCAGAAAGCGTTTCGATGAATTCGCCATCCGTTCCAGGCGGAACGCGGGCAACGACGTTTGAGGTGCGCCTCACAATATTGGAAAGCACCCTTCGCGCCTTGCCTGGGCCGATGTTGCGCTGCATGTGCTGATAGACGGCCAGCAGCAGAACGATATCGTATTTCGGTAGAAGGATATTGCCGAGGCGCCGGCTGCCAAGATTCAGGCGATCGAACCGGGCATGTACCGGGGAGCCGCTCAACAACATCTTTGCAGTCTCGATATGCGGCTTGGCAATGTCGATCCCATGGATCGAACTGGGTTTCAGCTTGGATATCTCATAGGCGACAACACCCATATTGCAGCCAACATCGAGAATGGATTTTCCGGCGTAGTCGACCTTTGCGGAGAATAGCCCGTCAAGTCTGTCGTCCCACGTTCCTGCAAAACCCCTTTTGAATCTTGACCACCACAAATCATCAGCTCCTTTGGGAAGAGCCCCCTTGAGCGCCTCCTACCACGAGAGAATTAACGGTCGATACCCTTTCAACTGGAATTGATCCCATTGACGAACCAAGGCAGGGACGTGTGCAGCGGCGTCACGACCCCATCACCTTGAGTGCCGCAGGAACCGCGTAGCGGCTGCCGTGATAGCGCAGCCGGTAGGTCCGCTTCACAGGCTTGCCGGGATGGGACTGGCATTCGCCATTCTGGTCGGGGGAGGGATTGTCGGTATTCGATCGCTCGACCGCAATGATGTCTCGATAGCCGTGGTGGCGCGCCGGGCTCATCGCCAGGCTGACCTGGCTGGAATGAAAGGATCCGGCGCAACTACCATCGCTATCGCCGCCAGAGCCGGCCACCACGAGGCCGTCGAGCACCACGTGGAGTTCACCGCGGACGAGAGCGTAGAGCCGCAGGTCGGTTTCAGTGAAGGGAGTAGCTTGCGAATGGTTTGCCATTTCGATGCGCAGGCCGAAGGCGGTGACCTCAGGGGCCAGTGCATAGCGGCCGGTGTCGAATTCCACCTTACGGATCGCGATGGCATCATCGGTCATCAGTCCAGGCTGGAGCAGGCGCTGGCGCACCCGCAGGCTCTTTCTATCGACCACCAGCAGCTCGATGTCGCCGACATGCAGGTGGTCGCCGTTAGCACTGTCGATCAGGGGTACCGCGACCAAAAGCAGGTCGTCATGAGCCGGCCAGATCTTGCAGGCGAGGCCGAATGGCGCATCGCTCTCCGGGAGCGTTGAGGCGATGCTCGTATGGGGTACAAGCGTGAACGACGCGCGGTCGGCGCTCTTTTGGGCCTTGGGATAGGCCTGCCGCACCAGGGCGGCGGCATCGCCGCAATCGCCGGCCGTTGCCCGGGCGGGCGACAGGCTGGTCAGGCAGAGGAAGAAGACAGGCAACAGGATTCGCATGAGGTTCTCACATCGCAGCGCGGGATGCCGGCAGGCATGTCTACGCGAGATTGGTGGCAGCGCACAGGGGTGCGCGGAAAGTGCGGCTAACGACGCCTCGATGGCCGCCAGAGGAACAGGCCCGCCGCTCCGACACTCCAATCGTGGCCTGCAGATGCACGATGGCTTCGCGCTTGGCGGCGGGCCCTACCATTTTTTTGAAAGAAGCTCGCGCAGTGCCGACGCTTCCAAACCTCGAACATGAGGCAGGGTGGGCTCTAACCGAACGCCGCGACGAAGGTGGTGGAGCGCACATCGACATTGCCGACGATCGCGTTGCCAACGGTTCCGTAAGACGCGGCCAGAAAGCCGCTGACACCCAGCCCAATAGAGCATGAAGCGCTCGCGTCGCGCATCATTGCAAATTACGGCCGGAGTGATGGATGAGGCCGAACTGCTTTCGACTTCGAAGCTGCCGCTGGGCCGATAGAGCCCGCTGCTTCACCTCGGCTGACCGGCCTTCAAGCGCGCAGCTGGCAAAACTGAACAAGTCTCCTGGCAGGCATTCAGTCGGGCAAGCACATCAGCTCGGCTGCTGTATTGCGGCGAGCTTCCAGTCCCCGCTGTTCTGGCGCATGAAGGTCCACAGTTCGGTTGTCTCGGTCGGCTGATCGGCTTGACCCTCAACGATCTTGCCGCTGCTGCGATCGCGGGTCACGTCGCGAGACTCATAGCGCAAAGCAGCCGTCGCGTAGTCGCGGTCACCCTCCCGCCAACTTTCCGCAATATCGGCCTCCAACAGGCTGACGTCCGACACGTCGTTCCTGACGCCCTTTTTGGCATTGTCGGCAAGTTCCTCGGACAGATAGGACACCATCTCGGGCGTCGCCAACCGGCGCAAAGCAGCATGATCTTCGCGCCCGAATGCCTCCTGAACTTCCGTCAGCCGTTGCTGGAACGTGTCGAGGTCGGTTTGCGTGAGTGTGATCTCATCCGAAGCGTTGGCTTGGCTCGTTCCGCCAAATCCTGACCCGATGCCTGGAATGGGGAAAGCTGTAGCGTTGCTCGGCTCGGGCCCAGCTGCAGCGTTTCGCCCAAAGCTCCCCGTACCCCGCGAGGCACCGGCCGTAGCGGGCGCTGGGTTGTATGTCGATTGCGAGCGGAAAAAGCGGATCGCCAGCATGATCACGCCGCCGATCAGCAGTACTTGGAGCAAAAGGCCCAACATGCCGGCCAAGCCGCCGAACCCATGGCCCAGAAGAACGCCGATCAAACCGCCGAGGAGCAGCCCCCGCATCATCGATCCGCCGAGGCCGTTGAAGAAGCCTGGGCGCTGGAATGCCTGCGGCTGACGGGCCGCATTGTTCGTTGCCGCATTAGGCGTCATCGAGCGCTCGACCGGTGCGGCCGGTTGCGGCGCGACTCTGGTCGGCGGGACCGGCTGGAAAGTGCGCATGCCGCGACTGCCGAAGCTGCCGCCACGGCGCGCATCGGCGTGATCCACAGCGACCGTGGAAAATGCCAGGAACAATCCGGCGAACAAAACTGCAAACCGTCCCCAACGCGAAATCAGCATAGGCAAATCCTCAAGTGACACTCTGTCCACCCATATGGGGTGCGTCGATCGAAATATCAGTGAATGAGATATTTTCCGACGGCATGGTCGGGCGCCCGCCGGGGTTCACGATGAGACTGTCCAGCCTGCCCAAGCGAGATGATTGCCTGTCCGAGCATGCAGGCGCGCCGCACCCGGCCGACCGCCGTCTGGCGCATCAAGAGCAGCGGATATGCAAGCGTCGGGTTACCGCTCTTCCGGCGACCATGCCGACGGTCTCCCGGCAATGACTTGAGCTTGACATACAGCTTTTCTAAGTACTATCAACACATCTGCAAAACCTGCCATACAGGTTTGCCTTCTGAACTGGAGATCGCGTGAGCACGGTGGTAGCCGCAAAACATTCCGACGCAGCGAGCCTGGTCAGCAATACGATCGGCGAGATCACGCGCCACATCCGCACGCATGAACTCGGACCAGGCGACCGGCTGCCCAGCGAGGCCGCGCTTTCGAGGCAATTGAGCGTCTCGCGTACTGTGGTGCGCGAGGCCTTCAGCTCGCTCGCCGCGATGCGGCTTATCGACCTCAGGGCAGGCAGGCGGGCTACCGTCGCCGAGCTGGACTATGGCGCCATGTCGCTGGTGATCGAGCATGGCGTCCACACCGAGCAGATCACGGTGCAGCAAATCTACGACGTGCGCCGCACGATCGAGACCCGCACCGCCATGCTGGCGGCCTTGCGCAGAACCGCCGACGAAGTGGAAAGGATCAGGGCGCACGCGCTTGCCATGCGCGAGAATTTCCAGCGGCCGGAACAGGTCATGGAGCACGATCTCGCCTTTCACCTCGAAATCGCCAAGGCGGCAAAGAATCCGGTTTTTAGCCTCATCGTAGGCGCGTTCGAGCGCGTATCGCGCCAGACCTGGCCGATCGGCTGGCGCAGCCGCCCTTCGGATGCCGAGCAGTTGAAGATGATCCAGATCCACATCGAGCTCGCCGAAGCAATCGAGACCGGTGATCCCCAGTCTGCTCGCGACCTGATGGCGAGGCATTTTGACGAGAGCGTCAAGGCCCTGCTGGCGGCCGGCATCGCCTGAGGACGGGGGCGCAATGAAGATCGCGAAACTGGAAACGCTGCGGCTCAAGGAGCGGCCGAACCTTCTCTGGGTCCTGGTTCACACGGACGAAGACTTCGTGGGACTGGGCGAGACCTTCTTCATGGCCGAGACCGTCGAGACCTATTTGCACGAATATGTCGCGCCGCGCGTGATCGGTCGCGACCCCTTGCAGATCGACCTGCTCGCCGCCGATCTTGTCGGCTATCTCGGTTTCCGATCGACGGGCGCGGAAGTCAGGGGCAATTCCGCTTTCGACATCGCGCTTTGGGATCTGTTTGGAAAGGCCACGGGTCAGCCGATCGCACAGCTCCTCGGCGGGTTCACCAGGCACGAGATCAGGACCTATAACACCTGTGCCGGACCCGAATACATTAAGAAGGCCACGGGCCAGACGACGGCCAACTACGGGCTCGATAAGCCCGGCGACGCCTATGATGATCTGAACGGCTTCCTTCACCGCGCCGACGAACTGGCGCATTCGTTATTGGAGGAAGGCATCACGGCCATGAAGATCTGGCCGTTCGACATGGCCGCCGAGAAAACGCGCGGCCAGTATATATCGCAGCCCGACTTGAATTCCGCGCTGGCGCCATTCGAGAAAATCCGCAATGCGGTCGGCGACAAGATGGACATCATGGTTGAATTCCATTCAATGTGGCAGCTACTGCCGGCCATCCAGATCGCTCGCGAGCTTGCCCCCTACAAGACCTTCTGGCACGAAGATCCGATCAGAATGGACAGCCTGTCCAGCCTGAAACGGTATGCCGAGGCTTCGCTGGCGCCGATATCGGCTTCGGAGACACTCGGTTCCCGCTGGGCCTTCCGCGACCTTCTCGAAACTGGAGCGGCTGGTGTCATCATGCTCGATATCAGCTGGTGCGGCGGGCTCTCGGAGGCGCGCAAGATCGCTGCCATGGCTGAGGCATGGCACCTGCCGGTCGCGCCACACGACTGCACCGGTCCAGTGGTGCTCGGCGCATCGACCCACCTGTCGCTGAATGCGCCGAACGCGCTTGTCCAGGAGAGTGTCAGGGCCTTTTACAAGACCTGGTACCGCGACCTTGTGACCGCTTTGCCGCAGGTGAAGAACGGCATGATCACCGTGCCTCCCGGACCGGGCCTCGGCATGGAACTGAACCCGGAGATCGATCGCGCCTTCACGGCGCTTCGACGGGTGACTGACGCATCGACTCTCTGAAAATGAACCTGAAGCAGCTTTCTACGGAGGAGGAGAACCATGAAGAAGCTACTTATCTCGGCAGCCTTGGGAGCAGTACTGGCTGGAGGCTCGGCAATCGGCTCACGCGCACAGGAGCCGATGAACATCGTCTTCACGCATCATTCGTCGGCGTCGAACCCGTTCTGGCAGGCGGTGAAGAAGGGGTTTGACGACGCCTGCGCCAAGATACAGGCCAATTGCCAAATGGTCTTCACGCAGACCGAAGGCTCGATCGAGCAACAATCGGCCAACATGCAGGCGGCACTCGCGGCAAAACCGGACGCGCTGATCACCTCGATCGTCGACAACAATGCTTTCGACCAGATCATCGCCGACGCCCGCGCTGCCGGCGTCACGGTGATTGCGTCCAACGTCGACGACACCGAGGGTGCAGCCGGCAATGCCCGCCAGGCCTTCATCGGCCAGGGCTTCATTCCCGCCGGCTACGAACTCGGCAAGAAGATGTCCGAGTTCTTCCCCAAGGAAGGAAAGATCAGGGCGCTCGTCGGCGTCTCCGCGCCCGGTCAGAACTGGTCGGAACAGCGCGCTGCCGGTGTCATGAAGTTCCTTGAGGAATACAAGGCCGCGAATGGCGGACGCGAAGTAGTCATCGAACGGCTCGACACCGGCACAGATGGCGCCGTCGTCGCCGATCGTGTTGGCGCCTATCTGTCTGCCCACCCGGACACCACGGTGTATTTCGACACCGGCCTTTGGCATGCCTACGTGGCCCAAGTGCTGATCGATCGCGGCATCGAGCCGGGCAAGGTGCTGATGGGCGGCTTCGATATCGTCTCGGAAGTCCTGCAACAGATGGAAGCGGGTTATATCCAGGTCCAGGTCGACCAGCAGCCCTACATGCAGGGCTTCATGCCGGTGATGGAAGCCTATCTTTCCAAGAACATCGGTCTGCTGCCGGCAGACATCGACACCGGCAAGGGCATCATCGTCAAGGAAGACGTGCCGAAGCTCAAGGAACTGGCCGCAAAAGGCGTGCGGTAGGGCGAAGCCGGCATCCTCTCCTCGTTCTTTGCGGGAGGGGGCAGGGGTGAGGGGCAGGCCGCGTGGCCTTTGGGCGTTTTAGCTCCGCCCCTCATCCTGCCACCGCATCTCTCCGTCAAATACGGTAGAAGACAGACTGCCGCCATACCGCTTGTCGATGCGACAAGCCAGCGGAAAACAATCCCAAGCCGGAGCGATCGATGAAGCGCTTGATGAAGATCTACCTGGAGAAGCCGGAGCTTGCGGCCGTCGTGTTCCTGCTCCTCCTCCTCCTTGTCTTTCAGATACGCTCGAACGGCGTATTTTTGAACACACAGAACGTGCGCGGAATGCTTGGACTGCTGCCTGAAATGGGGCTGGTCGCGATCGGCGTGACCCTGCTGATGATATGCGGCGAGTTTGATCTTTCCGTGGGCTCGGTCTTTGCGCTGACCCCGATGACGATGGCGGTGATGCTGGCGGCCGGGGTGCCGTTCGCGCCGGCCTTTGCCGCCGGCCTCGCGATCGCCGCCCTGATCGGCTTCTTCAACGGGTTCATAACGATTCGTTTCGCGATACCAAGCTTCATCACCACGCTTGGCATGCTGTTCATCGCGCGTTCGCTGACGGTGGTAATCTCCGGTGGCTTCCCTCCTGTCATTCCGGCCAACGCTCTGCCCAAATGGCTGTTTACGATCTATGTGGGGCCAGGCGACCTCTTTCGGATGTCGTTCTTCTGGTTTGTCGCCGTGGCAATCCTGGCGACGGTCCTTCTGTCGCGCACGAATTTCGGCAACTGGGTGCGCGCCACCGGCGGCTTTCTGCCTGCCGCGCAATCGATGGGCATCCCGACGGCCCGGGTGAAGGTCGCCTGCTTCATGATCTGTTCTGTGCTCGCCGGCTTTGCCGGCACCATTCAGGTGATGCGGCTCGGCGCGCCGCTGCCCTCGATCGGCGAGGGGCTGGAGTTGCAAGCCGTGTCGGCTGCCGTCATCGGTGGCGCCTCGCTGGCTGGCGGCATCGGCACTATCTTCGGCGGCATCATAGGGGCTGCCCTTATTCGCGTCATCGACAACGGACTGGTGCTGAGCCAGGTTGACGCCAACTGGTTCAAGATGGCAATCGGCTTCCTGACTATCTTCGCGGTCGTCGTGAATGCCTGGCTGCGAAAGCGGGGCAGGGCAATGAAGGTGGAGACGTGATCATGGCAGCACCCATTATCGCGATCAAGGGACTCCAGAAATGGTATTCCGGCGTCCACGCCTTGAAGAACGTCACTCTGGACATTTATCCAGACGAGGCCCTGGGCCTTGTCGGCGACAATGGCGCCGGCAAATCGACGTTGATCAACATCCTGTCAGGCACCCAAAAGCCCGATGGCGGCGAGATCAGGATCGAAGGTGAACCGGTCCTATTCTCGAATCCGCGCGACGCCATGGATCGCGGCATCGAGACGATCTACCAGTACAATTCGATGGTGCCGACCATGACCATCGCCCGCAACGTTTTCATCGGACGCGAGCCGGTGAAGGGCTCGGTTTTCGGCATCGGCATCCTGGACCAGAAGCGCATGCGTGATGAAAGTGTCAAGGCGATCGCCGACGTCGATCTGCATCTGAGGTCGCCGGACGCGCTGGTCGGCGAACTGTCGGGCGGCCAGCGCCAAGGCGTGGCGATCGCCCGGGCCATGCACTTCAAGTCGAAAGTCATGATTCTCGACGAGCCGACCAATCATCTTTCGGTGAAGGAGACGCGAAAGGTGATTGGCTTCGTTCGCGCGCTCAAGGCCCAGAACATCACCAGCGTCTTCATCAGCCACAACATGCATCATGTTTTCGAATGCTGCGACCGGGTCGTGGCCATGGCGCGTGGAGAGATCGTTCTCGACAAGCGGATCGGCGAGACTTCGATCGAGGAAATCCACGAGGTTCTGTGACGCGAAGAAGCGATCAGTCGCGAGCCGCTCTGCTGGTAGAGATCAGTCTGCGCTACGGCTTTTGCGCAAGGATCGCCTCAGCGGTTTTCTCGTCGGTGATCAGCACATCGACGACTCCCAGACGCAACACGGCGCGCAGCACCGGAACCTTGTCGAGGCCACCGGAGGGGAGGATCACAGTGTCGATGTCGCGCAGATGTTCGGGCGCGAGACCGATTACGCGATTGTTTAGCGGGTGATCGACGAGTTGTCCGTCGGCGCCGATCCAGTGGCCGCAAATATCGCCGACGGCTCCCGCCTCGCGGAGCGATTTGAGATCATCGTCGCCTACCAGTCCGATCCGAAAAATGGTGGCGTCCTTGTGCACCGCGCCCACCGAAACGAAAGCGGCGTCAACGTCGCGGGCATGGGTGAAGGCGTCTTCCAGAATGGACTGGCGCATAAGCAGATCGCGCGTGGCCTCAGTGTCCGTGAACACCGGTGCTGCGATGTAGAAGCATTCCGCATCGAAAAGCGCCGCGAGCCGCGAAGCGATCTCATAGATGTTGATCGCCGATCCGCGCGTGAGCCCACCAAGCAGGGAAACGACCGACATTCCTTTGACCGGGCGTACGGTCACTGACCGCAGACTAAGCTGGAGCGTCCGTCCCCATCCCACGCCCACCGATATCCCGTCGCGGATTCTGAGCGACAGGGCCTCACCGGCGGCGGCTGCGATGACCTGTGGCACCAGCGCAGGATCGGGTGGTGTCGGAACCACGATTGGATCCGAGACACCATAGGCGTCCCGCAGCCGGTGCTCCAGCTCGATGCAGTTCGCCACCTTCGAATTGATGCGAATCTGAACGATCCCCCGCTGGCGCGCGTGCGCCAGCATCCGGTTGACGCGAAGGCGGGTCAGGCCAAGAGACTTGGCAATTTGCGCCTGCGTGAGGTCACCGACGTAAGCAAGCCAGGCGGCGCGCACGAGCAGCCCTTCCTCACGATCAGCCGTGACCGAACTCGTTACAGCTTGGCGGCCGTCGCGTTTCTTTCGTGCGGGTTTCTCCATCAGATCATCCTGTCCACTCCGCGGCAGCGGGTCCAGAGCGGGCTCGGCCGAGCCATGTGCTCATCGATATGAGGCATCAATCGAGTTTCCCCGGCTCCGCTAGCCTCGATGATAGCGGTCGAAGGACAAAACCAGCGGAGCATCGTGACAAACCGCGTCGATGATGGCGGTCGTCAGCGGCAGGCGATCATGGGGAAGTACACCCCGGGCCATCATATTCTTCAAAGTCGGACCAAGGTCCAGCGCCAGTTGCGCTCCCTCGACCGTGTCCGAACTCATATGTTCGCGCTTCGCCACGGAATAGGGCAGGCCGCGGCCAAGCAGGCGCCCCATGCGACCGTTACGGCCCGCCTGGCAGGTCACATAAAGATCGCCGGAGCCTGCCAGCCCCAGCACTGTTTCGATTTTTCCGCCCAGAGCATCGACCAGAATCGCCATCTCCGCGAGGGACTGCGAGAAAAGTGACGAGGCAAGATTGTGCATGAGCGCACCATTGGGCGCCTTGCCGTCGCGCTCCAGCAGTCCGACGGGAGCCCCAACTGCGAGTGTGTAGAAATTCTTGAAAGCAGCGCAGATCTCGACGCCGACGAGATCGGGTGACGATCGCGCATGATAGAAAGGCGCGCGCAGAATGCGGTACGCCGCGGCCACCTGGTCGGGATCGTGCCCGGCCACGATCACAGAGGTGTCGCGCTGTGCCGCCAGTTCGCCGGCAATGCACGGTCCGCCGACGGCCATCACCGGGACAGACAAGCCGGTGCGTTGCTCGATCTCGCGGGCAAGCAGATGTGGCAGGATTTCGATGCCTTCGTCGCTTGCTGCAAGTCCTTTCGTAATCATCAGTATCGGCACCGGCAACTTGATGCTTTCTGCAATGCGCTCGATCGCCCAAGGAATGCCGGCCGACGAGACGCCGAGTACAAGCAGATCGGGTCCATCGTTCATCGCTGCCCCGAATTCGGTCCAGGACCTGGCGGCTACCATATCAGGCAGTGTGATGTTGAGGCGCGGATGACGACCTGTGCCGGCCACCAAGCCGACGATCTCCTCGTCGAGATGGGTGCCGACAAGAGTGATGCGGTTACCCGCGTGAGCGGCCGGAAGCGTCATGGCAGAGCCCATGACGCCGGCGCCGAGGATAACGACCTGGGCCATTCAGCTTCTTCCCTTGTCCAGTCGCTCGCCGCTGCCTTGGTCGAACAGGTGGATTCGCTCAGGCGCCGGTTCCAGATGGATTAAAGCTCCAGGAGAGAGCTCCATCCGGTCATGCAGCACCGAGCAGATCGCGGTGTTGCCCATGCTGGCAAAGATGTGGATTTCGGGGCCGGTCGGCTCGACAACCGTAATCCTGGCCGGAATGCCGCGCCCGTTGGCCACGGGTCGAAGATGTTCGGGGCGAATGCCGTAGATCACCCTTTGGCCGGGCCGGACCGCAGCCCCTGGCGGCAGCGGGAGGGATAGCTCGTCGGTCCGCACCACCCAGGCGTCACGCTCGGATGCCACCTCGCCATGCAACATGTTCATTGCGGGCGAGCCGATGAAAGAAGCGACGAACAGGTTTGCCGGGTGATCGTAGACATCGAGCGGGCGCCCGATTTGCTCGATACGGCCGTCGCGCATGATGACGATGACATCGGCCATGGTCATGGCCTCGATCTGGTCATGCGTGACATAGACCGTGGTGGTCTTCAGTCGCTGGTGGAGTTCCTTGATTTCGGTGCGCATCTGCACCCGCAGCTTGGCATCGAGGTTGGACAGCGGCTCGTCGAACAGGAACACAGTTGGGTCCCGCACGATGGCGCGGCCCATGGCGACACGCTGCCGCTGGCCGCCCGAAAGCTGGCGAGGGTACCGTTCCAGATAGGGAGTCAGGTTGAGGATCGATGCCGCCCACCCGACCTTCTGTTTGATTTCTTCGTTGGGGCGCTTCTTCAACTGCATGGAAAAGGCCATGTTGTCGAAGACGGTCATGTGCGCGTAAAGCGCGTAATTCTGGAAGACCATCGCGATGTTGCGGTCTTTGGGGTGAAGCGTGTTGACGACCCTGTCGCCTATGGCGATCTCACCGGACGTGATGGGCTCGAGACCGGCTATCATGCGCAACAACGTGGACTTGCCGCAGCCGGACGGCCCCAACAGAACGACGAACTGGCCATCCTCGATCGAGAGATCGAGTCCATCGATAATCGAGAGGGCGCCATAGTCCTTCTTTATGTTGCTGATGGTGACAGACGCCATAAATTCCTACCCTTCGATTGCCCTTGCCGGTTGGATCTCATTTTCGCCGTGCGAGCCATTGGCGATCGGATGCGCTCTCACCATTCGCTGTCCAGAAATTCTTCCAGGAGTCCTGCATCGGCGGCCAGATTGACAAAGGACCAGCGGCCGCGGATTTCTCGCGAATAGCGAATGGCATCGTGCCAAAGCGCGCGCGGCAGGCCTAGTTCCGCGCCGGTGACCGGCCCCCCCGCAGCCTTCAGGGCTGCCTCCATGCGGGCAACCGGCATTGCCATTGGCCGAACCTCCTGGCGCAGGGCCGGCCAGATTTCCGCGAGTTTCCGGTTGAAGATTTCCGTCTGGCTGGCGTCGAGTGCTGTCTTCCTCATCTCGGCAATGCAAAGTGGTCCAAGCTGCGCTCCATAGCGGGCCAGCATCGCCGCCTCGTCGATGACGGTTGGCTTTGCCTGCGGCGGCTCTTCCATGTCCAGCAGCCGCGCTTGCAGACGCGCCATGACCAGCGAGGCAACCCCGACCTGCTGGCCGTGCGTGGTGCCTGGATGATGTGCTTGCGCGAACATGTCGACCCAATGGGAGATCTGGTGCTCCCCCATGGACCCGGGATGGGAAACGCCGGCAAAGCACACGCCCATCGAGCACAGCGTCAGGACGCGCTGGAGATGCCCGACGGCGGTGATGTCGTGCCTGGCAAGGCCAGGCGCATGGGCCAGCATCGGTTCCTCATCGCCCGCCTGAAGCAGATAAGGCACCTCGGAATAGTAAGTGCCGAACAGCCGATGCGAAGCCCACCAGTCGATCTGGGCGGTGGAGCGGCAGAGGCTGTCGCCAAGCCCGGCGGCGCTGAGCCAACTGGGTGCTGCAGCCGACACGCCAAGGTCCAGGAAGATGCCTCGCGGAGCATGCGAGGGCAGCGAGATCTTGAGCCCTGAAGCCAACGTCACCGACGCTGTCGAGGCGCCATAGCCATTCATCGAGGCCGCCGTGCCGAAGACGGCATAGGGCCGCTGGTCGAGGAAGGTTGCATGCTTGCAGCTGTCGTTGAGGACGCCGGACCCGACGGCCACGACGCCTTCGGCGTGACGCGTCTTCTCCCTGACCATCTGGATCGTTGCCTCATCGCAGTCGAGGCCGTCAGGCAGCACGATTTCGTCGATTTCGGCGATGGCACGCAGCGCCTTCGCGACGCGCCTGCCCATCACATCGACGGTGTTGATGTCAGAGACCACGGCGATGCGGCTGCCTAGCGCCAGAGGCGCAACGAGATCCCCCTCGCGGCCCTCCGTCGTCTCCAGCAATTCGATTGTCTGGAACGGCAGGACCGCGGCTGCGCCTGTCTTGGGATCTGTCCAGCGTCCTGCGACAACGTCCTCGATCAAGGCGTTCCAGTTGCTCGCTTCAGCCATGATCGGTCTCCATGAAGGCCGCGAGACGCTGGTTCCAGGTTGAAAGCGTTGGCCAAAGATCGGCATGGATCGCAAGAAGTTCGGCGTAGAGCGCGGCCCGTTTCGCGTCTGGTTCGAAGGTTTTGGCCGGCTCGCTGGCCATTGCCAGCGACGCTTCGGCGATGGTGGAAAACCAGCCCACGCCCTTTGCCGCCGCCATCGCCGCGCCAAGCGAGGAGGCTTCCACCGTCGTCGAACGCTTTACGGGACGATCAAGTGCATCCGCCAGAATCTGCATCCACAGGTCGGACTTCGCCCCTCCGCCGATGGCTATGAATTGGCCGATGGTCTGGGCGGCAGCTGCAGCGGCCCGCTGACTTGTCGCGGCCTGATGCAGCGCTATGCCTTCCAGCACGGCACGATAGATGTCGCCGCGGCTGCTCGAGCCGGACAGCCCGGCAATCACACCACGGGCCGTACTGTCCCAGTGCGGGTCCATGACGCCCTGCCAGTAGGGAAGAAGCATTATGCCACCTGCGCCGATCGGGCTGGCAGCGGCTTCGGCCTCGAGCGCTGCCAGGCCGCTTGCGCCATGCAGATCGACGCCAAGCATCTCGCGCGCCATCCAGTCGACGAGAAAAGTGCCGGCGCGAAGGCACGTCTCGTAGATATAGCCATCATCGGCGACCGCCGTCTCGGTGCGGAAGGCCTGGTCATGGACGTAGTCCGTGCCAAAGCTGCCGGAGACGACCGCCGTGCCGAGATTGATGTAAGCGCATCGCGGCTGCAACACGCCAGCGCCCGTTCCGGCGCATTGACCGTCGCCGCCGCCGGCGACGATCGGCGTGCCCTCCCGCAGGCCCGTCAGTATGGCGGCTTCCGAAGTCAGTTGGCCCAGAACCGTGCCGGGCCGCGCCAGGTCCGGCATCATGCGCCGCGCGACGCCCGCAGCGTCCAATATTTCGTTAGACCAGTCCATAACTCGCATATCGAGTATGCCCATCGGGTCGGCGGATGCGGTGGATGTCACCCACTGGCCGCTCAAACGAAAGACCAGATAGCCATGGACTTCGGCCATTCGCTCCACGCGGGCAAAAATCTCGGGCTCTTCCTCGCGAAACCAGATCATGCGGTAAAGGCAAGGAATGACGTCGAGCGGCTTGCCCGATATTGCGTGGACGCGTGCCGCGCCGAAACTCTCGCCGAAGCGCCGTGCTTTCCCACGGGCGCGCTCATCGAGCCAGAGCGTCGCCGGCCCGACCGCCTGGCCCTGCTCGTCGAAAAGGCCGAAGCTCTCGCGCTGGTTGGCAATCGCAAGGGCGGCAATGCGTGCCGGCGAAACTGTTGCCGCGACAGCACGAAGCGCCGTGACCGTCGAGGCCCACCACTCGGCCGGATCCTGCTCGAAATAGCCCGAACGCGGGTTGGACATTGCAAGCGGTGCACGGCCTTCAGCCACGGCCAGCCCATTGCGGTCCCAGGCGATCGCCTTGGTTGCCGAGGTCGAGGAATCGATGCCGATGACGAGATCCGGAACCATTGCCGCCACATTGCCAAAGGGCGAGGGCGGTGGAAGCCGCCTTCGCCCAAATCACCGACGAGCCGCTAAAGACCGGCGTCCTTGACTTTGCCGTCGACAATGCCGGCAATGGCATCGAGGCACGCCTTGGCATTGCCGCCATAGTCTTGGCCCGTAAGCAATTTGCCGAGCTCAACAGGAATGTCGTTGTTCGACAGATCCGCCCAGATCGGCATGTCCGGCTCCGATCCCATCTGGTTGTCGATCGTGTATTTGATCGCGTCGAAGTGGCGTGTCGTTCCAGGCCCGACAACGGCCTTCGCCTTCACGCGAGGATCGGTGAAGGAAGAATTGCGCATCGGCGAGGCGCCGCCGCCGAGCGTCGATACCCGCGCCATCACATCCTTCGAGCAGACCCACTGCATGAACAGCCATGCCGCTTCCTTGTTCTTGGAATATTGCGACAGCGAAATCGTCGAGCCGCCCTGGTGACCAACGGCCGGGATTTCGTTGAAGCCGCAATCGGCGGCGGCGCGACGACCGGGAACCTCCTTGGGCGCGGGCAGGGCCTCGAACAAGCCTTTGACCTTGGAATCGTTGGCGTCGAAGCCGGGGAAATCTTCGCCCCAGGTGATTGCCATCGCCGCCTGACCCTGTGTCAGTGCCTGTCCCTGGCCGTCCCATGTCCAAGTCGTCGCCGAGGGCGGCGAGTTCTTGACCAGCTCCTGATAGAATTGCAGCCCGGCCACGCCGCGCTCGTCATTGCCGACAAACTTCTTGTCTTTGTTGAAGATCGACCCGCCATGGCCCCACAAGGCGAAGGTCCAGTCGCATTCCAGCGAATAATGGCCGGACTTCGCCTGGCACGCGGTGCCGAAGATGCCGTTGCTTTTTTCTGCCTCAGTGAGCGCCTGCACGGCCTTGAGGTAGGCGTCGAGGTCTGTCGGCAGCGCAATGTTGTGTTTGTCGAAAAGATCCTTGCGGTACATCAGGATGAAGATCGGAATATCGAAGGGGATTCCGCACTGCTTGCCGTTGTACATGGCGATGCCGTCGACCAGCGGCTTGGAGAAATCGTCCCAGTCGAAGTTGGGCATCGCCAGTTCTTTGTTCTGGTCGTAATACTCGCGCGGATCGACGACATCCTGCGCAAATGTCGCCATCCAGGACTGGTCGAGATAGTAGACGTCATAGGTGCCAAGCTGGCCCTGCACATCTTGCGTCGCTTTGGCGAGAACCTGCTCCAGCGGCACGATCTCGACTTCCACCTCAATGCCGGTGGCCTTGGTGAATTCACCCGCGACAAGCTGGTTGGCGACGATCGTTGGCGGCGTCGCTTCCGAAGTGTAGCGGATTTTGGTGCCGGCATACGGTTTGCCGACATCGGCCAGCCACTTCAACATATCGGCGTCCTGGGCGCGGGCTTCTTCAACCCCGAGGCCCAGGATCCCCCGATTGGTGCGGCCGCCACCTAGCATGGCTGATCCGAAGGCAGAAAAGCCGACACCGGCGAGCGCCATCTTCCTCATGAAGTCGCGTTTGGTTATTCGGCGCGCCGTAAAGTCGTTGCAGGTATCGGCGACGAATGTCTTCTTGTCGTGTTCTCTGAAGCTCATGATCGTTCCTCCGTTGCGTTTTTTGTCGTCGTTCTTCTCGCCTGCGCCTCACTCCTTCAGGGACCCGAGGGTGAGGCCGCGGACCAGATGCCGTTGAACCAGCAGGATAAAGATGAAGCTGGGTATGATCGCGGACGTGCCGAGCGCTGTGATGTAGCCCCACTCGGTTGCGGTCGAGGTGACAAACGTCGAGATCTTCACCGGCACGGTGCGGATCGACGTTGTCAGGAACAGTGAGAGCAGGAACTCGGTCCACGAAAAGATGAAACACAGCACAGCCGTCGCAGCGATGCCGCCCTTGACCATGGGAAGGACCACGCGCCGGAACGTCTGCCAGCGCGTCGCGCCGTCGATCAGCGCCGCCTCATCGACCTCGCGCGGGACGTCGTCGAAGAACGACTTCAAAAGCAAAACCGCCAGCGGCAGATTGATCAAACTGTGAACGAGGATGAGCCCCGTATAGGTATCGCGCAAGCCGAGATCGCGGAACATGAAAACGATCGGAATGACGATCGCGATTGGCGGCATGAAGCGCTGCGAGAGAATCCAGAACAGGAAGGACTGCTGGCCGCTGAACTGCATTCGCGACAGGCAATAGGCGGCCAGAGTTGCCAGCAGCAGCGTCAGCGCCGTCGATCCGACGGCTATGATGGCACTGTCGAGCAACGACTGGCGGGAATCATAGGAACTCGCGCCCCCCTTGATGACCCCGGCCGCTTCGCCGCCCTGTTCCATGCCGATGTCGACGCGCGAAACGCCAAGCAACGTCACGCGGTAGTTGTCCGGCGTCGGCGTGAAACCGGTGTAGACCGGTCCGCTGCGATCGAAGATCGCCGAATAGGGTTTGATGGACGACAGGGCCCACCACGCGATCGGGAACATGAAGATCGCCACCACCAGGACGGCGAGCACGTCACGGGCGATCGTTTGGGCGCGCGACGACTCCATCAGAACCTCACCTTGAACAGCCTGACGAAGACGTTCGACACGACGATCAAGACGACGAGCACGATCAGCGACAGGGTCGCGGCATAGGGGAAGTCTCCGGTGAAGTAGATTCGCCCCGCGTAGAATGAAAGCGTCTCGGTGGCCGTGCCAGGCCCGCCAGCGGTGATGATGTAGACGTAGTCGTAGATGCGAAAGAGATCGACGCCGCGGATCAGCACCGCAACCGCTATCACCTTGCGCAGCATCGGCAATGTGAGCCGCCAGAACGTCTGGATGCCGGTGGCGCCGTCGATCGCCGCGGCTTCGAACGGTTCCTTCGGCAGCGCCCTAAGCCCTGCCAGGATGATGAGCACCATGAACGGCGTCCACTGCCATATGTCTGCCAGCAGGATCGCCGCCAATGCGGTTCCGGGCTGCGTCAGGATCGGCTGTGCCGGCGAGATCAGGTCGAGGGCATAGAGGTAAAACGATAGGACACCGAAAGAGCCGTCCTGCATCAGCAGGAACATCATTCCGGTCACCGCAGGCGGCACCACCAGCGGCAGTGTCATCAGCGCCCGAAGCACCCCGTAACCTTTGCGATCGGTGTCAAGCAGAAGCGCGATGAGGATGCCGAGCGCAAGCTGAACCGCAAGCGCGACGAAGGTGTAGATCAGCGTGGTTTCCAACGAATGCCACATACGCGCATCCGAGAAGGCGCGCGTCCATTGGTGGAGCCCGGCGAAGTCAAGTTGCCGGGAGACGACATTGCGTTTGTGGAACGACAGCCAGACTGAATAGGCGAGGGGGTAGATACCGAAAACGAGAAGCATCACCGTGATCGGCGCGAGCCAGGGGAAAGGATGCTCGGCCGTCATGAACCGGGGCAGGGCCCATCTGGGCGTTTCGCGGGTCACGGTCATCGTGCTCACGCGCAAATCTCCGCTCGGTCACAGAGATGCATCGGCCTTCTCCCTATCGGCCAGATTGTGCCAACTTGAACTTTTGTAAGTTTGTTGTGCCTTTTGTTAAGAGCGTGTCGGACGGCCGCCGATTTGTCAAGTGTCGGTTCCCTCTCAGCACTCAAGGGATTTGCTCGTGGTCCCAGAGGATCCCGTCATCGCCGGGTGTGGAGTTGTTTTTGGAGGGAGCGCCGCCGGTAAATGCCGTGTGTCAGCACCAAAAGCGCTCAGGGCTGCCGTCAGCCAGCCTTGGCGGCCCAAGAAGCTACGCAACGCACAGGAGATCGGGAGGGCAGCCCGGGGGATTTGGAACTCGCCTTAATCCGGCAATTGGATCTGAAGCTTTACGTCCGCCGGCCGGGCTTCGACCGCGCGATCAAATGCGGTGATGGAGTCTTCGAAGGGGAAGGTCGCCGAAATCAATGGTTTGAGATCGACCCGACCCGATCCCATCAGTGCGATCGCCCGGTCATATTGGTGGGCATAGCGGAATACCGTCTCGATGCGAATTTCCTTGGTAGAGGCCGTAGCGATGTCGAACGCCACCGGCGCGACCGGCAGGCCGACCACCACCACGGTACCACCGGGCCGCGGCAGATCGAGCAGGGTCTCCCATGCCTTGGACGAGCCCGAGCATTCAAACACCACGTCGGCGCCCCAGCCATCGGTCAGGCGCTTGACCTCCGCCGCCAGGTTCTTGTCGCGGACGTTGATCGGGATCACACCCTGGTAGCCGGCGGCAATGTCGAGCTTGGGTTGGGCGAGATCTGCTACAACGGCGCGGGCGCAGCCGCCGGCGAGCGCGGCGATCGCCACCATCGTGCCGATCGGCCCGGCGCCAATCACCACCGCGGTGTCACCCGGCGCAATCTTCGCTTTGGCCGCCGCCTGCATGCCGACAGCGAAGGGCTCCACCATCGCGCCCTCGGCGAAGCTGACATTGTCGGGCAGTTTGAAAGTGTAGTTGGCGGGGTGGACGACATAGGGCGTCAGCACGCCGTGGATCGGCGGCGTTGCCCAGAACCTGACCGCTGGATCGATGTTGTAGAGGCCGAGCCGGCTCGCCCGCGAATTGGGATCGGGGATACCCGGCTCCATGCAGACGCGGTCGCCGACCTTCAGATGCTCGACGCCTTCACCCGTTCCGACGACGGTGCCGGCGGCTTCATGGCCCAAGACCATCGGCGCTTCGACCACGAACGGGCCGATGCGGCCATGTGTGTAGTAGTGCACGTCGGAGCCGCAGATGCCGACAGTGTGGATTTTGATGCGAACTTCGCCCGGGCCGACGGTCTGTGGCAGATCGATGTCACGCAGCTTGAGTTCGTGTTGGCGTTCGAGGACAAGGGCGCGCACGTTCGTCATCGACGTAGTCTCCTCTAAAGCCGATCGTAGGGGCCTTTAACCCTCTACGGGTATACACACCGTCCATCTATGCATCATTGTTCTCCGGGCTGGCGCTGTGGCCCCGATAGACGCGATCGAGCGCAGGCAGGTTCAGTTGGTGCTGGTTGTGGGGGTGAACCCGCACTGCTTCTGTTCCATATCGATCTGTTTCGTGATGCGGACGGCGTTCTGCGCGTAGGCCTCCGTCACTGAGCCACTATTCACGGTCTTGCCCTTCAGCGGACTCACGCCTGCGCAGAGGTGGAAAACATGCGGCTCGGCGGACTTCGCGGCTCCGGCTTCCGGCGCGATCCAGTAGACGACATCCTGACCGGCGGGGTGGCTCGCGTCCCGCGTCGCCGCCGTTACCGCGGCGGTGTCCGTCGCGATCGCCTGCGCCTGAGCGGCGACATCGGGCGAACAGGCGGTGGTGGGCTGCCCCGACTTGATCTGGGCCGCGCATGCGTTCATATCCTGGGTGTACTGCTCGACCGACGGGGGTTTGAAACTGATCCCCATGACCGTCGCGAGCACGGCCAGAGCAGCGCCGACGCCGCCGGCAACCTTCTTGGTCCGCGGATCCATGTTTTTGTCGGTGAGGATCAAGAAAACCAGCGGAAGGAAAGCAATCAGCGTGATAATTGCGCCGAGCTGGTTTTGGAAGAAGAACCTGGCCGTGTCGGATGCACGGGCCGGATCGTGCCTGTTGGCCGCCTTCCACAGCAAGTTGCCGGCGATTGCGAAAATCGCGATGCCGACCAGAAGGCCGATGACCAGCGGCAGGTGTGCCTGGCCGAACTTGCTCTGGCGAAGCAGCATGATTCCGTAGATCTCGCCGCCAATGGCGACGATCCACGAGAGTGCGGCGAAAAGGCGAAGGCGCGTGGCGGAGGACTTCTGGCCCTGCGTCGCTTGCCAATCCTTGGTAACGTCTGGCTTGTTGTCGGTCATTGACCAGATCCCCTGATATCGACACTTCTGCGGGCGCGTTAGACCAGAAGGCCAACCCACCCGGCGCAGCGTCATTGAATGAGCGTCACCTGCCTTAGCGACACCGCGAAAATGTGAGCGCCACGGCAGCCTCATCTCCACTCATAATTCATATTGCGCATGAGTGAATCCGTCCAGACCCACGCAGGCAGACGCCTATGCGGCGATTGCTCCGTTCTTCTTAATCTCTGGCTTGAACTTGACGTAGCGGACTGACAACTTACCGCCACATAAGCGCGACGTAGGGTATCTGCTCGGCAAAGATCGCTCCTGTGCAACTCCGACGTCGCATATCTGCGGTACGGATGTCAGATCAGAATGGCGGGGTGAGAGCCGACGATCGCCGATAGATGGTTGTGGAAATCGTTAGAATTCCCCAACTACCAGGCCGACTTGGTCGCGCAGATCGCGTAGCGATGCTGCGTCGAGCGTTCCAGCGCCCTGAGGAAGTTCATGTGCCGCGCCTGCGCACGATGAATTGCGCCGAGCCGGGTGTCGACCACAGGCATCTCAAAGCCAGCCTCCACCAGAAGCGCGCAGACCTCGTCCGCTTTGGCGCCATGCGAAAAGTGCAACCGTGAGAGGATGCTGCCATGGCGGTCCGCCATCACCTGATCCAGTTCGTGGACCGGCCCGACTGTCCGGCCAACGGCCCTTTCCAGGACTTGTCGCAGAGAGGTTACCCAGGTCTTACTGACGAAATCACCATCAATGATCAGCAGCCGTCCGCCAGGCTTGAGCAGCGAGAACCATTCGGCGAATGCTGCTCGCGGATCCACCAAGGTCCAGACGAGATGACGGGTGACGAGGACGTCATAGCTCTCTGCTTTTTCAAGGGTGCGCTCGGCGTCGCCGAACAGAAACCGGATGCCGCTTTCCCTCTGCGTCGCCTTTGCACGCGCGCGGGCAAGCATGGCCTCTGACCAATCGAGCCCGGTCACGGCATAACCCAGGTCGTGCATGAGATGGGATATGACCCCGGTGCCGCAAGCGAGGTCGAGCGCGCGACGCCCATCCCCGCGCCCCAAGTGCTTGAGTATCAGCCTGTGCCAGGCCAGGCGTTCGCGCGGTGAGAAGATTTCATGCCCCACCGAAAGGTCGAATGTTCCAGCGCGCGTCGACCAATAGTCGCGTATCTCGTCCCGCAGCGAATAATTGGGCTCGCCCGCCATTCCAGACCCCTTGTCGTCGAACCAGTCTGGAATGGCTCTAAAAGATATTTCTTGAGAATTGAAGTCATCTTTTATAAGCCCCTCTGGCTAATCCATTTCAAGAGAGGGCGCGATGAATTTCGGAAAGATCCCAGCAGCGACGATGGCGGCCGCTATCGTCGCTCTGTCGATGACGCTGGCCGCCAGGGCCGAAATGATTGCAGTGACCGACATCACGGGCCGCCAAGTCAAGGTGAACGTCCCTGTCGAGAGGGTAATCCTGGGTGAGGGCCGGCAGGTCTATCTCGTCGCGGCGCTCGACACCGAGGATCCGTTCAAGCGCATCGCTGGCTGGCGCGAGAATTTCAGCCAAGCGGATCCGGACAACTACGCCGCCTATCTGGAAAAATTCCCAAGGATGGCGAATATCCCCACATTCGGCGGTTTCAAGGACGGCACTTTCGACGTCGAGCAGGCAGTATCGCTCAAGCCCGACGTCATCGTGATGAACACCGAGTCGAAGCAGGCCACGGAAGACGCCGAGTATATCGAGAAACTCACCGCTGCCGGCATTCCGTTGGTTTATGTCGATTTCCGCGAGCGTCCCTTTACCAACACCGAACCCAGCATGCGCCTGTTTGGCAGGCTGTTCGGCAAGGAGCAGCGCGCCGAGGAATTCATCACCTGGCGCGCCGCCGAGATCGTGCGCGTTACCGACGTAATCGAGAAGGCCAAGCCGGAAAGGCCCAAGGTCTTCATCGAACGCGCCGGCGGCTATTCGGACGATTGCTGCATGAGCTTCGGCGACGACAATTTCGGCAAATTCGTTGAGATGGCAGGCGGTGACAACATCGCCAAAGACATCATCCCCGGCACCTTCGGCACACTCAATCCCGAACAGATCATCGCCTCCGACCCGGATCAGATCATCGTCACCGGCGGCTCGTGGGAAGCCTATGTACCGGGCGGTGCCTGGGTGGGCGTCGGCCCCGGCCGTGATGAGGCGGAGGCGGTGCGCAAGCTGAAGGCGCTGACCGAGCGGCCGGCGCTGACCGGCGTGAAGGCCGTCGAGGACGGCGCGGTGCATGCCATCTGGCATCAGTTCTACAACAGTCCTTATCAGTTCGTGGCCATCCAGCAGATGGCGAAGTGGCTGCATCCCGATCTTTTCGCCGACCTTGATCCTGAGGCGTCCTTCAGCGAGTTGCACAAGAAATTCCTGCCCATCGCATACAGGCCCGGCCACTGGGTCTCGCTGACCGATGTCGATTGAATCGACGGCCGTCAGCACCGCGCTCCACAGCACCGATGGACGAGGGCGTTACCGCGCCCTCGTCTGGCGGCGGCAGGTGATCCTTGCCGGCCTCGGCGCTGCCCTGCTCTTCAGCCTGTGCGTCGACCTTGCGGTCGGTCCCGCCCGCTACGACCTCGGCGAGGTCGTGCGGGCCCTTGTGTTCCCCGACACCGTGCCGCAGCAGGTGCGCGTGGTGCTCTGGGACATCCGCATGCCGGTGGCCCTGATGGCGATTGTCGTAGGGGCGGCGCTCGCCGTGGCCGGCGCGCAGATGCAGACCATCCTCAATAATCCGCTGGCGAGCCCCTTCACGCTCGGCATATCCGCCGCCGCGAGCTTCGGCGCCGCGCTTGCGCTTGCCTTCGGAGTGAGGCTTGTCCCCGCCGCAGTCGAGTATGTAGTGCCGATCAACGCCTTCGTGATGGCGATGCTGGCGGCCTTCCTCATTCACGTGCTGAGCGTCAAGCGCGGCGTCAGCGCGGAGACCATCGTGCTGCTCGGCATCGCGCTGGTTTTCACCTTCAACGCGCTGCTCGCGCTCGTCCAGTTTTTCGCGTCGGCGGAAGCGCTGGCGGCGGTCGTCTTCTGGACAATGGGCAGCCTCACCAAGGCCACCTGGCCTAAGGTTGCGGTCACCACATTCATTCTCCTCGCAGTCTTACCCATTTTCGCCCGGCGCGTCTGGGCGCTGACGGCGTTGAGGCTCGGTGAGGACAAGGCGGCCAGCTTCGGCGTCAAAGTCGGTCGCCTGCGGCTCGAGACGCTCATCCTGGTGAGCCTCCTCGCCGCCATTCCGGTCGCCTTCGTCGGCACCATAGGTTTTATCGGCCTCGTGGGCCCGCACATCGCGCGCATGATCATCGGCGAGGACCAACGCTTCTTCCTGCCCGCCTCGGCCCTTGCGGGCGCGCTCATCCTGTCGGCCAGCTCGGTCGTCAGCAAGTCGCTTATCCCGGGGACGGTCTTCCCGATCGGCATCGTCACCTCGCTGATCGGCATCCCCTTCTTCATCTCGCTCGTCCTCTCCAGCACGAGGCGCTCATGGTGACGATCCGGCTTGAGGCGCTCGGCGCGCGCTACGGCACGAGCCTCCGGCTTCGGGATGTGACGACCCCAGCGTTCGAGGGCGGAGACATTGTGGCCGTGATCGGTCCGAATGCCGCCGGGAAGTCGACGCTCTTCAGGCGCATCGCCGGCCTCCTGCACGGACCGGGAGCAATGCATGTCGAGGGGGCCATTCGCGGGACGAGCGGCATCTGCTACATGCCACAGGAAACGTCCGCCAACGCGGTGCTCACCGTCTATGAGTCAGTGTTGCTCGCCCGCAAGCAGGGTATGGGCTGGTCCGTGGGCGACGATGATCTGGCTCGCATCGACGAGACCCTTGCGGCGCTCGGCATCGCCGACATCGCTTTCCGCAACATTGGCGAGCTTTCCGGCGGCCAGCGGCAACTCGCCAGCCTGGCACAGACGCTGGTGCGCGAGCCGGAGGTCCTGCTGATGGACGAACCGACATCAGCACTCGATCTGTCGCGGCAGGTGGAAGTGCTCGGTCTCATGCGGGAACTTGCCAGGGCGCGAGGCATGGTCGTGCTGATCGCCCTGCACGACCTCAATCAGGCCCTGCGCTTCAGCGATCAGACAATGGTCATCGCGGACGGCCGGCTGGTCGCATGCGGGCCAACGCGGGACATCATCACCTCACATCTGCTGCGGGACATTTATCATCTCAACGCGCGCATCGAGCCGTGCTCGCGCGGCATCGGCCATGTCATCGTGGATGGCGTGGCGGATGGGCGTCGGACGCTCACAATGCCGGCAGCGGAGACCGATCCGGGCTTCGGAGCAGATTCGAGGCGGCAGCCGTTCCGGCCGCGTGACGGCAACGGCATTAAGCCGGTTGATCGACGCCCGCACTGATCGACCTGGTCCTCTAACCGCTGGTTGAAGGCGACAGCGTGCTTGCATTCAACTCAAGGCGTGGCCGGCCAATCCATAGACCCAAGGCCCATTGTCTTCCCGGTTCAGAAAGCGGCGCCCCTTGGACATGGTCGTAACGGTCTCGGCAATGCCGAGGCCGCACTGCTGGAGAAACGCGGCAAACACGCCATCCTTCTCGCGGGTGTCGACACGGGCAAATCGTCCTGCCAGTCCGTTCAGATGCACGGCTGTAAGATGGACCGCGTCGAGATCGTTTCGCGCGACCATCGGGCCGATCACGTGACCACGCCCGAACTCGCGACACATGGAATAGCCGACGATCTCGCTGCCGCGGCTCAAAGTGCAGATTGAGGCATCGGCCGCGAGCAACGTGAGCAGCCTCTCGCGGTTTGTCCCAAACGCGCGGGTGTCCAGCGCCGTGATTTCCTTCAGCCTGTCGCTCGACAGCGCCTGCAATTGACCGTCCAGGGACGGCACTGTTGGGAGGATCGGTGGGACTTCACCCTGGCGCATGTATACAGTCGCCTCGGTCGTGAAACCGAGTGAGACATAAAGAGGATAGGCAGCATGGGTAGCATTGAGTGCCAAGTTGCGATCGCCGCACTGCTCGAGGACTAGGTCCATGAGCCACCGGCCGCCTCCTTGCGCTTGCGTGCGGGGCGTTGTGATCACTACGCCGATGGTGGCGAAATCGTTCCCGTGAGGAAACCACATCGCGCTGCCGAAAACGCGTCCAATACCATCAACGGCAACGATGCCCTGGCCGGCGCGACGCAGTAGGTTCCAATCCTTCGGCCGATGAGGCCAGCGGACTGAGATCGACAGCGCGTGCAGCAGCTCAACGTCGACATCATTGATGTCCCGCGCGACCAGTTCGAAGGATTTCAGGCGTACTGATCTCTGCATCTCAGTCGATCCTTCAACAAATGCGCAAGGCACGCGGTGTGACGTTGTGATCGATCGCCGTGTCGCGACATGCCTCTTTTGCCGTAGCATTATACGGGAAAGCCAGCAGGTTTCGCTGGTTCGAGGTGCTTTTTCGCAATCTTCGGCCAAAGCATGACGCAATTCGGCAGCGAACTCTGCTGCCTGCGGATACGCTGGTTGCACCCGGTGATAATGTGCGATTAGAGCGGACCGCCATGAACGTGGAAGAAATCCTCGCGACGCTGATTGGATTTCCCTCTGTTGTGGGCACGCCAAACCGCGCGATCGTCGATTGGATCCGCGACTACTGTCAGGCAGCCGGAGCCGAGGTGACGGTTCTGCCCGGTCCTGAGGGCGACCGGTCCAACCTCTTCGTGACGATCGGCCCGCGCCAGGGTCGGGGCTACATCATCTCCGGACATATGGATGTCGTGCCGGCCGGCGAGCCGGAATGGAGCTCGGATCCGTTCGTCCTGCGCCGCGAGGGCGGCAGGCTATACGGCCGCGGCACCACCGACATGAAGGGCTTCCTCGCCTGCGCATTGGCCGCGCTCCCAGGACTTGCGGCGATGAACCTGCGGCAGCCAGTTCATCTCGCATTCTCCTATGACGAAGAGGCGGGGTGCCGTGGTGTGCCGCATCTCCTGGCCGCGTTGCCGAGCTTATGCGAGAGGCCGCTTGGCGCCATTGTCGGCGAGCCGAGCAGGATGCAGCCTGTGCGCGCGCACAAGGGGAAGGCCGCCGCGCGGCTCGAGGTGATCGGGCGATCCGGCCATTCCTCACGCCCCGATCTCGGACTCAATGCTGTGCACGCCATGGCCAGCGTCATCACATACGCCGTGGTCTACGGCCAGTCCCTCGCCGACGGGCCGCTCGATGAAAATTTCGAGCCCCCATATTCTTCCTTGCAGGTGGGCGTCATCGCCGGTGGACAGGCGGTCAACATCATCCCTGGCCAATGCACAGCCGATATCGAGGTGCGCGCCGTGCCCGGCGTTTCTCCAGCCTCCCTGCTTGAGCCTGTCAAGACCCGGCTTTTCGCCCTGCGAGACAGTGGCTTCGATGTGGCGTGGCACGAGTTGAGCACCTATCCCGCCCTCGCGCCCGCGAACGGGAGCGCGCTAGCGGCCGTTCTGACCGAGCTGACGGGGCAGGAGCCGCTCACAGCCGTCAGCTTCGGCACGGAGGCCGGGCTTTACCAGCAGGCCGGCATCGACGCGATCATTTGCGGTCCTGGCGACATCGGCCGTGCCCATCGTCCCAATGAGTATATCGAGATCGGTGAACTCGCCGCTTGCCGGAAGATGATCGAGGGGCTTGGCGCGCGTCTTGCGGCCTGAAGGAAGGGCGGTCGCCATGGCGTTTCTTTTCAATTCCGATGCGGCGCGTGCTGCGGTCTTCCGCGAGATATTCGCGCGCGAGCTCCCGGATCTGGATTTCTTCCATTCCGGAGATGAGATGGAGCCGGAGAAGGTGCGCTATCTCATCACCTGGACGGTGCCGGACGAGATCTCGCGCTACCGCAATCTGGAAGTGCTGTTTTCCATCGGCGCGGGCGTCGACCAGTTCAAGCAGGACGTGGTGCCAAGCCATGTGAAGCTTGTGCGCATGGTCGAGGACGGCATCATACGCATGATGCAGGAATACGTTGCGCTCGGCGTGTTGGCGCTCCACCGCGAGATGCCCGCTTATCTTGAGCAGCAGAAAAGATGCCTCTGGAAACCGATTGCCGCTCGACAGGCGGCCGAACGCCGGGTTGGCTTTCTCGGCCTTGGCATGCTGGCCCGCGCGGCTATCGAGCGTTTGAAGCCGTTCCAGTTTCAGCTTGCCGGGTGGAGCCGCAGCGAAAAGCGGATCGAGGACGTCGCCTGCTTTCACGGCACGGACCAACTCGCGGGCTTTCTGAAGCAAACGGATATTCTCGTCTGCCTGCTCCCGCTCACGGAACAAACGCACGGCATGCTCGACGCGGAGTTCTTCCACTTACTGCCCGCCGGGGCTCAACTGCTGCATGTCGGCAGGGGTCCGCAACTGGACCAGGCCGCGCTGATCGACGCGCTCGACACCGGTCACGTATCTGCGGCGATGCTTGATGTCACCGATCCAGAACCGCTCCCGGAAGACCATCCGCTGTGGTCGCATCCGAAGGTGATGATAACGCCGCACATCGCCTCGGTGACGCAACCGCATACGGCGGCACAATCCGTCGTCGACAACATTCGGCGCCACCGCGCCGGAGAAGAACTGATCGGCCTCGTCGATCGGACACTCGGCTACTAACCAGGAATCATCACATGTCACTTCTGATCACGATCGACACAGTTCCAGACTTTGCGCCGAAGGAGGCATTACCGGCTCCGGAGCGGCTCATTTCCGGCAATCCATCCTTCAAGACTTGGGCGCAGGATGCCTCGAAAGGTGAGAAGGTTCTGACCGGCGTCTGGGAGGCGACGCCCGGCGAGACGCATTCGATCAAGGGCACTATCTACGAGTTCTGCCACATCGTCTCGGGTCTCGTAGAAATCGAGGAGAAGGGCGGTGAGACCAAGACCTACCGCGCCGGCGACAGTTTCGTGATGAAACCCGGTTTCGTCGGCGTCTGGCGCACGATCGAGACCGTACGCAAGATCTACGTCTGCGTTTATGACTGAGTTCAGTGCTCAAGGTCCGGCCGAATAGCGCGCGGCGGTTCCAGAACAATCGGCTTTTCAGGTTCCGCCTGACGCGATTCGACGCCGTCGGAGGCATAAACCTCGACGGAAAATGCGGCGGGCGGTCGACTACTGTTCGGGCCACGCCAGTGCGAATGAGGACCTCCATCCATGAAGACCTACAAGATAGCGCTGATCCCCGGCGACGGCATCGGCAAGGACGTGACGCAGGCGGCATGGCAGGTGCTGCAAGTGGCGGCTAAGCAGGGCGGTTTCGTCCTTGATGACATAAGATTCCCGTGGTCGTGCGCCTACTACCTGGAGACCGGTGCAATGATGCCGTCAGACGGCATCGATACACTCCGAAAATTCGATGCGATCTATCTCGGCGCTGTGGGCTGGTCCGCGGAAGTGCCCGACTCAGTATCGCTTCACGGACTGCTCCTGCCGATCCGGAAAGGCTTCACGCAGTACGCCAACATACGACCGCACCGGCTGTTGCCGGGCGTTCAGGGGCCCCTCCGCTCCGATGGTTTCGATATCCTGTGCATCCGTGAGAATACGGAAGGCGAATATTCCGGCGCCGGTGGGCGCGTTCATTCCGGCACGGCCGATGAGGTCGCGGTTGAGACTGCGATCTTCACGCGTACGGGTGTCGAACGGATCATCCGTTTCGGTTTCGAACAGGCGCGGGCGCGTCGCAAGAAGCTCGCATCTGTCACCAAATCCAACGCGCAGAAGCACTCCATGGTTTTCTGGGATGAGGTCACGCGCGAGGTGGCGAAAGACTATGCCGATGTGGAGGTCTCGCACTACCACATCGACGCCATTGCCGCCCGTATGGTCCTGGCGCCGGAAAGCCTCGACGTAATCGTCGCATCGAACCTTTTCGGCGACATCCTCACCGATATTGGAGCGGCCATTCAGGGAGGGCTGGGTTACGCCGCCTCCGCCAATATCAATCCCGATCGCAGCGTGCCTTCCATGTTCGAGCCGGTCCATGGTTCGGCGCCCGACATCGCGCATCTCGGCGTCGCCAATCCGATCGCCGCGATCTGGTCCGGTGCCATGATGCTCGAGCATCTGGGCGAGGGGCACGCTGCGGCGGAAGTGATGTCGGCAATCGAGTCCGCAACCGCGCGGGGGATTGGCACGATCGCAGGCAAGGACAGGACTGAAACGATCGCGCAGGCCGTGCTGGCAGGATTAAGTTGAAAGGGAAGAGGAAAAGACCATGAATGCGATGACGAAGGTTGGCATGTTCAACGATTCCGACCTTTTTCGCCAGCAGGCGCTGATTGGCGGTGTCTGGCGGGATGCGGAAACGAAGGGCGCGGTCGATGTCATTGACCCTGCCAGCCAAATTGTTCTCGGCACCGTTCCCGCAATGGGGGAGAACGAGACGAGAGCGGCAATCGATGCCGCGGCCGAGGCCTTCAAAGGCTGGAAGAAAAGGACGCATGCCGAGCGTGCAGGATTTCTGGAACGCTGGCACGACCTCATCCGCCAGCACGAACAGGATCTCGCGCTCCTGCTGACGCTGGAACAGGGCAAGCCGCTTGCCGAGGCATTGGCGGAAATCCATTACGGCGCCTCCTTCGTGAAATGGTTCGCCGAAGAAGCTCGCCGGATCGGTGGCTCGACCATTCCGTCACCCACGGCCGATCGCCGCATTCTGGTGCTGAAAGAACCCGTCGGCGTCTGCGCCATCATCACGCCGTGGAATTTCCCCAACGCGATGATCGCACGCAAAGTAGCACCGGCGCTGGCCGCAGGTTGTACGGTTGTCATCAAGCCGTCGGAATTTACGCCATTCTCGGCGCTGGCGCTCGGCGTTCTGGCGGAACGGGCAGGTATCCCTGCAGGCGTGATCAACATTGTGACCGGCATGCCCGTCGAAATCGGCAACGAACTGATGGCCAATCAGACGGTGCGCAAGATCTCGTTCACCGGTTCGACCCGCGTCGGTGCGCTGCTCATGCGCGGCGCGTCCGATACCATCAAGCGGCTGAGCCTGGAGCTTGGCGGCAACGCACCCTTTATCGTCTTTGACGACGCCGATCTGGATAAGGCAGTTGAAGGGGTGATCGCATCCAAGTTCCGCAATGGCGGTCAAACCTGCGTCTGCGCGAACCGGATTCTTGTGCAGGAAGGCGTTTACGACGCTTTCGCCGAAAAGCTGAGCCGGCGCGTCACGCGGATGAAGGTTGGCGCAGGGACCGATGAGGGCACTGAGATCGGCCCGATGATCAACGCAGCCGCGATCGACAAGATCGAGCGTCACATCGCCGATGCTCAGGCGAAAGGCGCGCAGATCATCGCCCAAAGCGAGACGATGCCGGAGGGTAAGCAATATGCACGGCCCGTCGTGCTGGGAGAAGCTACTGCGGGGATGCTCCTGGCATCGGAAGAGACGTTCGGTCCAGTGGCGCCGCTTTTTCGCTTCGAGACGGAGGAAGAGGCCATCGCCATTGCGAACGGTACGCCGTTCGGCCTTGCCGCCTACTTCTACACCGACAACCTCAAGCGCTCATGGCGTGTTGCCGAGGCGCTGGAGTTCGGTATGGTCGGGCTCAACACAGGCATGATCTCTACCGAGGTTGCGCCTTTCGGCGGTGTCAAGCAATCGGGAGTGGGGCGCGAAGGATCGCAGCTCGGCATCGAGGAATATCTCGAGGTCAAGGCGCTTCATGTTGGCGGGCTTAACTAGTTATCTTGCACGCAGGTGGAAACACTTGCAGCCCTAAAGCGTTGGAACCACAAGAAAGGGGCGGTGAAAACCGCCCCTTTCTCTATCGCGACCAGTGATTATTAACGTCTGGGAGTGCCTCAGCCTGGTGCGACTGCGCCAGCAAACAAAGTTAGGCGAATTCCCGAACAGGCTCCAGCCCGACGGCGCCGGCCAAACCGCCGATATCCTTGATTTCGGTATATTCGTAGAAGGGGTTCGCAGGTTCATGGCCGCGGTTCACCCAGACCTTGCTCTTGATGCCAAGATCATAGGCGGTCATGAGATCGTAGCGGAATGAAGACGACACATGTGTGATGTCCTCCGGGCCGCAGCCTAGCTTCTCGAGCATATATTCGAAGCCCTTCATCTGCGGCTTGTAGGCGCCGGTCTCCTCGGCCGTGATGACCATGTGAAAGGGTGCGCCGAGTTTCTCCACATTCGACATGATCAGGCTCTTCATGGAGTTCGACAGGATCACCAGCGGAATCTCCTTGGCGACCTTGGCCAGGCCCGCCGGGACATCCGGGTGCGGACCCCATGTCGGCACTTCCGCATAGATGCGTTGGGCATCTTCGGGCCGGAATGCGACGCCGTTGCGCTTGCAGGTCCGTTCCACGGAATTGTGCACGACCTCGCTGTACGGCTTCCAGGCGCCAAGAACCTCGTCGAGGCGATAGGCCGAGAAATCCTTGATGAACTGCGCCATCCCAGCTGGGGAGAGCTGCGCGCCGTATACGCGTCTCGCCGCACCGGCCATGTCGAAGTTGGTCAGCGTACCATAGCAGTCGAAGGTGATGTATTTCGGTCTGAACTGGGTCATGGGCGTCGATCCTTCCAATCCTGTCGGCACCGCGTGCCTTTAACAGCAAGGATCATAATGAGGACCGCAGAAGACTAGTCGCCGCATTCGATGCGCCCTGAAGCAGATTGTTTTGTATTGCGTGAGAGCTTTGGCAGAGAGTTGCGCCTGAGTTCGTTTCGAGCTTCGGCGGAGCGCGATCCTTCAGCCGCGCGTCGGCATAAGATGCGGCGCCGGCGACAAAGGAAAGTCAAAACGCCCATCGCTCAGGTTCTGGTCGGGAGGAACTGCTGTCCGCGGCGGGCTATCTTCGGCCTAGGCGAATTCAGGCCCGAAATGAACCGTGACCGCGCAGCAGATCACGCTGGAAAACGAGCTGAAGGACGAAACCGCACCACACCGGACTTACGCTCTCGTAAGTCAGGCACTACGCTGAATCGGAGGAAGCAAATGCTGGCAAACTCACTGATCGAACTCGATCGCGCACATCTGGTTCACCCGTTTTCATGCTATCGGAGCCACGAGGAGACGGGCGTGCGGGTGCTCAAATCCGCCAAAGGCGCAACCGTGACCGATGCAAGCGGGAAAACCCTGCTGGACGGATTCGCCGGTCTATGGTGTGTAAATATCGGATATGGCCAGGAAAGCGTCATTGAAGCAGCGACAAAGCAGCTAAGAGAGCTTCCCTATGCGACGGGATATTTCGGGTTGGGATCCGAGCCTGCCATTCGCCTTGCTGCCAGGCTTGCCGAGCTGGCGCCCGGCGATTTGAACCATGTCTATTTCACGCTTGGCGGCTCCGACGCAGTCGACAGTACGATCCGCTTCATTCGCTATTACTACCATGCCAAGGGTACGCCGCAAAAGGACCAGTTCATCTCCGTGGAGCACGGCTACCATGGATCCTCGACGGCAGGGTCAGGTCTGACCGCGATCCCGGCTTTTCACGCGGGTTTCGGCGTGCCTTACGACTGGCAGCACAAGATTCCCTCGCACTACGCCTATCGCAATCCAGTCGGTTCCGATCCGCAGGCGATCATCGGCGCATCGGTCGCGGCCCTGCGGGCCAAAATTGCAGAACTCGGCGCGGGCCGCGTTGCGGCCTTCTACGCCGAACCCATCCAGGGTTCGGGCGGTGTCCTCGTTCCACCGACAGGTTGGCTGAAGGCTCTGCACGCCGTGTGCAAGGAACACGCCATTCTGTTCATTGCCGACGAAGTTATCACTGCCTTTGGCCGCACAGGCCCTCTCTTCGCCTGTGAGGAAGACGAGGTCGTGCCGGATTTCATGACCACGGCGAAGGGACTGACCTCGGGCTACGTGCCGATGGGCGCCGTCTTCATGTCGGACCATGTGTACAATACGATCGCGGACGGAGCCGGCAAAGCGGCTGTCGGCCATGGCTATACCTATTCGGCCCATCCCGTGAGCGCGGCGGTCGGGCTCGAATGTCTGCGTCTCTATGAAGATGGCCTGCTCGAGAATGGGCGGAAGGTGGGGAAGCGGTTGATGGAAGGCCTTCGCTCGCTCGCCGACCACCCGCTGGTTGGCGACATTCGCGGTCGCGGCATGCTGGCAGCAATCGAGTTGGTCACCGACAAGGCACGCAAGACACCGCTGCCGGCGGCGGCCGATCCGGGGCGCCGCATCTTCGAGCGCGCGTGGGCAAACGGCCTTGTCATCCGTGCCTTCAACAGCGGCATCCTCGGCTTTGCGCCGCCGCTCTGCTGCACCGAGGACGATATTGATGAAATCCTTGAACGCACGCGGATGACGCTGGACCAAACCCTCGAAGATAAGGACGTGCGGGCAGCGATGAAGGGGTGATCATTGCCATCACCGAACCGACCTGAGTCAATGCGGTAGACGCCTGGCGCCCCGAAGCAATCCTCAGGTGATGCCGCCGTCTGCCAAGTGCAAAGCAAGTTGCCGGTATGTGGAATCTCTTGCCGTTGCACAAGCGCAGCGAAAACAGCAAGAAGGAGCGCTGGCGCGCGGCTCTCCAGATCCGAGACTGCGGAGCTGCATTCTCATTTGTCGAAAATGATGTCGAGAGGCAAATGGGATTTCACGATCGGTGACTTCAGCACGACGAAGCTGAAATATTTGTCGATTCCGATATCCAATTCGATCATGCGCTCCATTATCGTCTGGTACTCGCTGATGCCCGCTGTGACGAACTTCACAAGATAGTCGTAACCGCCTGAAACCAGATGGCATTCGATGACCGAATCGACTTTCTGAATTGCGGTGAGAAATCTCGCGAAGTCGTTCTGTTGATGGTGCTTGAGCGTGACTTCGGTGAAGATCGTTAGAGTCTGTCCGAGCTTGGACACATCGATCTGGGCGGAATAGCCGGTGATGAAGCCTTCCGCCTGAAGCTTCTTCACCCGCATCAGGCAAGGGCTCGGCGAAAGGTTGACAAGGTCGGCAAGCTCGACATTCGTGACTCGCCCGTTCTTTTGCAGTTGGGATAAGATCTTGATGTCGATCTTGTCGAGCTTCATTGGAAACCTGTCACATGTTCGAACCGCGGATCGCTCGGCAGACGGCGTCCGTCACTTCCTGCGTGGTCGCTGTCCCTCCCACGTCCGGCGTCAGCACGCCTTCACTCGTCACCGTTTCCACAGCGCTCATCAACCGCACGGCCGCTGCGCTCTCGCCCAGATGTTCGAGCATCTGGGCAGCGGTCCAGAAGGTGGCGACCGGGTTGGCAATACCCTTGCCGGCGATGTCGAATGCCGAGCCGTGAATTGGCTCGAACATCGAGGGATAGCGACGCTCGGGATCAATGTTGGCGGTCGGTGCAACGCCGAGACTGCCCGCGAGCGCGCCTGCAAGGTCCGACAATATGTCGGCGTGAAGATTGGTGGCGACGATCGTATCGAGGCTCCGAGGTTTCAACGTCATACGCACTGTCATAGCATCGACTAGCATCTTGTCCCACGCGACGTCAGGGAACTCTTGCGCCACCTCGGCTGCGATTTCGTCCCACATTACCATCCCGTGACGCTGAGCGTTGGATTTCGTAACCACGGTCAGGAGCTTTCGCGGCCGTGACTGCGCCAGCCGGAATGCATAGCGCATGATGCGGGTGACGCCGACGCGCGTGAAGATCGCGACCTCGGTTCCGACCTCCTCGGGGAGGCCGCGATGGGCGCGGCCGCCGTGGCCCGAATACTCGCCCTCGGAATTCTCCCGCACGATCACCCAATCCAGATCGCCAGGGCCAACACCCGCCAGAGGCGAAACAATCCCGGGCAATATTCTTGTTGGCCGCACGTTCGCGTATTGATCAAAGCCTTGGCAAATCGGCAGCCGGAGGCCCCAGAGCGTGATATTGTCGGGCAAGTCGGGAGCGCCTACCGCGCCAAAGAAGATGGCGTCGAAGCGCTTCAGTTGCGCCACGCCATCTTCGGGCATCATCCGACCATGGGCCTTGTAGTAATCCGAGCCCCAGTCGAAGTGCTGGACGCGCAGCTTGAAGTCGCCGCAGCGTTGCTGCAGCGCCTCAAGCGCCTGGAGACCTGCGGCAATGACCTCTGGCCCGATCCCGTCGGCAGGAATGGCGGCAATCTCATATTCGCGCATCGTCAGTTCCCTGTTTTTGGTGCTGGCCGCATCGTGCCTCAATCTCGTGTGCGACCGATTGTACCTTGGCAAGACGGTCTTCTCAGAATTCAGCGACCTTGCCCCACGCAGCGGTCTTCAGACGCTCGGGCCTATAAGGACGCGGATCGACAATAGGCTCGCTGCCTGCGATGATGTCGGCGATCATATGCCCCGCACCGGGGCCAATCCCGAAGCCGTGACCGCTGAATCCCGCCGCCAGGATGAAGCCCGGAATCCCCTCCACTTCGCCGACTGCGGGAATGCCGTCGGGTGTACTGTCGATATAACCCGCCCACACATCGGAGATCGCCACCCGTTGGAGTTCGGGGATCAATTCGCAGGCTCTCCGATATGTCAGCCGAATCTGCCCCATGTCGGGCTTCGGGTCGAGAATCCGGTTCCGTTCCATTGGCGTGATGTCGTCGAGGGTCCATTTGCGCAGGCTTTCGTGGCCCTGACGCCAGCCCTCGAAGGCGCCCGGGGCGAGATTGCGCCAGCGGCGGGCGAACATAGGTACAAACTCGCGGCTGAACCTGAACTGTTGCGGCGTTGGATCGACACGCGCCCGCCCGCTGATCGCCAGCGTGTATCCACCGTTGCTGCGCCGCGTCAGAGAGATGCGAGCGGTATGCAGGGCATCTGGCAGACCGTTTGCGCCTGGCGCCACGGCCAGAATGGACTGACGCACGGCAGCTTGCGGAAAACGCACACCGAGCTGGTTGCAGAAGGAAGACGCCCACGCGCCCCCGGCCATGACCACGGTCTTTGTCCGGATGCTACCCGCTTCGGTCACGACAGCGCTCACCCGGCCGGCGCTCAATTCCAGCCCGCGCGCCGCGCAGTGCTGATGTACGGTGCCTCCCGCCGCCATGATGCCGCGCGCTGCAACCGGCACTGCCTTGGAAGGGTCCGCCGTTCCGTCGGTTGGCGAGAACACGCCACCTTTCCATTTGCGGCGCGTCGCTCTGCCCCGTTCGGTGGCTTCTTCCGCGCTCAGCATGTGCGTGGTGACGCCGACCGTTCTCGCAAAATCGCGCCACTTCGCCCAGCCTGCCAGCTCATTTTCGTCTTGTGAGAGATAGAGGAGCCCGCAGCGGCGAAAGCCGGTGTCTTGGCCGGTCTCCTGTGCTACCTTCTCCCAGAGGTCGAGGCTCTTGGTCGCCATCGGCAGCTCACGCGCATCGCGGTTCTGCTGGCGGCACCAACCCCAGTTGCGGCTGGACTGCTCGGCCGCGATACGCCCCTTCTCGACCAGGGCGACCTTGAGGCCGCGGCGCGCCAGATAGTAAGCGCTGAACACGCCCACCACCCCGCCGCCGATGACGACGACGTCCGCCTCGCGAGGGAGGGAAGGGCTGCAGTCGATGTGCATGAGCGGCGCGGGCATGGATGGGACTCCGGTAATTTGAACCATCCTAACCTGCCGCCCGCAGAGGCAGACTGCGGAGTTTGTGCCTGGACGGAATTTCCTGCGTTTAGCAGCCCCCAGGACAGGCAATTATTGCGCTAAGAGCTCGCTGCGTGGGCAAGCTGGAGTACATTTCATGCAGTCGCGTCATCTGCGGCATGGGCGGCATACGGCGCAGTCGTCGACCTTGATCGGCAGCGCCTTGGCCGACATTGCGATGGGCCGCACGGTCACCAATCCGTTTGGGCGCCATGGCCCGCAAATGGTGTCGATGTACACCGGAAATCTTTGGTCCTATCCCTCATGGCCACGTATTGCCGAATAAAGGATATGGTTGCCTGATCCCGGTTTCCGCGCCGAAACGGGAACAGAGTGAAATGCCGAACTGGATGTTCTTTTCAGAAGTTCCTGCCGCGCGAGGGCCAAGTTTCGAAGACTCTGCGGAAACAGAACAGTCAGACTGGCTGCAAGAACGGAGCAACCCTTCCTTTTGGCAGGCAGGCTCCAGAGGACATTCGACAGGCAAGGCTTGCTCCTTCGGAGAGTTCTCCAAGAAAAAGGGAACAGAGTCCGGTACACGGATCGGATTTCATAAGGGAGCCGCTAGGATGAGCAGAACCCGTCTCTCGCAGCCTCAGCGCGCGAAGCGTCGAGAAGGCGGGACTACGGCCGCTAGGGTGAGGCGCTTCTGCTCAAAGGGCGATGATGCGGTCCGCAACAGGGTGGACGCGCTCGGTTGAAAGGGGAGGTGATCTCGATGATCGCAAGCATCCAGGCTGTAGCCCCCCACGATGTGGCGCTTTCGGTGCGCGACCTCACAGTGAATTTGCCGCAAGGCATGGAACGGACCCATGCTGTCAAGGACATTTCCTTCGATCTGAAACGCGGCCAGATCCTTTGCATCATAGGCGAGTCCGGATCGGGTAAGTCGGTGACGGCGAACGCGATCATGGGGCTTCTGCCGAAGGTGATCCGCCTCTCATCGGGTGTCATCCAGCTGGAAGGGATGAACATCGTTGGCATGTCGCCAGACAAGCTGCGCAACCTGCGTGGACGGGTCGTGTCGATGATCTTTCAGGACCCGCTCTCGGCGCTCAATCCCCTGATGACGGTGGGCGCGCAGATTGACGAGGTCATGGCCGCGCACGGCTTCGGCACGCCACAAACCTGTCGCAACCGCGCAATCGAACTGCTCACTGAAGTAGGCCTGCCAGATCCCGAACTCATGTATTATCAGTACCCGTTCCGGCTTTCGGGCGGGCAGCGGCAGCGCGTCATGATCGCCATGGCCTTGGCGCTCGAGCCGACGGTGCTGATTGCGGATGAGCCGACCACCGCGCTCGACGTCACCACCCAGGCTCAGATCCTGCAACTGATCCGTGACATTCAGCGGCGCAAGGGCATGAGCGTGATGTTCATCACCCATGATTTCGGCGTGGTGGCCGAGATCGCCGACAGCGTCGTGGTGATGGAAAAGGGTCATGTCGTCGAACAAGGCAGCGCCGAGCAGGTGTTGAAGTCGCCCAAGCACCCTTATACCCAGCGCCTGATTGCAGCCGTACCGCATTTGACCGGCGAAGATCGCCCCCGTCCGGACGCTGCCAGCAAGGAGCCGATCCTGAAGGTTGAGGGTCTGGTGAAGACCTATCGCGGTGGCAGCGCGCTGTTCGGCGCGCAACGGACTGTGACAGCGGTCAACGAGGTTTCGTTCGAACTGGCGCCCGGCCGCACGCTTGGGGTCGTAGGCGAGAGCGGTTCGGGGAAATCGTCGCTGGGCCGGCTGCTGATCAAGCTGCTGGACAGTGACGGCGGCGGGATCTTGTTTGAGGGCTGTGACATAGCCAAGCTTTCCGAAGCGAAGTTCCGCCCGCTTCGACCGCGGATCCAGATGATCTTCCAGGATCCCTTCGCTTCTCTGAACCCACGCTCGACGGTCGGTCACATCATGACGGTAGGCCCGCTGGCGCACGGGATGCCTTATGTCCAAGCGCGCGATGAAGCGCGTGCGCTTCTGGCCCATGTCGGTCTCGATGCCGGCGCTTTTGGCCGCTACCCGCACGAGTTCTCGGGTGGGCAACGCCAGCGCATCGGCATCGCTCGTGCGCTGATGTTCAAGCCGAAGCTGTTGATTGCCGACGAGGCGGTCTCCGCACTCGACGTGTCGATCCAGGCGCAGATCCTGCAGCTTCTGGACAAGATCCAGCGCGAGACGGGCGTGTCGATGGTCTTCATCACGCACGACCTGCGCGTCGCCAGCCAGATCTGCGACGAAATCGCAGTGATGCAGACGGGCCGGATCGTCGAGCGCGGACCGCCCTCACAAATATTCCTGAACCCGCAAGCAGCCTACACGCGCCAACTGGTAGCGGCGATTCCAGGAGAGCGGCCGGGCAATGCCGGTCCAGTAGCAGCAAACGCATAAGAAATAACAAGAGAGGAACTACCATGACCAAAAATTCATCGACTACGTCCAACTACTCGAGGCGCGAAGCGCTGCGACTGATGGCGATAGGTGGGGCTGCAGGCCTCATCGCGCCCAATCTGTTGGGCAAGCCCGCCTTCGCCAAGACCCCTCCTGCAGGGCCGGCCGGGCGCGTCGTCGTCGGCCTCTCCCAAGAGCCGACCGTGTTCAATCCGCTGATGGCGCATATCGAGGTCGATGACGCGATCCATTTCTCGGTTTTCGACGCGCTGGTCCGCATGGATCCCCAAGGCGGCCTACATCCAAACCTCGCGGCCGAGGTGCCAAGCCAAAAGAACGGCGGCATTTCGGAGGACGGTCTCAACTGGCGCGTCCGGTTGCGTGACAATGCCCGCTGGCACGACGGTGAGCCCTTCACGGCCGAAGACGTGAAATTCACCCTTGAGCTCATCACGAACCCGAAGTTTCGGGCTTGGCGCACGAGCGGCCATTCGCTCGTGCAGGACATCACAGTGGTTTCGCCCACCGAGATCACATGGCGGATGAAGGAGGCCTTCGCGCCCTATCTTTCGTTCTTGGCCGAAACCTTCATCGTGCCGAAGCACATTCTGGGGAAAGAAGCCGATCCGAACACAGCCGCGTTCAATCAGGCGCCGGTCGGCACCGGAGCATTCAAATGGGGCCAGCGTGTTGCGGGCGATCATATCGAGCTCGTCGCCAATCCTGAGTACGCCGGCGAAGGTCCCTATGTCGAGCAGCTCATCTTCAAATACATCCCCGACATGACCGTGCTCTACACTCAGTTCAAGAGCGGCGACGTGGACCTGGTCGATCAGTCGTTCATCACCGCCGACCATTATACTGAAGCCCGCGAACTACCGGACCGCGTGGTGACACTGGAGACAGGGGCATCCCTGGAGTCGATCTACCTCAATTTGGGCCGCCCGCAGTTCAAGGACCTGGCAGTGCGCCAGGCGCTCTACGCCGCGTTGGACAGGAAGGCGATTGTCGACACGATCTATTACGGCGTGGGTACCCTCACCGAGACCTTCATGCCGAAGGAGTCCTACTACTATGACCCGAACCTGCCGGTTCAGGAGTTCAATCTGGACCGGGCGCGCCAAATCCTCGATGAGGCCGGGTGGGTGCCGGGACCGGATGGAATCCGCGCCAAGGATGGGGTGCGACTGTCCTTCTCCAACTCGACAACTTCCGGCAACAACCTGCGGGAGCAGACGCAGCAGTTCCTGCAGCAGACGTTTGCCGAGATCGGCGTCGAGATGACGATCTCGAATTTGCCGGCTGCAGTCATGTGGGGCGAGTTCTGGCTGAAATCGCAATTCGACACCGCCATGGTGGGCGTCACCTATCTGATTGCCGCGGACCCCGACGCCACAAACCGGCTCCATACGAAGGCAATCGCCGCTCAAGGCGGACACGGTTCGAACACCGGGCAATATTCCAATCCTGAGGTCGATGCCCTGCTCGAAAAGGGTGCTCGCAGCTTCGATCCGGAAGAACGGCGCGCGATCTATAATCGTGTGCAGGAAGTCGTGCGCCACGATCTGCCCTTCCTGCCGCTGTTCGCGTACACAATCGTCCTCGGGCGCAAGAAGGGGCTGGACGGCTTCGAGCCCAACGCCAACACCCGCACCGCGTCGTGGAATGCCGCCGCCTGGAAGTGGAAGGCCTAGACGCAGTTGCCGCCGCCCAGCCCGATTCCGCCGCGGCGGCGGCAACAGACTAAAATCATCAACCCACAATGGAGGGACTCGAATGCGCGGCTTCCTGCTCAATCGCCTCTTGCAGAGCCTGGTGCTGCTTGTGATCGTTTCGATCATCGGCTTCGGCATTCTGAACCTCCTTCCCGGCGGCCCGCTGGCCCAATTCGGGCTTGATCCCGGAATGACCCAGCAGGATATCGAGCGTCTCAAGGGGCTGCTGGGCCTCGATCGCCCTATATGGATCCAATATCTGGACTGGGCATGGCGGCTGCTGCGGGGCGACTGGGGTCACTCCTTCCGCGACGGAGCGCCGGTCTTGGAGGTCATCGGCAGCCATCTCTTTGCCACGCTGCTGCTGATGGGTTCCTCAACCGTGATTGCAATCTCCATTGGCGCCTGGATTGGAATCCGAGGCGCCACGCGCCGCTACTCGCTGTTCGACTATGTCGCAACCGTCGGGGCCATGGTCGCATTGTCGGTCCCCACCTTCTGGTTCGGACTCGTCGGCATCTACGTCTTTTCCCTGAAGCTGGGCTGGCTGCCCGCGGGCAATATGTCCGAGATCGGCGATGCCTCGATCCTGGGCTATCTCCACCATCTGATCCTGCCAAGTATCGTGCTGTCGCTGGTCCATGTCGCGATCTGGAGCCGCTACATGCGGACGGCGACTCTCGACGCCATTAGCCAGGACTTCGTCAAGACGGCCCGGGCCAAAGGGTTGAGTGAACGCCGGATTCTGATGAAGCATGTCGTCGGCAACGCACTTTTGCCGATGATTACCTTGGCCGGGGTGCAGCTTCCCAGCGTCCTCACCGGCGCGCTCGTGACCGAAACCGTCTTTACCTGGCCAGGAATGGGACGGTTGTTCCTCGATAGCCTTGGTTACAGCGACTATCCGGTTGTGATGGGGCTGCTGATGTTCTCCGCCATCCTCGTTCTGCTTGGAAACCTGATCGCCGACATTGTCGTCGCTATTGTCGATCCGCGCATTCGCCTGGCGTGAGCGCGCAACTTCCCGACAGGAGACAGCCGATATGACCGCTCTCACCGCAAATGCAGCTCCAAGCCGATGGAGTAACAAGCGCGCGGCACGTCGTTTCATGCGTCATCGCTTGGCCCTGCTTGGGTTGGCGATGATCATCTTCCTGAGCCTCGCTTGCGTCCTCGGCCCCCATCTCCTGCCTTATGACTCACTGTATATCGATCTGCGGGCCCGCTTTGCCCCTCCGCTGACGGGCTACCACTTTCTAGGTACCGATCCGCTTGGCCGCGACGTGGCGGCAAGGCTTTTGATGGCGGGACGAATCTCGCTGCTGGTGGGTTTCTTTGCCATGGTTTTGTCGACGCTCATCGGCACGCTGGTCGGCGTAATTGCCGGCTATCGCGGGGGCTGGGTCGGGGCCACGCTGATGCGCACGGTCGATGGTTTCCTGTCATTCCCATCGATCTTTCTGCTGCTGGCGCTGGCTGCCGCACTGAAGCCCAGTCCTGTGATGATCACCGTCATTATCGCCCTCACCAGTTGGATGGAGGTTGCCCGCATAGTCGAAGCGGAAGTCCGCTCCTTACGCGAACGCGAGTTCGTCCTGGCCGGGCGAATGCTGGGATTGAGTGGCACCCACATCATGTTTCGCGAGATACTGCCCAACGCCATGGGGCCGATTATCGTTGCTTCCACCTTGACGGTCGCGCGCGCCATTCTCATGGAAGCCTACATCAGTTTCCTCGGCTACGGGATCCAGCCGCCACTGCCCAGCTGGGGCAACATGCTCAATGGCGCCCAGCAATATCTGGGCAGCGCACCCTGGCTGGCAATCATTCCCGGAGCTGCAATCACGATCGCGGTAACCAGTTTCAACTTCATCGGTGACGGGCTGCGTGATGCGCTCGACGTCCGAGACGACCACATCTGAAGTTTCACCGACCGTAGATCACCCCAGCGAGAAGTCAGCCCCGTGCAAGAGCCTCATATCGCCGACAAGAACACGCCCTACTGGTGGGAAGCAGCGCCCGTCATGCCGCTGCCGCGGCAGCCCCTCGCAAAGAAGCTTGACGTGGCAATCGTCGGCGCCGGTTATGCCGGTCTTTCGGCCGGGCTTTTGCTGGCGCGCGAAGGACGCTCGGTCGCAGCTTTTGATGCAATGAATCCGGGCGAGGGTGCTTCCACCCGCAACGGCGGGATTACGAGCGCGAGCATCCGGCCCGACTATGCCACGATCACCCGGCGCTTCGGGGAAGAGAAAGCCATGGCGATCGAGGCCGAGGGAAAGGTCGCACGCGAATTCCTCTACGACTTCATCAAGACCGAAGGGCTCGACTGCGACTTCCGACTGGTTGGCCAATTCAAGGGCGCTTTCGGATATGAACAGTATGAGAAGATGGCGCGCGGCGCCGAGACGCTGGCGAAGAAACTGGGGATCGAGTCCTACGCGGTTCCGCATGCCGAGCAGCGAAATTATATCGGCACCGACTTCTACCGCGGCGGAACCGTTCGGATGGACATTGGCGGGCTGCACCCCGCAAAATTCCATGCTGAGCTCCTGCGGGTGGCGCTCGCATCCGGGTTGACGGTCCATTCGCATACAGTGGTCAAGTCGATCGAGAGGAACGGTTCGGGGTTCCGCGTCGCGACTTCGGCGGGGACGGTGGACGCACGGCAGGTTCTGGTCTGTACCAACGGCTATACCGACGGCGCTGCTCCCTTCCTGCGCCGCCGCCTGGTTCCGGTCCGCAGCCGGATCATCGTCACCGAGGAACTTGCGCCCGATGTCATGGCGCAACTGATGCCGAAGCTGATGACGGTCACCGAGAACCGGCAACTCGGTTTCTATTATCGTCCCTCGCCCGACGGAAAACGTATCCTGCTGGGGGGCCGTGACAGTTCCCGCGTCGGCGATCCGGCGGCGCCGAAACTTCTCCTTCGCAAGGGCCTGGTGAACCTTTTCCCGGAGTTGGAGAACGTGCGCCTTTCGCATTGCTGGTTCGGCAATGTGGCGATGAACCGAGACATGCTGCCCCGCATCTTCGAGACGGACGGCGTGGTCTATGCAACGGGCTTCTGCGGTTCGGGCGTGGTCTGGGCGCCATGGATTGGCATGCGTGCGGCCCACAAGTTGATGGGGCATGGCGAGCAGTCGCGCACTGCGTTCGACTTTCGACCGCCTTCGGCCGTCCCCCTCTATCGTGGCAATCCGTGGTTCATGCCGGCGATTATCCAGGGCTATCGGTTGCAGGACCGCCTCGCCTTCTGGCGCGCCAGACGCTAGTCGCCGACATCGGGGGCGATCCGTGGTTCATGCGGGCAACTCTTTGGCGCGCCCGCCGCTGATACGACTGCAGGATCGCGCGCGGCCACCTTGTTGCCGTGTCGAAAAATCTGTCGGGACTGGGGCCTTGGTGCGAAAACTGATCAGCGGTGGGACGCCTTTGCGCGGATCAGCGCGTCGGCCATGTAGAGGTCCTGCAGGGAGATGCCGGAACTGTCGAAGACGGTGATCTCATTGTCGAAGTGGCGTCCGAGCGCACGCCTTTCAATAACGTCGCCGATTGGTGTTACCGCAAGCACGCCGGCGTCGATTTCGTCGCGCACGTGTTGGAACTCGCCGATCTGGACGGACTGGGAAAGCAGATCACAAAACAGACGTGCCTTGGGAAACAATTCGCTCGGCAATTCGCGTTTGCCCGGAGCATCCGACCCGATGCTGACGATATGGGTTCCGGGTCCCACCCAAGCGGCATCGAACAGCGGTTCGCGTGCGGGTGTCGCCGTCACCACGATGTCGGCCGTGCGCACGGCTTCTTCCGGCAAGGCAGCGCGCGCCTTCAGTCCCCTTTCGCCGATCTGATCGACAAAAGCGTCGCGCCGCGGCGAAGGCCGGGCCACGACCAGCACTGTTTCGATTGGGCGGATGCGTGCCAGCGCCATCACTTCGAAGCTCGCCTGGTTGCCGGCCCCGAAGATCGCCAGCACCTTGGCTTGCTTGCGCGCAAGAAGATCGGCCGCAACCGCGTCGGCGGCGGCCGTCCTGTAGGCGTTGACCTTCCCGGCCTCGACTACGGCACCGAGCCGACCTGTATGCTGATCGAGCAGCACGATGCTCGAGTTGTGGCGGGGAAGGCCACGTGCCGGGTTGCCCGACCAGAAGGAGCCAATTTTCACGCCGGTCAGCTCGCCCGACGAACCGGATTTGATTGAGAAGGTATTGGTCACCTCCTGTGTGCGCCCGAGAACAGCCGGAAAGACCCAGCTCTGCCGCGATGCTGCCGCCACGAGAGCCTCGCGCGCCGCCTCGAAAGCAAGTTCATGTGTGACGAGGGCGGCTGACTCCTCTTCGCTGATGTAGATCATCCAAAATTCCTCCTGGGCATCGCCGATCGGGCAACCACGAAGCTGCGATTCAAGGTGCCAGGTATTCCTCGCCCGATTTGCGCGATTTGGCATGCCGAGGAACTGCATAAAACGAATAATACCGCTGATTTGAAGGGGCAAAACAGCAGCGAAATCTGTCCGCCGGGCGCGACCCTAAGATCCGACGTCAATCCGACTCTGGATCAACTGACAGCGTTGCACCTTATGGCCTTTGAGCATGACAGAGATATCGTCAGCGCCCCGATCGAGCTGATGGAATTGGAAACCCGCCATTTGCCGGGCGCACTGAAGCTGTCGCAGGAGATGGCCTGGCCCTACCGTCAGGAGGATTGGGAATTTGCCCTGATGGTCGGCAATGGCCTGGTCCTTGAGCGGGCAGGACAGGTGATTGGCACGGCCATGTCCTGGAATTACGGACAGTCCTATGCCTCGGTCGGGATGATCATAGTTACTGGCTCCGCGCAAGGCGGTGGCAACGGCGCCCGGCTCTTTGATGGATTGCTTGAGGCGACACTCGGTCGCAACCTGCTGCTCAACTCAACCGAAGAGGGGCTGGCGCTCTACAAGCGACGCGGCTTCACTGCCTGGGGCACGGTGCTTCAGCACCAGGGCTCGCTGGCTGTCACCGTGACGCGGAGTACCCGCGACGACGTCCGTCAAGCGACAGCCTCTGACCTAGCGGCGATCCAGGCCTTCGACGAACGGGCCACAGGCATGCCCCGGCTGGCGATGGTGGCTGCGCTCGCCGATGTGGGCAACGCATTGGTCATCGAGCGTAGGGGACGGATTGCAGGCTACGCTGTCGCGAGGAGGTTTGGCCGCGGCTATGTCGTCGGCCCTTGTGCAGCCGAGAGCGACCACGACGCGCGGCTTCTGATCCTGGCCCAGCTTTCGAAGCTTCACAATCAATTCGTTCGCATCGACGTCTATGCCGAGGATGGATTGGGCGACTGGCTTGCGAGCCTTGGCCTGCAGCGGTCCGGCACTGCGACCGCCATGGTCAAAGGACAACGACCCGTCGCCGAGGGGCCAGCCCATATGTATGCGTTGGCAAACCAGTCGTTCACTTAGGAAACGAGATTATGAACAAGGTGGCCGCAAACCTGGCAGTGAGCGAGACGGCTAGGACGATCGACGCCTTGGTCACGCCGGCGCTGCTTCTCGACCGTGGGCGGCTCGGACGCAACATTCAGCGCTTGGCTGAGCGCGCCAGGAAGCTTGGCGTGGTGCTGCGCCCGCATATGAAGACGGCCAAGAGCATCGATGTCGCCCGATACCCGCTTCACCGCGAACCCGGACCGATCACGGTCTCGACCATCGCCGAGGCGGAGTATTTCGCGGGCCATGGCTTTCGAGACATGACCTATGCGGTCGGCATCTCGCCGGCCTCGGCCAAGCGGGCCATGGAGCTTTGTCGCCGCACCGGCGCTGGTGTGAAGCTGTTGCTCGATTCGGTCGAGCAGGCCGATGCCCTAGCCAGCGTCCGCGAAGCCACCGGTATGACCCCATCTGTTTTCATCGAACTGGACTGCGATGACCATCGCGGTGGCTTGAGGCCGGACGACCCGAAGTTGCTCGACGTGGCCGGCAGTGTCGTCGCGGCCAGTGCCAAACTCGTCGGCGTTCTCGCCCATGCAGGCGAATCCTATGGCTTGAACACGCCCGATGCGCTGGTCAAGGCAGGCGAGAACGAGCGTTCAGCCACGGTGCGCGCCGCTGAAATCCTGCGCGCCCATGGCCATGCCTGCCCGATCGTCAGCGTCGGCTCGACGCCGACAGCGCATTTCGCCAGCAATCTTGAGGGGGTCACGGAGCTGCGCGCCGGGGTCTACATGTTCTTCGACCTGGTCCAGCACGGCGTTGGGGTGTGCGAACTCGACGACATCGCGATTTCCGTATTGGCCACGGTGATCGGGTCCAAGCCGGAAAAGGGATGGGTGCTGGTCGACGCTGGATGGATGGCGCTTTCGCGCGACCGGGGAACCGCAAACCAGCAGATCGACCAGGGTTACGGCGTGGTCTGCGACGAAAAGGGGCGGGTGCTTGAAGATGTGATCGTGGCCCAGGCCAGCCAGGAACACGGTATCCTCGCCATTCGTGCCGGTTCTGGAAAGTCCATGCCCGAGCTGCCGCTCGGGACTCGGGTCCGGATTCTGCCCAACCATGCGTGTGCGACGGCCGCCCAGCATGATTTCTACAGCGTCGTCAACGGGGCCAGCCCCAAGATTGAAGCACGTTGGGAGCGGATGCGCGGCTGGTAGGCGCGCGACTAGGCTCGGATGTCGCCCCACTCAAATCAACACCGGTGGTCAAGAAAATGAAGTTTACCTCTTACTGGCTGGATACGTCTCAGCCGTTCAATGAAGGGTCGTCCAAACCGCTCGAAGGCCACTACGACGTGGCCATTGTGGGCGGCGGCTTGACCGGCTCCTCCGCCGCGCTGGCCCTTGCCAAAAAGGGCGCCCGGGTTGCCCTGTTGGAGGCCGAAACGATCGGCAATGCCGCGTCCGGCCGCAATGGCGGCATGTGCAACAACGGCTTTGCCCAGAACTATGCAATCATGGCTGGCAAGCACGGCAAGCCTGCCGCAAATGCGCTCTATAAGGCTTTCGACGCCGGCGTCGATATGGTCGAGCGGTTGGTGCAGGAAGAGAAGATCGACTGCAGCTTCTCCCGCGTCGGTAAGCTCAAGCTTGCCGCCAAGCCCGAGCACTACGACATGCTGGCGCGCAGCCAGGAACTACTGGCTGCCAATGTCGATCCCGACACCAGGATGATCGCGCGCGAGGACCTGCGAACCGAAGTCAGCACCAACCGCTACCATGGCGGGCTGCTCTTTCCCAAGAGCGCGGCCATGCATGTCGGCCGGTTCGTCCGGGGCCTCGCGACCGCCGCTGCCCGGCGTGGCGCAGAGGTCCATGAACGCTCGCCCGTCACTGCGATGCGAAAGGTTTCAGGCGGGCATGAGGTAACGACGCCAAAGGGCAAGATCGTCGCGCGGCAGGTCCTGTTGGCAAGCGGCATTTCCCAGGTTGGCCCGCTCGGCTGGATCCGCCGGCGCATGATCCCGGTCGGCGCATTTCTGATCGTGACCGAGCCGCTGTCGCCTTCGCAACTCGAGCGCCTCATGCCGACCCGTCGCAATGTCGTCGACACGCGCAATCTCGTTGTCTACTGGCGGCTCACGCCGGACAATCGCCTTCTGTTCGGCGGGAGGGCGCGCTTTGCCGTGTCCAACCCTCAATCCGACGAAAAAAGCGGCCGGATACTCAAGGCGGCGATGGTCGAGGTCTTTCCGGAACTGGCCGGCACCCGCATCGACTACTGCTGGGGCGGCATGGTCGATATGACCCGCGATCGTCTGCCGCGCGCCGGAGAGCGCGATGGCATCTATTACTCGATGGGCTATAGCGGACACGGGACCCAGATGTCGACGTTGATGGGCACCATCATGGCCGACGTCATGGACGGGCGCCCCGAGCTCAATCCCTGGAAGGATTTCGACTGGCCAGCGATCCCCGGTTATTTCGGGCGCCCCTGGTTCCTGCCGATTGTTGGCGCCTATTACCGCATGAAGGACCTTGTAGGGTGATGACGCCTCTCGAACACCTGGCCCGCAACGGCCACCTGGAGAAGTTCTTCATCGACGGTCAATGGGTTGAGCCGAGCGGCACCGCGACGGGCGTCGTCGTCAATCCCGCCACAGAAGAGGTTGTGAGCCAGTTTCCGCTTGGAAATGGCAAGGACGTTGACGCGGCCGTTGCAGCGGCCCGCCGGGCATTCGCCACCTGGAGTCGGACCACGCCAGAAGACCGCGCGGGTCTGCTCGGTCGCCTGCAAGCGCTGCTCGAGGCGCGCGGCGAACTGCTGGCTCAATGCCTGAGCCTCGAAATGGGCGCGGCGATCGGCTATGCGCGCAGCGCCCAGGTGCCGCTGGCGATCACGCATGTTAAGGTCGCTCGCGATGTGCTGACAGACTTTTGCTTCGTCAAGCAACGGGGGCAAACCGCCGTCACCCACGAACCGATCGGTGTCTGCGCCCTGATCACTCCGTGGAACTGGCCACTTTACCAGATCACCGCCAAGGTTTCGCCGGCGCTCGCTGCAGGCTGCACGATCGTGCTGAAGCCGAGTGAGCTTTCTCCCTTGGACGCCCTGCTATTCGCCGAGGCAATCGAGGAAGCCGGCTTCCCTGCCGGGGTTTTCAACCTCGTGCAAGGTGATGGTCCAGGCGTGGGTATGGGTCTCGCCTCCCATCCGGATGTCGACATGATCTCCATTACCGGGTCCACCCGCGCGGGCATTGCGGTGGCCCAGGCGGCAGCGACGACTGTCAAGCGCGTCGCGCAGGAGCTGGGCGGCAAGTCGCCCAACGTGATCCTGCCGGACGCAGATCTCGATCGCGCCGTTTCTCTGGGCGTATCCGCCGCCTTCCGCAATCTCGGCCAGTCATGCAGCGCCCCGACGCGCATGATCGTGCCACGCCCGCGGCTCTCCGAGATCGAGGCAATCGCCAAAAGGGCCGCAGCCCAGATTGTCATTGGCGATCCTCTTTGCGAAGCCACTACTCATGGTGCAATCGCAAACCGTGCCCAATTCGACCGCATCCAAACCATGATCGGCGTCGGCATTTCTGAGGGCGCCAGGCTCCTCACCGGTGGACCGGGCCGTGCGCACGATCTGAACGTCGGGTTCTATGTGAGGCCGACCATCTTTTCCGACGTGCGCACGACCATGCGCATTGCCCAGGACGAGGTCTTCGGGCCAGTTCTCTGCATCATCCCTTACGACACAATCGAGGAAGCCGTCACCATCGCCAACGACACGGTCTACGGTCTGGGGGCTCATGTGCAGGGCCAGGATGTGGACGCCGTCAGGGACGTGGCCTCGCGGATCCGCTCCGGCCAGGTACATCTCAACTACCCGGCCTGGGATCCGCACGCCCCGTTTGGCGGTTTCAAGCGGTCCGGAAACGGACGTGAATATGGGATCGAGGGCATGTTGGAGTATCTCGAGGTAAAATCCATCCTCGGCTATTTCTAGGCGACATCTTCGCCCAACGCAGGGGCGCCCGTGGGCCGAGCCGAGCTCCTGGACCGGCTCGCGTACGTACCTGGCAATTTGACATGGCTCTGCAGCGCTAGCCATCTGAGAAACCGGTCGAGGCCGCTAGCCAGGCTTGGTCGATCCCAAATGCCGTCGAAATTAGAGATGTCTGGCCGTAGCGGTTCAGCCGATCGAGTGTGTACGTTTTCGTACATCGAATTGGAACACAACCATGGATAGAGTACCATCACTATGGGCAGCTATGGGGAGGGTTGGATGAGTAAGGTGCAGAGGGTCAGTCCGGTAGTAGAGCAGGCAATCGCCGCAGTCCTCAATAGGGAGGATCGTGGTGACACCATCTCGGTCACGGCGACATTAAACGCAGCACGGCAAGCCGCCCCTTATCTGGTCGCATCCGACGAAGAGCTGACCGAGGCGATCGTCGAGGCAGCAACTGCCCTGGGCCTGTCCGTGGCTTTCGACGGTCGGAAATAGCGTCGGCTCACAGGGTGGCTAAGAGTCGGAAAGTTGGTGTCGTGCTTAGGAGCCCTCCTAAGAGGAGGTAACTATCACCCGCAACACTTTCTTGCTCGGTCCCTGGTCACGCATGCTGCGAACCCACGCGATGACCCGTGCGTGCTCGTCCGCCATAGCCGCGTCGAACCTGCTGTCGCCGCTGAAAAGCCACGGTGCATTTGCGCAGAGCTCGTCGTCCCGGAATCATTGCTGAGGTACTGGGCAGTGTTGGCCATCCCGGCTCCGATCAAGAGCCCTGCGCGCCAGCCAGCCCACCAAGGTTGCCGCGACCGCCCACGACGTCGTAGAGGCTATGGTCGGCGGTCAAAAATTGGTGGAGAAGAATATATGCCAGAGCACCTGAAACTCGTCTCGACTGCCAAGTCGCATGGCGGTGCCCAGCACGTTTACTCTCATCTGTCGACGAGCTGCTCGTGCGAAATGACGTTTGCCATTTTCGTGCCTCCGCAGGCGCGGGAAAGGCGTTGCCCCGTGGTGTGGTACCTCTCCGGACTCACCTGCACCCATGCGAATGTAATGGAAAAAGGCGAATACAGACGTATTGCCGCCAAACTTGGCTTCATCGTCGTGTGTCCCGACACCAGCCCGCGTGGTGCCGACATTCCAGATGAAAAGGACAATTGGCAGTTCGGCACCGGCGCCGGTTTCTACCTCGACGCCACGCAAGAGCCGTATGCCAAGAACTATCGCATGTATTCCTATATCGTCGAGGAACTGCCAGCCGTAATCGGGCGCGAATTTCCCGCCGATATGGCGCGCCAGTCGATCTTCGGCCATTCGATGGGCGGGCATGGCGCGCTGACGATCGCACTGAAAAATCCCGCGCGTTTCAGAAGTTGCTCGGCCTTCGCGCCGATCGTGCAACCAAGCACAGCCGGCTGGTCGAAGCCGGCTTTCCAAAAATATCTCGGCCTGGATGAGGCCTCGTGGCGGCGCTACGATGCCACTTCGCTCATCGAGGACGGATACCGTTTCCCGGAATTCCTCGTCGATCAGGGGACGTCAGACGGTTTCCTCAAGGAGGGCCTCAGGCCTTGGCTGCTCGAAGACGCGTGCTCCAAAGCAGGCATTCCGTTGAAATTGCGGATGCAGGATGACTACGATCACTCCTATTTTTTCATTTCGACATTCATGCAGGACCATATGACGTGGCATGCCGAACGGCTTTCACGAGGCTAAGTCCGTAGGAATAGGTCGGCAGTCAGGCCGGCTCGGTGACGACGCCGATACGCCGGTAGACGAACAGTTCGTCCTTCGAAGGAACCGTCGCAGCGCGCTGGGCTTCGTCGATCAGCATTGCCATGCGCGCATGGATCGGCGATTTCGCGCAAGCCGGGTCCGTCACGGCGGCGTCGCCGGCGATTGCCATCGCCTGGCAGCGGCAGCCGCCCCAGTCGATCTCGCGCCGCTCACAGTTGCGGCAGGGCTCCTGCATCCAGTCCGTGCCTCGAAAGGCATTAAATGCCGGGGAATCGGTCCAGATCGCGGCCAGGCTGCGAGGTCCAAAACGCTCGAAGCTGAGCGACGGGATGGTCTGGGCGGCATGGCATGGCAGTACGGTGCCGTCTGGCGTCACCATGAAGGCGTCGCGCGCCCAGCCGCCCATGCACGGCTTGGGATAGATGGCGAAATAATCCGGCGTGACGAAATCGATGTTCATGATGCCGGTGAGCCGTTCGCGCGCCTCCGCGACGATCTCCGCCTGCCGATCGACGGCAGCACGCTCGGGCATCAGCTGATCGCGATTGGTCAGCGCCCAGCCGGCGTACTGCACGTTGGCTATCTCGAGACGCTCCGCATCCAGCGAAAGGGCCAGATCGATGAATTCCGGTACCTCCTCGATATTGTGGCGATGGATCGGCGCGTTGATGGTAAGCGGCAAGCCGGCCGCGCGGGCGCGGCGTGCCGTTTCCAGCTTCTTTTCGTGGCTGCCCCTGTGATTGCCGATGCGCTCGGTGGTCGCCGGCCGTGCGCCTTGAAAGCTCAGTTGCAGATGGTCGAGCCCGGCTTCGGCAAATGCCTCGATACGGCCATCCGCAATGCCGACGCCGGCGGTGATCAGGTTGGTGTAGACGCCACGCGCCGAAAGCCCGGCGATCAATTGCTCAAGATCGCGACGCAGCGTCGGTTCACCGCCAGACAGATGCACCTGGAGAACGCCAAGATCGGCCGCCTGCGAGAACAAGTCGAGCCAGCTCTGCGTGTCGAGTTCGCGATTGGCCTTCAGCAATTCGAGCGGGTTGGAGCAATAGGGGCATTGCAGCGGGCAGCGATGCGTCAGTTCCGCCAGCATGCCGATCGGGGGGAGAGGGGGCTCGCTCATAGCTTCACCAGCAGCTTGTCCGACCATTCCTGCAGGAAGGCAATGACATCGGCCGCCACAGCCTCCTGTTCCGCATCATAATCTGCGGCAAGGCCGGCAACGATGTGGCCGACCGTGGACCGCCCATCGCAGCGGCGCAATATGTCGAGGCTGATGTCGTTTGGCCAGAACACCTTTTCAGGCGAAAGCACGGCGAACCCCTGGCGCACGGGGTCATACTGTATGCGCACGTGCTTCGGCAGCGATGGAACCGACTGCGGCGACACCATGGCTCTTTCGCGCAGTGCCATCATGGGGCCTCCGGACGGAAGGCGCCGGGCGGGATATTGCCCGGCTCGCCATAGGCGTGTTGAAGCGCGTCGAGCATGGCCCAGAGTATATCGCATTTGAACACGAGTGCATCGATCGCCCGCTGCTGGCGTTCCGCCGTGTCGGCATGTTCGAGCACATAGGCAAGAGCGAAGTCGGCGTCGCGTGAGGCCTGTTCGGGCCGTCGGCTGAAATAGGCCAGCGTATCCTCGGTGATGTAATCGTATCTGGCCAGCATCGCGGGTACCCGCTCGCCGATGATGAGCGGCGAGAACATCTCGGTCAGCGACGACGCGACCGCCTCCAGCAGGGTCCGGTTCGTGCAAAAGGAGAGGTAAGCGCCAACCGCAAAACGTGTCGCCGGCAGGGCCAGCCTCTCGCTCTTCACCGCGTCGGCATCCAGACCGAGCGAGGTCGCCAGGTGCAACCAGCGCGCAATACCGCCGCTCCAGCCGTCCTCGCCGTCATGATCCTCGATGCGTTTGCGCCAGGCGGCGCGAAACGCCGGATCCTCGGCATGCGCGAGGATCATGGCATCCTTGCGCGGAATGACAGCCTGATAGCAATAGCGGTTCAGCGCCCAGGCCTGCATCTCGGTCCTCGACAGCGCACCGGTGGTCATCCTGTGATGGAAAGGATGGCGGTTGTGATAGCGCTCGGCACCGACTTGCCGCAGCACGGCTTCGAGCTCTCCGGAGGACAGGCCGTTGCTGGCTGCGTGGTGGAAATCACTCAAAGGTCCATCTCCATCCCGTCGCGGGCCACTTCCCAGCCCGCCGCTTCGACTGCTGCATGCTCGGCAGAATTCTCGTCCAGAACAGGATTGGTGTTGTTGATATGGACGAAGACGCGGCGGCCGATCCTCACATCGGCCAAGCCGGCGATCGACCCCGCGTCTCCCGACATTGCCAGATGCCCCATGCGGGCACCGGTCTTTTCGCCGACGCCGGCAGCAATCATCTCGTCGTCGGTGAAGACCGTGCCGTCGAACAGAAGGCATGCGGCATCGGCTAGACGCGTGCGCAGGGTCGCATCGATGCGGGCGCAGGCGGGGATGTAGAAGACGGAGCCGCGACTGCCGGCACCGGCGATACGGACGCCGATCGTGTCGCCAGCGTCAGAGCTGAAATTCGCATCCGGCTGACCTCTTTCTTCGAGATAGAGGGCTATCTTCCCGGGCACGGGAAAGCTCTCGACAGCCACCCCGGTGTCGTGGCCGTCTGCGTCGCAGATCGCCAGTTCTTGCGCCGGCGGCAAGATGCGTCGCGGCACGAGCGCCGGATCGAGGACATTGAAAATCGAATTCGCCTCCAGCGTCGCCAGAACCTGTGTCGTTGCATAGATAGCGAAAGGCTGCCGCTCACGCAGGCTGAGCAGGCCGGCGACATGATCGACATCGGCATTGGTCAGCACCACCGCGCGAATGGGCGTCGAGCGCAGCGGCGCATCGTGCGCGGGCTGCAATTCAGGCGTTGCCGCGATCTGCTGGCGAATGTCGGGTGAGGCGTTGAACAGAACCCAGCCGACCCCATCCGCCGACGCGGCGACACTTGATTGGGTTCGCGAATACACGCCAGCCATCCCGGTGCGAGCCGCACGGCTCAGACGATAATTGCAGTTCCATTGCGGAAAGCCACCGCCGGCCGCCGATCCGATGATTCTCAAGCGCATGAAAACGCCCGCCTCGCGGCTTCTCTGACCAGCAGCCAATTTGCAGCCGCGAAAAACGTCCCGCTCGCTTTGCGTGCCTCAAAATCTTTCACGAAAATCCCATGCGGCAAGGGGATGCGTGCCCCTGTTGCCAGGGACACGCACCTCTGCGGCCTACTTCTTGGGAGTAATCTCAGCAGGCAGATACCGCGAAATTTCAAAGCCCGCAGCAACCTGACACATGGTCGGTTTTGTCCAGCTCTTCTTCATAACATTTCTCCTCTTCTACCAGCCCGAAGGGGCCGATCCGGTGGTTAGCCAACCATTGCAGGGCACCGAAGCAATGGCTCGTCCATCACGTCTCAAATGGACAAATGAAACACAAGGTTTTGAAAGGCCGAAAAACAAAACGATCGAAAGTAGCCGTAGTCTTTCTCTTCAATTTTTCATCGCGCAGGTTTGTCCTCCTCCTCACCCATCCCGACTATTGCGTAATCCGATTGTCGTGCTCGTCAATCAGCGGCACATTGTAACCCAGCAGGAGCTTGGTGATCTCCGCCTGGTTCTCCCTGATCACCCGGTTGAGCGTCCGCTTCCATTCCTGGTCGGACGGACGTACGCCCATGGTGATGCGGTAGGACATGCGCGAGCCTTTTTTTTCCTTCAGCAGCGGAACAATGGTGACATCGGCTCCGAGTTCCCTGGCATAGTAACCTGCCATCGGCCCCCACAGGACCGCCGCGTCAATCTTGCCGGCGAGCATGTCCTTGATCATGACCTCTCCCATAGAAGGAGTGACACGCGTATCCACCGCGAGTGGATAGATCTTGGCGGTCCGCAGAAGCTTGTTGGCGGCCATGTTGGCGGTTGGCGGCGTGCTTTCGACGACGCCGATTCTCTTGCCTGAAAGTTTCGGGTCTTCGATCGTCTCGATGCCTTCCATGCCGTTGCCTTTGGGGTATACGAGCACATAGGCGGAGCGATAGTAGGCGTTGGTGTTCTGCACCAGTTCGTCGCCTTGGGCGTAGCCCATGATGATGTCGCATCGGTTGGCCCCCAGCGTGTTGCGCACAAAGCCGGTGACAGTGGGAAACCATGTGTAGGCGACTGATTTCCGCCCCGTCTTCTTGGCAACCAGTTCAGCCAGCTTGTTTTCGAAGCCTTGGCCGTTCTTGTCGGTAAAGGGCATATTCGAGGGATCGGCGCAGACGCGCAGAATGTTGGGATCCACCAGTTCGCCCGCAGCGCCAAGCCCGGCATTTTGCGCCAGAACGTTCGATGGCAGCAAGGCGAGCGCGCCGAGGATCGGCAGAACGACGCGCAGCTTCGATGTAGTGCAGCCGGTCATATCATCCACCCATGCAGGATGCTTCGGCATCCTTGGCTGCCTGAGCCTTGTTTTCGTGCTTGGGCGGCCTGCCGCGGGGTGCCGCGCCATCGGCGCGCGCGCGCAGATAGACGTAAAGGTCGTCCAGGTAACAGTAGACGTTCTTGTTGTCGCCAAAGGCAGGCATGACGTTTTCCTTGCCGCCGCCGACATTCTTGCGGCCCTCGGCGACGATCGAGAGGAACGTGGCGTAATCCATGGTTTTCAGACTATTGACCAGGGCAGGCGCATAACTCGAACCCGTTGCGTCCTGTCCGTGACAGACATGGCAATCGGAGTGATACCGGCGGTACCCGCTGAACGTGTACCAATCGACGGTTCCGTTTTCGATCTTGTAGGTCGGATTTCCGTCCGCATCTAGATATTTGCCTCCTTCTTGCTTCACCGCCTTGGCTTTTTCCATGCTGTCTTCGGCCCGTGCCAGACTTGAGCTGGCCAGAGGCAGCAGGATCAGGGCGAGAGCGGAAACTGCAATGCGAACGATCATTCAGACTCTTCCTTCATTGGCCAGGGACACTGGCTGCCGTCGTGCTCGGCATTGATCGGTGCTTGGGTGCGCGGCGCAATCGAGAGCCCGGTTCCCGGCTTTCGGGTGACCCGGGCTCTCTTTTCGAACCTAGTCGTAAGGCTCTTCCCGGTTATCAGTCCGGGAGGCCGAAGACGGTGAGCTGGCCGCCCAGTGTCGTATAGTCGGCAAGTGCCGCGTAACCGCCGACGGCACCCAGACCGGCGGTTCCAACCACTGCGGCCTGGTCGCCCTGCGCACGGCCCTGATCAACGGCGCCATGCCAGGCAGCGGCGTTGTCGGGCGAAAGCAGCCCACCTGCCAGACCGATACCGGCCCATCCCCCCACGCCGGACAGAACGGCGATGTACTGCTTGCCGTCATGCTCGTAGGTCGTGATGTTGCCGATGATGCCGGAGGGGGTCTTGAACTTGTAGAGTTCCTTGCCGTCCTTATCGACCGCCTTGATGTAGCCTTCGAGGGTACCATAGAAGACGACGTCGCCATCTGTCGCCAATGCGCCCGACCACACCGAGAACTGCTCGGGCTTCGACCAGACGATCTCACCCTTGGCTGCATCCCAGGCAATGAAGTTGCCCATGTTGCCGTCACCGCCGGGCGCCGCATACATCGACACGGTGGCGCCCACATAGGGCTGACCGGCGGTGTAGCTCACTTTGTAAGGCTCATAGTCCATGCAGACATGGTTGGTCGGCACGTAGAACAACCCGGTCTTCGGCGAGTAGGCGGCCGGCTGCTGGTCCTTGGTTCCAAGCGCGGCCGGGCAGATACCGGTCGAGTTGGTGTCTTCGCCGTTCTGCTGGGTCGAATACTTGGCGACGACCTGCGGGCGGCCGTACTGGTCGCTCTTGGGATCCATGTTGACTTCCGTCGCCCAGTTCACTGCCGGATCGTATTTTTTGGCAACGAGAAGTTCGCCGGTAGCGCGATCCATTGTGTAGGCAAAGCCGTTGCGGTCGAAATGCACCAGCACGTCGTGCTTGGCGCCGTTGACCTCCATGCCATCGACGAGAATCATCTCGTTGATGCCGTCATAGTCCCACTCGTCATGCGGGGTCATCTGGTAGAGCCATTTGGCAACACCGGTATCGGCGTCGCGAGCCATGATTGTCATGGACCAGCGATTGTCGCCTGGGCGCTGGACCGGGTTCCACGTCGAGGGATTGCCGGTGCCGTAATAGACCAGGTTCAGCTTGGGATCATAGGAATACCATCCCCATGTCGTGCCGCCGCCCGTCTTCCACTGTTCGCCTTCCCAGGTGTTGGTGCCGGAATCCTTTCCGACGGGCTTGCCGAGATGGGTCGTCTTCTCGGCGTCGAGAAGGGTGTCTGCATCAGGACCTTCCGAATAGGCTTTCCAGGCAAGCTTGCCGTCTTTCAGATTGTAGGCGGCCAGCCAGCCGCGAACACCGAATTCAGCACCGGAGACGCCCACGAGCACCTTGTCCTTGATGACTACGGGTGCCGACGTGCCGGATTCGCCCTTTCCGCCGTCGGTCTGGTCGCCGTTCTTGACAGACCAGACGACCTTGCCGGTCTTGGCATCGAGCGCGACGACGGTGGTGTCGGCCTGGTTGAGAATGATCTTGCCGTCGCCATAGGCGACACCGCGATTGACCGTGTCGCAGCACATGATCGGAATGACGTTCGAGTCCTGCTTGGGCTCGTATTTCCACAGGATCTTGCCGTCGTTCTTGAGGTCGAGAGCATAGACGTTGTTTGGGAAAGGCGTGTGGACATACATCACATCGCCGATGATCAGCGGCCCGCCTTCGTGACCGCGCAGCACGCCGGTGGAAAAGCTCCATTTGACCTGCAGGTTCTTTACATTGTCCGCAGTGATTTGGTTGAGTTTGGAATAGCGGGTGTTGGCGTAGTCACCCGTCTGCATCGCCCAGTTCTTCGCATCCGATGCGAGCTTTGCAAGGTCTTCATTGGCCGAAGCCGTATAAGCAGCGCCGAGCGACAAAAAAGCCGCGGTCGTCAGTATGTAGGTAGTTTTCGCAAGTACACGCATCCGAAACCCTCCCGAGGTTCACAGTGACGAATCGACCGTCAAGCCCACAAGGGGCCTGCCCAAGCGATTCATGTGGGGAAGTAATTTCCGGCAGCTGTCACGACCTACCCCGACAAGCAGAGGGCACCGTTATTGCCCGCCCCACTTGGCCTTCGAAAGACTGCCACCGCTCCCTGACAATGGCGCTCTTGAAGCCGGAAACAGGGAAAAAGCTATGTCATCGCAAAAGGCGAAGCAAGCAAAAACCCTGAAGTGATGTTGCGGTGCAATATCGACTATGGTGCATGGCAATATAAAGATGCAAACAAGAGAAGTATCCTGAGTGGCACTATTGCGAGAATGACTGCCAGCGGCCGACATATATAATATCCATATTGTTATTGTATTATTGGCGCGATTCGTGTTGGAATTTATTTCCATGTAATTTACAAGGGCGCTTCTGGGTAAGTATGCGTGCGTCTGGTTGGTTGCCGATAGTGGGCGAGGCATGAAATGACCGCTGGAAGCGGGGTGCGCAGCGGGCCGTGAATCCACCTTTTGCCGGTCGACAGGGCATTCCTCCTTTGGTCCTATAAGCAGGCCATGGGAGCTTGACCGGCTTTGCGGTACGTCGCCAATTGGGGCGATGATCCTGTCCGGATACATTGTGTCCAGACCAACTGGAGGTTCCCTCATGATCAGATCTGTTGGGTCTTTTATCCTACCGCTGGTCTTTTCGGCGACACTGGCCTTTGCGAACCCGGCTAGCGCCGCGGGAGACTACCCGACGGCAACGATTGCCGATTACGTGCTCGGCTGCATGCAAACAAATGGCCAGACACGTCAGGCGCTTGAAAGCTGTTCCTGCTCGATCGATGTTATCGCCTCGATCCTCCCCTACGATCACTATGAGAGGGCGGAGACCTTCAAAAGTATGTCGTTGACGACAGGGGAGGCGGCAGGGTTGTTTCGCGAAAGCGCGCCAGCGAAGGCGGCGCGGGCGGACCTGAAACGCGCGCAGGCTGAAGCCGACGTACGTTGCTTTTAGTCAGGCGGAACAGGCACGCGTGGCGGTGCCTCACAGTGCCGCCATTTCTATTGGCCATTGGCTGCGAAATACCTTGCAATCCGCATTCGAGCCGTAAGGCGATCAGGCCGCGCCCGGAAATTTTTGGTGGAACGACAGCAAAAGGTCGCTCATCACCTGTGGGTTGCGATGTTGCCGCGGAAAGCCTACGTCGAACATGCCGAGCACATGGGCTGGGCGCTGCGCAAGCACGATGATGCGGTCCGACAGCATCAGTGCCTCGCGCAGATTGTGCGTTACCATCAAGGCGGTCGTGGGCCGCGCCGACCACACGGTCAAAAGCAGGCGCCGAAGCCGCTCGGCGGTCTGTTCGTCGAGGGAGGCAAAGGGTTCGTCCAGGAAAAGCACCGCCGGTTCGGCGGCGAAGGCCCTGGCAAGCGCTGCCCTGCGCGCAAGGCCGAGCGAAAGCTCCGCCGGATAGAGCGAGCGCATGCCGGCGAGTCCGAGTATGTCAAACAGCTCGTCGAGACTCTTCGCTCTTAGGCTTTTCGGCAGCGCCAGCCTGACATTCTGCTCTACGGTCCGCCACGGCAGCAAAACCGGCTCCTGGAACACGGCGGCGATGCGGTTCGAGCCGCCTTGCGGCAGTTGGAAAGAGCCGGAAAAGTCTTTGTCCAGTCCAAGCAGGATGCGCAACGTCGTGGTCTTGCCGCAGCCCGACGGCCCGAGCAGACAAGCGAATTCGCCCTGCCGGACCTCGAAGGACAGACCCTGAAGCGCCATGATCGAGACGCCTTGCGCGGACCTGAAAGTCTTTTCCGCGATGTCGACCCTAAGCGGGACGACCGCGCCAACGGGTTGCATGTCGTTCAATGGGCTGCACCAGGAGAAGTTCGATGACAAGCATCACCGCCACGAAAGCCAGGGTGTAGGCAAGGATGGCGGCGACGTCGAAGAGCTGAAAATAGAGATAGATCTGGAAGCCGACACCATTGGAACGGCCGAGCAGTTCCACCACCAGGACGATCTTCCAGATGAGGGCGATGCCGGACCGCGAGGCAGCGGCAAAATAGGGCTGCAGTTGCGGCAGCAGGACATGGCGGATGCGCTCGAGTGGGCCGAAGCGGTAGACGGCGGCCATTTCGCCATAACGCGGATCAAACGCTCTGGCGCCTTCACGCATCGTCACCACGACGTTCGGGATCTTGTTCACGGCAACTGCGCCAATCGCCGCCGCCTCGTTGAGGCCGAACCAAATATAGGCGAGCACGATGACCACCAGCGCGGGAATGTTGAGAAACAGGACCACCCACGGACTGAAGAACCGGTCCGCACTGCGGTAGCTGCCGAGGATGACGCCGATGACCGAGCCGATAACCATTGCGACGACATACGCCGCGGCAACCCGTCCGAGCGTCGCGCCTAGGTGATAAAAAAGGTCGCCGCTCGCCGCTTCCCTAAGCAGCACCTGCCAGACCTGCCCTGGTGGGGGGAAAGCACGGCTTTGCCACAGATTGGCCGCGAGGCTCCACAGCAGGCAAAGTCCCAGCAGGGAAACCGTTACCGTCAGCGCTGGTGTCAGCGCCGTCGCAAAGGCGGATCGACCCGACTTGTCTTCCGTTGGAGTCATTTCGCGAGTTCCGGCCAGAACGTGCCGGGCGCCATCTCGGGCGCCCTGCCAACCAGCTTCTCGCCACCTATCGCGGCCAGCACGTGATAGAGTTTGCCCGCATCGCCCGCTTCTTCGGCGACCGGCCGTCTGGGGATGCCCTGGCGATAGCGGTCGCGCAGTTTTTCCAGCTCCTTGCCTTCTGCGTGAATGAGCGGCGCCAGGCGCAGCCATTCATCATCCGATCTGGCCAGCAACTCCTTGGCTTGCTTGGAGGCGTTGACGAAGCCTCGGGCGGCATCCGGATTGTCGTTCGCCCATTGGTCGTGGAAGACGTAGCCGAGCGCCGATACGGGGCCCGAGGCACCAAGCGCTTTCGCCGCATCATCGGCGCCGATCAACCGACGAAAGCCGTTGGCCTCGAGCCGGGCGCAGAAATGCCAGAAATTGAGTACTGCATCGAGTTCGCCCTGCATCGCCTTTTCAGAAATCAGCGGCGGCGCGCCAAAGACGACGTCACAGGCTGCCGGCAGGTCGACGCCGTGATCGCGTCTGGCCAGCGCCTGGACCAGTAGCCAGCTCTTGTCGAGCGGCCCGCCGGCGACACCGATTTTCTTTTCCTTGAGGTCGGCGACCGTCCGGATCGGCGATTCCTCCTTCACCATGATTGCCCCCACGGCGGTCGAATAAGGGGCCAATGTAAGGTCGCCGCCCTCGGAGCGCTGGCGCGAGACCCACAGCCAGTCGGTCACGATCATGTCGATCGCGCCGGCGAGCAGCGCGACGTTGGTCGCATCCTCCCCGGCGAAGTAGACAATTTCCAGATCGATCCCGTTGGCCTCGTCGAGCTTGTGGCGTTTCAGCGTGTCGAGTTCCCAGCTCACGGTGCCGAACTTCAGGACACCAATTCGGACCTTAGCGGCGGCAAAGACGGCAACCGGCTTCGAGGCGAGGATGGCGGCTGTCCCCACAGCAGCCAAGCGCAGCGTCGCGCGCCGCGAAATCATCATGGCGTCTCTCCCTTTCAGGGCCGTCGACGAACCAGGAATGCCGATCAGATCGCTCGTTCCTTGCTCGGAAAGGCACATTTCCAGCGCACGACCTTGAGCCTCGGATGTTCCTGAGACCATTTTGCGATCTCGGCGGGAGCCAGGAACATGCATTGGAACAGAGAGCCGCGGCTCTCGAAATAGAGATGCTCATCTCGGCAATTGCCCGGATTGGCGCTAAGGCACACCGTTAATATGAGATCGACCATGTCCATTTGGCACTTAGCGTCGCCTGCGCGGCGAACTCTCCAGAGTTCGTCCTTTGAAGTTGCAGCGGATTCCTGAAGGTGCCCAAACAGCAAACCGGTTGGAGTGAGGCTACGCGTTCGGCCAATAGGCGTCAATGATGTGAACCGCGTGTCGCTACGCACTTCCCTTTCGCGCAGTCGGGAAACGAAACAGGACCTTTGTACGATTGACTTCCTTCATCGGCAGTCTAGCTTTTCGAGGCGTGCAGGTGCTGCCAGTCCGGGGAGGAAGGAGAATAGTTCGCTCTCCCGCACAAAAATGGATGCCGGCGGCCAAGGCATCGACACGCGTAAATTATCCAGGGCACTCACACGACCAATGAGGAAATGCCATGCGCGCAGTCGCGTTTTTCACCGCCGTGTCCGTTGCCACCTTTGTCACTACCCAGTCTCAGGCCCAGGATGCGGCGGCGGGTGAGAAGGTCTTCGCCAAATGCAAGGTCTGCCACGTCGCAGACAAGGACCAGAACAAGGTCGGTCCGTCGTTGAACGGCGTCATCGGCCGAACGGCCGGGACGCATCCGGGGTTCAGCTATTCCAAGGCCATGACCGAGGCCGGCAAGTCGGGCGTCAAATGGGACGAAGCCACACTGACGACCTACCTTCGCGATCCCAAGGCGATGGTCAAAGGAACGAAGATGGCGTTTGTCGGCCTCAAGAAAGACGAGGACATCGCCAATGTCATTGCCTACCTGAAGCAATTCTCCAAATAACGCGGTACCGCCGGCCATTTGGACTGCGCCCGGCCGGCGTTGGCCTGGGCTTTGCGCTTGGGCTCACGCAGCGTCTTGCAGCGTCTGCATCGCGGACGGCAGATCGAACAGGCTGTCGCAAACGAGGTCGGCGCCAAGCTCTTCAACGGGAATTTGGCTGTATCCGCCACGCAGCAGAATGACTGCCATGCCGGCCGCGCGGGCGGCGGCCACGTCGGCGCTGCTGTCTCCGACCATCAGCGTGTCACGAGGTTCGACCTGAAGCTGGTCGAGCGCCAGCAACAGCGCATCTGGCGCCGGCTTCAAGTATGTCACCGCGTCTCCGCCGACGATCGCGCCGAGATAGTCCGTCAGCCCAAAATGCAGCAGGATTTCGCGAGCCGCCAACTGCGGCTTGTTGGTCACCACGCCCATGGCTATTCCGCTCAAATGCAAGTGCGTGAGAACCTCCCTTACGCCAGGCATCAGCCTCGTGCGGCCGGTCAGATGCCTGCGATAGATCGGCGCCATGTCGCGGTTGGCCTCTTCGAACGCGCTGCCGAGGAGCGGCGTGCCGGAAGTCGCGAAGGCTCGTTCGACCAGTTTCCTGATGCCGCCGCCGATCATGGCCTTGACCTGATCCAGGCGCAGCGGCGGCAGATCGCGGCCGGCAAGCAATTCGTTGACGGCCGCCGTTATATCAGGCGCCGAATCGACCAGCGTACCGTCGAGATCGAACAGGATCGCCTTGGGCGATCGAAACGGCCTGCCTGCGCCGACGTTCATGCAGCATCCTTCCACTTGATCGAACAGCCGATCGAAGCGATCTGGTCCAGCGGTCCGTCGCCGGTTCGGGCAACCTGCTTCATCGCCTCGAACAGATCGCGCCTGAGCCCAGGCGGTCCAACGTCGCGTCGCGACGCGTCAAGCCGGCCGCGATATTGCAGCGTCAACTCATTGTTGAGCCCGAAGAAATCCGGAGTGCAAACGGCTCCGTAGGCACGCGCCACCCTCTGGTGCTCGTCGTGGAGGTAGGGGAAAGTGAAGCCGTTCGTCCTGGCGAAAAATTTCATGTTGTCGAAGGAATCATCAGGGTAGGCGTCGGCATCGTTGGAGTTGATCGCGACAAAGCCGATGCCTTCTGCCTTGAGGTCGTTGGCATCGCGCACCATGCGCGGAATCACCGCCCCCACATAGGGGCAGTGGTTGCAGATGAATGCCACCACCAAGCCGTTCGGGCCGGCGTGGCTGAAGATGGAATGCGATTTGCCGTCGACGCCGGGCAAAACGAAATCGACGGCTTGCCAGCCGAAATCACAGACAGGTGGGATTGCCCCCATGTTGCCCTCCGATGAGATGGTTCTACGCGGCTTTCTGGAGCGCCCCGTCGGCCGCCTGCCTGATGGCGCCGATATTGGCACGATAGGTAGCCTCGGTGCCACCCTTGAAGATGGCCGAGCCGGCGACCAGCACATTGGCGCCGGCCGCGGTGACCAGCGGAGCGCTCTCGGGCGTGACGCCGCCGTCGATCTCGATGTCGATCGGACGTTGGCCGATCAGCGCCTTGACCCGCCTGACCTTGTCGACGACAGCCGAAATGAATGCCTGGCCGCCGAATCCCGGATTGACCGTCATCAGAAGCACAAGATCGAGCCGGTCAAGCACATATTCGATCACGCTTTCCGGCGTTGACGGGTTCAGCGACACGCCGGCCTTCTTGCCGAGATTCCTGATTGCCTGCAGCGAACGGTCGAGATGCGGCCCGGCCTCGGCGTGCACCGTGATGATGTCGCAGCCGGCATCAGCGAAGGCGGCGAGATAGGCGTCGGCCGGCGCGATCATCAGGTGGCAGTCGAAGATCTTGTCTGTTCGATCACGGATCGCCTTGACCACCGGCGGACCGAACGTGATGTTGGGCACGAAATGGCCATCCATCACGTCGAGATGGATCCAGTCGGCACCCGCCCGGACGACCGCTTCAACCTCGTCGCCGAGCCGCGAGAAGTCCGCGGAAAGCACCGAGGGCGCGATGAATGTCTTGGTATTCATGGTCGTCGGCTCCCATTCTGTCGTCCGTTTCCGGTCACTGCACACCAACCGCCGTCATCTTGTCAGCGCGCCTTCGTCTCCGGTCCACCTTCGAGCTTACCTTCCGCGAATACGCGGCTGCCACGAATATCGGATTCCTCGATGGTGATAAGATCGGTTTTCGTCAACGCCCGGTCGCGCGACGCGAAAAGCCGGTTGGCCTGGCGAAGCCGCGCGCGGTCGAGCCCATTGCGGACCGATCGGGCGTTGGAGAAATGCGGCAGCCGCATGCGGATCGGGAGATACTCTTCGAGCGCCTTGGCCGCCGCTTCGCTGAGACGGTAATTCTGTTCCGCCAGCATGATCTCGGCGATCGATTTGAGTTCGCTGACGCCGTAGTCGGGAAAATCGAGGTGATGGGCAATGCGCGAGCGCATGCCGGGATTGCTGTCGAAGAAGCGGTCCATCTTGTCCTTGTAGCCTGCAAGAATCACAACCAGATCGTCACGGTTGTTTTCCATGCACTGCAGCAGGATTTCGATCGATTCCTGACCGTAGTCTCGTTCGTTCTCGGGCTTGTAGAGATAGTAGGCCTCGTCGATGAAAAGCACCCCGCCCATGGCGCGCTTGATCACTTCGCGGGTTTTGGGCGCGGTGTGGCCCACATATTGGCCGACGAGATCGTCGCGCGTCACCGCGACCATGTGCCCTTCGCGGACATAGCCGAGACGATGCAGGATTTCTGCCATTCTGAGCGCCACGGTGGTTTTTCCGGTACCGGGATTTCCCGTAAAGTTCATGTGCAGCGTCGGCGCGCCCGAGGTCAGACCGAACTTGCGGCGAAGCCGGTCGACCAAAAGCAGCGCCGCGATCTCGCGGATGCGGGTCTTGATGGGTTTTAGGCCAACGAGTTCGCGGTCGAGCTTATCCATCACCTCGTCGATGTTGGACGCCTCGAACTCGGCCTGGAGATCGACCGATTCGCCCTGCGCGGCAGCGCGCTTTGCTATCGCGTCCAGCATGGTTTCGCCTAGCTCCGTTCGCCTTCGGGCCTGTCGGTCGCATAAGGCACGATCGAATAACCCTGGCTGCGGCCGTCACGCTCCTGGCGCAGCAGCCGGAAGCCGGGTTCATTGGGTGGCCGGTTGACGATGAATGACATGCGCGGCGCTTCCCAGCCCTTGGTCGAATCGAAGGCGGTGACCCGGACATACATGTTGGGCATGGCTTTCCGGCAATTGTTGACTTCAAGCAGGATGCCCGCCGGGTCCCTCAGGTCGAACATCGGGTTGCCGTACATTTCCCAATAGGTGTTTCGCGGATGCGGATCGTCCGTGTATTCGACGCTGACCGCCCAGTGGTTTTTCAGCGCGTATTTGATCTGCGCCGAAATCTGCTCATCGGTCAGGTCGGGCAGGAACGAAAACTGTCCCTGCGTGACCTTGTTTCCCGGATTGGTCATCATGGCGACGGTTCCTTTCGTCTAGAAGCTCGGCGTTGCGGTCGGCACAAAATCGGCCGTGTCGGTCGATTCGTAGTTGAAGGTGACGTCCTTCCACGTCTCCAGGGCCGCCTTGAGCGGCGTGCAACATCTGGCCGCCTGTTCGAGGATCTTGGTGCCTTCGCGCAGATAGTCGCGGCCCTCGTTGCGGGCGAGGATCATCGCCTCCAGCGCGACGCGATTGGCCGTCGCCCCGGCCTGGATGCCGTCCGGATGGCCGATCGTGCCGCCGCCGAACTGCAGGATGACGTCCTCGCCGAGATAATGGATCAACTGGTGCATCTGGCCGGCATGGATGCCGCCCGAGGCGACGGGCATCACCTTGTTGAGCGAGGCCCAGTCCTGATCGAAGAACAGCCCGGTTTCGAGGTTCTGCGGCGTGCGCTCCTCGCGCAGCGTGTCGTAAAACCCCTTGATCATCAGCGGGTCGCCTTCCAGCTTGCCGACCACGGTGCCGGCATGGATGTGATCGACGCCGGCCATGCGCATCCATTTGCAGATGACACGAAAATTCATGCCGTGGTTCTTCTGGCGCGAATAGGTCGAGTTGCCGGCCCGGTGCAGGTGCAGGATCATGTCGTTGCGGCGTGCCCACTTGGCCATCGACTGGATCGCCGTATAGCCAATGACGAGGTCGATCATGACGATGCAGGAGCCAAGCTGTTTTGCGAATTCGGCGCGCTCGTACATCTCCTCCATCGTGCCGGCGGTGACGTTGAGATAATGGCCCTTGACTTCGCCGGTGGCGGCCGACGCCTTGTTCACAGCCTCCATGCAGTAGAGGAAACGGTCGCGCCAATGCATGAAGGGCTGCGAGTTGATGTTCTCGTCGTCCTTGACGAAGTCGAGGCCACCCTTCAGCGCCTCGTAGACGACGCGGCCGTAGTTGCGGCCTGACAGGCCAAGCTTCGGCTTGGTCGTCGCGCCGAGCAGCGGTCGGCCGAACTTGTCGAGCCGCTCGCGTTCCACCACGATGCCGGTCGCCGGGCCCTGGAAGGTCTTGAGGTAAGCCACCGGAATGCGCATGTCCTCGAGCCGCAAGGCCTTGACTGCCTTGAAGCCGAACACGTTGCCGATGATCGATGCAGTCAGGTTGGCGATTGAGCCTGGCTCGAACAGGTCGAGGTCGTAGGCGATATAGGCGAAGTACTGCTGCTCGATCCTGGTGCCGGGACCTGTGTTCGGCACCGGCTCGGATTTGAACGCCTTGGCGCGATAAAGCTCGCAGGCGGTGAGCCTGTCGGTCCACACCACGGTCCATGTCGCGGTAGAGGATTCGCCGGCGACGGCGGCGGCCGCCTCCTCGTGGTCGACGCCGGGCTGCGGCGTGATCCGAAACATGGCGATCAGGTCGGTCTCCTTGGGTCGGTAGTCCGGCTCCCAGTAGCCCATTTTCTTGTAGGGGATGACGCCCGACCTGTAGCGTTCGCTGCCTTCCTTGAGCGTGCCTGCTGACGGCATGTCGATCTTGTTCATGACAGGTCTCCTGTTTGCCGCTCAGGCGGCTTTCGCGGTTGCGATATGCGGGTCGAGCTTTCCTGCGGCGTAACGTTTCGCCATCTCATCCATGGCGATCACCCTGATCTTCGACGCGTGGCCTGCGGTGCCGAAGCGTTCGAAGCGATCGCGGCAAAGGTCGCGCAGCGCGTCCATGGCGGGTTTCAGGAATTTACGCGGATCGAATTCGCGCGGGTCCTGCGTCGCGACGCGGCGGAACTGCCCGGCCATGGCCATTCGGCAATCGGTGTCGATGTTGACCTTGCGCACGCCGGAGCGGATGCCGCGCTCGATTTCCTCGACCGGGACGCCAAAGGTCTGGGGCATCTCGCCGCCATAGTTGTTGATGATGTCCTGCAGTTCCTGCGGCACGGAGGAAGACCCATGCATGACCAGATGCGTGTTGGGCAGCTTTTCGTGGATCGCCTCGATCACCTGCATGGCCAGGATGCCGCCGTCAGGCTTGCGGCTGAATTTATAGGCACCGTGCGAGGTACCGCAGGCGATCGCCAGCGCGTCGACCCGGGTGGCGGTCACGAAGTCGACCGCCTGATCGGGATCGGTCAAAAGCTGGTCATGGGAAAGCGCACCTTCGGCGCCGTGCCCGTCCTCGGCCTCGCCCTGGCCGGTTTCCAGCGAGCCGAGCACGCCGAGCTCGCCTTCGACTGAAGCGCCGACCCAATGCGCCATGCGTGCGACACGTTCGGTGATGGCGACGTTGTACTCGTAGCTCGCCGGCGTCTTGGCGTCCGCCATCAATGACCCGTCCATCATCACCGAGGTGAAGCCGTGGCGGATCGCCGACAGGCAGGTGGCTTCGTTGTTGCCGTGATCCTGATGGATGCAGAGCGGAATGGCCGGATGGATTTCGGTCAAAGCCTCCATCATCTTGGCCAGCATGATGTCATTGGCATAGGAGCGGGCGCCGCGCGAGGCCTGGATGATGACCGGCGCGTCGCAGGCCCTGGCCGCCTCCATGATGGCGAGGCCCTGTTCCATGTTGTTGATATTGAATGCCGGCACCCCGTAGCCGTGCTCGGCGGCATGGTCGAGAAGCTGGCGAAGGGTGATGCGGGCCATGGGTCGTCCTCCTAGATGATGAGCTTCAGCGCCGCTGCCGCGACGGCTTCGGGCGTGATGTCGAAATGCCGGTAGAGATCCGGGGCAGGGGCGCTGGCGCCGAAACCAGCCATGCCGACGAAAGCGCCGGTGTCGCCGATCCAGCGGTCCCAGCCGAGCCGTGCTGCGGCTTCGATGGCGATGCGCGGCGCCGAGCCGAGGACGGCCTTGCGGTAGTCCGCGTCCTGTTCCTCAAAGAGCTCCCAGCACGGCATCGAGACGACCGCGGCGGCGATGCCGTGCTCGGTCTCCAGCCGTTCGGCGGCGGCAATAGCAATCTCGACCTCCGAGCCGGTGGCGATCAGCGTCACGGCGCGGTGCCGGGCTGGCTCGCGCAGGATGTAGCCGCCACGGCTCGACCGGTTCTCGTCGCCGTGCCCCTGGCGCAGCATCGGCAGGTTCTGGCGCGAGAGCACCAGCACGCTTGGCCGGTTCTCGCTTCTCAGTGCCAGTTCCCAGCATTCCGCCGTTTCGATGATGTCGGCCGGACGGAAGACGTTGAGGTTTGGCGTCGCCCGCAGCATCGCCAGGTGCTCGACCGGCTGGTGGGTCGGGCCGTCCTCGCCGAGACCAATGGAATCGTGCGTCATCACATAGATGACGCGCTGGCCCATGAGCGCCGAGAGCCGCATCGCGCCGCGCGCATAGTCGGCAAAGCACAGGAACGTGCCGCCATAAGGCACGAAGCCGCCATGCAGCGCGATGCCGTTCATGGCCGCGGCCATGCCGTGCTCACGGATGCCGTAGTGAATGTAGCGGCCGGCATAGTCATTAGGCGCTATGCGATCCATCCCCTTGGTGATCGTCAGGTTCGAATGCGTCAGATCGGCGGAGCCGCCGACGGTCAGTTCCGTTGCGGAGTTGATTGCAGCGAGCGCCATTTCCGAGGCTTTTCGCGTCGCAACCTTGGTCGCCTTTTCGACATGCTCCTTGCGGAAAACACCGAGCGCTTCGAAGATCGCCTCGGGCAGGGCGCCGGCGACCGCGATCTCGAAGGCCCCACGCTGCGGCGAGGCGGCAAGCCGCTGCTCCCAGGCGCGCCGCACCGCTTGACCGCGGCTGGCGATCTCGCGCCAGGCGAAAAGGATATCGTCCGGCACCTCGAACGGCGCGTAGGCCCAGCCGATGTTCTCGCGCGTCGCGGCGATCTCCGCATCGCCAAGCGGCGCGCCATGCGTCTTTTCCGAACCGCCCAGGTGGGGCGCCCCCTTGCCGATCACCGTGCGGCAGGCGATCAGAGACGGTTGGTCCGATTGCTGCGCCGCTTCGATTGCCGCCGCAACGGTTTCGATGTCGTGGCCGTTCACCGACTGGACATGCCATCCAGCGGCTTTGAACCGTACCGGCTGGTCCATCGATGTCGACAGCGAAGTCGGTCCGTCGATCGAGATCGCATTGTCGTCCCAGAAGACGATCAGCCGCGAAAGCTTCAGGTGACCGGCAAGATCGATCGCCTCGTGGCTGATGCCTTCCTGCAGGCAGCCGTCGCCGGCGATCACGTAGGTGAAATGGTCGACGAGATCGGCGCCGTGGCGGGCAGCAAGCATGCGCTCCGCCAGCGCCATGCCGACCGCGGTCGAAATGCCTTGTCCAAGCGGACCGGTCGTCGTCTCGATGCCGAGCGCATGGCCATATTCCGGATGTCCGGCGGTGCGGCTGCCCAGCTGGCGAAACCGCTGCAGCTCCTCGATCGGCATGTCCTCGTAGCCGAGCAGGTAATGCAGCGCATATTGCAGCATCGAGCCGTGCCCGGCCGACAGCACGAAGCGGTCGCGATCGGGCCAGTTGGGCGCCGACGGATCGATGTTGATGAAGCGGCTGAACAGCACCGTTGCGACATCGGCCATGCCCATCGGCATGCCCGGATGACCGGAATTGGCCTTTTGGACGCTGTCCATCGCCAATGCGCGAATGGCGTTCGCCATGTTGCGCTCCGAGACGGCGGCGACGGGCTTCAATGCTGCTGCCTGGCTGTTCATGGCGTCCTCCTCACGACACACGGTTCTTGCGTTCGATCAATTGCAGGATGAGCGGCGTCAGGATCAGCTGCATGGCAAGGTCGAGCTTGTTGCCGGGCACCACTATGGAATTCGGCCGCGACATGAACGAGTCGTGGATCATCGAAAGCAGGTAGGGGAAATCGATGCCGCGGGGATTGGCGAAGCGGATGACCAGCATCGATTCGTCGGGCGTCGGAATCCAGCGTGCGATGAACGGATTGGACGTGTCGACGATCGGCACGCGCTGGAAGTTGATGGCGGTCTGCGAAAACTGCGGGACGATGTAGCGGACATAGTCCGGCATGCGCCGCAAGATCACGTCCATCACCGCCTCTGTGGAATAGCCGCGCGTTGCGCGGTCGCGGTGGATCTTCTGGATCCATTCCAGATTTATGACTGGCACCACGCCGATCCTAAGGTCAGCGTGCCTGGCCAGGTTGATCTTGTCGGTGACGACGCAGCCATGCAGGCCCTCGTAGAAGAGCAGGTCGCTCGGCGGAAATTCGCGCCATTTGGTGAAATGTCCCGGCGGCGTGCCGTACTGCTTCTCCTCATCCTCGTCATGGATGTAGGTGCGGGTCTTTCCGGTTCCCCGGCGGCCATATTCCTCGAATACCTCTTCTAGGATTGCCAATTCATTGGCCTCGGCATGGAAGTGGGTGAAGTTCGGATTGCCCGCCTTTTCCTCCTCGGCCACCTTCGCCTTCATCGTGGCGCGGTCGTAGCGATGGAAAGCATCGCCTTCGATGAAGGCGGCCCCGATGTTCTCGCGCCGGAAGATCAGTTCGAAGATGCGCTTCACAGAGGTGGTGCCTGCGCCCGACGACCCGGTGATGGTAATGATGGGGTGCTTTGCCGACATGGTGTTCAGGCCCTGAAAAGGCCGCGGCGGCTGAACAGCGGCGCGCGTTCGCCGATGGCGCTCGGTTCGGTGTGGTAGCGGGTGACGCGCGCGACTTCGCGCGCCGATCCGAAAACCATGGGCACGCGCTGGTGAAGGTTCTCTGGTTCGATTTCGAGGATGCGGGTGATCGTATCGGTGGCGGCACCGCCCGCCTGTTCGACGAGATAGGCGATCGGGTTTGCCTCATAGACGAGGCGCAGTCGCCCCTGGCGGTGAGTCTTGCGCTTGTCGCCCGGATACAGGAATACGCCGCCGCGCATCAATATGCGGTAGCAGTCCGCGACCAGGGAGGCGATCCAGCGCATGTTGAAGTCCTTCTCGCGTGGGCCTTCGGTGCCTTCAAGGCAGTCGTCGATGTAGAGCCGCACCGCCTCGTCCCAATGCCGGTAGTTGGCGGCATTGATGGCGAACTCCTGGGTTCGCTGTGGGATGATCCGGCTCTCGTAGGCCTGGACGAAGGTGCCGAGCCGGGTCGAGAGAACGAAGACATGGGTGCCGCTGCCGAGCGACAGAACCAGCGCCAACTGCGGCCCGTAGATGAAGAAACCGGCGCCCAGCTGGTTCACGCCTGCCTGCAAAAACGAGGCGGCCGGATTCCTATCCGGCGCACCAATTGCAGGGAGGAGCGAGAAGACCGTTCCGATCGACACGTTGGTGTCGATGTTGGATGAGCCATCGAACGGGTCGATGGCGATGGCAAGAGCCGCTTGCCTGTCGAGCAGCACCGGCTGCTCCAGTTCCTCGGAAGCGTAGAGCGCGACCGGAGCGTGGCGCATGGCGTCGAGGAAGATGTCATCGGCAAAGACATCGAGATCCTTCTGGATGTCGCCGTCAGCATTGGCGCCGCGGGTTCCGGCAAAGGCCGTGCCGAGCACCCCTTGATTGATGGTGTTGCGGATCGTGGTGGCCGCCTGCGTCAGCTGACGGATGGTCGCTACGACCGCGGAGCGCGGTTCGTCCGGCTCGCCAAGATAGGAGTTCAGAAAAGCGTCGAGCGTTGCCGCTGGCATCGTAACCTCCCGATCCAGCCGCCTCTCCTGGGGTCGGCCGGATTGGGAAAGGAGAACAAACGACGCTGGATAAGTAAAATTCAATAACTTTACTCCGGCAGTAAAAAAATTTTAGTATGCCATATGAGAAACCTCACGCTTAAGCAATTCAAGACCGTTCAGGCAATCATCAGCCACGGAAAAATCGTCAGCGCGGCCAAGGCGTTAGGCCTGTCTCCTCCAGCGGTGACGATCCAGTTGCGGCAGGTGGAGGAGGAGTTCCAACTGGCCTTGTTCGACCGGACGTCGGATGGCATGCGTCCCACTGCCGCAGGTCTGGCCTTCGTCGAGACGGCACAGGCCATCGAGGAGCGGCTTCGTCTGCTCGAAGACAAGATGGATGCGATCAAGGGCGTGCGCGCCGGCAGCTTGCGGCTCGGCGTCGTTTCCACGGCCAAATATTTCGCGCCGCGGCTGATGGCCGCCTTCATGAAGGAACATCCCGATATCGACATGCACCTTGCCATCGGCAACCGCGCCGAGACGATTGACAATCTGAAGAACCACGACATCGATATCGCGCTGATGGGACGCCCGGCCAAGGAAGTCCCGGTGCGTGCTTCGGTCTTCGGCGATCACCCGCTGGTCATCATCGCACCACCCGACCACCCGCTGGCGTCGGCACGCGACATTTCCAAGGAGCGGATCGCCGAGGAGCATTTCCTCATTCGCGAGCCCGGCTCCGGAACGCGCATCTCACTGGAAATATTCCTGAGCGACGTGCCCGGCCGCATCGACGATCTCGGCGTCGAGATGGACTCGAACGAGACCATCAAGCAGGCGGTGATGGCCGGGCTCGGCATCGCGTTCATCTCTGCCCACACCATCGCTGCCGAAACCGAAGCCGGCCGGCTGGTTATCCTCGACGTTGTCGGCATGCCGATCCGCCGGCAATGGTTTTCGGTGATGCGCAGCGATCACGCGATCTCGCCGGCGATGGCGACCTTCCACGATTTTCTGATGCGCAAGGGCGCGATGTACCTGCCCCTGTTCGGCAAGCTCTATCCGCACGAGGAACCGAACACTGGAGGTCGCGCGAGTTAGGGCGCGCGGTGCAGGCAAAACGCTTGCCCCAAACTTATTAGATGGCGTGATCGAGGCACCGTGTGGCGACTCGCGCGGACGCGAGAGCCAACGGCCAGCAGCACGCAGGTTGCGGTCTGAACTTCGGCTCAGCGCATTGTCGCGTCGGCTCGCAGATGCATGTCGGTCCCGGTCGAGACCGTCACCTCATCCCCGGACCTTGAGAACGTGTAGAGCGAGCCCTGGTGACCCGGCATGGAAAAGGCCACGGAGTCGTCGTCGGCGAGACCCATTACGACGCGCAGCGGATCGCCCTCGGTCTTCGGCGCGAAGGTGGCGGTGACCTCCAAGAGGTCGCCGTCGGCCGGGACGTAGTAGACCACCATGTCAAGGTGTCCCTCGTGCAGGCTGCCGCCCTCGATCGGGCGTCCGATGGTGGCCTCCTCGGCAAAAGCCGGGGTCGCGAGAAACAGCGCGGCCAGGAGCGATGCGCTCAGGGTATTGCGGATCATCTCATATCTCCTTTTTTAGATTGCGTTCGACCTCTATATGATTTATAGATTACGAATGCAATCCAAAAAGGAAGCTAACGATGCGCGTAAGTCGTACCCAGGCCGCGGAAAACCGCGAAACCGTAATCAACGTGGCAAGCCGCCTTTTTCGGGAGCGCGGGTTTGATGGTATCGGCCTTAAGGATCTGATGAAGGGTGCCGGACTGACCCAAGGCGCGTTTTATAAGCAGTTCGCATCCAAGGACGACCTGGCGGCGCAGGCGTCCAGGCGGGCGATGGAGAGCGCCTCGCATCGATGGTCGGCCGCGACTGCGGCAAACCCTGATGATCCGCTTGGCGCGGTGATCGCGTTCTACCTCAGCATGGACCATCGCGGAGAAAAGATGGACGGCTGCCCGATCGTAGCGCTGGGTTCGGATGCCGGCAGACAGGGCAAGGACGTGAAAGCGCCGTTCGAAGCCGGGATCAAGGAGCATCTCAAGATCCTCGGCGGTTTCATAGCTGGGACCGGTGGCGGGGATTCCGATGGCAAGGCCATGGCCATTCTCTCGACGATGGTCGGTGCGTTGATGTTATCGCGCGTCGTCAACGATCCCGACCTCGCGCAGGCCTTTCTGGATGCGGCGACCGATCAGGTTCGCGAAGCAGCCGGCGCTTGAACGGCGTGGTAGCGCCGGCGGCGCACCCAAACTGATAGGAAAATAGATGCGACGGATTGTTGTAACAGGCATGGGCGCGGTCACGCCTCTTGCTGCCGATGTCGAAGCGTCCTGGTCGCGTCTCCTGGCCGGCCGCTCGGGCCTCCGGAGGCTTCCGGATGATGTGGTGGGAGACCTGCCGGCGAAGATCGGAGGGGTGGTTCCCTCGCTGGACGAGGATTCGGATGCTGGTTTCGATCCGGGTGCCGTCTTTCCGCCGAAGGATCAGCGCAAGGTAGATCGGTTCATTCTCTTTGCGCTGGCGGCTGCACAAGAGGCACTCGCCCAAGCAAGATGGGCACCCGTCTCGGAAGCAGGTCGCTTGCGCACGGCCACGATCATCGCCTCGGGCGTCGGCGGATTCCCGGCCATAACCGAGGCGGTGCGCACGGTCGACCGACGCGGCGTCCGCCGTCTATCACCTTTTACGGTGCCGTCGTTCCTGGTGAACCTCGCGGCAGGCCACATCTCGACCCGCTATGGCTTCAAAGGTCCGCTCGGTGCACCGGTGACGGCGTGCGCGGCCGCCATTCAGGCGATCGGCGATGCGGCTCGCCTAATTCGCGCCAACGAAGCCGATATTGCCGTGTGCGGCGGGACGGAAGCATGCATGAATATCGTGAGCCTCGGTGGGTTTGCCGCGGCACGCTCTCTTTCGACCTCCTTTAATCACCGTCCGGATGAGGCCTCCCGACCGTTCGACAAGTCGCGGGACGGCTTCGTCATGGGCGAAGGAGCCGGCATGCTGGTCATCGAAGAATTGAGCCACGCCCTGGCGCGCGGCGCAAGACCGCTGGCCGAGCTTGTCGGCTACGGCACGACGGCCGATGCTCATCACGTCACCTCCGGTCCCGAGGACGGCGACGGTGCGCGCCGGGCCATGGAGATCGCAATCGCCCAAGCAGGGATTTCGCCCCGCGAGGTTCGTCATCTCAATGCCCATGCGACCTCCACGCCGGTGGGCGACCTGGGTGAGATCGAAGCGATCAAGAGCGTGTTCGGGCGCGATTTCGCGATAGCTGTCAGTGCAACGAAATCGGCGACCGGACACCTGCTCGGAGCCGCTGGCGGGCTCGGAGCTATCTTCGCAATTCTGGCGCTCAGGGATCAGATGGCACCGCCGAGCCTCAATCTGAGCGCTCCCGATCCGGCCGGCGACGGGATCGACTTCGTCGCAAACCAGGCCCGGCCGATGGCGATGGACTACGCAATCTCCAATGGCTTCGGCTTCGGAGGCGTTAATGCCAGTGCGCTGTTCCGGCGCTGGACGGATGATCTGGCCGGCGCGAGCACCGGAGGCGCTCATGATTGACGCCTTCCGCTCCGACCTTTCGCGCTTCTCCCCCGCCGGTCCAAACACGAAGAAGGATGTGACCTCCATGAACAAGACCAATCTAGGCGTCGCCCTGGTGACCGGGGCATCCAGCGGCATCGGGCACACAACGGCCAAAGCCCTGAAGAACGCGGGTTTTCGCGTGTTCGGAACCAGCCGTCGCGCAGTCGCCGAACGATCCGACGGCATTACCATGCTGACCGGCGACGTGACCGATGACGCGTCCGTGGCGAAACTTGTACAGGACGTGCTGGCCGAGACCGGGCGCATCGACCTGCTCGTCAACAATGCCGGCGTTGGCCTGCTTGGTGGCGCGGAGGAGTCTTCGATGGCCCAGGCCAAGTCGCTGTTTGACGTGAACGTCTTTGGCATTATGCGAGTAACCAAAGCGGTCCTGCCGACAATGCGCCGTCAAGGCAAGGGCAGAATCGTCAATTTGAGCTCGGTGCAGGGGTTCATCCCAGCTCCCTATTTCGCGCTTTATTCGTCGACCAAGCATGCCGTTGAAGGCTATTCCGAATCGCTCGACCACGAACTGCGTCCTTTCGGTATTCGCGTCGTCTTGGTGGAGCCCGCCTATACCCGCACCTCATTTGAAGAAAATCTCGCCAGGCCGGATCAGTTGCTTGATATCTATGACTCTGCGCGCGCCGGCATGAATGCAGCTGTGCGCAAAGCGATGGAAAAAGGCGATGCGCCGGAAGTGGTGGCCAGGACCGTTTTGGCGGCTGCGACCGATCCCGCTCCGAAGAGGCGCTATGCGGCTGGAACAATGGCGCGCCAGGTCAGTTTCCTGCGCCGTTTCGTCCCCGCATCCGCATTCGACAACAGCCTGCGAAAGCAACTCGGGCTGCCGGTTTGATGACCTCGACGAAATCCCGTGAAGCTCGGAATCATCGACGTTGGACCATCGTCACCACATTGGCGCGGCGCAACCTGACGCGATTGCTCTGGAGAACGCCCTGCGGTCGTTGGCGTTAGATTAGCGGTATGTTATGTTGCGGCGCGAAAGAGCGGGGGCCACGTCCTTTCACACCCGTAAGCGATCTGTATGTGCGACCTCTGCAGACGGGTCGGTATCACGGAAACCTCCCGGCATGGAGTTCGGGATTCGATGGGGACAAGGGGCAATGCTTTACACGCTCGTTATGATGGTCTGCCTGACGGCTGTGCCGCAGACCTGTGAACAACGCGAACAGATGGTGGACGGCCTGGCGATGAATCCCGGGACCGCGTTCATGCAGGCGCAGCCGCTGGTGGCTCAGTGGATCGAGACGCATCCCGGTTATTTCGTGCAGCGCTGGCGCGTGCTGCCCGGCCGGGGTTCGTGATATCCGCCGCGACGATCGAATGGGGTTCTATTTCTTCGCGCCGAGCGCTTCCGAGACGACCTTGGACAATTGATAAAGCCGCTGCTCGATTATCGTCGGCACTTCACAGACGTAAGTCAGTGATTGGACGCGTTCATTGAAAATTCGCGTTGCGAATTTCAGCTCTTCGGTTCGCCGATCGATCTCTTCGGGATCTGCATCCGGCTTGGCCCGCAACGCATCGACATCGGACCCTTCCTTGCGCAACGCGGCGGCCATTTCGAGCTGCTTGTGGGCGTAGCGGGAAATGCCCGAAATCACCTGCGAGCGCTCGGCGTCCAGGTGATCGAACATGCCTTGCACCAGCATCGCCATTTTGGGTGCAAGCTGTTCTGCCGGCAAGGAAGCCGCGAAATCCCTGATCTTCTTTTGAGCTTCCGCAATCGGCATCCGGCGAGCTGCCACTTCCTCGATCAGGGCGGAGATGGTGGGGTCCTTCGACCAGTCCTTCGCCGCTGAAGGAAGGTCCCGTCCGTTCCAGATCTGGCCGAGCGAGAGTTGCGGCACCTTGCGCTGCATGCAGGGCCAGTCCGGATCGGGGTTCGCCGCCATGGCGTTGATGCCCGGCGCGAGCATGGCAACCAGAGCCAGGCCGCGAACAAGGCTCATTCGTGCCATCAGGTATTTCCTCCCGTGTCCTGTTTGCGGGTCATCAGGCCGCGCGAAGGGTCGTAGGCGATGATGGCGGCGGCAAGGAACAGCAGCGTGCAGCTGGCAACGACGGCTAGCGACAGCCACTCAACCTGGCCGTAGAAGGCGAAGCGGATCAGTTCGACGGCGTAAGTAAAAGGATTGGCGAGGCAGATCTTGTAGAGCAGGGGGCTAGCCTCCTGGATACGCCACAAGGGATAGAGTGCCGGAGAAGCGAAATAGCCGGGAAAGATGACGAAGTTCATGATGCCAGCGAAGTTTTCGAGCTGCTTGATCATCGAGGACAAAAGCATGCCGAGCGCGCACAGCATCATGCCTGACAGGAACAGCGCAGGCAGTACGGTGAGATAGCCAAGCGGCGGCGCCTTGACGCCCCAGAACCAGGCAACGATAAGGAACGCGTAAACCTGCGCGATCGACACGGCGACACCGGCGAGCATCTTCGAGATCAGTAAAAACCAACGCGGGAAGGGGCTGACCAGCAGGGTGCGCATGTTGCCCATTTCGCGGTCATAGACCATCGACAGCGAAGACTGCATGCCCGAAAACAGCAGAATCATGCCGCACAGGCCCGGCGTGATGTAGACCTCGTAGAGCACGTAGGTCTTGTAGGGCGGGATGATCGATACGCCGAGCACCTGCCGGAATCCGGCGGCAAAGATGAACAGCCAGACGAGCGGCCGAACCAGCGAGGAAATGAAGCGCTCGCGCTGATGCAGGAAGCGCAGGCACTCCCGCACGACGATCCCTTTGAGGCAAATGAGGTAGTGACGGAGCCCAAATTGTTCGAAACTCACCGGCGTGAGGGTCGCGACTTTTGCGGGCATTGCGGGAGCGCTCACGGCGACATCTCCGCGATGCCGCTTGTTTCGATGCGGTTGAGCTTGGAAAAGGCGTCGCGGATCGAACTGGCACCGCTCGTCGCAACGACGTCGGCCACCTTACCCTTGGCCACCAGGTCGCCCTGCCGCAGCACGACGACATGGTCGCCGTCGTCGACCTCATCGATCAGATGCGTCGCCCACAGCACGCCGATGCCCTCGGTTTCGACGAGCTTGCGGATGGTGCCCAGAATGCCCGCACGCGACTGGATGTCGAGACCGACCGTCGCCTCGTCGAGCAGCAGCAGGGAAGGGCGGTGGAGCAGCGCCCGCGCGATCTCGATGCGCCGCATTTGGCCGCCGGAAAGACTGCGTGCCTTGTCATGCTGACGGCCCTGCATGTTGACTGTATCCAGCAGCGCGGCAATGCGCTGCCGGGCATGGTGTCCGCCGATGCCATGCAATGAGGCGTGGTAGGAGAGGTTCTGGTGGACGCTGAGGTCGAGGTCGAGCGTGCGTGCCTGGAACACGATGCCGACACGCCTGAGCGCTTCGCCCGAAGCGCGGCTGACGTCATGGCCGAAGATGCGGATCGATCCGCGGCGGGTGCCGTAAAGATGGCTGATCAGTGAAAACAAAGTTGTCTTGCCGGCGCCGTTGAGGCCGAGCAGAACGGTGAAAGTTCCCGGCGCGATCGAGAATGAGACATCGTTGAGCGCCCGCTTCGGACCATAGGAATGGCTGACGCCGGCAACATCGAGCGCCGCCACCTCGTCTCCAGCTCCGCTTGTCCTCACATGCTGCATGCCGCTGGCTCCTTCGGGGCGCGCTGGTTATCTAGTGCACGTGCAACATCCCCGCGGCAAATATTCATCACGTCGGCCTCCCTGATCATTGCTGCGGTCTAGTGGGGCGATATGGCCACGCCCCAAGGCTGCTGGCCCACCGTAACCGATTGAACCGGCTCGTCCGTCGCCGTGTCGATGAAGGTGATGTCATTGGAATTGCCGTTGGTGGTGATCAGCGTCTTCTGATCGGGGGTGAAGTCGAGATGCCAGACGCGCTGGCCGACCAGGATGTATTTTTCCACCTCGTAGGTTTCGGTATTGATGACGGCGACATGATTCGCCGGGCCGAGCGCGACATAGGCTTTCTTGCCGTCGGCGCTGATCGCGATGCCCACCGGCTGGATGGTTTCGGGCCGCAGTCCCGCAATCGCGAACTGGATCTTCTTCACCACCTCGCGCTTGAGACTATCGATGACGCTGACGGTGCCGCCGATTTCGGCGCTGACCCAGATCTGTGATCCGTCGGGCTTGAATTGCGCAAAGCGCGGACGCGTGTCGACCAGGACATTGTCGGTCACCTCATGGCTGTCGGTGTCGATAAAATGCGCCATGCTGGTGGTTTCGGAGGTGTTGACCATGGTTTTGCCATCGGGACTGATAGCCATGCCTTCAGGCTCCACCCCAACGGGAATCTCGGTCATGACCTGCTTGCTCTCGATGTTGATCGCGGTGACGAGATTGTCGTCCTCGTTGGCGACGTAGAGCGTGGTCCCGTCGGGCGAAAGCACGAACAGTTCGGGATCCGGGCCGGATGGCAGCGTGCCCACAATTTGCAGCGTCTCGCTATCGATGATTTCGATCGTATCGTCATCGCTGGCGCACAAATAGATGAACTTGCCGTCATGCGAGATGGTGATACCGCGCGGCCTCTGGCCGACTTCGACGGTCTTCACCACTTGCATCGTCGCCGTGTCGACGACCGTTATCGTATTGTCTTTCTCGTTGGAGACATAAACGGTGTAAGCCCACGCCGGATTGGCCATGACGCCGGTTGCGAGAATGGCGAGTGCGCAAGCTCGTCTCTGCACGAAGATTCCTCCCGATTGGTTCTACTTAAGTACGCATTTCGTTTCCGGCTGATCGATACCGAGCGTATCGAGCTCGGAGATTTGGTGGAGATAACCCTCCTGTGGCGATGTCGAGATGACGGATTTGGTGTCGCCGAGCAGGATTGGCTGGCGAAGCTGATGGTTCCACTTGCGGAAGGTCAGCTTCTGTCCCTTGAAGGCGGCGACCGAGAAATCGTCCGAGCGGATGTAGTCGCCGATCTTCTTCGGATCGTCGCCATTGGTCCGCGTGCTGGCTTCGCCCACCACCCGCACCGCCGTCCAGGCCGACATGTCCTTGGACAGCATTCGCCGACCGGTCGTCCTCAGGAAACGGCTCTGCATCTGGATGCCGCCCCATTGCTCGCTCGCGGGATGCCAGGACGACGCGACAAGGCCCGCCGTGCCGGCGACCAGCCGCGGTGTCCAGGTGCGGTAGGGCACATAAGTTCCGAACACCTCGCTCTCATCGGCGACAAGCACCACGTCATGCTCCGGCAGATCCTGCGTGAACACGGAAATCTGCTGCTGTATCTGCGTGGCGCCGGTGTCGGTGCGGCGCGCCGTGCCGGTGTCTTTGAACTCCTTCTCGGCGACGATCTGACCGCCGAAGCGGGCCGCCGCGCGGCGCAACGCGTCCGCGTAGAGATGATCCTGCTCATGCGAACCGTAGAGCAGCACCCAATTCGGCCATTTCTTTACCACGAGATACTGGGCCAGCGCGTCAGCCAGCATGCTTCGCGTCGGCGCGATATGGAAAATATTTATGCGGCAGTCTTCCTCGCGCAGGCTGTCGTCGGTGGCACCGACATTGAAGACCAGAACGCCCTTGTCGCGGGCGATGTCTGCGATCGACAGCAATTGCCTAGCCGAGAGGTCCGCGACAACATAGCGGTCACCTTTGGCAATCAGATCGTTGAAGGCTTGTACCGCGTCGGCGTCCGGCTTGATCTCGGTTATGTCGAGGCTGAATTTCTGGCTGAGGAACTTTCCTGTCGTATTGTTGTCGCCGATCGCCACATTGGCGCCGGCAACACCTTGGTCGCGTGGCGGCAGGTCCAGCAGGGAAAGCGCCAGTTGCGGCGCGTAGGCCCGCAAATAACCTATTCTGATTTCGGTTATCTTTCTTTCCGGCCTGTCGGTTGCGACCGGTTGCTTGCCCATCACTTCCTGGGCCATCACGTCCGCAATGTCGGCGGTCTGGAAAAATAGGTACAAAAAGGCCGCGAGTGTGCCTGGCACCGCGCTCGTCATCGATAAAACTGCCTGTTCTTGCACTAAAGTCCGATTGTTCCCGGACCAGCGCGAATTCAAGGTGCCCGCAATGAGCTTAGCGGACCCCACAAGATTTATCAAAGCCCTGCAAGTGGACTTGCGTGTCTGCTTTAGTCCTATGCCTTTTCGTGGGAATACGGCGGTGAATGAGCGTGTTGCGGTCTTCGACTCCGAGATGATCCGCAGCAATGCCGAATGTGAAACTCTATGGGTTGTCTTGGGAGGATTGCCTGATGAAAACGCGCGCCGCTGTTGCTGTCGCCGCCGGAAAGCCGCTGGAGATCATGGAGGTCGACCTCGAGGGTCCTCGCGATGGCGAGGTGCTGGTCGAGATCAAGGCAACCGGCATCTGCCACACCGACGAGTTCACGCTGTCGGGCGCCGACCCCGAAGGCCTGTTTCCGGCGATCCTCGGCCATGAGGGCGCCGGCATCGTCGTCGACGTCGGCAAGGCCGTCACCTCGGTCAGGAAGGGCGACCATGTCATCCCGCTCTATACGCCGGAATGCCGGCAGTGCCCGTCCTGCCTGTCGCGCAAGACCAATCTGTGCACCGCCATCCGTGCCACGCAGGGACAGGGCCTGATGCCCGACGGCACCTCGCGCTTCTCGATCGGCAAGGACAGGCTGTTCCACTATATGGGCTGCTCGACCTTTTCCAACTTCACCGTGCTGCCCGAGATCGCGGTGGCCAAGGTCGATGCCGACGCGCCCTTCGACAAGATCTGCTACATCGGCTGCGGCGTCACCACCGGCATCGGTGCTGTGATCAACACGGCCAAGGTCGAGCAAGGCGCGACGGCGATCGTCTTCGGCCTCGGCGGCATCGGCCTCAACGTCATCCAGGGCCTGCGCCTTGCCGGCGCCGACATGATCATCGGCGTCGATGTGAACAACGACAGACGAGAATGGGGCGAGAAATTCGGCATGACGCATTTCGTCAATCCGAAGGAGATCGACGGCGACATCGTGGCCCATCTCGTCAATATGACCAAGCGCGGCGCCGACCA